>NZ_JARRSA010000028.1 GCF_029624655.1 Roseicyclus salinarum
CCCGCAGGCGCCGCACGCACGGACCGTCTCCCTGCGCCGCCCTCCGCCGGGCCGAAGCCCTGCCGCTGGCGGGCCGACAGGCCCCGGCAAGGCGTCAGCTCAGCGCGCTGGACCTGCACGGCGTGCCATGTGGACGCCTTCACCCAGAACGGCAGGCCGCCCAAGGAGTGCAAGCGCGCGCTTGGACCCGCCGCGCTCTAGCGCCGCCCCGTGCCATCCTCGGCCGCCGCACGCCTCGCGCGCCTTGCGTTCCGCCGCCGGGCAGGCAGGATGCGCCCGCAACCGCCACGCCGCCCCGGACCGCCTCAGGAAGGACCGCCCGACCATGCCCGACCGACAGGACACGCCACTTCCCCCGCCCGATGCCGAGGCGCGGCGCGCCGTGCGTCCCGTCATCTGCTACCCGACCGAGACGCTTGCCGCGCCCGACCCCGAAGGACTGGCCGCCGCCCGAACCGGGTTGCGCAAGGTGGGCGAGGTTCTGGTCCCGCCCCGCGACGCGCGGAGCTTCCGCGTGCGCGCGGGCCAGGTCTTTCGCATCACCAGCGTCGAGGGGCCGCAGGTCGGCGACCTGAACCTGTGGAATGCGCAGGACCTGTCCGAGCGGTTCTATTCCGGCAAGACCCGCGCCCTGCACGGCACCCACGTCAGCACCGGCGACAGGCTGTGGTCCAGCTTCCCCTCGCTCAGGCCGATGGCGACCATCGTGGACGACACGCTCGGCTGGTACGGCATCGACGCCTATGGCGGCGGCGTCCACGACGTGATCGGCACGCGCTGCGACCCCTACACCCACGCCCTCCTGTCGGGCGGGCAGTATCACCATTGCTGCCACTCGAACCTGACGCGCGCGCTGGCCGATGCGACGGGGCTGACGCTGGCCGAGGCCGAGGGGCATGTCCACGATGTTCTCAACGTCTTCATGTGCACCGGCTTCACGCGCGACACCGGCCAGTATTTCATGAAGGCCAGCCCCGTGCGCCCCGGCGATCACATCGACTTTCTCGCCGAGGTCGATCTTCTGGGCGCGCTGTCGGCCTGCCCCGGCGGCGACTGCGGGGCCGAGCATTCCTCGGACGCCGCGCCCTGCTTCCCGCTTCTCGTCGAGGTCTTCGACTGCGCGCTGACGGCCGGGCACGAGCCCCCGCCGCGCAGCCGCTACGACCGCAGCCACGGCCGCTGAGGCGGGCCGGACCGGCCGACACGCGGTGCAAAACGCAGCGCCCGAAAAAAATTTCGGGGCGCCCCAAATCTATCCTTGATTCGACTCACGCTTTGCCCCAGATGCCCCCGCATAGACGCCAACGCACGCGCCTCTGTCACGGGTGGCACTCGACCGGCAACCGGATCCGAACCACCGCAGTTACGTAGCGACGGTAACGTCTCCCTTGGAACTTTTCGGCCACCACCTGGCCGGGTCTATTGGAGATGACCATGAACGCTACGTTCGCCGGCTTCCCGGCGGCTTTCGCCGCATCGTATCCTCAGCGCAGCTCGGCCCGCATCGAGGCCCATATCCGCGAGCGCCATTTCGACCGTCCGACCCTCGTCCTCGATATCGACGCGGTCGAGGCGCAGTATCACGCGCTGAAGGCGGGCCTCGGCCGCGCCGACATCCACTACGCGGTCAAGGCGAACCCCGCCCGCGAGGTCGTCGAGCGCCTCGTCGAGGTCGGATCGCACTTCGACGCGGCCTCGCGCGGCGAGATCGAGCTGTGCCTGTCGCTCGGCGCCCGCCCCGAGACGATCTCGTTCGGCAACACCGTCAAGCGGGTGTCCGACATCGCCTTCGCGCATTCCGCCGGCATCACGCTGTTCGCCGCCGACGCCGAAGAAGAGCTGGAGAAGATCGCGGCCCACGCCCCCGGCGCGCAGGTCTACATCCGTCTCATCGTCGAGGCCTCCGGCGCCGACTGGCCGCTGACGCGCAAGTTCGGCACCGCGCGCGACAAGGTCCTGTCGCTGATGGGCATGGCCCGCGATCTCGGCCTCGCGCCGGTGGGCCTGTCGTTCCACGTCGGCTCGCAGACGCGCGACCCCGCGATGTGGGAAGGCACCCTCGACCAGGTGGCGGCGGTCTGGACGCAGGCCGTCGAGGCGGGCTTCGAGCTTTCGCTCCTGAACATCGGCGGCGGCTTCCCGGCCTTCTACGGCGACGACATCCCGCATCCGACCGTCTATGCCTCTGCGGTAATGGACCGGGTCGAGGCGCGCTTTCCCGGCGCGGCGCAGATCATGGCCGAGCCCGGTCGCGGTCTGGTGGCCGAGGCCGGCATGATCGCCGCCGAGGTGCTTCTGGTGTCGCGCAAGTCCGACGACGACCTCTGCCGCTGGGTCTACCTCGACATCGGCAAGTTCTCGGGTCTGGCCGAAACCATCGACGAGGCCATCCGCTACCAGTTCACGACCGATCGCGACCACGAGGCGGCGGGTCCCTGCATCCTCGCCGGTCCCTCCTGCGACAGCGCCGACGTGCTCTACGAGAAGCGTCCCGTTTCCCTGCCGCTGGGCCTGAAGTCCGGCGACCGGGTCATCATCCGCAACTGCGGCGCCTACACGTCGAGCTATTCCTCGGTCGGCTTCAACGGCTTCCCGCCGCTGGACGTGGTGATCATCTGACTGCGAAAGGGCGCCCCCCGGGCGCCCTTTTCGTCTCAGCCGTATTGCTCCACGCCGATCCACTGCGCGTCGGAATACCGCGAGCCGTGGGCGAAGCCGATTGGCAGAATCGTCTCTATCTCGGCGATGTCCTGCGGCGAAAGCGCGATCTCCGGGGCCTGCGCGAGGTCGCGAAGGTGGTCCGCGCTGCGGGTTCCGGGGATCGGAAGGACATGGTCACCCTTGTGCAGCGTCCATGCCACGGCCGTCGCGGCGGTGGACCAGCCGCGTGCGCGGCACCAGTCCCGGAAGGGCGCGATGGCGGCCGTGTTGGCCGAGTAGTTGGGTTCGGTGAAGCGGGGATTGCTGGCGCGGAAATCGCCCCTGGGGAAGGATTTCGGGTCGGGGAAGCGGTCCGCGAAGATGCCGCGTCCGACGGGCGAGAAGGCCACGAAGGTCACGCCCAGCTCCGCGCAGGCCTGCAGCATCCCCAGTTCGGGCTGCCGCGTCCACAGCGAGTATTCAGACTGCACGGCCGCGACGGGATGGACGGCGCAGGCGCGGCGCAGCGTGGCGGGCGACACCTCGGACAGGCCGATGCCGCCGATCATCCCCTCCTCGAGGAAACCCACCAGCGTGGTCATCACCTCCTCGATCGGGCGGGCGGCCTCGCGGCGGTGGATGTAGAACAGCTCCACCCGGTCGCGTCCAAGCCGCTGCAGCGAGCCCTCCAGCGAGGCGCGCAGCGCGTCCGCATCGTTGCGGAAATGGCGCTCGGGTTTGGGATAGATCCCGGCCTTGGTGGCGATGCTGACCTCCGCGCGGTGCTGCGCGAGGAAGCGGCCCATCACCGTCTCGGAGACGCCCATCCCGTAGATCTCGGCCACGTCCCAGTGATCGACGCCCAGCACCAGCGCCTCTGCGAGGCAGGCGAAGCTTTCGTCCTCGTCGGTCGCGCCGTAGACGCCGCCGAAGCTCATGCAGCCGAGGCCGACCGCCCCCACGGTGCGCCCCGCGAGTGTCCGTTTCAGTCTCATGCGAAGGCCGCCTCCAGCGCGATCTCGACCATGTCCGAGAAACTGGACTGCCGATCCTCCGAGGGCAACGCCTCATGCGTCAGAAGGTGGTCCGAGATGGTCAGCACCGCCAGCGCGCGCACCCCGTGCCGCGCGGCGACCGAGTAAAGCTCGGCCGTCTCCATCTCGACGGCGAGGATGCCGTGGCGCGTCATCTGCTCGTTGAGGTCGGGGCGCTCGTCATAGAACACGTCCGAGGAATAGATCCCCCCGACATGCACGGCGCACTCCTTCGTCCTCGCCGCGGCATGGGCCGCCGCCAAGAGGCCGAAATCGGCGCAGGGCGCGAAGTTCAGGTCGCCGAAGATGCCGCGCGAGGGCGTCGAAAGCGACGAGGACGTCATCGCCAGCACCACGTCGCGCAGGCGCACGCCATGCTGCATCGCCCCGGCCGAGCCGATGCGGATCAGCGTCCTTGCGCCGTAGTCGCGGATGAGTTCGTTGGCGTAGATCGACAGGCTGGGCATCCCCATGCCCGACCCATGGATCGTGACGCGGTGCGAATTTCCGTCCGCGCCGGTCCAGGTGCCGGTGTAGCCCAGCATCCCCCTGACCTCGTTGACGCAGACGGGATCTTCGAGAAACCGCTCGGCGGCCCACTTTGCACGAAGCGGGTCGCCGGGCATAAGGACGGTCTCGGCGATGTCGCCTGGCGAAGCGCCGATGTGGACCGTCATCGTTCAGATCGCGAGATCGTCGAGGGATTTGCCCTTGGCGAGCGCGTCCTTCACCCAGGTCGGCTGGCGGCCACGGCCGGTCCAGGTCTGATCGGGGTTCGCGGGGTTCGCATATTTCGGAAGCCCCTTGGAGCCGCCCTTGTTGCTGAGGATATCCTCCAGCGAAAAGCCATGCTCCTGCGCGGCCTTTTGTGCGGCGACAAGCGCATCCTTCTTCTTGCGCTTTTCGAAATTCTTGATCTGGGCGTCCACCTGCTTCCTCAGATCATGCAACTCTTGAAGGGACAGCCTTTCGAGGTCGATTGACATGTTATTTCCTTTGCCGTCGTTGCCGGAATTGATCCGGCATGCGCCACATATCAGCGCGCCCCGCGAAAAGACAAGGGGTATGCCCCGGCTTGCGCGTCATCGGCAAAAAGCCGTCCGCGCGGGCTATTCGGCGGCGATCGAGTCCGGATCGGCCAGCGCCACGATATCCATCATGATGCGGTTCAATTCGAAATCCTTGGGCGTATAGACGCGCGCCACGCCCGATGCCGTCAGCCGGGCCGCATCCTCGTCGGGAATGATCCCGCCGACCATGACCGGAATATGGTCGAGGCCTTCCTCGCGCAACCGGTCCATGACCTCCCCGATCAACGGGACGTGACTGCCCGACAGGATCGAAAGCCCGATCACGTCGGGGGCCTCGGCGCGGGCGGCGGCGACGATTTCGGCGGGCGTCAGCCTTATCCCCTCGTAGGAGATGTCCATGCCGCAGTCGCGCGCGCGGAACGCGATCTGCTCGGCTCCGTTGGAATGGCCGTCCAGCCCCGGCTTGCCCACGAGGAACCTCATGCGGCGGCCCAGCCTGTCGGAGACCGCGTCGACCGCCTCGCGGATCTCGTCGAGGCCTTCGGTCTTGTTGGACATGGATTTGGACACGCCCGTGGGCCCGCGATACTCGCCGTGGACGGCGCGCATGACGCCCGCCCATTCGCCCGTCGTGGCCCCGGCCTTCGCCGCCGCGATGGAGGCGGGCATGACGTTGCGCCCCTCGGCCGCCGCCTGCCGCAGGTCGGCCAGCGCCGCCTCGACCGCGTCCGTGTCCCGCGTGGCGCGCCAGTCGTTCAGCCGGGCGATCTGGTCCTGTTCGACCGCCGGATCGACGACCATGATCCCGCCATCCTCGCCCATCAGCGGCGAGGGTTCCGATTGCGTATACCTGTTGACGCCCACGACCACGGTTTCGCCGCGCTCGATGGCGTTCACCCGGTCGGCGTTGGATTCCACCAGCCGCGATTTCATGTAGTCGATCGCCGCGATCGCCCCGCCCATCGACTCGAGGTTGGCAAGTTCGGCGCGCGCGCCCTGCTTCAGCTCCTCGACCTTGGCGTCGACCACGGGATTGCCGTCGAAGAGGTCCCCGTATTCCAGAAGATCGGTCTCGAAGGCCATGATCTGCTGCATCCGCATCGACCATTGCTGATCCCACGGCCGGGGCAATCCCAACGCCTCGTTCCACGCGGGCAATTGAACCGCGCGCGCGCGCGCCCTTTTCGAAAGCGTCACCGCCAGCATCTCGATGAGAATACGGTAAACGTTGTTCTCGGGCTGCTGTTCCGTCAGTCCCAGCGAATTCACCTGCACTCCGTAGCGGAAGCGGCGGTATTTCGGATCCTGCACCCCGTAGCGGTCCGCGCAGATCTCGTCCCAGAGATCGACGAAGGCGCGCATCTTGCACATTTCGGTGACGAAACGAATGCCCGCGTTCACGAAGAACGAGATCCGCCCGACCAGCACCGGGAAATCTTCTTCCGGCACGCGGGGCCGGAGTTCGTCGAGGACCGCGATCGCGGTTCCCAGCGCATAGGCCAGTTCCTGTTCGGGCGTCGCGCCGGCCTCCTGCAGGTGGTAGGAGCACACGTTCATCGGGTTCCATTTCGGGACGTGCCGGTAGCAGTATTCGGCCACGTCCGCGATCATGGCGAGCGAGGGCTTCGGCGGGCAGATGTAGGTGCCGCGGCTGAGGTATTCCTTCATCAGGTCGTTCTGGACCGTGCCCTGCAGCTTCGAGACGTCCGCCCCCTGTTCCTCGGCCACCGCGATGTAAAGCGCGAGCAGCCACGGCGCGGTCGCGTTGATCGTCATGGACGTGTTCATCTGCTCCAGAGGGATCTCGTCGAACAGCGCGCGCATGTCGCCCAGATGGCTGATCGGCACGCCGACCTTGCCCACCTCGCCGCGCGACAGGACATGGTCGCTGTCGTAGCCCGTCTGGGTAGGCAGGTCGAAGGCGACCGAAAGGCCGGTCTGCCCCTTGGCGAGATTACCCCGGTAAAGCGCGTTCGAGGCCTTCGCCGTGGAATGGCCCGCATAGGTGCGGATCAGCCAGGGCTTGTCTTTCTGCATGGCGGTCACGGGCGGCCTCCGGATTTTCGTCTCGGCAATTTCATTTCGTTCATCGCGGTATATGGAGAAGAATATGACCCTGTCAATTCGCTGCATCGCGGCAGAGCCGGGGTGCGGGGCAGTCCCGCGCCCGTGCCGCCGCTGGCCGCGACCGCCCCGGCCAATCGCCCGCAACGCCGCGCATCCCCTCCCGAAAACGCCGTATTGTCCGCAGGCGTCATTCCTGCCACCGTTCGCGGCGATGACCGGCACCGTCACCCTGCCTCTCTGGCTGTTCCTCTTGATCCTGCTTTTCGCGGGCGTGACCTTCGCGTCGCATTTCCTGTTTCCGTCGGTGCGCTGGTATTTCCGCCGCCGCCTCGAGAACGCGGTGACGCGGCTGAACCAGAGGCTGGAGCGTCCGATCCAGCCCTTCAAGCTCGCCCGCCGCATGGATACGGTGCGCCGGCTGATCTACGACCCCGAGGTCGCCCGCGCCATCTCGGAGCACGCCCACGAGAACGGCATCCGCGAGGACGTCGCCTTCCAGAAGGCCGAACGCTATGCCCGCGAGATCGTGCCGGGCTTTTCGGCCTTCACCTACTTCTCCTTCGCGATCCGCGCCGCCCGCCTGTTCAGCCAGTCGCTGTATCGCGTGCGCCTCGCCAATCCCAACGAGGAGGCGCTGGCCGCCATCCCCGAGGACAAGACCGTCATCTTCGTGATGAACCACCGCTCGAACATGGATTACGTCCTCGTGACCTGGCTGGTGGCCGAACGCTCGGCGCTGGCCTACGCGGTGGGCGAATGGGCGCGGGTCTGGCCCCTCGGACAGCTGGTGCGCGCGATGGGCGGCTACTTCATCCGGCGCCGGCACAACAACGCGCTCTACCGCAAGGTGCTGGCCCGCTATGTCCAGATGGCGACCGAGGCGGGCCTGACGCAGGCGGTCTTCCCCGAAGGCGGGCTCAGCCGGACCGGGGGGCTGGGGCGGCCCAAGCTGGGACTGATCTCCTACATTCTCGACGGGTTCGATCCGCGCACCTCGCGCGACGTCGTCTTCGTGCCCGTGGCGCTGAACTACGACCGCGTGATGGAGGACCTCGACCTGATCGCGGCGCGCGAGAACGGCACGCGCGCCTTCCGTTTCTCGCTCAGGCCGATCTGGCGCTACCTGCGGCGGCAGATCTGGCTCAGGCTGCGGGGCAAGCTGCACCGCTACGGCTACGCCGCCGTAAGCTTCGGCGCGCCGCTCAGCCTGTCGGAGTTCATGAAGCACCCGCACGAGGACCCCTCGCACGATCTCGGCGGCGACCTGATGGACCGCATCGCCGCCGTCATGCCGGTCACGCCCGTGCCGCTCGTCGCGCACCTGGTGGCGCAGGGCGCGGAGACCGAAGCCGCGCTGCGCGACGCCGCCCACGAGGCGATGGCCGCCGCGCGCGACAGGGGCATCACGCTGCTTGTTCCGCGCGGCGACGAGGCCGACACCGTCGAGGCCGGCCTTCGCGCCTTCACCGTGCGGCGGATGCTCGTGATCGGCGAGGACGGCAGCCTCGCCTTCACCGAACAGGGCAGGCGCCTCGTGGATTTCTACGCGGCGTCCGTCGCGCACCTGTTCCCCGAAACGGCCAGGGAAGACGCCCGCGAGGTCGCTGCCGTCGTATCGAGTGCGACATAATATTTCGCGAAAACCAATTTCCGGTTTGCTTTATTGCGTGGCCATCCTTATGTCTCGCTGCAACAGCATATCGCGATTCCGCATTGCGGCATCGCCACGTCCACCGGAGACCCGCCCATGGCCCTCGACCGTGAATCGCCCATCGCCGCCTACGACGCGCCGAAGAAAGACCTCTACGAGATGGGAGAGATCCCGCCCCTCGGCCACGTCCCCTCGCGGATGTACGGCTGGATCCTGCGGCAGGAGCGGCACGGCGACCCGACGGAGGCCCTCAAGGTCGAGGTCGTGGACACCCCCGTCCTCGACAGCCACGACGTCCTCGTCCTCGTGATGGCGGCGGGCGTGAACTACAACGGCGTCTGGGCCTGCCTCGGCAAGCCCGCCTCGGTCTTCAACCAGCACAAGGCCGACTACGCCATCATCGGCTCGGACGCGGCGGGCATCGTCTGGGCGGTCGGCGACAGGGTCACGCGCTGGAAGGTCGGCGACGAGGTCGTGGTCCACTGCAACCAGGACGACGGCGACGACGAGGAGTGCAACGGCGGCGACCCGATGCTGTCGCCCTCGCAGCGCATCTGGGGCTACGAGACGCCCGACGGCTCCTTCGCGCAGTTCACCCGCGTGCAGTCCCAGCAGCTGATGCCGCGCCCCAAGCACCTCACATGGGAGGAAAGCGCCTGCTACACGCTGACGCTCGCCACCGCCTACAGGATGCTGTTCGGGCACGAGCCGCACGACCTGAAGCCCGGTCAGAACGTGCTCGTCTGGGGCGCGTCGGGGGGCCTCGGGTCCTTCGCGATCCAGCTCATCAACACGGCCGGCGCCAACGCCATCGGCGTGATCTCGGACGAGGACAAGCGCCAGTTCGTCATGGACCTCGGGGCCAAGGGCGTCATCAACCGCAAGGATTTCGACTGCTGGGGCAGGCTGCCGGAAGTCGGCACCGAGGACTACAAGACCTGGTTCGGCGAGGTGCGCCGCTTCGGCAAGGCGATCTGGGACATCACCGGCAAGGGCGTGAACGTCGACATGGTGTTCGAGCACCCCGGCGAGGCGACGTTCCCCGTCTCCACCTTCGTGGTCAAGCGCGGCGGCATGGTGGTGATCTGTGCGGGCACCACGGGCTACAACTGCACCTTCGACGTGCGCCACATGTGGTCCCACCAGAAGCGCCTTCAGGGCTCGCACTTCGCGCATCTCAAGCAGGCGGCCGCCGCCAACAAGCTGATGCTCGACCGCAGGCTCGATCCCTGCATGTCCGAGGTCTTCCCGTGGGAGGAGCTGCCGCAGGCGCACATGAAGATGCTCCGCAACGAACACAAGCCGGGCAACATGGCCGTCCTCGTGCAGGCGCCGCGCACCGGTCTGCGGACGCTGGAGGACGTGCTTGAGGCCGGGCCGACCGCGGGCTGATCGCCCGCGCCGCCCGCGCGCCCCGGGCCCTGTCCCGCCATGCGTTGACGGGCGTTAAGGCGTCGCCGCGCCCGGCGGATTATCGTTCCTCCCAGGTTCACCGACCAGGGAGGATGTCCGCATGTATGCGAATCTGACGCGCTCCAGGACCAAACCCGGCATGACCTCAGCCTCGCTCGCCCTGATGGAGCGGATGAAGGACCGGATCATGTCGCTGCCCGGCCTGCGGCAGTTCCTCGACATCATGGACGAGGACGGCGCGGGCTGCGTCATCGGCCTCTGGGACGACCGCGAGGCCGCCTGCGCGAATGCCGGCCGCGAGGCCGGGATGTGGGCCGCCTACGTCGATTGCCTCGAGCCGCCCGACCCCCAGCTGGCCCACGAGGTGCGCGCCAACTGGTCCGCCTGAGCCGGGCCGCGCCCCGTTCCCCCGGCGCATGAAACAAGAAAGGACCCGCCATGAAAGTGCCCGGCCTGATCCTCATGATCTCGGCCCTTCTCGCGCTGACGGCGTGCGAGACGCCGACGCGATACCCGGTGACGGGCGAGCCCTGTTCTTCGGGCGACCCCGTCCTCGAGCTCGATGCGCGGGATTGCGTCCCGCCGGTCTGATGCGCGACGGGCGCGCGCCGTCCGGGCCACCCTCTTGTCCTGCACGATCGCCCTCGTGCCGCAGTTCATGCCGCAGCGCGCAGTGCCCGCGATGCCCCGCTGCGTGCCCATGGACCTGCCCGTGGCGAGCGTGGAGGACGCGCCGACGCAATACGCCGACTTCTGCACCCGCCACCCCGCCGCCTGCGAGCTGACCGGCGCGCCGCGCCTCGAATGGACCGACGCCCTGCACGGGCAGCTCGAGGCGGTGAACCGCACCGTCAACGCGGAGGTGGAATTCGTCAGCGACATGGACAGCCTCGGCCTCGAGGAGCACTGGGACTTTCCGGTGGAGTGCCGTGGCGACTGCGAGGATCTCGTGCTGGAAAAGCGCGAGCGGCTCGTCGGCCTCGGCCTTCCGCGCGCCGCGCTGACCATCGCCTTCGCCTTCCACGAGGTCGATTTCTTCCCCCACGCCGTCCTTCTGGCGGAAACCAGCGCCGGAACCCTCGTGCTCGACAATTTGTACGACGAGGTCGTGTGTTGGGACGCTTTGCCCTATAGGTTCACTAGACGGGAAGCGCCGGACGGAAGCTGGCTCCGCTTCGATCCCTGGCGCTGAGGGCGGCGCGGGGCCCGGCCGGGGTCTCCGTTGTCAAGGGAAGGCGCAAGGAAAGAACGGCGGCACGGCCGCGAGGGATGAGACCGGATGGACAACACGACGGTGCACTACTGGATCGAGGCGATCGGCTGGCTCGCCTCGATCCTGACGGTCGGGACCTATGCGATGAACACCATGCTTCCGCTGCGGATCCTCGCGATCGGATCGTCGCTGTGCTTCTTTGCCTACGGCTTCGCGCTGCAGCTCTGGCCGCTGCTCGCGATGGAGATGCTGCTGCTTCCGATCAACTGCTACCGTCTCTGGCAGATCGTGTCGCTGCGCGGCAAGCTCGCGGCGCCCGAGCGGGCGCGCAGGCCCGACTTCTCCGTCATCAGGACCTACGGCAAGTCGCGCCGCGTCGCGGCGGGCTCGGTGATCTTCAGGCGCGGCGACCCGGTGGACCAGCTCTATTACATCGGGTCGGGCAAGGTCCTGATCGAGGAGCTGGGCATCGAGATCGAAGGAGGCGAGATCTTCGGCGAGATCGCCTTCTTCACCGACGCCGCCACCCGCACCGCCACCGCGCGCTGCACCGAGGACGCGCAGCTCTACGAGATCGACGAGAAGCGCTTCATGCGGCTCCAGTTCGAGGACCCGAGCTTCGGCCTTTCGGTCATGCGCACGGTCACGCGCCGCATCGCCGAGAACGGCAGCTGGCCCGTAGGTCTGTCGGGCGGAGGCGCTGTCGCGGACGGGGCAGGGGGCGGGGCGTCCTTCACGCAGTCTTAACCTTGCCACGGCATAAGACCGGGTGCTGCAGCGAAGCTATCGGTTCGATCCCGGCCCCAGACCACCCCGCCACGGGTGCAGGCCCGGATGCCAGACCAACGATCGGCCGGGGCCCTTCCCCGGATCGGCCGCCGGACCCAATGGGCCCGGCGCACGGCAACCGCATCGCCCACCAGGGCGGCGCCGCCATTCGTCCGACAGATCCGGTCCCCCGGGCCCGGAAACCTGTTCAGTGTCCTTCCTGCGGCCCGTCAGCGACCGCCGCCTCGCGGATCGCCCGGATGTTCTCGCCGTAGACCTGCGGCGCATCCACCGATCCGCCCCGGAACACGGCCGAGCCCGCAACCAGCACATCCGCGCCCGCACGGGCCACCAGCGGGGCCGTCGCCGTGTCCACGCCACCGTCGATCTCGATATGCACCGGCCGGTCGCCGATCATGCCGCGCAGGGTCGCGACCTTGCCGGTGAGGTCGATGAACTTCTGCCCGCCGAATCCCGGGTTCACCGTCATCACGCAGACGAGGTCGCACAGGTCCAGAAGGTGCGCGACCGCCTCGGCCGGGGTGCCGGGGTTCAGGGCCACGCCCGCCTTCATGCCCGCCGCCCTTGTCGCCTGAAGCGTCCGGTGGATGTGCGGCCCGGCCTCGACATGCGCGGTCAGGATGTCCGCGCCCGCATCGGCGTAGGCGTCGATGTAGGGATCGACCGGCGCGATCATCAGGTGGACGTCCATCACGGTCGTGACATGCCTGCGGAATGCCTTCACCGCCATCGGGCCGAAGGTGAGGTTCGGCACGAAATGCCCGTCCATCACGTCGACATGCACCCAATCCGCGCCCTGGTCCTCGATCGCCCGGATCTCGCGGCCGAAATCGGCGAAGTCGGCGGACAGGATGGAGGGCGCGATCTTGATCGAACGGTCGAAGGCCATGGCGGTGTTCCCCTGGATGTGCGCCCGCGTGTTAGACGCTCCGCCGCGTTCTGTCACGCCCGCTCGCCGCACATGGCCCCCCTTGCCCGGCATCGGGTCCGGGCGCAGTCTCGGTGCGTTCCTGGGAGGAGACGGTTCCATGAGCATCCAGGTCATCGCCGCGCTGGCCTTCGCGGCGCTCGGCGGCGCGGCGAGCGCGCTTCAGGCCCCCATCAACGCGCGGCTCGCGGCCCATGCGGGCGACCCCGTCGCCGCCGCCGCGCTGTCCTTCGGCGTCGGGGTCCTGCTGCTGTCGGCGCTGGCGCTGCTGCGCTCGGGCCTGCCCGAGGGCTCGGCGCTGGCCGCCGCGCCGTGGTGGGCATGGGCGGGCGGCGCCTTCGGGGCGGTCTACGTCTGGAGCGCTCTGGCCACGGTCGGCACGCTTGGCGCCGTGACCATGGTGGCGGCCCTGATTCTCGGCCAGCTTTCGGCGGCGCTGGTGATCGACGCGACGGGCGGCTTCGGCCTTGCGGTCCGCGAAATCGACTGGACGCGGATCGCCGCGGTGGGCTTCGTCGCCATGGGCCTCGTCCTGTCGCGCGTCTGACGATTTTGACCGTTTGGTCAAGCTTGCCTTCCTGCCCCGCGCATGAGACCTTCCGCTCCGACCACAGCCGCTCATGGCCCCCGGCCGCAGGCCCGATGAAGGGGATGCCCCGATGACCCATCCGCAGACCGCAGCCCATGATCTCAAGGCCGAGGCGTCGGGCCAGCTGCCGCAGGTGCACCTGCCGCGCAACGCGGGCCAGCCGCTCGACCTCGACTGGGTCGCGCGGGTGCAGGCGAACACCTCCGCCATCGAGCGCCGCGCGGCAAGCCTTCCGGGCCGTCGCACCGTCAAGAAGGAGTGGCAGGCCGCGTGGCTCGCAAGGGCGATCACGCTGATCGACCTGACCACGCTTTCGGGCGACGACACCGAGGGGCGGGTCCGACGCCTCTGCGCCAAGGCCCGACAGCCGGTACGCGCCGACATCCTCGAGGCGCTCGGCCTGCCGCCGATCACCACCGGCGCGGTCTGCGTCTACCACGAGATGGTGCCCGCCGCCGTCGAGGCGCTGGAGGGCTCGGGCATTCCCGTGGCCGCCGTCTCGACCGGCTTTCCGGCGGGCCTGTCGCCGTTCCGCCTGCGCGTGGCCGAGATCGGCGAAAGCGTGAAGGCCGGCGCCAGGGAGATCGACATCGTCATCTCCCGCCGCCACGTCCTGACCGGGAACTGGCAGGCGCTCTACGAAGAGATGGCCGAGTTCCGCGCGGCCTGCGGCGATGCCCACGTCAAGGCGATCCTCGCGACGGGCGAGCTTGGCACGCTGCGGAACGTCGCGCGCGCCTCGCTGGTCTGCATGATGGCCGGCGCGGACTTCATCAAGACGTCCACCGGCAAGGAAAGCGTCAATGCGACCCTTCCCGTCACGCTCACCATGATCCGCGCCATCCGCGCCTACGAGGCCGCGACCGGCTACAAGGTCGGCTACAAGCCCGCCGGCGGCATCTCCAAGGCCAAGGACGCGCTGGTCTACCTCACCATGATGAAGGAGGAGCTGGGCGACCGCTGGCTGCAGCCCGACCTCTTCCGCTTCGGCGCGTCCTCGCTTCTGGGCGACATCGAGCGGCAGCTCGAGCATCACGCGACCGGCGCCTATTCCGCCAGCTACCGCCATCCGGCGGCCTGAGCCCCGTGGCCCTGTCCTTCCAGAGCCTCGCACTTGCCGTCGCCGTCCTCATCGGCGTCGCGCTCGCCGTCGTGCAGCACCGCCGCGCCAGGGCGCTCGCCGAAGGCCTGACCGAGGCCGAGCGCGCCCGCTTCGAGGCCGAGTTCCGCGACCGCGCCGCCCGCGACGCCATGCCCGCGAAATTCGCGCCCTACGCAAGCGCCCATGACCGCGCGCAGGGCGGCAAGGCGGGGGCGGGCCTCCTGATCCTCGTCGCACTTCTTGTCACCATCCTCTGAGAGGGCCCGCCCATGACCACCCGCGAGATCTTCGACAACATGGAGTACGGCCCCGCCCCCGAAAGCGACGCCGAGGCGCGCGCATGGATCGCGGAACGCGGGCCCGCCTTCGGGCACTTCATCGACGGCGCCTTCACCGCGCCGGGCGACACCTTCGAGACGAGGAACCCCGCCCGCGGCGAGGTGCTGGCCCACGTGACCCAAGGCACCGCCGGAGACGTGGACGCGGCGGTGAAGGCCGCGACGCGCGCCGCGCCGAAATGGGCGAAGCTGTCGGGGCACGAACGCGCGCGCCATCTCTATGCGCTGGCCCGCCTCCTGCAGAAGCATTCGCGGCTTTTCGCGGTGCTGGAATCCCTCGACAACGGCAAGCCGATCCGCGAGGCGCGCGACATCGACATCCCGCTCGCTCAGCGGCATTTCTACTATCATGCGGGCCTCGCCCAACTTCTTGCAGAAGAACTTCCCGGACATGCGCCGCTCGGCGTCTGCGGGCAGATCATCCCGTGGAACTTCCCGCTTCTCATGCTGGCTTGGAAGATCGCGCCCGCGCTGGCCGCGGGAAACACCGTCGTCCTGAAGCCCGCCGAATACACCTCGCTCACCGCGCTTCTGTTCGCCGACATCTGCCGGGAGGCCGGGCTGCCCAGGGGCGTCGTCAACATCGTCACCGGCGACGGCGCGACGGGAGAGGCCATCGTCGGCCATGACGGCATCGCCAAGATCGCCTTCACCGGCTCCACCGCCGTCGGCCGCCGCATCCGCGAGGCGACGGCCGGAACGGCGAAGTCGCTCACGCTCGAGCTTGGCGGCAAGTCGCCCTACATCGTCTTCGACGACGCCGACATCGACAGCGCGATCGAGGGACTGGTGGACGCCATCTGGTTCAACCAGGGGCAGGTCTGCTGCGCCGGCTCGCGGCTTCTGGTGCAGGAAGGCATCGCCGAGGATTTCCACGCCCGGCTCAAGGCGCGGATGGACAAGCTGCGCGTCGGCGATCCGCTCGACAAGTGCATCGACGTGGGCGCGGTGGTGGACCCCGTGCAGCACGCGGCGATCACGCGGCTGGTGGACGCCAACACCGAGGGCGAGGTCTACCGCGCCGCCACCGACATGCCCGAAACGGGCTGCTTCTATCCGCCGACGCTGATCACCGGCCTCTCGCCCGCCGCCCCCCTGATGCAGGAGGAGATCTTCGGCCCGGTCCTCGTCTCCGGCACCTTCCGCACGCCCGCCGAGGCGGTGAGCCTCGCCAACAACACGCGCTACGGCCTTGCCGCGACGCTGTGGACCGAGAACCTCAACCTCGCGCTCGATGTCGCGCCCAAGCTTGCGGCGGGCGTCGTCTGGGTGAACGCCACCAACCTCTTCGACGCGGCCGCGCCCTTCGGCGGCGTCCGCGAAAGCGGCTTCGGCCGCGAAGGCGGCTGGGAGGGGATGCTGGCCTATCTCAGGCCCGACGTCGCGCTGAAGCCGGTCCGCCCGGTCGAGCCCGAGCCCGCCCCCGAGACGGTGGAGGCGGCGGGCCTCGACCGGACGGCGAAGATGTATGTCGGCGGCAAGCAGGCGCGCCCCGACGGCGGTTATTCGCGGCCGGTCTACGGGCGCAAGGGCAGGCTTCTGGGCCATGCCGGGATCGGCAACCGCAAGGACATCCGCAACGCCGTGGAGGCCGCGCGCGGCGCCTCGGGCTGGGCGAAGGCCACGTGCCACCTGCGCGCGCAGGTCCTCTACTACGTCGCCGAGAACCTCTCGGCGCGCGGGGCCGAGTTCGCCCAGCGCCTGCGCGACATGACGGGCGTCAGCGCGTCGCGCGCCGAGGCCGAGGTCGCGGCCTCGGTGGACAGGCTGTTCTCCTGCGCGGCATGGGCCGACAAGTTCGACGGCGTGGCCAAGTCGGTCCCGATCCGGGGCGTGGCGCTGGCCATGCGCGAGCCCGTGGGCGTGATCGGCATTCTCGCGCCCGAGGACGCGCCGCTTCTGGGCGCGGTATCGCTCGTGGCGCCCGCCATCGCGATGGGCAACCGGGTCGTGCTGGTGCCGTCATGGCCCTGTCCGCTGGCGGCCACCGACCTCTACCAGGTCCTCGACACGTCCGACGTGCCGGGCGGCGTGGTCAACATCGTGACCGGCGACCCGGCCGAGCTTGGCGGCACGCTGGCAAGCCATCTCGACGTCGACGCGCTCTGGTCGTTCTCGGGGCAGGCGGACGCGGCCGCGCTTCAGGCCGCCTCGGCCGGGAACCTCAAGCGGACGTGGATCAACCACGGCGGCAACCCGGACTGGGCGACGCCGGCGGGTGGCGGGCGGCGCTTTCTCGAGGCCGCGACCGAGGTCAAGACGATCTGGGTGCCCTACGGCGAGTGAGGCGCGGGCTACCGCCGCCCGGAAGCCCAGTCCTTCATCTTGGCCCAGCGCACGGCGACACGGTCGGCGGCGGGTTCGATGACGCGGTCCTCGAACCGTTCCCAGATGCGCCACGCCATGAACAGCACGACCGCGAGGATCAGCAGGATCACGATGTTCAGCCACGGGATCAGCGTGACCTCGGGACCCGCCACCTCGCGCAGCGAGATCGCGTTGGGGTAGGTCGTCAGCAGCCGCGAGCGCCAGCCGTAATGCGTGACCGCGACCCAGACCGGGTCGGCCGAGCTCGACACCAGGTTCGAGGCCTCGGCCTGCAGGTCGGCGGAGTCGAGCTTGAAGTAGGGCGGCCAGCCGAAGCCCGTGTCCTCGTTGCGGTAGACCATCACGTCGCCGTCCGCCTGCACCGTGTTGATCAGCCGCAGGTCGCGGCTGTCGACCTGCGCGCCGCCACTGTCGCCCTGGGCGTAGAAGATGCGGTTCAGCCCCGAGAAATCGGTCCGTATGATCTCGGTCCCGTTGATCCGCACGATGTCGCGCTGGGGCAGCGTGTAGTGCAGGAAGGCCCCGATCAGGAGCGCGAGGATGCTGAAGAAGATGATCCGGGGCCAGCGCATGGGAGAAGCCTTCAGTTGGTGACGTAGACGTAGACGGACAGCGCCACGAGCGGCACGACGTAGACGAACAGCAGCAGCCGGTTGCGGATGCGCTCGGCATGGGGGGCGAGGCGTTCCTCAACCCAGTCGGCGCGGTCGCCGGGGCGGCCCTGCATCACCCAGTCCTCCTCGAGGCGCATCTTCGCGCCCGACCGGAAGTAGAAGTAGAGGCTGACATAGACGACCGTAAGCCCCACGAGGAGAACGATCGCCATGCGGCCGAGACTGAAGATCATGCACCCGCTCCATCGTGAAGGTCGGGGCCCTGCCGCCGATCCCTTTTCTCCATATAGAACAACGAGGCCGGAATTGGCAGGGGCAGCGGCTTCGGCCGGGGCTTGCCGGGCGCGGCACGCGGGCGCAGTGTGACGCCATGAAGGATGACGCCCCCCTGCTCGATGCCGTCACGGCACGCACCGACGACCTCGTCGCCCTGACGCGCGACCTGATCCGCATTCCCACGCTGAATCCGCCGGGCCGGAACTACCGCGAGATCTGCGACTACCTCGCCGCGCGGCTGGAGAAGCGCGGCTTCGCGGTGGAACTGGTGCGCGCCACGGGGGCGCTTGCCGACAGCGACCGGCACCCGCGCTGGAACCTCGTGGCCCGGATCGAGGGGACGGGCGGTCCCGGCGACTGCGTGCATTTCAACGGGCATCACGACGTGGTCGAGGCGGGCCACGGCTGGACGGTCGATCCCTTCGGTGGCGAGGTGCGCGACGGCCGCGTCTACGGGCGCGGCGCGTGCGACATGAAGGGCGGCATCGCGAGCGCCGTGATCGCGGCCGAGGCCTTCGTGGACATTCATCCCGGCTTTCGCGGCGCGATCGAGATCAGCGCGACGGCCGACGAGGAATCGGGTGGCTTCGGCGGCGTCGCCTACCTTGCCGAGCAGGGCTATTTCGACCCCGCCCGCGTTCAGCACGTCATCATCCCCGAGCCCCTGAACAAGGACCGCATCTGCCTTGGCCATCGCGGCGTCTGGTGGGCCGAGATCGAGACGCAGGGACGCATCGCCCATGGCTCGATGCCGTTCCTCGGCGACTGCGCCGTGCGCCACATGGGCGCGGTCCTCGCCGAGATGGAGGAGACGCTGTTCCCGCTGCTGGCGGGCAAGCGGACCGAGATGCCCGTCGTCCCCGACGGCGCGCGCCAGTCCACGCTGAACATCAACGCCATCCACGGCGGCGAGCCCGAGCAGGAGGACGGCTATACCGGCCTTCCCGCGCCCTGCGTGCCCGACCGCTGCCGCATCACGATCGACCGGCGGTTCCTGATCGAGGAGGACCTCGGCGAGGTGAAGGCCGAGATCGCGTCCCTGATGGAGCGGGTGCGCGCGCGCCGGCCCGAGCTGAAATACGAGATCCGCGACCTGTTCGAGGTGCGCCCCACCATGACCGACCGCGACGCGCCGGTGGTCCGCACGGTGGAGGCCGCGATCGCGCGCGTGCTCGACCGGCACGCGCAATTCGTGGTGTCGCCCGGCACCTACGACCAGAAGCACATCGACCGAATCGGGCGGCTGAAGAACTGCATCGCTTACGGGCCGGGCATCCTCGACCTTGCGCACCAGCCCGACGAATGGGTGGGCATCGACGACATGGCCGATGCCGCGAAGGTCATGGCGCTGACCTTGAAGGAGCTTCTGGCCTGAGACCGCGCCTCAGGCGCAGTCCTCAGGCGCAGTCGACGAAACCCAGGTGCCTGAGCGCCCGCGCCGCCATGTCGCTGGCCGTCGCGTCGCCGCCCATCAGGTCCGCGTTCAGCTTGCGCACCAGCGGGCTGAGGTTGCGGCTGCTGGCCTGATCGCGGATGAATGCCCCGATGCTTTCAGACGAGATCGCGAGGATCTCCTCCGGTTCGATCCTGTGCATGTTGTCCCCCATGTCTTGCCGAGACGCCCGCCCATGCGCCGTGACGGCGTCCCCCGGGCGGGCCGGAGCCGGGCACGACCGCGGCTCCACCGTTAACCTGCGTCGATTCGGCCTCCGCGAAAAGGGTTGCGTGGCGGAGGTGCGACAAACCGGCCTTCCGGCCCCGGCCGCTGCCCAATCGGCGGGCGTCAGCTGTGGATGACCAGCGAAACAAGGGGAATCCGGCCTCTGCCCGGTCTTGCAGATCGGATAATTTTCGACGCGCATTTTCCCTCGGAACGCGCCAGTATGCCCGTAGGGAATACAAGCGGGAGACTCTGGGACAATGACACGATCGCTTCGGATGAGCGCGTTCGCCCTGCTCATGGGCACCGGCGCGGCGCTGGCGCAGCAGGCCGACATCTCGATCGGCATGGTGCTCGAGCCGCCGAACCTGGACCCCACGGGCGGCGCGGCGGCGGCCATCGACGAGGTCGTCTACGCCAACGTCTTCGAGGGGCTGACGCGCTTCGCGCCGGACGGTTCGATCGTGCCGGCGCTGGCCCGCAGCTGGGAGATCTCCGAGGACGGGCTGACCTACGTCTTCACCCTCGCCGAGGGCGTGACCTTCCACGATGGCACCGCGATGACGGCCGAGGACGTCGTGTTCTCGCTCGACCGCGCGCGGGCCGAGGACTCCACCAACGCGCAGAAGCCGCTCTTTGCGGGGATCGACACGGTCGAGGCGGTGGACGACACGACGGTGCGCGTCACGCTCACCGATCCCGACGGGGCGTTCCTGTTCAAGATGGCGTGGGGCGACGCGGTGATCGTGGCGCCCGAAAGCGCCGACACGAACGCCACCAACCCCGTCGGCACCGGGCCCTTCCGCTTCTCGGACTGGGTGCAGGGCGACCGGGTCGAGCTTGTGCGCAACGACGATTACTGGGGCGAGCCCGTGGCGCTGGAGGCGGCGACGTTCCGCTTCATCTCGGACCCCAACGCGGCCTTCGCGGCGCTGATGTCGGGCGACGTGGACGCCTACCCGAACTTCCCCGCGCCCGAGACGCTGGCCCAGTTCGAGGCGGATCCCCGCTTTCGCGTCGTCGTGGGCTCGACCGAGGGCGAGACGATCCTCGCCATGAACAACGCGGGCGAGCCGCTGAACGACGTGCGGGTGCGCGAGGCGATCTCGCACGCGATCAACCGGCAGGACATCATCGACGGGGCGATGTTCGGCTACGGCACGCCGATCGGCACCCATTTCGCGCCGCACAACCCCGACTACGTCGATCTGACCGCCAACTCGGACCACGACCCCGAGCGCGCGCGCGCGCTTCTGGCCGAGGCCGGCGCCGAGGACCTGACCCTGCGCCTGATGCTGCCCCCGCCCTCCTACGCGCGGCGCGGCGGCGAGATCATCGCGGCGCAGCTTCGCGAAGTGGGCATCGAGACCGAGATCACCAACATGGAATGGGCCGACTGGCTCGAGCGGGTGTTCCGCGGCAGCGACTTCGACCTGACCATCGTCAGCCACACCGAGCCCTTCGACATCAACATCTACGCCAATCCCGACTACTACTTCCGCTACGACAGCCCCGATTTCCAAGCGCTGAACGCGGAGCTGACCGTGACGTCCGACCCTGCCGCCCGCTCGGCGCTTCTGGCGGAGATGCAGACGACCATCGCCGAGGACTTCGCCAACGGCTTCCTGTTCCAGCTTGCCAAGACCGGCGTCGCGAACGCCGACATCGAGGGCCTGTGGGAGAATTCCCCGACGCAGGCCAACGACCTGACCGGCGTGCGCTGGACCCGGTGACACGACCCCGCTCCGCCCGGCAGGTCCGGGCGGGGCGGCCCCAAGCAAGGCATGACCGCACCGGAGCGCCCGCCGCATGTCCGCCAGAGCCTCCGACCGGGTGCTGCCCGCGATCCTGATCAGCCTGCTCGCGATCCTGTTCTTCGACCTCATGGCGCTGGTGATCAAGCACCTCTCGGCCCGCTACGGCGCGGCCGAGCTGTCGGCGTGGCGCAACCTCTTCGGCCTTCTGCCGGGGCTGATCACGCTGTGGTCCACGCGGACGTGGCACGACGCGGGCCGCCCGCTTCGCCTGCGGCAATGGCACATCCCGCTGATCCGGGGGCTGGCCGTCACCGTCGCGCAGTTCTGCTTCTATCTCGCGCTCGGGCGGCTGGCCTTCGCGACGGCGGCCACGATCTCCTATTCCAACGCGCTGTTCATCGTGGCGCTGTCGGTGCCGATCCTCGGCGAGCGCGTGGGCCCCTTCCGCTGGAGCGCGGCGCTGGTGGGGTTCGCGGGCGTGGTCATGGTGATGGGGCCGGGGCGCGACGCCTTCAGCTTCGACGCGGTCCTGCCGCTGATCGCCGCCATGCTCTATGCCGTGGCGGGCGTCACCTCCCGGCTGCTGGACGAGGACGTTCCAAGCCCCCTCGTCAACCTGCACTCGTCGGGAGTCGCGGCGCTGGGCGCGCTGGGCCTCGCGCTGGCCACGGGGGGCTTCACCCCGATCGCCTCGGCGGCGGACATGGCCTGGATCGTGGCGATGGGGATGTTCGGGGGCACGGCGGTCCTGTGCCTCGTGGTGTCCTACCGGATGACCGAGCCGTCCAACCTTGCGCCGTTCAGCTATGCCGGCATTCCCACCGCGCTGCTTCTGGGGTGGGTGTTCTTCGGCGAGGCGCCGGTGCAGGACCTGTTTCCGGGCGCGATCCTGATCGTCGCGGGCGGCCTGATGATCGTCTGGCGCGAGCGGCGTCTGTCGCGGCGATACCGCGAGGGCACGCGTCAGACCGGCATCAGCGCCCAGTAGTCGAGATCCAGAAGCACGTCGGGAAGGTATTTCCCGTCCTCGCCGCGCAGCGCGCCGGGCGCCGCGCCGTCCTTCACCGCGACCAGCCGCAGGCGGATGGCGCCGACGCCGGGGGCGGGGGTTTCGGCCCGGTCCAGGACCTCGGACCACGCCCGCACCGTGTCGCCCGCGAAACAGGGGTTGGCGTGGCTTCCGCCGTTGATCGCCACGATGCACTGAGCGTTCGCGAGGCCGTTGAAGGACAGCGCGCGCGCCATCGACATGACGTGCCCGCCGTAGATCAGGCGCTTGCGATCCTCGCGCGGGGTCGCGTCGAAATGCGTCCTCGAGGTGTTCTGCCACAGCCGCGTGGCCATCATGTGCTCGGCTTCCTCGATCGTCACGCCATCGACGTGATCGATGATCTCGCCCGGCGCATAGTCGGCCAGCCGGTGCGCCTCGCCCGCCTGCGCGAAGTCGTAGCCCGAGAAATCGAGGCCGCCGGGCAGCACGAGGTCGCCCGGCGCGACCGCATCGGCAAGCGCGGGCACCACCGTCTCGGGCGCGGGGGCCTGCGCGTCGCGCTTGCGCACCATGACCCAGCGGGCGAATTCCATCACCGCCAGCCCGTGCTGGTTGCGCCCCGTGGTGCGGACGTAGACCACGCCGGTCTTGCCCGACGAGTTCTGCTTCAGCCCGATCACCTCCGAGGAGGCCCGGATCGTATCGCCCGCGTAGACCGGCCTCAGCCAGCGCGCCTCGGCATAGCCGAGGTTGGCGACCGCGTTCAGCGACACGTCGGGCACCGACTTGCCGAACACGATGTGAAACGCGGCGAGGTCGTCGAGCGGGCTTTGCGGCAGGCCGCAGGCGCGGGCGAACTCGTCCGAGGAATAGAGCGCGTGGCGCGCGGGATAGAGCGCGTGGTAAAGCGCGCGCTCGCCGCCCGAGACGGTGCGCGGCACCGCGTGCTCGATCACCTCGCCGACGCGGTAATCCTCGAAGAAGCGGCCGGGGTTCGTCTTGGTGGCGGGCATGGCGTCCTTCGGAAGGTCAGCGGGCGGCGGTTACTGGGCGCCCAGTTTCATGTCGGGCGAATAGGGCGTGTCGATCTCCTTCGTCACGGCCTGTCCGCAGCGCATCACGGCGCGCGCGGCGTCGAAGGACATCACCGGGTCGCCATGCAGCACCCAGCCCTTCGACAGAGCTTCGGACACCTTGTGGCAGAAGGCGGACGTGTCGTCCTCGGTCAGCAGGCGATAGATCTTCATGGCCTCACCCGAACGCCGGATAGCCGAACCAGTAGTGCACCCAGGCGATCGCGCCATAAAGCGCCAGCGTGCCGATGACCGCGCCGGCCTCCTTGCCGGGCTTCACCTCGACGGTCGCGGGCTTCGTCCAGGCGGTCTGGCGGTTGATGAGGATGACCTCGACCACCGCCCATGCCAGAAGGCCGCCGAACAGGATGAAGGCCGGCAGGTCGCCGTTGACCAGCAGGTGCGCCACGGCCCAGGTCTTGATCGCGGTCAGTTGCGGGTGGCGCATCTTCTGGCCGAGCCAGGTCTTCATGCCTGAGGCCGCGAACAGGTAGAGCGCCAGAAGGTTCAGGAGGTTGTTGATGCCGACCGTCGCGGGATGGCGGCCCCAGAAGAACGGCCCGCCATAGGCGTTGCGGTAGCCCCACCACATCAGCACGACCGAAGCGATGACGGCCACGGCCACGGCGCCCTTCGCCGCGTCGCCCATCCGCGCGCGGCGCGCGGGCGCGATCCGCTTGAACAGGTGCGCGACGGACCACAGCGCCACGCCCGCGATCAGTGAAAGATATCCCATCAGGCCGCCTCCAGCGCCGCGATTGCCTCTGCCCGGGCCAGCGTCGCCCGCGCCGTGTCCACATGCAAGTTCTCGACGATCCTTCCGTCGACGACCGCGACGCCTTGTCCCTCCCGCACGGCGTCCTCGTAGGCCGCGATCTGGCGCCGCGCGAGGTCGATCTCGTCGGGCGAGGGGGCGAAGGCCGCGTTGGCGACAGCGACCTGCGCGGGATGGATCAGCGTCTTTCCGTCGAAGCCGAAGTCGCGCCCCTCGGCGCATTCCGCCCGCAGGCCGTCCTCGTCCCGGAAGGCGTTGTAGACGCCGTCGACGCAGACGAGGCCGTGCGCGCGCGCGGCCAGAAGGCAGTGCTGAAGCGCGGTCGTCATGGCGGCGCGCGTGCGGCTGCCCAGTTCCTTGGCGAGGTCGTTGGTGCCCATCACGAAGCCCGCCATGCGCGGGGCGGCCGCGATTGCCTGCGCGTTGAGGACGCCCACGGGCGTCTCCATCATCGCCCAGATCGCCGTGTCCGAGGTCTCGGGCCGCGCATCCAGCCGGTCGGCCAGCGCCGCGATGTCGGCGGGGCCGTTCACCTTTGGCAGAAGGATCGCCTGCGGCTGCGCGGCGGCGATGGCGTCCAGATCGTCTGCGCCCCACGCGGTCTCGAAACCGTTGATCCGCACGATCTGCGCGCGCGGGCCGTAGCCGCCGCCTGCCAGCGTCTCGGCCAGCAGGGTGCGCGCGGCGGGCTTTTCCTCGACCGAGACGGCGTCCTCGAGGTCGAAGATGATCGCATCGACGGGAAGCTCGCGCGCCTTCTCCAGCGCGCGCGGCTTCGAGCCGGGAATGTAGAGGACCGAGCGGTAGGGTCGCGCGCGGTGATCCATGAGATGCCTCCGTCGGCGTGGACCGGGCAGGGCCGAAGCCCCTTCGGCCGCTTGGAAACACGTCGCCTGCGCGAAATCAAGTTCCGAACTGCCGCGCTGCAGAAGAATATTGTTGCGCGCGCAAACGGGCTCCGGATGCGGGCCTCAGGCGAGGCCGTCCCACAGAAGCCGCGCCGCCGTGACCGTGAGCGCGGCGTAGGCGACCGAAAAGAAGGCGCGTTCGGGGATGCGGGCGTGCGCGTGGACGCCGATCCATGTGCCCAGCAGCGCGAAGGGGATCATCAGGGCCGAGGTCCCGAGGCTGGAGAAGGTGAACAGGCCGAGCATCGCGTAGAGGACGGCCTTCGCGGCGTTCACCAGCCAGAACACGATGACCGAGGTGGCGTGATATTGCGTCTTGCCGATGCCGTCCTGCCCCAGCATGAACATCGCGAAGGGTGGCCCGCCCGCGTGCGCGACGAAGCTGGTGAAGCCCGCCGCCGCCCCCGCGGCCCACCCCTTGCGCGCGTCGAAGGGGCGCGGGCGCGGCGCGATCAAGCCCGTCGCGCCGGCGAGGCGGAACGCCACGAAGCCCAGCGCGACGACGCCGATCATCACGCGGATGAAGTCGTCCGACACCACCGAGAACAGCGCCGCCCCCAG
This sequence comes from Roseicyclus salinarum, assembly GCF_029624655.1. Lineage (GTDB taxonomy): Bacteria > Pseudomonadota > Alphaproteobacteria > Rhodobacterales > Rhodobacteraceae > Roseibacterium > Roseibacterium salinarum. The sequence goes on from NZ_JARRSA010000028.1 coordinate 25,739, forward strand.
CGCGAGGCCGGGAACCGCGCCGGTCAGCACCGCGCGCGCCGAGGCCGCGTGCCAGCGGCCCCAGTAGGTGCGCACGGCGGCCAGGTCGATCGCCATGAGGACCGGCAGCATCAGCGCGAGCGCGACGCCGGGATCCACCACCAGCGCGAGAATCGCGGTTCCGGCAAAGGCGAGCGACCCGCCGAAGCCGCCCTTGGAGATGCCGGCCAGAAGTGCGGCGAAGGCGGCTGCCGCGAAGGCCCATTGGTCGAGCACGTTCAGTCCTTTCGCCAAGCGTTCCAACATCTTGGCCGGGGCACCGCCGCGGGGCCAGCCCTGCCGCGCCCGGCCCCGGCTGCGCGCGGGGCTTGCGCGGGGCGCGGGGCGGGGATACGCCTCGCGCCGATATCAACGAGGGACTTGGAGATCAATCTCATGGCCAGACCCAAGATCGCGCTGATCGGCGCTGGGCAGATCGGGGGCACGCTCGCCCATCTCGCCGCGCTGAAGGAGCTTGGCGACGTCGTTCTGTTCGACATCGCCGAGGGTGTTCCGCAAGGCAAGGCGCTCGACATCGCCGAAAGCGGACCCTCCGAGAAGTTCGACGCGAAGCTGAAGGGCACCAACGACTATGCCGACATCGCAGGCGCGGACGTCTGCATCGTCACCGCCGGCGTGCCGCGCAAGCCCGGCATGAGCCGCGACGACCTGCTCGGCATCAACCTCAAGGTCATGAAGGCCGTGGGCGAGGGCATCCGCGACAACGCGCCGAACGCCTTCGTCATCTGCATCACCAACCCGCTGGACGCGATGGTCTGGGCGCTGCGCGAGTTCTCGGGCCTGCCCCACAACATGGTCTGCGGCATGGCCGGCGTGCTGGACAGCGCGCGCTTCCGCCACTTCCTCGCCGAGGAATTCGACGTGTCGATGAAGGACGTCACGGCCTTCGTGCTCGGCGGCCACGGCGACACGATGGTGCCCTCGGTGCGCTATTCGACCGTCGCGGGCATCCCGCTGCCCGACCTCGTGGAGATGGGCTGGACGACCAAGGACAAGCTCGACGCGATCGTGCAGCGCACGCGCGACGGCGGCGCCGAGATCGTCGGCCTGCTGAAGACCGGGTCGGCCTTCTACGCGCCGGCGACGTCGGCGATCGAGATGGCCGAGGCGTTCCTGAAGGACCAGAAGCGCGTCCTGCCCTGCGCCGCCTATTGCGACGGCGAGTTCGGGCTGAAGGGCATGTATGTCGGCGTTCCGACCGTGATCGGCGCGGGCGGCATCGAGCGGATCGTCGAGATCCGGCTGACGAAAGACGAGCAGTCGATGTTCGACAATTCGGTCGCCGCCGTGAAGGGCCTTGTCGAGGCCTGCAAGGGGATCGACGAAAGCCTCGCCTGAGCGCGCCGGGCCTTCGCAATGAAAAGGCGGCCCGCCGGGGCCGCCTTTTTTCGTGCGGATGCGGGCGTCAGTCCGTGGCGGTTTCGGCCGCGCCACCGGCGTCCGCCCCGGTCTCGGCCACGCCCGAAGCGTCGATCCGCAGGCTCAGGGCGTCGCCTTCGCCGCCCGTCTCCGCGTCGCCTGTCTCCGCATCGCCCCGGTCCGCATCGCCCCGATCCGCGATCTGCCGTTCCCGGCCCGCCAGCGTCTCCTGCACCTCGTCGAGCCGCGCGGCCGTCGCCTCCAGTTCCTGCGTCAGCCCCGACAGGATCGGTTGCAGCGCGGCGCGGCGTTCCTCGGCGGAGGCGACGGCGGTGCGCAGCCGGTCGAGGCGCTCCTCCGCAGTCGCGATCTCGTCGCGAAGGCGTGCCGCCTCGTCGCGGGCCGCGTCGCGCTCGCGGGCGATGCGGTCCATCTCGTCGCGCAGCGCGTTCTCCTGCTCGCGCAGGTCGGCGATGCGCGCCTCGGCGTCGGTGACGCGCTGCGTCATCTGGGCGGCGTCCTCCTCGAGCGCGGCGAGGCTGGTGCGCACCTCCTGCTCGCGGGTGAGCGCGGCTTCGAGGCGGGCGTCCGTCTCCTCGAGGCGCTGTTCGGCCGTGCCGATCGCGCTGTCGAGGTCGCTCATCCGGGTCTCGTGGGTCGCGATTTCCTCGCGCAGGGGGGCTGCTTCCTCCTCGAGGCGGCGCAGCTCGGCGCGGGCGTCGTCCACCTCGGCGGAAAGCGCTTCGCTGTCCTGCGCGAGGCGGTCGCGCTCCTGCTCGAGGTCCGAGACCTCCGTGCTGAGCGTGCCGCGCGAGGCCTCCAGCGTCGCGATCTCGGGCTCCAGCCCGGCGATGCGGGTCCGCATCTCCTCAAGCGTGCCCGAGGTCTCGCGCTGTTGTCGAAGGTCGCCCTCGACGCGGGACATCTGCGCGCGCAGGTCGTCCTCGATCGCGCCGCCATTGACGAAGGCCCATACCGCGAGGACCCATCCGATTGCGGCCAGAAGGCCGAGCCCGATCAGTTTCATGTCTCTGTTTCCGCCGCCGTTTTCGGCCATCGCCTTGCGCCCCCGTTCCAGGAATGTGATCGCGGGACCAACCGGGCGACGCGCTTTCCGGTTCCGGCATGGTGTGTCGCGCGGGTGAGTCGGCCCTGTTTCGCGGTTGCGGCAAATGGTGGAATGCGATGCGGCGAAATTTTGTGATCACACTTTTTCAGGCTGTGATCACAAATGTCGCTTTTTCCGCCGAAACCCTGCATCTGCGGCAGATTGGCGTTTCAATGCGACCTTGGGTTGTGCTTTAGCAGGTCGCGACACCACCAACGACGGGACAGTTTCATGAACATTCATGAATACCAGGCGAAGGCGCTTCTTCGTCAGTACGGCGCCCCGGTCAGCGACGGCCGGGTGGTTCTGCGCGCCGAGGAGGCCAAGACGGCCGCTGGCGAGCTTGACGGACCGCTCTGGGTCGTCAAGGCGCAGATCCATGCAGGCGGCCGCGGCAAGGGCCACTTCAAGGAGGAAGGCGCGGGCGAGAAGGGTGGCGTGCGCCTTGCCAAGTCGGTGGAGGAAGCCGAGGCCGAGGCCAAGAAGATGCTGGGCCGGACGCTGGTGACGCACCAGACGGGCCCCGCGGGCAAGCAGGTCAACCGCATCTACATCGAGGACGGTTCGGGGATCGAGCGCGAGCTTTACCTCGCGCTTCTGGTGGACCGCCAGACCAGCCGCATCTCCTTCGTGTGCTCCACCGAGGGCGGCATGGACATCGAGGAGGTCGCGGCCTCCACGCCCGAGAAGATCCTGTCGTTCAGCGTCGATCCCGCCACCGGATACCAGCCGTTCCACGGCCGCCGCATCGCCTTCTCGCTCGGCCTGGAGGGCAAGCAGGTCAAGGAATGCGTGAACCTGATGGGCATCCTCTACAAGGCCTTCGTCGAGAAGGACATGGAGATGCTCGAGATCAACCCGCTGATCGTCACCGACGAGGGCGGCCTGAAGGTTCTGGACGCCAAGCTCGGCTTCGACGGCAACGCGGTCTACCGCCATCCCGACATCGCCAGCCTGCGCGACGAGACGGAGGAGGATCCCAAGGAACTCGCCGCCTCCAAGCACGACCTGAACTACATCGCGCTCGACGGCGAGATCGGCTGCATGGTGAACGGCGCCGGCCTTGCGATGGCGACGATGGACATCATCAAGCTTTATGGCGCGGAGCCCGCGAACTTCCTCGACGTGGGCGGCGGCGCCACCAAGGAGAAGGTCACCGAGGCGTTCAAGATCATCACGAGCGACCCGAACGTGAAGGGCATCCTGGTGAACATCTTCGGCGGCATCATGCGCTGCGACATCATCGCCGAGGGCGTGATCGAGGCGGTGAAGGAAGTCGGCCTGAAGGTGCCGCTGGTGGTGCGCCTGGAGGGAACCAACGTCGAGAAGGGCAAGGAGATCATCAACTCCTCCGGCCTCGACGTGATCGCCGCCGAGAACCTCTCGGACGCCGCCGAGAAGATCGTGAAGGCGGTGAAGGGCTGATGGCCGTGCGGGGCCACGGCATCGCGATCCTCGGCTGCGGGATCGCGGCGGCGGCCCTGCCGTCCGCCGCGCAGACCGACGCCGAGGCGGCCGCGATGAACATGCGCCTCGCCGCGACGCTCTGCCTGCAAAACGTGCGGACCCCCGGCGGCATGGCGGGCGCGTTCGAGGCTGCGGGCTTCGTCGTGACCCCCGGCATGGACGCGGGCACGCACGAGGTCAGCGCCCCGGGCGTGAGCGGCCTGCTGCAGGTGCGGACCCCGCGCGAAGGCTACTGCACGGTGATGTCGCCGATCGTGGACCTGGCGATGGCCAACGCGATCGGGCGCGCCATCACCGTCGAGGTCGCGCCGCAGGCCTGGGTTCCGGGGCAGCCCGACCAGCAGGCCGGCGCCCCGGTCGGGCCCTGCGGCGGCTTCACCAACTGGGACGTCACGCCCATCGTGACCCTGAGATACGCCGCCGCCGGGAATTCCGGCGAGTGCATCGATGACGGAACCTCCGCCATCATCATCAACTGAACGCGGCCATGGCCTAGGGCCGGGCGCAAGACAACGTGAATGAGGGACCGCAATGGCCGTACTCGTCGACGAAAACACCAAGGTCATCTGCCAGGGCTTCACAGGCAGCCAGGGCACCTTCCACTCGGAGCAGGCCGTCGCCTACGGCACCAAGATGGTCGGCGGCGTCACGCCCGGAAAGGGCGGCATGAGCCACCTCGACCTGCCGGTCTTCAACTCGGTCCACGAGGCGATGGACGTCACGGGCGCGAACGCGAGCGTCATCTACGTTCCGCCGCCCTTCGCCGCCGACTCGATCCTCGAGGCGATCGACGCGGAGATGCCGCTGATCTGCTGCATCACCGAGGGCATCCCGGTGCTCGACATGATGAAGGTGAAGCGCGCGCTGGAGGGGTCGAAGTCGATCCTGATCGGCCCGAACTGCCCCGGCGTCATCACGCCCGGCGCCTGCAAGATCGGCATCATGCCCGGCCACATCCACAAGCGCGGCTCGGTCGGCGTGGTGTCGCGCTCGGGGACGCTGACCTACGAGGCGGTCAAGCAGACCTCCGACAGCGGCCTTGGACAGTCCACCGCCGTCGGCATCGGCGGCGACCCGATCAAGGGAACCGAGCATATCGACGTGCTCGAGATGTTCCTCGCGGACCCCGAGACGCAGTCGATCATCATGATCGGCGAGATCGGCGGCTCGGCCGAAGAGGAAGCGGCGCAGTTCCTCGCCGACGAGAAGAAGCGCGGCCGCTGGAAGCCCACGGCGGGCTTCATCGCGGGCCGCACGGCGCCTCCGGGCCGCCGGATGGGCCATGCGGGCGCCATCGTCGCGGGCGGCAAGGGCGGCGCCGAGGACAAGATCGAGGCGATGAAGTCGGCCGGCATCGTGGTGGCCGACAGCCCCGCGACGCTTGGCGAGGCGGTGCTGAAGGCCATCGGCTGAGGCATCGTCCGAACAGGGAGGCGCCGGTGAAGGACCGCGCAGTCTTGCAGAGGCTCTGGCGCGCCGCCCATGCGGTCGGCGCGGCAGGGCTTTTCGCGCTTGCCGCGATGCTGTTCCTGTCGCTGCCCGCGCGCGCCGAGGCGCCCCGCGCCGCGGCCCCGGCGCAGATGCAGCACGCACCGCTTGCGACGGAAGGCGCGGCGATCACGCCCGCCCGTCGATCGAACATCCAGTTCCCGGAAGGAATTGACCCATGACCGAGCAAGGCCCCAACGACCAGTTCCACGCGTCGAGCTTCATGCAGGGCGCGAACGCGGAATACCTCGAACAGCTCTATGCGCAGTACGCCCGCGACCCCGACGCGGTGGACGAGGGCTGGCGCGCGTTCTTCGCCGAGCTTGGCGACGCCGCGGGCGATGCCGTGGCCGAGGCGCAGGGCCCGTCCTGGGCGCGCGCCGACTGGCCGCCGCAGCCCGACGACGACTGGACCAGCGCGCTGACCGGCGAATGGCCGGCGGCGGCCGCCGAGGTCAAGGAAGCGGGCCGGAAGATCAAGGCAAAGGCCGAGGAGCAGGGCGTCGAGCTGAGCCAGGCGCAGATCCAGCGCGCGGTGCTGGATTCGATCCGCGCGCTCATGCTGATCCGGGCCTACCGCATCAGGGGCCACCTGGTGGCCGACCTCGACCCGCTGGGGATGCGCGACCAGACCCCGCACCCCGAGCTCGACCCCCGGTCCTACGGCTTCACGGACGCCGACATGGACCGGCCGATCTTCCTCGACAACGTGCTGGGGCTTCAGCACGGGTCGATCCGGCAGATCCTCGACATCGTGAAGCGCACCTACTGCGGCACCTTCGCGCTGCAGTACATGCACATCTCCGACCCCGAGCAGGCCGCATGGCTGAAGGAGCGGATCGAGGGCTACGGCAAGGAGATCGCGTTCACCCGCGAGGGGCGCAAGGCGATCCTGAACAAGATGGTCGAGGCCGAGGGCTTCGAGAAGTTCCTGCACGTCAAGTACATGGGCACCAAGCGCTTCGGCCTCGACGGCGGCGAAAGCCTGATCCCGGCGATGGAGCAGATCATCAAGCGCGGCGGCGCGCTGGGCGTGCGCGAGATCGTGATCGGGATGCCGCATCGCGGCCGGCTTTCGGTGCTGGCCAACGTCATGCAGAAGCCCTACCGCGCGATCTTCAACGAGTTCCAGGGCGGCAGCTTCAAACCCGAGGACGTCGATGGGTCGGGGGACGTGAAATACCACCTCGGCGCCTCGTCCGACCGCGATTTCGACGGCAACATCGTGCACCTGTCGCTGACGGCCAACCCCTCGCACCTGGAGGCGGTGAACCCCGTCGTCCTCGGCAAGGTCCGCGCCAAGCAGGACCAGAAGGGCGACACCGAACGCAAGCAGGTCGTGGGCGTCCTGCTGCACGGCGACGCGGCCTTCGCGGGGCAGGGCGTGGTGGCCGAGGGCCTCGGCCTGTCGGGCCTGCGCGGCCACCGCACCGGCGGCACGATCCACTTCATCGTGAACAACCAGATCGGCTTCACCACCGCGCCGCATTTCTCGCGCTCGTCGCCCTATCCCACGGACATCGCGCTGATGGTCGAGGCGCCGATCTTCCACGTCAACGGCGACGACCCCGAGGCGGTTGTCCACGCCGCGAAGGTCGCGATCGAGTTCCGCCAGAAGTTCGGCAAGGACGTCGTCATCGACATGTTCTGCTACCGCCGGTTCGGACACAACGAGGGCGACGAGCCCATGTTCACGAACCCGCTGATGTACAAGCGGATCAAGACGCAGAAGACCACGCTTCAGCTTTATACCGAGCGGCTTGTGAAGGACGGCCTGATCCCCGAGGGCGAGATCGAGGACATGAAGGCGGCCTTCCAGGCGATGCTCAACGAGGAGTTCGAGGCCGGCAAGACCTACAAGCCCAACAAGGCCGACTGGCTCGACGGGCGCTGGAGCCATCTCGACCGCGAGGGCGAGGAATACCAGCGCGGCGAGACGGCGATCAAACCCGAGACGCTGGAGGAGATCGGCCGCGCGCTGACCACCGCGCCCGAGGGCTTCCAGATCCACAAGACGGTCGGGCGGCTGCTCGAGGCCAAGCGGCAGATGTTCGACACCGGCGAGGGCTTCGACTGGGCGACGGCCGAGGCGCTGGCCTTCGGGTCGCTCCTGACGGAGGGCTATCCCGTCCGCCTGTCGGGGCAGGATTCGACGCGCGGCACCTTCAGCCAGCGTCATTCGGCCATCGTCGACCAGGCGACCGAGGACCGTCACTATCCGCTCAACCACATCCGCGAGGGCCAGAGCCGCTACGAGGTCATCGACTCGATGCTGTCGGAATACGCGGTCCTCGGCTTCGAATACGGCTACTCCCTCGCCGAGCCCAACGCGCTGGTGATGTGGGAGGCGCAGTTCGGCGATTTCGCCAACGGCGCGCAGATCATGTTCGACCAGTTCATCTCGTCGGGCGAGCGCAAGTGGCTGCGGATGTCGGGGCTCGTGATGCTTCTGCCGCACGGCTTCGAGGGGCAGGGGCCGGAACACTCCTCGGCCCGGCTCGAGCGCTTCCTGCAGATGTGCGCCGAGGACAACTGGATCGTGGCGAACTGCACCACGCCGGCCAACTACTTCCACATCCTGCGCCGGCAGATCCACCGCTCGTTCCGCAAGCCGCTGGTGCTGATGACGCCGAAATCGCTCCTGCGCCACAAGCTTGCGATTTCGGACGCGGCCGACTTCACCACCGGGTCGAGTTTCCACCGCGTGCTGTGGGACGACGCCGAGAAGGGCCATTCCGACACGAAGCTGAAGGCCGACGACAAGATCCGCCGCGTCGTGATCTCGTCGGGCAAGGTCTATTTCGACCTGCTCGAGGAACGTGACGCGCGCGGCATCGACGACGTCTATCTGCTGCGCCTGGAGCAGTTCTATCCCTTCCCGGCGCTCGCGCTGATGAAGGAGCTGGAGCGCTTCAAGGGGGCCGAGATCGTCTGGTGCCAGGAAGAGCCCAAGAACCAGGGCGGCTGGACCTTCGTCGAGCCGAACATCGAATGGGTGCTCACGCGGATCAAGGCGAAGAACACCCGCCCGCGCTATGTCGGCCGGGCCGGAAGCGCCTCGCCCGCGACGGGCCTCGCCAGCATGCACAAGGCACAACAGACCGCGCTCGTGAACGAAGCGCTGACCATCGAAGGGTAATTCAAGATGTCAATCGAAGTCCGCGTGCCCACCCTGGGCGAAAGCGTCACCGAGGCGACGGTCGCGACCTGGTTCAAGAAGCCGGGCGACGCGGTGGCCGCCGACGAGATGCTCTGCGAACTGGAAACCGACAAGGTCACGGTCGAGGTTCCCGCACCCGCCGCCGGAACGCTGGGCGAGATCGTGGCCGGCGAGGGCGAGACGGTCGGCGTCGACGCGCTGCTCGCCACGCTGAACGAAGGCGGTGGCGGGGCCGAGGCCGCGCCCGCGAAGGCCGAAGCCGCCAGCGGGTCCGAGGCGAAGCCGGACGGCGGCGGAGACAGCGTGGACGTGATGGTTCCGACGCTGGGCGAAAGCGTGACCGAGGCGACCGTGGCCACGTGGTTCAAGAAGGTGGGCGACCACGTCGAGCAGGACGAGATGCTGTGCGAGCTGGAGACCGACAAGGTCTCGGTCGAGGTTCCCGCACCCGCCTCGGGCACCCTGAGCGAGATCGTGGCGGCCGAGGGCGCCACGGTGCAGGCCAACGGCAAGCTGGCCGTGATCGGCGGCGGCGCGGACGTGAGCGCGCCCGCTCCCGGCGGCGAGGCCACGGCCGCGCCCAAGGCCCCCGCGGCGGCGGATGCGGGCCGCGGCAGCGACGTCGAGCACGCCCCCTCGGCGCAGAAGATGATGGCGGAGAAGGGTCTGGATCCCTCGCGGGTGCAGGGCACCGGCCGCGACGGCCGCATCATGAAGGAGGACGTGATGAAGGCGGGGTCCGCGCCTGCGCAGTCCGCGCCCGCGCCCGCAGCGCCCGCACAGGCGCCGCGCGCCCCCGTGGCGGCGCAGGACGCCGAGCGCGAGGAGCGGGTGAAGATGACCCGCCTGCGCCAGACCATCGCGCGCCGTCTGAAGGACGCGCAGAACACCGCCGCGATCCTGACCACCTACAACGAGGTGGACATGACCGAGGTGATGGCGCTCAGGAACGCCTACAAGGACCAGTTCGAGAAGAAGCACGGCGCGCGGCTGGGCTTCATGTCGTTCTTCACCAAGGCCTGCGTGCACGCCCTGAAGGAGGTGCCCGAGGTCAACGCCGAGATCGACGGGACCGACATCGTCTACAAGAACTACGTGCACATGGGCATCGCGGCGGGCACGCCGCAGGGCCTCGTGGTTCCGGTGATCCGCGACGCCGACCAGCGCTCGTTCGCCGACCTCGAGAAGGAGATCGCCGAGAAGGGCCGCCGCGCGCGGGACGGCAAGCTGTCGATGGCCGAGATGCAGGGCGGGACGTTCACGATCTCGAATGGCGGCGTCTACGGATCGCTCATGTCCTCGCCGATCCTGAACCCGCCGCAGTCGGGGATCCTTGGGATGCACAAGATCCAGGAGCGGCCGATGGTCATCAACGGCGAGATCAAGATCCGTCCGATGATGTACCTGGCGCTGAGCTACGACCACCGGATCGTGGATGGCAAGGGCGCTGTGACGTTCCTCGTCCGCGTGAAGGAGGCGCTGGAGGACCCGCGCAGGCTGCTGATGGACCTGTGAGGGACGCAAGCGACGCGCGGGACTGCATCCGCCATGCTCGCGCGCGCCGCGGGCATGGCGGCCGTGCCCTGCGCCCCGAAAGACGGCGGGGCGGCGCGCGCCGTCCTGTCGAAGGCGCAAGCGAATGATCCTGTCCAAGGCTGACCAATGACCCCCGAACTCACCGTCCTCATCCTCGCCGCCCTTCTGCAATGCGTGCAGATGGCGCTTTATTCCGTGGCCGGGAACGCGCAGGCGGGGACCAGGGCGGCCTTGAGCCCGCGCGACCGGAAGGTCGAGCTGACGGGCAGGGCCGGCCGCCTGCAGCGGGCGATGAACAACCATTTCGAGGGGCTGATCCTGTTCGGGATCGCCGCCGTCGTCATTGCGGTCACGGGCCAGTCCAGCGACGTCACCGCCACCGCCGCGTGGATCTACCTGATCGCGCGGGTCCTCTACGTTCCCGCCTACCTGTTCGGCCTCGTGCCGTGGCGAAGCCTCGTCTGGGGCCTGGGCTGGGGCGCCACGCTGGTCATGCTTCTGGCCGCGCTGGTCTGAACCCGCGGGCGATGCCGCGCGTTTCCCTTGCGCCACCCACGCGCAGGAAGGACAGCGTCATGGCCCAGCCACCCATCCACATCCGGCCCGGCGACACCGAGCTTCGCACATGGGACGACCCGCGCCGCGGCAGGGCGGCGTTCCGCCTGCTCGTCAGCGCCGACGGCGGGCCGTCCTCGAAGCTGGTGCAGGGGGTCGCCGAGATCGCGCCGGGCGAGAGCGAGGCGCGGCACCGCCACGACCGGCCCGAGACAGCCTACGTCCTGTCGGGCGGCGGGCGGCTTACGCTGGCGGGGCAGGACATCGTGGCGGACGCGGGCGAGATGTTCTTCATCCCCGAGGGCCTGACCCACGGATGGCTCGCCGGCGAAGAGGGGTTGCAGATCCTGTGGACCTTCCCCGGCGACCGCTTCGCCGACGTGAGGTATGACTGGGCCGAGGATTGAGGCGTCTGCCGTCGCGCGCGCCTCGGGGGGATTGCGACGCCCTTCGTCGCGTGCCTGCGACACATGCCTCCGACACCGCCCCCGCGTGCCTGCGACACCGTTCCTGGCGTGCCTGCGACACCGTTGTTCGCGTGCCTGCGACACCGTTTTGTGCGTGCCTGCGACACGACGCGCGCTCAAAAAGCACCGCCGGATGGGCCATACCGGCTGTGAGCGCTTGCATGTCGTATGCCGCTGCATACAAGGTCGCGGTGAATGACAGCCGGCACAGAGACGACCCGAGGAGGACCCATGTCCAGCTATGACGTCATCGTAATCGGCTCCGGCCCCGGCGGATACGTCTGCGCCATCCGCTGCGCGCAGCTGGGCCTCAAGACGGCCTGCGTCGAGGGGCGCGAGACGCTTGGCGGCACCTGCCTGAACATCGGGTGCATCCCGTCGAAGGCGCTTCTGCACGCCTCGCACCAGCTGCACGAGGCCGAGCACAACTTCGAGAAGATGGGCCTGAAGGGCAAGGCGCCGACCGTCGACTGGAAGCAGATGCAAGCCTACAAGGACGACGTGATCGGCCAGAATACCAAGGGCATCGAGTTCCTGTTCAAGAAGAACAAGATCGACTGGTTGAAGGGCTGGGGGTCGGTGCCCGAGCCCGGCAAGGTCAAGGTCGGCGACGATGTCCACGAAGCGAAGTCCATCGTTATCGCCAGCGGCTCGGAGCCCTCGGCGCTGCCCGGCATCGAGATCGACGAGAAGGTCGTCGTGACCTCCGAAGGCGCGCTGTCGCTGGGCAAGATCCCCAAGAAGATGGTCGTGATCGGCGCGGGCGTGATCGGCCTCGAGCTCGGGTCGGTCTATGCGCGGCTCGGCGCCGAGGTGCAGGTCGTGGAATACCTCGACATGATCACGCCGGGCATGGATGCCGAGGTGTCCAAGACCTTCAAGCGGCTTCTGGAGAAGCAGGGCCTGAGCTTCACCATGGGGGCGGCCGTGCAGGGCGTGGAGGCCACCAAGACCAAGGCCAAGGTCAACTACAAGCTAAAGAAGGACGACAGCGACCACACGCTGGAAGCGGACGTGGTCCTGGTCTCGACGGGGCGGCGGGCCTATACCGACGGGATCGACCTCGACGCGCTGGGCGTGAAGGTGAACGCGCGCGGGCAGGTCGAGACGGACGGGCACTGGGCGACCAACGTGCCGGGCATATACGCCATCGGCGACTGCATCGCGGGCCCGATGCTGGCCCACAAGGCCGAGGACGAGGGCATGGCCGTCGCCGAGGTCATCGCGGGCAGGCACGGCCATGTGAACTACGGCGTGATCCCCAGCGTGATCTACACCCACCCCGAGGTCTCGGCCGTCGGCGCGACCGAGGAGATGTTGAAGTCCGAGGGCCGCGCCTACAAGGTCGGCAAGTTCAGCTTCATGGGCAACGGGCGGGCGAAGGCGAACTTCGCGGGCGACGGCTTCGTGAAGATCCTCGCCGACAAGGAGACCGACCGCATCCTCGGCGCGCACATCATCGGGCCGATGGCGGGCGACCTGATCCACGAGATCTGCGTCGCGATGGAATTCGGCGCGGCGGCGCAGGACATCGCGCTGACCTGCCACGCGCACCCGACCTATTCGGAGGCCGTGCGCGAGGCCGCGCTGGCCTGCGGCGACGGTCCGATCCACAGCTGACGCGGCGCGGCGCGGCAGAGCGCCGCGCGGGGCATCGAGCCCCGCACGGCGCGCGCCACGGCTTGCGTATTTCGGGAAAGATGAAGGGCGAGGCCGGGCTCAGCCCGCAAGAAGCCTGAGCCCCTGCGTGACGTCGGCGCGGGTGGCGAGGCGCAGTCCGGGCTCGTCGCCGGCGTTCAGCGCGGCGAGGATCAGGCGGTGGTGATGCGGTGGCTCGGTGCGGTTCAGGCGCCCGTAGAGCGCGCGCATCGTCGGGCCGAGTTGCAGCCAGACGGTTTCGGCGAGGGCCAGCATCGCGGGCGCCTGCGCGCGCAGGTAGAGCGTGCGGTGGAACTCGAGGTTGGTGCGAATGTAGCCGACGGCGTCGCGGCGGGCGACGGCCTGCGCGATCGCGGCATTGATCGCCTCCATCCGCTCGATCAGGGCGGGATGGGCGCGGGGCAGCGCGCGCGAGGCGAGTTCGGGTTCCAGCAGCGCGCGGATCGCGGCAAGTTCCTCGATGCGTTCGTTCGACAGCTCGGGCGTCGAGACCCGGCCCGAGGCCGAGAGGAACAGCGCGCCCTCTGACACGAGCCGGCGCACCGCCTCGCGGGCCGGGGTCATCGAGACGCCGAACTCGCGCCCGAGGCCCCGCAGCGTCATCGCCTCGCCGGGATTGACCTCGCCGTGCATGATCCGGCTGCGCAGCGCGCGGTAGACGCGGTCATGGGCGACGGCGGCGCCGGTCTCGGTCGGGCGGGGGTTCATCAGCATTGCGTCACCCCTCGGCTTCGCCGTCGAAGCGCCACGCCAGCAGGTCGTTGCCATGCGCGCGAAGCCAGGTCCGGTGCGTGTCCGTCTCGGGGCAGAGCGCGCGGCAGAGCTTCCAGAAGCCGGGGCCGTGGTTCATCTCGGCGAGGTGGGCGACCTCGTGGGCCGCGACGTAGTCGAGCACGGGGGCGGGCGCCATGATCAGGCGCCACGAGAACATCAGGTCGCCGCGCGCCGAGCAGCTGCCCCAGCGCGAGCGCGGATCGCGCAGCGTGAGCCGGCCCGCGCTGCGGCCGATGGCCCCGGCATGGACCGACACCGCGCGCGCCAGGCGTTCGCGCGCGAGCGCGGTCAGGAGCGCCTTGAGGCGAGGCCCCTCGCGGGGGCCGGGCGGCACGGCGATGCGCCCGTCCACGAAGCGCGCCGCGCGCCCCTCCCCCGCCACCACCGGGCGCGGCACGCCGCAGACCGGCACTTCGGCCCCGATCCGGGCCTGAAGCCGCGGCGGCGCGCGGTCGAGATGGCGGCGCACCCAGTCCGCGCGGTCGTGCAGGAAGGCCAGCGCCTCGTCCTCGGGCGCCCAGAACGGCAGGCTGAGGGACACGCGCCCGTCCGCCCGCGACACCCTGAGCGAGAATCGCCTCGCGCGGCGGTTGCGGCGCAGGACGACCTCGACCGGCGGGTCGCCGGGCAGCACATGGGTTGAACTGGGGGGTTTGGGTGACAATATCCACTCCGGTGAACGGGCCGCAGCGTCCGGGTCGCCGCCCGGCGGGAAAGGCTTTGACAGGCCGTGGCCCGTATGGCAATTGGCCGCAATTCTCTCGATAGCGATGAATGAAGGGGGTGTCATGCCCAAAGAGGAATGGGGCGTCAAACGCGTCTGCCCCACGACCGGAAAGCGCTTCTACGACATGGGCCGCAGCCCGATCGTGAGCCCCTATACCGGTGAAGTGGTCGAGCTGGACACCGGCAAGACGAGCAGAAGCCTCGTCTCCGAGAAGGCCGAGAGCAAGCGCGCGAAGTCCAAGGAGACCGAGGACGAGGATATCGTCCTGGAAGACGACGACGTCCTCGACGACGACGACTCGGATCTCGAGGATGACGTTCTCGACGACGACGACGACGACAGCGACACCGTGGCGCTGGACGACCTCGCGGACGTCGCGTCGGAGGACGAGGAGAGCTGATCGCGCGACGGCGCGCCAGTTCCCCCCGACGAGCTTGCGCGGGCCGCTTCAGGCCCGCGCCGCGACCCCCGGGACGGAGCATTCCCCGGGATTTTGCCCTTGCACTCGCGTGGGGCAGACCTTAGAGACCTGATCGCTGCCGAGGGCAGCGCGGATGGGGCCATAGCTCAGCTGGGAGAGCGCTTGCATGGCATGCAAGAGGTCAGGGGTTCGATCCCCCTTGGCTCCACCAAAATCTTCCAAGATCGTCTGAAAATCCCTGTCTTCGGCCGTACGCCGTTCGTCCTTTCGCAGGACCCCGAACCCGGGGCCGGAAATTGGCTGTCCGGCGCTCGAGGTGCGGCGGGGGGGGGGTGATTCAGGGAGCGGCGGCGCAGGCGTGGCGAGGACGTCGCCCGCCTCCGGATGGCCCAGGTCCATGCCTTTCGCCGGGGCCTTGGCGAGGGGGCTTCGGGGAGGCTGCCGCGCCCGGGATCCGTACGTCATGCCGGCTGTTCGCAAACATGGGCGCCGCGCCGGGTTCGTGGGTCCCGCGCGGCACGGCGCCGTCGGGCCGGGGAATCGAGGGGGACGGCACCCGGCCCGGCCCCGCCTTGCGCCACGTTCCCGGACGCCGCCCTGCGCGGGGCCCGTGCGATAGCCCCTCGCGCAGGCGGTCGTCCCCGGATAACCTGACCTGCGACCGACGCCGCGAACCAGTGCGAGCGTGGCCGTGGCAGCGGGACGAGGGAGGGCATGTCCTTGGCAAAGCAGCCTGAGATCGACCTGAGCGCGCCCGTGGGCGACCGGGTCGCCAAGACGACGTGCTACATGTGCGCCTGCCGCTGCGGGATCGACGTGCATCTGCGCGATCGTCCCGACGGGCGCGCGGACGTGCGCTACATCGAAGGCAATCGCGACCATCCGGTGAACAAGGGCGTGATCTGCGGCAAGGGCGCGTCGGGCATCATGCAGCATTGCTCGCCCGCGCGGCTTCGGGCGCCGATGAAGCGCGTCGGTCCGCGCGGCTCGGGCGAATTCGAGGAGATCACCTGGGAGGAGGCGCTCGGGCTGGCGACCGAGTGGATGGGCGCGGTCCGCACGACCGACCCGAAGCGCCTCGCCTTCTTCACCGGGCGCGACCAGAGCCAGAGCCTGACGGGGTTCTGGGCGATGAAATACGGCACGCCGAACTTCGCGGCGCATGGTGGCTTCTGCTCGGTCAACATGGCGGCGGGCGGGCTTTACACGTTCGGCGGTTCGTTCTGGGAATTCGGCGAGCCCGACTG
The DNA here is from genome assembly GCF_029624655.1 of Roseicyclus salinarum. GTDB lineage: Bacteria > Pseudomonadota > Alphaproteobacteria > Rhodobacterales > Rhodobacteraceae > Roseibacterium > Roseibacterium salinarum. The sequence goes on from NZ_JARRSA010000028.1 coordinate 41,746, forward strand.
GGAGCGCACCAAGTACTTCATGCTGTTCGGCGTGGCCGAGGACCATGCCTCGAACCCGATCAAGATCGGCATCGGCAGGTTGAAGGCGCGGGGCGCAAAGGTCGTGTCGGTCAACCCGGTGCGGACGGGCTACAACGCCGTGGCCGACGAATGGGTCGGGGTGCGGCCCGGCACGGACGGCCTGTTCGTGGGCGCGCTGATCCACGAGCTGTTCCGGACGCAGGCGATCGATCTCGACTACCTCGTGCGCTACACCAACGCGCCCTGGCTGGTGATCGACGCCCCGGGCACCGCCGAGGACGGCCTTTTCGCGCGCGACGGCAAGGGCGACCCGCTCGCCTACTCGTGCGACAGGCAAGCGCTGGTGAGCGGCAAGGCGGGCGACCTCAGCCTCGCGCTGACCGGCGCGCGGACGCTTGACGACGGACGCCGTGCCCGCCCGGTCTTCGAGCTGATGGCGGAGCGCTACCTCGGCGACGACTACGCGCCCGAGGCGGTGGCCGAGCGCACGGGCATTCCGGCCGAGCAGATCCGGCGCATCGCCGCCGAGATGGCGCATGTGGCGTTCCAGGAGGAGATCGTCGTTCACCGGCCCTGGACGGACGCATGGGGGCGGCGGCACGACAACATGATCGGCCGCCCCGTCTCGATGCACGCGATGCGGGGGATCTCGGCCCATTCCAACGGGTTCCAGACCTGCCGGATGCTGCATGTCCTGCAGATCCTGCTGGGCTCGATCGATTGCCCCGGCGGCTTCCGCTACAAACCGCCATACCCCAAGCAGACGCCGCCGAACCTGCTGCCGCACGGGCTGCCGCAGGACATCCGGCCCGAGATGCCGCTGGGCGGCCCGCACCTGGGATTTCCGCACGGGCCGCAGCACCTGCTGATCGACGACGACGGCACCCCCGGCCGCATCGACAAGGCGTTTTCGTGGGATGCGCCGCTGTCGGCGCACGGGCTGATGCACATGGTCATCGGCAACGCGGCGCGGCGCGATCCCTACGGCATCGAGGTCCTGTTCCTGTACATGGCGAACATGGCGTGGAACTCGTCGATGAACGTGGGCGGCACGCTCGACGCGCTGACGGCCACGGACGAGGACGGCGCCTACGTCATCCCGAAGATCATCTATTCCGACGCCTACTATTCCGAGACGGTGCCCTATGCGGACCTGATCCTGCCCGACACGACCTACCTGGAGCGGTGGGACTGCATCTCGCTTCTGGACAGGCCGATCTCCGAGCCCGAGATGGTCGCCGACGCGATCCGGGTGCCGGTGGTCAAGCCCGACCGGGACGTGCGGCCCTTCCAGGACGTGCTGATCGAGCTTGGCGCGCGGCTGGGCCTGCCGGGTTTCGCGCACGACGACGGCTCGCCCGTCTATCCCGGCGGCTATCCCGACTACATGGTCAACCACGAGCGCAAGCCCGGCATCGGGCCGCTGGCGGGCTGGCGCGGGGACGGGACGCAAAGCGGCGTCGGCGCGCCGAACCCCGGCCAGCTCGGCCGCTACATCGAGAACGGGGCGTTCCACGTCGAGCACCTCGTGCCCGAGCACGCCTATTACAAGCACGCCAATCGCGGCTATCTCGAATGGGGCATCGAAAAGGGCATCCGCCTGTCGTCCGAGCCCACGATCTTCCAGCTCTACTGCGAGCCGCTGCAGCGTTTCCGCCTCGCGGCGCGGGGCCACGGCGAGCGCCAGCCGCCCGACCACGCGCGCGGGCGGATCGAGACGCATTTCGATCCGCTGCCGTTCTGGTATCCGCCCTTCGAGGAGCAGATGACCGACGCCGCGGCCTTTCCCCTGCACGCCATCACCCAGCGGCCGATGCACATGTATCACTCGTGGGGATCGCAGAACGCGTGGCTGAGGCAGATCACGGCGGAGAACCGGCTTTACATCCATCGCGACCTCGGGGCGCGGATCGGGGTCCGTGACGACGACTGGGTCGCCATCGCCTCGCATCTGGGGCGGGTGACGTGCCAGGTCCGCCTGATGGACGGCGTGAACCCGCACACGGTCTGGACGTGGAACGCCATCGGCAAGCGCAAGGGTGCCTGGGCCCTCGACGAGGACGCGCCCGAGACGACGCGGGGCTTCCTTCTGAACCACCTGATCTCCGAGCTGCTGCCCAAGGGGGGTGGCGGATACCGTCATTCCAACTCGGACCCGATCACGGGGCAGGCGGCTTGGTTCGACCTGCGGGTGTCGATCGAAAAGGTGGAGACGCGCGCGGACAGCGAGCCGCGGCTCGAGCCGCTCGGGCGCGGCGGCCTGCCGCGCGCCCCCCGACGCCTCGCCTATGGCGCGCTGTTCAAGGAGCCGGCCGAATGACCGATCTGCCCGGAGAGACGCCGAGGAAGCTTGGCCTCGTGATCGACCTCGACACCTGCGTCGGCTGCCATGCCTGCGTGACGAGCTGCAAGGAATGGAACACCGGCGGCTATTCCGCGCCGCTGGGCGACCGCGACCCCTATGGCGCCGACCCGGACGGCGCATGGCTGAACCGGGTGCACGGCTACGAGATGAAGATCGACGGCCGCCCGCGCACGGTGCATTTCCCGCGCTCGTGCCTGCATTGCGAGGACGCCGCCTGCGTCACGGTGTGCCCCACCGGCGCCAGCTACAAGCGGGCGGAGGACGGCATCGTCCTGGTCAATCCCGACACCTGCATCGGCTGCAAGCTGTGTTCCTGGGCCTGCCCCTACGGCGCGCGGGAATACGGCCAGGACGACGGCGTGATGAAGAAATGCACGCTGTGCGTCGACCGGATCTACAACGAGACGCTGCACGAGGAGGACCGCGTGCCCGCCTGCGTGCGCGCCTGCCCGACGGGCGCGCGCGCCTTCGGCGACCTCGCCGACCCGGCCAGCGGCGTCTCGGCCCTGGTGAGAGAACGGGGCGGGTTCGACCTGCTGGCCGAGGCCGGCTACAAGCCCGTGAACAAGTACCTGCCGCCGCGCGCGCCGGCCGTGGCCCCGACCATGCCCGAGACCCGGGAGACGGACGGAGCCGCCGACGCGCCGCGCGACCGGATGGAGCGTCTGTTCGCATGGGTCGACAGGCGCCTGAGCAGCTAGGAAACCGGAACCCAGACCCGAAGGCCGAGGCCGATGCACCCAGCCTATTCCGTCATCTTCTTCACCACGGCCTCCGGCGCGGGCTACGGCCTGTGGTTCTGGCTTGGCCTCCGCCTTGCGGTGGAGGGCGTCGCGGGGCCGTCCCTGCCCGCCGTGGCCGCGCTGCTTCTGGGTGGCGCGCTCGTGACGCTCGGCCTTCTGTCCTCGACCCTGCATCTCGGCCATCCCGAGCGGGCGTGGCGCGCGCTCGGCCAGTGGCGCAGCTCGTGGCTTTCGCGCGAGGGGGTGGCGGCGGTGGCGACCTATCTTCCGGCGGGCGCGGTCTTTCTGGCGCTCGCCCTGCCGGGGGGACTGCCGGGCGCGGGCCTTGCGGCGGCCCTGCTCGCCGCGGGCTCGGCCGCGACGGTCTGGTGCACCGGCATGATCTACGGCTCGCTCAGGACCATCCCGGCCTGGAGCGACCGCGCGGTGCCCTTCGGATATCTCGCGATGGCGGGGGCGACCGGGGCGCTTCTTTTCGTGCTGAGCGACACGGTCTTCCGCAACGAGGCGGGCCCGTGGCCCGCGGTGGCGGGGTTCGCCCTGGTGATGGCGGCGGTCATGAAGTGGTTCTACTGGCGGCGCATCGACGCCGCGCCGGCCGCCTTCGGCATGGCCGAGGCGCTGGGCGTGCCGGGCGCCTCGGAGATCCGCACGCTCGACCCGCCGCACACGCAGCCGAACTTCGTGATGCGCGAGATGGGTTATGCCGTCGCCCGCCGCCATGCCCGCAGGCTCCGGCTTCTGGCGATCAGCTTCCTGATGACGCTGCCACTGGCGGGCCTGGTTCTGGCAAGCGTCCTGCCGGCGCTGGCGCTGCCGTTGCAGGCGCTCGCCGTCGTGTCGGCCGGCCTCGGGGTCTGGATCGAGCGCTGGCTGTTCTTCGCCGAGGCGCGCCACGTCTCGATGCTGTACTACGGGGCGGGGCCGGGACAGCCGCAGGAGGGCGCATGAACGCCCCCCACCTCGACGAGACGCACGACCCGGCCCGCCGGAGCTGGGTCGAAAGCGCCAACGCGGAGGGGTGCGACTTCCCGATCCAGAACCTGCCCTATGGCGTCTTCTCGCAGGAGGGCGGCGCGCGGCGGGTGGGCGTGGCGATCGGGGACATGATCCTCGACCTGATGGCGGCCGAGGCGCAGGGACGGCTGGGCGGCGGCGCGCCGCTGTTCTCGGGCGGCAGCCTGAACGCCCTGATGGGCCGCCCGCAGGCGGAGTGGACGGCGATGCGCCGCGCGATCGCGGCCCTGCTCGACGCGCGCGGCGGCGCGCGCGACCTGCCCCTCGTGGCGCGGCGCGACGTGACGATGCACCTTCCCTTCGAGGTCCGCGGCTTCACCGACTTCTATGCCTCGCGCGAGCACGCCACCAATGTCGGCACGATGTTCCGCGACCCGGAGAACGCGCTGTTGCCCAACTGGCTTCACATCCCCATCGGCTACAACGGGCGCGCCTCGACCGTCGTGGTTTCGGGCACGCCGATCACGCGGCCCATCGGGCAGCTGAAGGCGCCCGCCGACGATGCGCCGCACCTCGGGCCTTCCGCGAAGCTCGACTTCGAGGTGGAGCTGGGCGCGGTCGTCGGCACGGGCACGGCGATGGGCAGGCCGATCACCACCGCCGAGGCGCGCGACGCAATCTTCGGCTACGTCCTTCTGAACGACTGGTCGGCGCGCGACATCCAGGTCTGGGAATACCAGCCGCTGGGCCCGTTCCAGTCCAAGGCCTTCGGCACGACGATCAGCCCGTGGGTCGTCACGCGCGCGGCGCTCGAGCCGTTCCGCCGCCCAGCGCCGGACCGGGTGCGGCCGCTTCTGCCCTACCTGCACGAGGACACGCCCAACAACCTCGACATCGTGATCGAGGCGCACCTGACGCCGGCGGGCGGGCGCGCGACCCGGCTTCTGCGCACGAATGCGCGCTGGCTCTATTATTCCGCCGCGCAGCAGCTTGCGCATCATGCGCTGTCGGGCTGCGCGATGGAGACCGGCGATCTGCTGGGGTCCGGCACGATCTCGGGCGGGACGCGGGACAGCTGCGGCTCGCTTCTGGAACTGACGTGGAACGGGCGCGACCCGCTGGACGTGGACGGCGGCACGCGGACCTTCCTGCGCGACGGCGACAGCGTGACGCTCAGGGGCTGGTGCGAGGGGGCCGTCCGCATCGGCTTCGGCGCCTGCGAGGGCACGATCCTGCCCGCGCCGGACGCCCCCGGCGCCTAGCGCGCGAGGGGCACGTCGCGCGGCATGATCGCGCCGCGATGGCCGATGACCTGCACGGCGAGCGCGTGGCCGGAGCGCGCGGCCGCCTCGGGCGGGGCGCCGCGGAGGCGGGCGGCGAGGTAGCCCGCGTTGAACGCGTCGCCCGCCGCGGTCGTGTCCAGGATCTTCGGCGCCTTCGGGCAGTCCGGCGCCGCGCGCGCGCCGTCCGCCACGACGACGGGCCCGCGCTCGGCCCGCTTCAGCACGATCTCGCGGGGGCCATGGGCGGCGATGCGCGACAGGACCGCGGCCTCGTCGGCGTCGCCGAAAAGCGCCATCTCGTCATCGACCGAGGGCAGGGCGATCGAGGCGGCCGAAAGCGCCTCGGCCATCCATTGCCGCGCCTCGTCGCGCGAGGTCCAGAGCCGCGGCCTGTAGTTGCCGTCGAAGGCCACGTCGCCGCCGCGGTCGCGGTGGATGCGCAGACGCTCCAGAAGGCCGGCGCGGTCGACCTCGGGCAGGATGGCGAGCGTGATGCCCGACAGGTAGACGAGGCCGAAGCCCTCCAGCGCCTGCGCGCCCAGGCCCTCGGGCGAGAACAGGGCGCGCGCCGCCGACGCATCGCGCCAGTAGCGGAAGCTGCGCTCGCCGGCGTCGTCGACCTCGATGGCGTAGATGCCCGGCAGCCGGTCGGGCAGGCGCACCACGAGGTCCGTGCCGATCCCCTCGTCGCGCATCGCGGCGATCATCCGGTCCGAAAAGGCGTCTTGCCCCAGCGCCGTGACGTAGGAGACGCCCGTTCCGTCCTGCGCCACCAGGCGGGCGAGGTAGACGGCGGTGTTGAAGGTGTCCCCGGCGAAGCCCATGCGGATACGGCCATCGTCCGCGGCGAGGTCGGACAGCTCGATCATGCATTCGCCGATGGACGCGACCGGGCCCTGCAGCATCTCGGTTTCCCTTTCGTCCCGGGGCGTTTCGTTCGGGGCTTTCTACCGTATTCCGGTAGCGGGAACAGCGCAAACCCCTGGCGATCATCGCGCCTTGCGGGAGGCGTTCCGGCCTTCTAACATGCTAGCATGCCAATGGCGGCGAGGGGAGGGCAGACCGTGAGCGCGCGTATCATCGAAGTGACGACACATGACGTCCGTTTCCCGACGAGCCGCCTGCTCGACGGGTCGGACGCCATGAACCCGACGCCGGACTATTCGGCCGCCTACGTCATCCTGCGCGCCTCGGACGGAAGCGAGGGGCACGGCATGACCTTCACGATCGGGCGCGGCAACGAGATCTGCTGCGCGGCGATCGAGGCGGTGGGCGACCTGCTGAAGGGCCGCGATGTCGACGGGCTTTTCGCGGACATGGGCGCGGCGTGGCGGCTGGTGACGGGCGACAGCCAGCTGCGATGGACCGGGCCCGAGAAGGGCGTGATCCACCTTGCGGCGGCAGCAGTGATGAACGCGCTCTGGGACATGTACGGCAAGCGCGCGGGCAAGCCCGTCTGGCGGCTGATCTGCGAGATGCCGCCGGACGAACAGGTGGCGCTGGTGGACTGGCGCTACCTCGCCGATGCGCTGCCCCCCGCCGAGGCGCGCGAGCGGCTGGAGAACAAGGCGGCCGGCCGCGCCGCGCGCATCGCCGCGATGGAGGCCGAGGGCTATCCGGCCTACACGACCTCGGCGGGGTGGCTGGGCTATTCCGACGACAAGATCCGGGCGCTGATGCGCGAGGCGCTGGCGGAGGGCTGGACGCATTTCAAGATGAAGGTCGGCGCCAGCATCGAGGACGACCTGCGCCGCGCCGCCCTGATCCGCGAGGAGATCGGGCCCGACCGCTTCCTGATGATGGACGCAAACCAGGTCTGGGGCGTGGAGGAGGCGATCGCCAACATGAAGCGGCTCGCCGCCTACGACCCCTGGTGGATCGAGGAGCCGACGAGCCCCGACGACATCCTCGGCCACGCCCGCATCGCGCGCGAGATCGCGCCGGTCAGCGTGGCGACGGGCGAGCATTGCCACAACGCGGTGATGTTCAAGCAGCTGATGCAGGCCGGCGCGATCCGCTTCGTCCAGGTCGACAGCTGCCGCCTCGCGGGGCCGAACGAGATCCTCGGCGTGATGCTTTTGGCCGAGAAGTTCGGCCTGCCGGTCTGTCCCCATGCCGGCGGGGTGGGTCTGTGCGAGCTGATCCAGCACATGAGCTTCGTCGATTACGTCTGCGTGTCTGCGAGCCTGGAGGACCGGGTGCTGGAATACGTCGACCACCTGCACGAGCATTTCGTGGATCCGGTCCGGACGCGGAACGGGCGCTACCTGCCCCCCGCGCGGCCCGGCTTCTCGGTCGAGATGAAGCCCGAAAGCATTGCGCGGCATGAATTCCCGGACGGCGCGGAGTGGCGCGGCTCGGCCGGTTGAGGGCGCCCAAGGGGTCGTGTTTCGCCGCCTGCGGCGCCGACCGGTG
>NZ_JARRSA010000029.1 GCF_029624655.1 Roseicyclus salinarum
CCGGCCCCTCCCCGGCGCGCGGATCGCCAGCGCGAGGCCCTGCCACGCCTTATTGATCCCTTTTCAATGGGTTGCGGGCTACGGGAGGAATTGCACAGGCTGTGGACAAAAGGCGTTCCGCCGCGCTGCTTCAACCACACGTCCCGCCACTCGCGGATCCGGCCGCAACGATCGGACAGCAGCGGCGATGGGGCCGGGGCCGGTTCAGTTGGGCTTGCCGCGCGCCGGGAAGGGGATCGGCAGGACCGGAACGCCATCCTCGACGAGGGCTCGGGCTTCCTCCGGCGTCGTCTCTCCGTGTATCGCGCCGGGATCGCGCTCGCCCAGGTGCATTTCGCGAGCCTGCGCGGCGAAGCGCCGTCCGACATAGGTCGAATTCTTGTCGACATGTTCGCGCAGCGCCCTGAGCATCTGCTCGGCCGGGTGCTCGGTCCTGCCGAGTGGCCGCGCGGGTTCTGACGGTTCGGGCGAGGACGAGGGCGCGGCACTCGACACGCGCGGCGCCATCACGGCCTTCGTCACGTCGCTTCCGCCGCACACCGGACAGGACACGAGGCCCTTCTCGGCAAGGCCGTCATAGGCCGACGCCGACTGGAACCAGCTTTCGAAGCGGTGATCGTCTGCGCATCTCAGGGTGTAGCGGATCATTGCCTCAAACCTCCGCGAGAGAAGATATGCGCAAGCGGCATGGCTTCAAGCGACGGCCGCTAGTCGAGCTTCGCGGGATCGAAGCTTTGGACGATGTCTCGCAGCTCGGGTTCCTCCAGCCGCTGGGCCGCCTTCTTGGGGGTCAGCCATTTGCGCTTGCGCTCCTTGGCCTCGGGATAGTCGTCGTCGAGCCGCAGCACCTCGATGGGGAACACGGCCACGATGCAGGGAAGCGACATCTCCTCGTCGATCCACTTGTGGTAGGAATAATGGCCGAGGCAGGTCTCGTGGACGCGCCCGCGCACGCCCGCCTCTTCCCAGGCCTCCATCGCGGCACCCGCGGCGGGCGTCTCGCCGTCCACGGGCCAGCCCTTGGGGATGATCCACCGCCCGGTGTCGCGCGACGACACCAGCAGCACCTCGATCCCGGATTTCCTGTTCTTCGCCTTGCGATAGCACAACGCCCCGAACTGCGTCCGGGTCTCGCGCTTGGCGGCGGCGCCGATCCGAAGGGGCGCCTGGATTGCGGGTCTCTTGGCCATGGCCGCCTTCTATCGCACGGCCCCGCCCGCCGATCAATCGCCGAGGCGAGGGATCGGAGCGCGCCGCTTGACCGGGCGCGCCGCCGGCATAGCTGCCCGATTGCGTCACTTACCGCGCGCCCGCGCCCTATTTCCCGGCACAAGAGCATGCTTCGCCCGCTTTTCCTCGGCTCCGAGATCTACCGCGGATCGTCCTACGGACCGCGCCACCCGCTGCGCGTGCCGCGCGTCTCCACGGTCATGGACCTTGGCCGGGCGATGGGATGGCTCACGCCCGAGCAGTATCGCCCGAGCCCGCGCGCGAAGCCCGCGGCGCTGACGATCTGGCACACGGCCGACTACGTCGAGGCGCTTCAGACAGCCGAACGCCGGCAGGACGTGACCGAGGCGGTCCGCACGCGCCACGCGCTCGGCACCGTGTCGAACCCGGTCTACCCCGAGATGTTCCGCCGCCCCGCCACGGCCGCAGGCGCCTCGCTTCTGGCCGGGGAGCTTCTGGCCGGTGGCGGCGCGATCCACCATCCGGGCGGGGGCACGCATCACGGCTTTCCCGACCGCGCGGGCGGGTTCTGCTATCTCAACGACGCGGTCCTCGCGATCCTGTCGCTGCGCCGCGCAGGGGCGCGCAAGGTCGCCTATGTAGACATCGACGCGCATCACGCCGACGGCGTGGAACACGCCTTCGCGGGCGACCCCGAGACGTTGCTGATCTCGGTTCACGAGGAACGGCGCTGGCCCTTTACCGGCGCCCTCGAGGACGATGGGGGCGGAAACGTCCTCAACCTGCCGGTTCCGCGCGGCTTCAACGACACCGAGATGGCCGAGATCCGCGAGGCGCTGATCCTGCCTGCCGTCGCCGGTTTCGCGCCGGACGCAGTCGTCCTGCAATGCGGCGCCGACGCGGTCGAGGAGGATCCCCTGTCGCGGCTGTCGCTGTCGAACAACGCGCATTGGGCGGTGCTGGCATCGCTGATGTCGCTGGGACCGCCGCGCCTTCTGGTGATGGGCGGGGGCGGCTACAACCCATGGTCCGTAGGACGGCTCTGGACCGGCAACTGGGCCGTGCTCAACGGTCTGGAGATCCCCGACCGGCTGCCGCCCGAAGCCGAGGAGGTGCTGCGCGGCCTGCAATGGACGAACGCGCGCGCCGGGCGCAATCCGCCCGGCCACTGGTTCACGACGCTGCGCGACGCCCCGCGCCCCGGACCGCTGCGCGCCGAGGTCGCCGAGCGCATCGGCGTCCTGGCCGGTCGTCCGGCCGCGCGCGGCACGATCCCCGGTCATTCGACGCGGAATTGACAAACCCGACTGAATCACTCAGGAATTGATGGCGACACATCAGCCGGGAGATCCTCATGTCCTACCAGTCCGCCCCCTCGCCCTCCGACGCTCGGCCCGTCCCGCATCAGGCCCTGCCCGTGCATGACGCGCGCGGCCTGACGGGCGGCGAAGGAACAGCCTTCATCGTGCTCGACGACAAGACGTACACGCTGCGCATCACGCGCGCCGGAAAGCTTATCCTCACGAAGTGAACGCGGGCTTGACGGCTCCGGGCCCGCTCGGCGACGCTGCCGCCATGCCGATGCCATGGACATACCGCCACGCCAGCCGGGAATGGCGCGCTTTCCTCGACGACGTGAAGGAGGCCGCGAACCTGACCTCCGACAACATGGCCTACACGGCCGTGGACGGCGTGTTCCATGTCTTCCGGGCCCGCCTGACGGCGCGCGAGGGGCTGCGCTTCGCCTCCGTGCTGCCGTCCGTGCCGCGCGCGATCTTCGTGGCGGGTTGGGTGCCCGAGGACGCGCCGCGGACCTTCGGGGAGCGCGCAGACATGGCGCGAGAGGCGCAAGGCCTGCGCCCGCACCACAACCTCACGCCCGACAACGCCATCGACGCGGTTGCCCGCGCGCTCTGGCGGTCCGTCCGCCATGCCGATCTGGACCGCGTCCTCGCGACGCTTCCGACAGGTGCCGCGGCGTTCTGGACCGTCGAAGGCGCCGATCCGGACGACCTCGCCCCGCGCATGGCCTGAACGCAAAGGCCCCGGCGTTTCGCCGGGGCCTTTGACTTCCTCAGGTCCTGTCGCGATCAGCCGATCTTGGGCAGGAGACCGTCCATCGAGGCCTTCGCGTCGCCGTAGAACATGCGCGTGTTCTCCTTGAAGAACAGCGGGTTCTCGATGCCGGAATAGCCCGTACCCTGGCCGCGCTTGGAGACGAACACCTGCTTGGCCTTCCAGACTTCGAGGACCGGCATCCCCGCGATGGGAGAGTTCGGATCGTCCTGCGCCGCGGGGTTCACGATGTCGTTCGAGCCGATGACGATCACCACGTCGGTGTCGGGGAAATCCTCGTTGATCTCCTCCATCTCCAGCACGATGTCGTAGGGCACCTTCGCCTCGGCCAGAAGCACGTTCATGTGGCCCGGCAGGCGCCCGGCGACCGGGTGGATGGCGAAGCGGACGGTCTTGCCCGCCGCGCGCAGCTTGCGCGTCAGCTCGCTGACCGATTGCTGCGCCTGCGCGACCGCCATGCCGTAGCCCGGCACGATGATCACGCTGTCCGCCTCGTTCAGCGCGTTGGCCACGCCGTCGGCGTCGATGGCCACCTGTTCACCCTCGATCGCCGCCGCCGGCCCGCTCGAACCGCCGAAGCCTCCGAGGATCACGCTGACGAAGGACCGGTTCATGGCCTTGCACATGATGTAGCTGAGGATCGCACCCGACGAGCCGACGAGCGCGCCGACCACGATCAGGAGGTCGTTGGACAGCGAGAAGCCGATCGCCGCCGCGGCCCAGCCCGAGTAGCTGTTCAGCATCGAGACGACCACGGGCATGTCCGCGCCGCCGATCCCCATGATGAGGTGATAGCCGATGAACAGCGCGAGCGCCGCCAACAGGACCAGCGTCCAAGATCCGGCCCCGCCAAGATACATCACGAGCAGGACAAGCGACAGCCCGGCCGCCGCCGCGTTCAGGAGGTGGCCGCCGGGAAGCTGCTTTGCCGAGGTATCGATCTTGAACGGCAGCAGGCTCGAGTTGCCGGAGAGCTTGCCGTAGGCAACGACCGACCCGGTGAAGGTCACGGCGCCGATCCAGATGCCGAGCGACAGCTCGACCATGAGGATCGTGATCTCGACGCCGGTCTTCTTCGCCACGAGCTGCCCGAAGGAGGACAGGTCCGCAAGCGCCGTGCTGCCGGCGGCCTGCGCGCAGTCGTAGAAGCTGATGCCCTCGGCGCAGCGTTCGACGCCGTCCGCGATCAGCAGGTTCTGCACGGTGTTGATCATGATGTCGGCGTTGAAGCCGACGAAGACCGCGGCAAGGCCGACGAGGCTGTGCATGATCGCCACAAGCTCGGGCATCTGCGTCATCTGCACCCGAGTGGCGAGCTGGTAGCCCACTGCCGCGCCGATGACGATCAGGATGATCGAGGCAGGCCAGAGACCCTGCCCGGGTCCGATCATTGTGGCGACGACCGCGATTGCCATGCCCGCGATGCCGTACCAGACCGCGCGTTTCGCGCTTTCCTGTCCCGACAGCCCGCCGAGCGACAGGATGAAGAGGACCGCGGCCACGGCATAGGCCGCAATGGTGAATCCGAATTCCATTGTCTGTTACCCCTGCCCGCTCAGGATTTCTGGAACATGGCGAGCATCCGCCGTGTCACGAGGAAGCCGCCGAAGATGTTCACCGACGCCATAAGGATGCCAAGCGCCGCGAGGATCGTGATCAGCACCGAGGACGATCCGATCTGGATCAGGGCGCCAAGGATGATGATCGACGAGATCGCGTTGGTCACGGCCATCAGCGGCGTGTGCAGCGAATGGGCGACGTTCCAGATCACCTGGAAGCCGATGAAGACCGACAGGATGAAGACGATGAAGTGCTGCATGAAGCTTGCCGGGGCCACGAGGCCCACGAGCAGCAGAAGCACCGCGCCGACGCCGATCAGCGTGATCTGGTTCTTCGTCTGCGCCTTGAAGGCCGCGATCTCCTGCGCCCGTTTTTCCTCGGGGGTCAGTTCCTTCGGCTTTTCCTTCTTCGGCGCCGCGGCGATGGCGGCGACCTTGGGCGGCGGGGGCGGATAGGTGATCTCGCCCTCGTGCGTCACGGTCGCGCCGCGGATCACGTCGTCCTCCATGTTGTGGACCACCTGCCCGTCCTTCTCGGGCGTAAGGTCCGTCATCATGTGGCGGATGTTCGTGGAATAGAGCGTCGAGGCCTGCGTCGCCATGCGGCTGGGGAAGTCGGTGTAGCCGATGACGGTCACGCCGTTGTCGGACACGACCTTCTCGTCGGGCACGGTGAGATCGCAGTTGCCACCGCGCTCTGCGGCAAGGTCGACCACGACCGAACCCGGCTTCATCGCCTCGACCATGTCCTTCGTCCAGAGCTTCGGCGCCGGACGGCCGGGGATGAGCGCCGTGGTGATCACGATGTCCATCTCGGGGGCGAGCTCGCGGAACTTCTCGAGCTGCTTTTCGCGGAACTCGGGGCTGGAGGGCGCGGCGTAGCCGCCGGTGGCCGAGCTGTCCTGAGAGGATTCCTCGAAGTCGAGGAAGACGAACTCGGCGCCCATCGACTCGATCTGTTCGGAGACCTCGGGGCGCACGTCGAAGGCATAGACCATGGCGCCGAGCGAGGTCGCCGTGCCGATGGCCGCAAGGCCCGCGACGCCCGCGCCCACGACGAGCACCTTCGCCGGGGGCACCTTGCCCGCCGCGGTCACCTGCCCGGTGAAGAAGCGGCCGAAGTTGTTGCCCGCCTCGATCACCGCGCGGTAGCCCGCGATATTGGCCATCGAGGACAGCGCGTCCATCTTCTGCGCGCGCGAGATGCGCGGCACCATGTCCATCGCGATCACGCTGGCCTTCTTCGAGCGCGCGAGCTCGAGCAGCGCCTCGTTCTGGCCGGGCCAGAAGAACGAGATCAGAAGCTGCCCCTCGCGCAGGCGCTTGGCCTCCGTCTCGGTGGGCGGACGCACCTTGGCGACGATGTCCACTGCCTTCCACAGCGCCGCCGGCGTCTTGACGATCTCGACGCCCGCGGCCTCGTAGGCGGCGTCGGTGAAGCCCGCGGCCTCGCCCGCGCCGGTCTCGATCGCGCAGTCATAGCCGAGCTTCTGCAGCGCCTGCGCGCTGTCGGGCGTCATCGCGACCCGCGATTCGCCCGCTTCGATCTCCTTCGGAGCCCCAATCTTCAAAGCACTTCCCCTCATGTCCGAGCAGGTCCGAAAGCCCCAATAGCAAGAGGGTTGCCGCACCACAACGCCAACGGGGCCGCCGGGCGACAGATTATTTCGCATACCGTGGCATGCAGCGCAATTTTCCGCGGCCCGGGCGCGAGGCATCCGGGAATGCGCGGATTGCACGCGGCGCGTGGCGCGCTAGGCTGCGCGAAGGCAGCGGAGGACGCCGGATGGAGCACGAAGGCAGACATGCGCTTGTGACGGGCGGGGGCACGGGCATCGGGCTGTCGATCGCCCTCGCACTGGCGGAGGCCGGGGCCGAGGTGACGATCACTGGGCGCGATCTCGCCCGGCTCGACGGCGTGGCGCGGGAGCATCCGCGCCTTCACGCGCTGCGGATGGACGTGGCCGAAGAGGCCTCGGTGCGCGACGGCATCGCGGCGGCAGCGAAGGCGCGCGGGCCGATAGAGATCTGCGTGGCCAATGCCGGGATCGCGGAAGGCGCGCCGTTCCGCCGCGAGACACTGGAGCACTGGCGCAGGATCATGGCGGTGAACCTCGACGGCGCCTTCGTCACGATGCAGGCAGCCCTCGCCACGCTTCCGCCCGACAGGCCCGCGCGGATGATCGCGATCTCCTCGATCGCGGGGCTGCGCGGCCTGAAGAACGCGATCGCCTATACCGCCTCGAAGCACGGCGTGATCGGCATGGTCCGGGGGTTGAGCGAGGAATACATGGGCGGGCCCGTCACGTTCAACGCGATCTGTCCGGGCTATGTCGACACGCCCATCGTGGAGCGCAACGCCGCCGAGATCGCGGTCCTGAAGGGCGTGCCGAACGAGGAGGCGCGGGGCTATCTCGCGAAGGGGAACAGGCACAAGCGGCTTCTGGAGACCGACGAGGTGACAGGCGTGGCGATGTGGCTGTGCTCGGACGCCGCGCGGAGCGTGAACGGCCAGGCGATCCAGGTGGCCGGGGGACAGGTGGCATGACGACGGCGGGCGGGCGCGCCCCGGCGCCACGGTCGCCCCGAAGGGCGTATTTGGGGAAAGATGAAGGAAAGGGCCGCCGGTCATGAAGGATGCCGCGCAGGACGGGACGACCGATTTCGAGGCGACGCGCCGGCGCTTCCACCTGCCGCCGGGGCAGATCTACCTCGACGGCAATTCCCTCGGGCCGCTGCCGCGGGGCGCGGAGGCCGCGATGCGGCGGGCCCTCGTCACCGAATGGGGCGAGATGGCGATCGGCGGCTGGAACCGGGCCGACTGGATGGGCCTGCCCGAACGGCTGGGCGACCGGATCGGGGCGCTGATCGGCGCGGAGACCGGCCATGTGACGGTGGGCGACACCCTGTCGATCCGGCTGTTCCAGGCGCTCGCGGCGGCCACGGGCATGACGGAGCGGCGCGTGATCCTGACCGACAGCGGGAATTTTCCCTCCGACCTTTACATGGCGCAGGGCTTCGCGGCGAACCTGCGCGGCGGCTTCACCGTGAGGGTCGTCGCGCCAGAGGAGGTGGCTGCGAACCTCGGGGAGGACGTGGGCGTCCTGATGCTGACGCAGGTGGACTACCGCACGGGGCGGCGGCACGACATGCGCGCGCTGAGCGCGGCGGCGCGGTCGAAGGGCATCGTGACGGTCTGGGACCTCGCGCACTCGGCCGGGGCCTTCGAGGTGGACGTAGCGGGCGACGGCGCGGATTTCGCCGTGGGCTGCACCTACAAGTACCTCAACGGCGGGCCCGGTGCGCCGGCCTTCCTCTACATGGCGCCGCGCCATGCGGAGGGCGCGCGCACCGTGCTGAACGGCTGGCTGGGCCATGCCGCGCCCTTCGACTTCGAGCCCGGCTACAGGCCCGCTCCGGGCGTGGCGCGGATGCGGATCGGGACGCCTGCGGTCCTTCAGATGCGGGTGCTGGAGGCCGCGCTCGACGCCTGGGAGGGCGTGTCCCTGGCGGATCTGAGGGCGCGGTCGGTCGCGCTTTGCGAGCGCTTCATCGCGGGCGTCGAGGCGCGCTGCCCGGGGCTGGCGCTGGCCTCGCCGCGCGATCCCGAGGCGCGCGGCAGCCAGGTATCGTTCCGCTTCGAACATGCCTATCCGGCGATGCAGGCGCTGATCGCGCGCGGCGTCGTGGGGGACTTCCGCGCACCGGACATCATGCGCTTCGGGATCGCGCCGCTCTATCTCGGGGAGGCCGAGATCGACGCGGCGGTGGCGCATCTGGAGCAGGTGCTGGCCGAGCGCGAGCACCTCGACCCGCGCTTCCAGGCGCGCGGCCGCGTCACCTGAGACCCGAGGATGCCGGGAGCCCTGTGGCAATTCAGCCGCGGCGCGGCGCCGGGCCCGGCACGATTTGCGCGCTGCGCCAGTGACTTGGGCGCCCGGTATACGACGGCACCCCGACAACCCCCGGAATTCCTTGAATTTTCCGGTTTACCTTGCCGTGGCGGAGGCTAATGTCCGACGCAGCCCCAGGAGCAAGACGCCATGCCGCTCGAAGACCACCCGCTGCGCTATGCGCTCACCAACGAGCTCCATGCCCGCCCCTTTCCGTCGCTCGTGGCGCCGGGCCAGGCTGTCTATCTCGCGATAAAGGAGCCGTCGCAGGCGGCCAAGCGGGACCGCGGCCGCGACCGCGACCACCTGATCGCGCTTCTGGACCGGTTCGGAGCGCCGCATCCCAAGCCGGACGCGACGCATTATTTCGGCGATCTCGGCAAGTTCCGCCTGAAGTGGGAACAGCACACCGAATTCGTCACCTACACGGCGTTCATCGACAACGGCCTCTCGCGGCCCTACGACCCGACGGCCTGGGAGGTCTTTCCCGAGGACTGGCTGGCCGAGGCGCCCGGCAAGCGCATCACCTCGGCGCATATCATCTACCAGGAAATCCCTCAGGACGAGGCCGAGGTCGAGGGCAGGATGCATGACTGGTTCGTGCCCGAGAGCCTCGCGGTAAGCCGCGTGCTCGACGATTGCGCGGTGATCGGAGGCGACTTCCGCATCGACGTCGCGGGGCACCTGCGCTTCGCGGTCTTCGCGCGGCCCGGAACCGGGCGACGGCGGCTGGGCCGCATCGTGCAGCGCATCTGCGAGATCGAGACCTACAAGACGATGTCGATGCTGGGCCTGCCCAAGGCACGCGAACTGTCGGGCAAGCTTGGCGGCATCGACGAGCGGCTGTCGCATCTCGTGACCGACATGACCGGCGAGCTTGCCCGCCCCGACGAGACGCTGACGGAGCTTCTGACCATCGCCTCGGAGCTGGAGAAGCTGCAGACCGAGACCACGTTCCGTTTCGGTGCGACGGGCGCCTACGAGGCGATCGTCGACCAGCGCGTGGGCGTGCTGCGCGAAGAGCGCTTTCGCGGGCGGCAGACCTTCGCGGAGTTCATGATGCGCCGATTCGATCCGGCGATGCGGACAATCAAGGCGACCGAGGCGCGGCTCGAGACGATGACGACGCGGGCGATCCGGGCGGGCGACCTGTTGCGGACGCGCGTGGACGTCGACCGCTCGGCGCAGAACCAGGAGCTTCTCGCCTCGATGGACCGGCGGTCTGACATGCAGCTGAGACTTCAGAAGACGGTCGAGGGTCTGTCGGTCGTGGCGATCAGCTATTACGCGGTCAGCCTGCTGGTCTACCTGATCGGGCCGCTGGCCGCGCCGCTCGACCTGTCGGAGGCCGTGCTGAAGGCGTTGACGGTGATCCCGACGGTGGCGCTGGTCTGGCTGGTCGTGCGCTCGATCCGGCGCTCGGTCGAGAAGTAGGGCCTATGACGCGTCGCGCAGCGCGCGGCGCAGGATCTTGCCCGTCGCCGTCATCGGCAGGCTTTCGGCCCGGATCACCCGGCGCGGCACGCAATGGGCCGAGACCCTGTCGCGGACGAGCTCGCGCAGCGCCTCGGGAAGGCCGCTCCAGGATGCCCCGTCGCGCAGGACGACATGGGCGACGACGATTTCCGTCCTGATCGGGTCCGGCGCGCCGACCACGGCGGCCATCACCACGTCGGGATGCAGGCTCAGCGCGTGCTCGATCTCGACCGGGCCGATGCGGTAGCCGGCGCTGGTGATCACGTCGTCGTCGCGCGCGTGGAACACCATCTGCCCGTCCTGGCGAAGCTGCGCCAGGTCGCCGGTGCGCAGCCATCCGTCGCGCACCTTTTCGGCCGTCGCGTCGGGCTTGCCCCAGTATTCGAGGAACATCACCGGATCGGGGGCGCGCACGCAGACCTCGCCCACCTCGCCGGCCGAGACGGGCCTGTCCCCCGGCCCGAGGACCGCAACCTCGTGGCCCGGCACGGCAAGGCCCATCGCGCCGGGAACGCGCTCCATCACGCGGTCAACCGAGGCCACGACCAGGTTGCATTCCGTCTGGCCGTAGAACTCGTTGATCGGGCAGCCCAGCACGGCGCGTCCCCAGTCGAGGAGATCCCCGCCGAGCGCCTCTCCGCCCGAACCCACGGCGCGGAGGCGCAGGCCCTTCGGAACCTCGGCCTGACGCATCAGCCGCAGGGCGGTGGGCGGAATGAAGGCCGCCGAGACGCCTTCGTCCGCGATCAGGCGCAGGGCTGCGTCGGGGTCGAACTTCGCAAAGCGGTGGCTGACGAGCGGCACGCCGTAGAAGAGGCAGGGCAAGGCCATGTCCATCAACCCGCCGATCCATGCCCAGTCGGCCGGCGTCCAGCCAACGTCGCCCTCCTGCGGGAACCAGCCAAGCGACAGCTCGAGACACGGAAGGTGGCCGTAGAGGAACCGGTGCGCATGGAGCACGCCCTTGGGATCGCCAGTGGTGCCCGAGGTGTAGATCATCACCGCCGGATCCTCGGCATCGGTCTGCACCGGGCGGAAGCCCGACGCGGGCGTGGCGAGGATGTCGTCGAAGGCGAGGACCGGCGGCGTGGCGATGCCGGTCGTCACGACCAACCGAAGCTCCGGCAGGTCGGGGCCCAGCGCCATGACGCGGTCGAGCGTGTCGGCCGCGACGATGACGGCCCGCGCGCCCGAATCGCGCAGCCTGTAGCGCAAGGCATCCTCTCCGAAGAGGGTGAACAAGGGCACCGAGACCGCGCCGAGCTTCATCGCGGCCAGGTGCGCGACGAGGACGGCGGGGTGCTGCGCCATCAGGACCGCGACCCGGTCGCCGCGCATGACGCCGTTGGCCGCGAGGGCCGCAGCCAGCCGGTCGGAGGCGCGTTTCAGGTCGCCGTAGCTCCATTCCGAGCGCGCGCCGTCTGCGCCGAGGTGGACCACCGCGACGCGGTCCGGCTCCAGCGCGGCCCAGCTGTCGCAGCACAGGTGCGCGATGTTCACGGCGTCCGGGATCTTCCAGGAGAATTCCCGGTGCAGCCGGCCCCAATTGCCCCGGCCCGAGGCGGGGCGGTGCAACATCCGCCGCGCCTCGCGCAGGTCAGCCATCGGAGATGACGGTCACCGTCGGCAGTGACGTCAGGTCGAGGCCCAGCCCCTGCATGGCCTGCAGCGACAGGCGCGACCCGCTGCCCGGCGCGCCGCCCGACGGCCTGAGCGTCACCACGACCGTCCGGCCGTCCGGCCCCACGACGCGCCCCGGCCCCTCGGCCGAGACCAGCGGCGTTTCCAGCCACATCCCCTGGATCGTGGCGTCGCCGAGGCTTGCCACCGAGAAGCCGAGGACGCGGCCGTCGCCCGTGGGTTCCGCCGTCGCCTCGCCCGCCGGACGCGCCTCGGGACGCGGCGTGTCGTCGCCAGGCGACATGGCCGTGGACGGTGCGCCGCCGCCGCCGTTGCCGCCGAACAGGCCGCCGCCCGACCCGAAACCGATGCCGCCGCCACAGCCCGCCAGAGCCAGAACGAGAGCCGTTGAAATCACGCGTTTCATCATGGAGCGACCCTAGGCCCATTTCCTTTCATCAATCAACTATTCTGAAATGCGCCCGCCGAACCTTGCGGGCCGTTCATGCCATGAATACCTTTCCAGGGATGGAGAGACACGCCCCGCTCATAGATCCGTTCGCGCGCGCGATCACCTACTTGCGCGTATCGGTCACGGACCGGTGCGACTTCCGATGCGTCTACTGCATGGCCGAGAACATGCAGTTCCTTCCCAAGAAGGAGCTTCTGACGCTGGAAGAACTCGACCGCATGTGCTCGACCTTCGTGGGGCTCGGCGTCGAGAAGCTGCGCATCACCGGCGGCGAACCGCTGGTGCGTCGCGACATCATGACGTTCTTCCGATCGATGACCCGGCACCTGGAATCGGGCGCCCTGAAGGAGCTGACGCTGACGACGAACGGCAGCCAGCTTTCGCGCTTTGCGGGCGAGCTGTTCGACGCCGGGGTGCGGCGGGTGAACGTGTCGCTCGACACGCTCGACGAAGGGAAATTCGCCGACATCACGCGCTGGGGCCGCCTGCCCCAGGTGATGAAGGGCATCGACGCGGCGCAGGCGGCGGGGCTTCGCGTGAAGATCAACGCCGTCGCCCTCAAGGGCTTCAACGAGGACGAGCTGTTCGACCTGCAGGACTGGTGCGCCAGCCGCGACATGGACCTGACCTTCATCGAGGTCATGCCGATGGGCGACCTGGGCAACGAGGACCGGCTGGACCAGTACTGGTCGCTGAAGGACCTCCGTGCGCGGCTGGCCGAGCGGTTCACGCTTGTCGATCTGGCCGAGCGGACGGGTGGTCCCGCGCGTTACGTCCAGCTGCAGGAGACCGGGCAGAAGATCGGCTTCATCACGCCGCTCACGCACAATTTCTGCGAAAGCTGCAACCGCGTGCGGCTGACCTGCACCGGCCAGCTCTACATGTGCCTCGGGCAGGAGGACATGGCGGACCTGCGCGCGCCGCTCAGGGCATCGCGCGAGAACGACCTGCTCCGCGAGGCGATCCGCGACGCGATCGGGCGCAAGCCCAAGGGCCACGATTTCGACTATTCCCGTCAGGAAGTCGCCGGGCAGGTCAGCCGCCACATGAGCCATACCGGCGGCTGAGACCCAACCGGGCGGCGCAGGCAACGCGCCCGCGCGCCCGCCAGTCCGCTCCCGTCAGTCCATCCGCGCCCGCAGGACCGGCCCCTCCGGCCCGTGAAGCACAAGGGCCCCGGCCTCGTCGAAGTCGTGCCGGAAGGTCCGGCCCAGCGCGTCGAGAAAGCGGCGTTCCTGCTCCATCAGCGGATCGGGACATGCCATCATCGTGGTGCCTGCCGGACCGAAGCTCAGGCCCTCGCCCGTCAGCTCGTAGCCCGAGAACCAGCGGTTGCAGCCGCCCGAACCCGCCACGCGCCCGCCCGCGTCGAACAGGAGCGTCGGGCGCGCGCCCTCGATGGCCGGGACGCCGCCGATGTCCTCCACCAGCCACTCGCGGCCCGTCAGAAGGTTTCGCGCATCGCCGCCGCAGCCGGTCATCACGCTGTCGCCCATCGCAAGTTCCGTCGTCTCGGGATAGGGCATCCCGCTCATCGTGTCGCGGCACAGCATGTCCTTGCGCAAAAGGACCGCGCGGATCGCCCGGTCGCGGTCGCGCGCCTCGATCACGATGTCGCCCCCGGGCGTGAGGCCTGCCGACATCACCGGCAGGTCGAGGTCCTCGGCGTCGGGCCGAAGGATCTCCATGCGGCCATGCTGGATGTCGGCGCGCCAGAACGGCTCGTTCCCGCGCGCGGTGTAGCCCTCGCCATCCGTGGGCAGCGTCATGGCGCAGTCGGGCAGCCGCGTGCCAGCGATCGACACCGTCGCCTCCGCGCCCCGGTTCCAGACCCATGTGCCCGGATCGTCCGGCGCCTCGAACCGCGCACCCGACGCGGCGGCGGACGGCGCGAGCCGGATCCGCGCCTCGCCCGTGTCCATCACCGCGTCCTCGCCCGAAAGGCCCACCCGGATCAGCCTGTCGCCGCAGCGGAAGGCCGAGGTGAAACCCATTGGCGTGAAGGGCCTGAGGATCACGTCGCCAAGATCGACGTCCCCGCTTCCGGGCTCGACCGTCAGCGGCGCGCCGATCCACGCCACCTGTCCCCCGCTCGCGATGCCGACGCGCAGGGTCGCCTCGACGCCCTCGGGGATCTCGAGCGAGAAGGCAAGCGGCACCTGCGCGCCCCCCGTGGAGGTGCGGGCAAGCGCAAGCCCGCTGTCGCCGAAGCCGCGCGCCTCGACGATGAGAACGGCATCGGGCGCAAGCGCGATGCGCGGAAGGTAGGTGGCCTCGCCCGTGATGCGGCGCGCTTCCTGCGCGCCGAGCGGAAGCGCTGCGACAGTGCAAAGGACGATGGCGCCGAGGGTCGGCGGAAGGCGGAAAAGCATTGGGAAAATCCTCGCTCGTCAAACACTGCGCGCCAGTCTAGCCGAAATGCCTCCGCCGATCACGGTGAATGGGGTGCGGGGGGCGCCCGCGGTCAGGCCTGCGCCCGCCCGGCCTCGAAGCTGCGCGTCACCGCGGCCGGATCGTAGCGCGTGGCGGCCCAGTCCTCGAACGGCATGGGCGCACCGGCGGTGTCGGCCTCGTAGGCGTCGAGGACCCGCCCGAGGATCCCGGCACGCGATCCGCGCACATGCAGGAAACGCAAGGACAGCATCTTGCGCGCCTCGGCCACCGGTGCGCCCTCCATCGTCATGAGATAGATGGCCGAAGCGAGGCCCGCGCGGTCCGAACCGGACTTGCAGTGGATCAGGAAGGGACGCTCGATCTCGCGGAAGGCCGCGATCAGCGCGGACAGGGAGGCGGGGCTTGGGGCCGCCTTGTCGCTCAATCCCACGGTGCGGAGCGTCAGGCCCATCTCCTCGCACCACAGCCGTTCGGTCGCGTTGTGCGCCGCCTCGGGGCTGTCGCGAAGGCTGAGCACGGTCTTCAGTCCCTCGGCGCGCAACCGCCTGAGCCGCGCCTCGGTGGGATGGTTCGAGCGGAACACGCCGGGCGCGATCTCGGCGTGGTTGGTCCAGAAGCCCCGCAACAGGGCGTGATCGAACCAGGTGTTGTAGATGCGCGCGCGGCGCCACGTCTCGTCGTCGACGGGCACCACGTTGTAGTGCTCCCGCCAGCGGCGTTCGAGATCGTTGAGGCGGCGGAGAAGCGGCATGGTCGGGACCGGCTGGAATGGCGCGAGGCGCCGATATCTCAGGTCGCCGGCCGATGGGCAAGGCCAGGCGGGCCGGGACGTCGCCGTCCCGCCCCGCCACTGAATGGCGTCACGCGGCCGGAAGACGCCGCTCGACGATCTCGGCCCACCACGAGCAACCCGCGGGAATGACCTCGTCGTTGAAGTTGTAGAGCGGGTGATGGACCATCGCCGTGTCCCCGTTGCCCACGAGGATGTAGGCGCCGGGACGCGCGTTGAGCATGAAGGCGAAGTCCTCGCCGCCCATGACCTGCGGAGCCTCGTCGCAGTCGCCGGCGACCGCCTTGGCCACCTCGGCGGCGAATTCCGTCTGCTCGTCGGAATTGATCATCACCGGGTAGTTGCGCTTGTAGTCCAGCACGGCCTTGCCGCCGAAGGTCGCCGCGGTGCCCTCGACGATCTCCTTCATGCGTCGCTCGGCAAGGTCACGGATATCGGGGTCGAGCGTGCGCACCGTGCCCTTCAGCGTCACAGTCTCGGGGATGACGTTATGCGCCTTGGAGCCGGTCTCGAAGCTGGTGACGGAGACCACGACCTCCTTCACCGGGTCGGCGTTGCGGCTGGCGATCGTCTGGAGGGCAAGCACCATGTGGCTTGCCATGACCGTCGTGTCGATCGTGTCGTGCGGCTTGGCGGCGTGACCGCCCCGGCCGGTGACGTGGATCGTGAACAGGTCGGCCGCAGCGAAGAACGGGCCGGGACGGATCGCGAACTGGCCTGCCGGAACGCCCGGCCAGTTGTGCATCCCGTAGACCTCCTCGATGTTCCAGCGCTCCATCAGGCCGTCCTCGACCATCTCGCGGCCGCCGCCGCCGCCCTCCTCGGCCGGCTGGAAGATCACGGCCACGGTGCCGTCGAAATTGCGCGTCTCGGCAAGGTATTTCGCGGCCCCGAGCAGCATCGCGGTATGGCCGTCATGGCCGCAGGCGTGCATCGCGCCCGGCGTCTTCGAGGCGTAGTCGAGCCCGGTTTCCTCGTGGATCGGCAGCGCGTCCATGTCCGCGCGCAGGCCGATGGTGCGTCCCGAGTTGTCCGATTTGCCCTTGATGATGCCGACGACGCCGGTCTTGCCGATCCCCGTCACCACCTCGTCACAGCCGAAGTCCCGCAGCTTGTCGGCCACGATCCCCGAGGTGCGGTGCGTCTCGAAAAGGATCTCGGGGTTCTCGTGGAAGTCGCGTCGCCACTCGGTGATCTCGGGAAGAAGCTCCGCGAAGCGGTTCTTGACGGGCATTGGTCGTCTCCTGTGTGTGTCTTACTGGCTTGCCGGCATCCGGCGCTCGACGATCTCGGCGAAGAAGCTGCATCCGTAGGGGATGGCCTCGTCGTTGAAGTTGTATTTCGGGTGGTGGCACATCGCGCTGTCGCCGTTCCCCAGGAACAGATAGGCACCCGGACGCTTTTCCAACATGTAGGAAAAATCCTCGGACGGCATGATCGGGTCCGCGTCGTCCGTGACCGCGTTCGCCACGGCCCGCGCCGCGCCGACCGCGTGGACCACCGCGTCGGCGTCGTTGACCGTGACCGGGTAGCCCGGCATCCAGACCAGCTCGGCCGTCGCCCCGAAGGCGCTGGCGGTATCCTCGACGACGCGGCGGATGCGGCCCTCCATCAACGCGCGGTCCTCGGGGTGGAGGCAGCGCACCGTGCCCTCCATGCGGGCGGTGTGGGCGATGATGTTGGACGCGCGCGAATCGGTGCGGAAGGTGCCCACCGTCAGGACGACCGAGCGCAGGGGATCGACGCTGCGCGAGACGATGGAGTGAAGCGTCACGACGATCTGGCTCGCCACCAGCGTCGTGTCGACGGCCTTGTGCGGTTCGGCGGCGTGGCCTCCGAGGCCCGTCACCACGATCTCGAACTCGTCCGACGAAGCCTGAAGCGGGCCGGGGCGCGTGACGATGGTGCCGATGGGCACGCCCGGGGCGTTGTGCATCCCGTAGACCTCGTCGATGCCGAACCGCTCGATCAGGCCGTCCTCGATCATCGCCGCGGCCCCCGCGCCGCCTTCTTCGGCGGGCTGGAAGATGAGCGCCACGGTCCCGTCGAAGTTGCGCGTCTCGGCGAGGTATTTCGCGGCCCCGAGAAGCATCGAGGTGTGCCCATCGTGGCCGCAGGCGTGCATCGCCCCTGGCACCTCCGATGCGTAATCGAGCCCCGTCTCCTCGTGGATCGGCAACGCGTCCATGTCGGCACGCAGGCCGATGGTGCGCCCCGACCCCGTGGCCCTGCCGCGGATCAGGCCCACGACGCCGGTCTGTCCGATCCCCTCAACGATCTCGTCCACGCCGAATTCGCGCAGCTTGTCCGCGACGAAGGCCGCGGTGTTGTGCACCTCGTAGAGGATCTCGGGATTGCGGTGCAGGTGCTGCCGCCATTCCGCGATCTCGGGCAGCATCTCGGCGAAGCGGTTGCGGATGGGCATCGGTGAGCTCCTCAGGCGGCGGGCATACGACGCTCGACCAGCTCGGCGAAGAACGAGCAGCCGTAGGGAATCGCCTCGTCGTTGAAGTCGTATTCCGGGTGGTGGACGCCGGCGGTGTCGCCGTTGCCGATATGCACGAAGGCGCCCGGCCGGGCGTTCAGCATGTAGGAGAAATCCTCGCCGCCCATGCGAGGCGGACGGCCCCAGCGCACCTTGTCGCCGCCGGCCACGGCGCGCGCGATCTCGGCGGCCATCTCGGCGTTGGCGTCGTGGTTCACGACGATGGGGTAGCCGCGCCTGTAGTCCAGCCGCGCCTCGCAGCCATAGGCCTCGGCGGTGGAGTGGATCAGCTGCGTCACGCGCCGCTCGGCCATGTCGCGCACCTCGTCGTCGAGGGTGCGCACAGTGCCGCGGATCAGGACGTCGGGCGGGATCACGTTGAACGCCTCGGACGCGGTGCGCAGCGTGCAGACCGAAACCACGATGTTCTTGATCGGGTCGGTATTGCGGCTCGCCACCGTCTGCAGCGCCATCACGACGTTGCAGGCGGCGGGCATGGGATCGACACACATGTGCGGCCGCGCGGCATGGCCGCCCTTGCCCACGATGCGCACCTCGAATTCGTCGGCCGCGGCCATGATCGGGCCGGGCGCCACGCCGAACTCGCCGACGGGCAGGCCCGGCTCGTTGTGCATCCCGTAGACCTCGTCGATGCCGAACCGCTCCATCATGCCGTCCTTCACCATCAGCTCGCCGCCGCCGCCACCCTCCTCGGCGGGCTGGAAGATCAGCGCCACGGTGCCGTCGAAGTTGCGCGTCTCGGCAAGGTATTTCGCCGCGCCGAGCAGCATCGCGGTATGCCCGTCATGCCCGCAGCCATGCATCGCGCCGGGCGTCTTGCTGGCATGGGGCAGGCCCGTCATCTCGGTCATCGGCAGCGCGTCCATGTCGGCGCGCAGACCCACGCAGTAGCCGCGCGTGTCGGACTTGCCCCTGATCAGCGCCACGATCCCCGAACGCCCGATCCCGGTGTGGATCTCGTCCACGCCGAACTCCCTGAGCTTCGCCTCGACGAGCGCCGTCGTCTTGGGCAGGTCGAACAGGATCTCGGGATTCATGTGGATCTCGCGCCGCCATCCGGCGATCTCGGGCATCAGTTCGGAAAGACGGTTCTTGATCGGCATCATCGCTCCTGCAGCGTGTCCAGAAGGCGGGTCATGAAGGCCTCGCCCTTCCTCAGTTCATCGACAGAGAGCCATTCGTTCGGCTGGTGGGCCTGCGCGATGTTGCCCGGCCCGCAGACCACGGCCGAGATGCCCGCCGCCTGGAACTGGCCGGCCTCGGTGCCGTAGCTCACGACGCTCGACCCGTTCTCGCCGGTCAGGCGGCGCACGATGGCCTCCGCGGCCCCGTCCGCCTCCGCGACGAGGCCGGGCACGTCCCACTTCGGGTCGACCTCGATCCACGCCTCGGGGCGCACCGCCTTCATTCCGACCTCGATACGCTCGATCTCGGCGCGGATGCGGGCGGCCCACTCGTCGTTCGGCTCGCTCGGGACGCAGCGCGCGGACAGCACGAAGGTGCAGTCCTTGGCCGTGATGTTGTGCGCCGTGCCGCCCTTGATCTGGCCGACATGCAGGGTCGTGTAGGGCGGGTCGAAGCCGTTGTCGGGATCGGCGGAAGCGGCGTTCGCGTCGTTCGTGCGGTTCGCCCAGTCGATGAGCTTCGCGGCCTCCATGATCGCCGACACGCCCTTGTAGGCGATCGAGGAATGCACCTCGTAGCCGTGGAAATGCAGGTCGAAGCCGACGCCGCCCTTGTGGCCGTTGACGATGCCCCACTCGGTCGGCTCGCCGATGATGGCGAGCGCGGCCTTCGGCAGGTGCGCGGCCATCCTCTCGATCATCGGCGGCGCGCCCACGCATCCGATCTCCTCGTCGCGCGACAGGCACAGCTGGAGCGGGCGGCTCACGCCGCGCCGCTGCGCCTCGACGGCGGCCCAGATCGCGAGCGCGTCGAACCCCTTCATGTCGCAGCAGCCTCGGCCGTGAAGCTTGCCGTCCTTTTCCGTGACCGTGAACGGATCGCTGTCCCACGCCTGCCCGTCCACGGGCACGACGTCGGTATGGCCCGACAGGATCACGCCGCCTTCGATCTCGGGGCCGACATGGGCGTAAAGGCTCGCCTTCCGGCCCGTGTCGTCATAATCGCGGTGGCAGGCGATGCCGTGCCCCGCGAGGTAGTCCTCGACCCAATCGACGAGGTCGAGATTTGAGTCGCGGCTGACGGTCGGATAGGAGACGAGCTTTTCGAGAAGGTGTCGCGGACTGAGGGGGTCTGGCATGTCGTTTCTCAGTATCCGCTATCCGTGGTCAGGATGAAATGGCCCGGCTCGATCTCGGCGTATTCCGACGGCGCCGGCTCGTAGCCGACCGGGTGGACGGGCGACGGGATCGGCTTGAAGTTGAGATCCTTCTCGGCCTTGCGCCGGGTGGGATCCGCGATGGGAACGGCCTTCAGCAGCGCCTGCGTGTAGGGGTGCTGGGGGTTCTCGAAGATGCGCGCGCGCGGCCCGACCTCGACGATCCGGCCAAGATACATGACGCCCACCGTGTGGCTGACGCGCTCCACGACAGCCATGTCGTGGCTGATGAACAGATAGCTCAGGCCCATCTCGGCCTGAAGCTCCATCATCAGGTTCAGCACCTCCGCCTGCACCGAGACGTCGAGTGCCGAAACCGCCTCGTCGGCGATGATCAGTTTGGGATTGAGCGCGAGGGCGCGCGCGATGGCGACGCGCTGGCGTTGGCCGCCGGACAGCTCGTGGGGGTAGCGCGACATGAAGGCGCGCGGGAGCTGCACCCGGTCGAACAGGTTGGCCACGCGGTCGTTGCGCTCGTCGAGGGGGATGTGCTCGAAATTGAGCATCGGCTCGGCGACCTGGTGGGACAGCTTCATCTGCGGATTGAGCGAGGCGAACGGATCCTGGAAGATCATCTGCATGTGGCGGCGGGCGCGGCGCAGGTCATGCGGGCTCAGCGCCATGATGTCCGTGCCGTCGAGGTCGATCTTGCCCGAAAGCGGTTCGACCAGCCGCAGGATGGAGCGGCCCGCCGTGGACTTGCCGCACCCCGATTCCCCCACGAGGCTGAGCGTGCGGCCCGCGTTGATCGTCAGCGACACGTCCTCGACGGCGTGCACGTTGGCGATGGTGCGCCGCAGCAGGCCGCCCTTCACTGGGAAGCGCGTCACGAGGTTCTCGACCCGCAGCAGCACCTTGTCCGTGCCCGCGATGGGCTTGGGCGCGGGCGCATCGGCGGGCGCATTCATCAGCTTCATCGGCTCGGGCAGCGCCTTGCCGCGCATCTCGCCCAGCTTGGGCACGGCCGACAGGAGCGCCTGCGTGTAGGGATGCTGCGGCCGCGCGAAGATCTCCTCGACGGGGCCCTCCTCGACCTTGTTGCCGCGATACATGACGACGACCCTGTCCGCGATCTGCGCGACCACGGCCATGTCGTGGGTGATGAACATGACGCTGGTGCCGGTCTCGCGCTTCAGCCGGTCGATGAGGGCGAGGATCTCGGCCTGGATCGTCACGTCGAGGGCGGTCGTGGGCTCGTCCGCGATCAGGATTCGTGGCTCGCAGGCAAGCGCGATGGCGATCACGACGCGCTGGCGCATCCCGCCCGACAGCTCGTGGGGGTATTGCTGCAGGCGCCGCTCGGGCTCGGGAATGCGGACCTGCCGCATCAGTTCGAGCGCGCGCTCGCGGGCCTGCCGTTTCGACATGCCCTTGTGTTTCATCAGCCCTTCCGTGAGCTGGCGCTCGACCGTGAAGACCGGGTTCAGCGCCGTCATCGGCTCCTGGAAGATCATGCCGATCTCGTTGCCGCGAATGTCGCGCATGAGGCCACTGTCGGCACGCGCGAGGTCGATCGGCTCCTCGCCCTCCTTGCGGTCGAACATCAGCTCGCCGCCGGCGATGTCGCCGCCGCCGAATTCCACCAGCCGCATCAGAGACAGCGACGAGACGGACTTGCCCGACCCGCTCTCGCCGACGATGCAGACCGTCTCGCCCTCGGCGATGTCGAAGGACACGTCCTCGACCCCGACGACGGTGCCCGCCTTGGTGTGGAATTCCACGCGAAGATTGCGGACCTGCGCAATCGGCCGGTCTAGCATTGGCCACCTACCCCTATCTGGACGACCCGCCGACGCTATGTCCGAAATCCGTCTGCTGTCAAATGCCGCGACTGCCCAATTTCCGGGCATACCGTGACGGCATCAGGCTTGCTTTTTGACATTGATGCGCGTTCGATGAGTGGCGGGGTGGACTTGTCCTGGCGTATGCGCCTGACATCGTTTCGTCCCGTCCAACGAGAAGGGTTCGGCCGTGCCGGCCGGGTCACATCACTGACAAAGTGAGTTCAACAAGGAGAGAATACCACATGACTCGCAAGACACTCCTGCTCGGCGCCGCGGCGCTGGCGCTGGCCCCGGCGGCCGCGCTGGCGGAACGCGGTTCGTCAGGGCATTTGAACATCATCTACTGGCAGGCCCCCTCCACGCTGAACCCGTATCTGTCCGGCGGCACGAAAGAGATCGAATCGGCCTCGCTCATTCTGGAATCGCTTGCCCGCTTCGACGACACGGGCACCATGGTGCCGTGGCTCGCGGAAGAGATCCCCACGGTCGAGAACGGCGGCGTCTCCGAGGACCTCACCTCGATCACCTGGACGATCCGCGAGGACGTGATGTGGTCGGACGGATCGCCGCTGACCCCGGCCGACCTGATCTTCACCTGGGAATACTGCACCCATCCCGAAGGCGGCTGCGCGCAGTCGAGCTTCTTCGATGGCGTCACCTCGGTCGAGGCCGTGGACGACCGCACGGTGCGGGTGAACTTCGCCAGCCCGACGCCCTTCCCCTACACCGCGTTCGTCGGTTCGGAATCGCCGATCATCCAGGCGGCGCAGTTCGCCGACTGCCTCGGCGCACGCGCGCCGGAATGCACCGAAGCGAACTTCGGCCCGATCGGCACCGGTCCTTTCGTCGTGGACGAATTCCGCCCCAACGACGTGATCGAGCTTTCGGCCAACGAGAACTTCCGCAACCCCGAGCAGCCCTACTTCGCCACGGTGACCTTCCGTGGCGGTGGCGACGCGGTCTCGGCGGCACGCTCGGTCTGCCAGACCGGCGAGTTCGACTATGCGTGGAACCTGCAGATCGACCCCGAGATCCTCTCGGACATGGAAGGCGAGGGCAACTGCACCGTCGTCACCGCCTTCGGCACCTCGGTCGAGCGTCTGCACCTCAACCAGACCAACCCCGACCCGGCGCTCGGCGACGTCCGTTCGACCGCTCAGGCAGGCCCGCATCCGTTCCTGACCGACCCGATCGTCGGCCAGGCGCTGTCCATGGCCATCGACCGCGCGCTTCTGACCGAGCTTGGCTACGGCGCCGGCGGCCAGCCGACCTGCAACGTCCTTCCCGCGCCCGAGCTCTATGCCTCGACCGCCAATGACGCCTGCCTCGTGCAGGACCTCGAAGGGGCGATCGCGCTTCTGGACGAGGCCGGGATCGTGGACACCGACGGCGACGGCATCCGCGAATACGAAGGCACGCCGCTGAGCGTCGTGTTCCAGACCTCGACCAACGCCGTCCGTCAGGACTACCAGGCGCTGATCCAGGATTGGTGGTCGGAGCTGGGTGTCGACACCGAGCTGCGAAACATCGACGCGTCGGTCTTCTTCGGCGGCGATCCGGCATCCCCGGACACGTTCCAGAAGTTCTATGCCGACATCGAGATGTACACCAACAACTTCGCCGGTGTTGACCCGCAGGCCTACATGGGCAGCTGGGTCTGCGATGACTGGCCGCGTCCCGAGACCCAGTGGCAGGGCTCCAACGTCCAGCGCTTCTGCTCGGAAGAGTATGACGCACTGGTCATGGAGATGGCGGCCACCGCCGACCTCGAAGAGCGTGGCCGGCTTGCGCGGACGATGAACGACATGCTCGTGCAGAGCTACTCGATCATCCCGATCACGCACCGCGGCGGCGTCTCGGCACATGCAAACAGCATCGAAGGCATCAGCATGTCCGACTGGGACTCCGAGCTGTGGAACATCGCCGAGTGGCGCCGCACGCCCGGCATGGAGCGTTGATCCCGACGCGCTAGATCAGCGATCCCGAACTGGCCCCCGTCGCCTGGCGGCGGGGGCCTTTCCGAAGCGGGCCCGACAACAACACTCTCCGCAGCGGAACACCCGAACGAGGCGCCCCTCATGGCAACCTACATCATCCGGCGACTGATCCTCGCCGTCCCGGCCCTGGTCTTCATCAGCTTCATCATCTTCATGATCGTGAAGCTCTCGCCGGCCGACCCGACCGCCAACCTTCCGCTCACCATCCCGCCCGAAGTCCGCGAGCAGATCCGCGAAAGCCTCGGCGTGAACGAACCGCTGGTGGCGCAATACCTGCGGTGGGCGCGGATGATGTTCATCACCGAACCGGGCATCATGCTGGAGGACGCGCTGTGCAGCGCGCCGCGCCTGCCCGACCGCTCGATGCCCGAGGGCTGCCTGCAGCTCGTGCCGCCGGACACCTCGCGGATCATCAGCTACCAGACGCGCAGCCCGGTCTTCGACCTCATCGCGATCTCGCTGCCGCAGACGCTTTGGGTCGTGGGCACGTCCTACATCATCGGCATCCTCGTGGGGATGCCGCTCGGCATCATTTCGGCCTACCGGCAATATTCCGTGACGGACCAGGCCGCGACGTTCTTCTCGATGGTGGGCTTCTCGATCCCGACCTTCTTCACGGGCACGATGGCCATCATCATCTTCTCGGTCTGGACGCCGACCGACTCGTGGCTGTGGCTGCCATCGAGCTACACCACCACGCATGTCGTCAACGACTGGGACAGCTTCGTCTTCCAGCTCCGGCAGATGGTCCTGCCGATGATGGTGCTGGGCCTCTACAACGCTGCTCAGATCAGCCGCTACATGCGCGCATCGATGCTGGACAACCTGCAGCAGGACTACGTGCGCACGGCCCGCGCCAAGGGCATGGGCGAAGGCGTCGTCGTGCTCCGCCACGTTCTGCGCAACTCGCTCATCCCCGTCGTCACGGTGATCGCCCTGAACGTGCCCGCTGTCTTCGGCGGCGCGCTCATCACCGAGCAGGTGTTCCGCGTGAACGGCATCGGCTACCAGCTGATCCAGGCGATCCGGGGCGCCGACGTGCCCATGGTTCAGACGATCAGCTTCATCTTCGCCGTGCTCGTCGTGTCGTTCAACCTGATCGCCGACGTGCTCTATGGCATTCTGGACCCGAGGATCCGCTATGACTGACCGTCCGGACGTGACCATCACCTCGGGCGCGACGCCCGCCGGGGCCGTGTCGGAAATCCTGTCCCACGCGCCGAAAAGCCAATGGGCCGACGCATGGGTGCAGTTCCGCGCACATCGCGGGGCGATGGCGGGCATGTTCTGCTTCTTCGCCATCATCCTGTTCGTGACCGTGGGCCCGTGGCTCTGGCCGATCGATCCGGGCGACCTCGACACGCGCAACCGCTTCGCCGCGCCGAACCTCGCGCATCCGCTGGGCACCATGCAGCTTGGGCAGGACGTGATGGCGCAGGTGATGTTCGGCGGCCGCATCTCGCTGGCCGTGGGCCTCGTGGCGATGGTCATCACCCTGTCGCTCGGAACGCTGATCGGGGTGCTCGCGGGGTTCTTCCGGGCGCTCGACGGCGTCCTGATGCGGCTGACCGACCTGTTCCTCGCCCTGCCCGTGCTGCCGCTTCTGCTGGTCATCATCATGCTGTTCCGCGAGCCGCTGAGCCAGCGCTTCGGGACCGAGGCGGGCATCTTCATCCTCATGGTGACGGTGATCGGCCTGACCTCGTGGATGCCGGTCGCGCGGATCGTGCGCGGCGACATCCTCGCCATCAAGGAGCGCGAGTTCGTCCTCGCCGCGCGGTCCATCGGCACGCCGTCGCGGCGCCTGATCACGCGGCACATCCTGCCCAACGTGCTGTCGCCGATCCTCGTCTCGGGGACGCTGTCCATCGCCAACGCGATCATCACGGAATCGGCGCTGAGCTACCTCGGTCTCGGCTTCCCGTCGGACTTCCCGACATGGGGCAAGATCCTGATCGACGCGGTCCAGTATACCGAGCGGGCGCCGTGGATGGTGATCGCGCCGGGTGTCCTGATCTCGCTGACGGTGCTCAGCGTGAACTACATGGGCGACGGGATGCGCGACGCGCTGGATCCGCGGATCCGGGGACGCTGAGTCAGGCGCGGAAGGCGCGGCCGAACAGCCGCGCCAGCCGCCCTCGCGCCGCAAGGTAGGACGGCCAGTCCAGCCCGGCCTGCTTCAGCCCGTCGAGCGCCGCCAGCATCGCCGAAGCCGTCGCGCGCGGGTCGCTGCCTACCGCATCGGCCGACACCTGCCCGGAGACCACCGCCCCCGCCAGCCAGTCGCCGTAGACATCGGCGAGGCGCGCATACCCGGCGCGCACGACATCCCGCGCCGCGCCGGTCTTGGCCGACAGAAGCTCGTCGGAATGGGGCGATTGCAGCAGCATCTCGGCGGCATCGCCCATCTGCGCCTCGAAGGCCGCGGCGATGGCGCGGGCGGGGTCGCCGTGCGCCGCAAGCGCCTCGCCCACCGCATCGGCGGCGGCGGCGAAGTAGGCCTCCATCAGCGCGTGGAAGATGTCTTCCTTGTTGCGGTAATGCAGGTAGAGCGCCGCGCGGCTCATTCCGGCGCGATCGGCGATGTCCTGCATCGACGTGCGTTTCAGGCCGAACTGCAGGAATGAGGCGTAGGCGGCCTCGAGCACCGCCCAGGCGCGCGGGTCACCCACCCGCGCGCGGATGCGCCCGGTCAGGCTTGGCGATGGCGGGGCCTCTGTCATGCGCAATGACCTGACACCGTCTGTCCAATCTGTCAATTGACATAGTGACACTCAGCCGTCACTTTGTCAGGAACCAAGCGGGAGACACGGCAGCATGGCCACGCGTCTGAGAGTGAACGGAACCGAGCATCATGTGGACCTGCCCGACGACGTGCCCCTGCTGTGGGTGCTGCGCGACGAGATCGGTCTGACCGGCACCAAGTATGGCTGCGGCGTCGCCGCCTGCGGGTCGTGCACCGTCCACATCGACGGCGAGGCTGTGCGGTCCTGCCAAGTCGCGCTGGCCGACGTCTGGGGCGAGGTGACGACGATCGAGGCGCTGGGAACACCCGATGCGCTTCACGCCGTGCAGGCCGCATGGATCGAGCATCAGGTCGCACAATGCGGCTACTGCCAGTCAGGCCAGATCATGCAGGCCGCGGCCCTTCTGGCCGGGACGCCCGACCCCACGGACGAGGACATCGACCTCGCGATGGCCGGCAACCTGTGCCGTTGCGGCACCTATCCCCGTATCCGCGCCGCGATCCGCACCGCCGCCCGCACCCTGAGCGAGGCCTGAGCGATGGCGAACTGGGGCAAGATCACGCGCCGCACCCTCCTGATCGGGTCGGCCGCCGTCGCGGGCGGCGTGGCCTTCGGCGTCTGGCAGTATCGCCGCGAGCTCCCCAACCCGCTGGAGCCGGGCGAGGGACAGGCCACGCTGAACCCGTGGATCATCATCGACCGCCAAGGCGTCACCGTTATCGCCGCCCGCGCCGAGATGGGACAGGGCGTCTACACCACCCTTCCCGCGCTGGTGGCCGAGGAGCTCGACGTCCCTTGGGAGAACGTTCGCGTGATGCACGGCCCGGCGGCCCGCGCCTATTACAACGGCGCCGTCACCTCGCACGCGCTGCCGATCAACGACTACGAGCGCACGGGCTTCCACGAGGCGATCATCGAGGCGATGACGGTCCTGCCCAAGATGATCGGCCTCCAGATCACAGGGGGCTCCACCTCGACCCTCGACGCCTACGAGAAGCTTCGCATGGCCGGCGCCACGGCGCGCGAGACGCTGAAGCGCGCGGCGGCCGAGCGGCTGGACATGGTGCCGGGCGCGCTCGATACGCGCGACGGCATGGTCATCGCACCGGGCGGGATCGAGATCCCCTATACCGACCTCGCCGAGGATGCCGCCCGCATGGAGCCGCCGCGCGGCGTGCCGCTGCGGCCGTCCTCGGGCTGGCGCTATCTGGGCAAGTCAATGCCGCGCCTCGACATGGCGGCCAAGGCGACCGGCACGGCGGAATTCGGCATCGACGTCCGGCGTCCGGGCATGAAGTTCGCGACCGTGCGCATGTCGCCACGCCTCGGCGGCACGATGGAGCGCCACGACGCGACGGCGGCCCTCGCCATGCCCGGCGTGGAGCGGGTGATCGACCTCGGCACCGGTGTCGCGGTCGTCGCCACGAACACATGGCTCGCCTTCCGCGCCGCCGAGGCCGTGGATATCGACTGGGGCCCCGCGCCCTACCCCGGCACCTCGGGCGAGATGCTGCAGGCGATCCGCGGCAGCCTCGACGACGCGCCGAACTCGACGCTGCGCGACGACGGCGACGTAGACGGGCTGGAGATCGGCGGCGACGACAGGGTGGTAGAGGCCGAATACACCGTCCCCTTCCTCGCTCATGCGACGATGGAGCCGATGAACGCGACGGCCCATTTCACCGGCGACAAGCTGGAGATCTGGACGGGAACCCAGTCGCCCGGCATTGCCGAGATGGCCGCGGCCGAGGCCGTGGGCCTAGACGCCGATCGCGTCACCTGCCACGTCACCTATCTCGGGGGAGGGTTCGGACGCCGCGGCGAGGTCGATTTCGCGGTCCTCGCCGCCCGCGTGGCCGCAGAGATGGAAGGCACGCCCGTGCAGGTCACATGGTCCCGCGAAGAGGACATGCGCCACGACTTCTACCGTCCCGCCGCCGCAGCCCGGATGCGCGGCGTGATCCGCGGCGGCTTCGCTCAGGGCCTCGACGGGCGGGTGGCCGCGCCCTCCGTCACCCGGCAGTGGCTGCGGAGGCTCGGCGGCGCAGCACCCCCCGGGCCGGACAAGGGCCATGTCGAGGGCATGTTCAACCAGCCCTACGCGATCCCCAACTACCGCGTGACCGGGCACCTGACCGCGCTGGACGTTCCCGTCGGCTTCTGGCGGTCGGTCGGCAACTCGTTCAACGGCTTCTTCATGGAAAGCTTCATCGACGAGATGGCGCAGGCGGCAAACCGCGATCCGCTGGCCTTCCGCCTCGACCTCGCCG
Organism: Roseicyclus salinarum; assembly: GCF_029624655.1. GTDB lineage: Bacteria > Pseudomonadota > Alphaproteobacteria > Rhodobacterales > Rhodobacteraceae > Roseibacterium > Roseibacterium salinarum. The sequence continues at coordinate 29,117 of NZ_JARRSA010000029.1, forward strand.
CGCGCGAGCACGCGCCCTCGGCCCGCGTCCTCGAGGCGGTGGCCGAGATGTCGAACTGGACGGGCCGGACGGACGCCGGCAAGGGCCGGGGCGTGGCGATGACATATTCGTTCCACACCGCCGTCGCCGTCGTCGTCGAGGTCGGAGACCGGGATGGCGACGTCTTGATCGACCGCGCGTGGATCGCCTGTGACGTGGGCACCGCGCTCGACCCCGGCATCATCCGCCAGCAGATGGAGAGCGGCCTGATCTACGGCCTGTCCGCCGCCGCGCTCGAGGAGATCACCTTCGACGGCGGCGAGGTCCAGCAATGGAACTTCCCCGACCACGACGCGCTGAGGCTGCACACCTGCCCCGAGATCGAGGTGCGCATCCTCGAGACGCAGGATCACCTCGGCGGAGTGGGTGAGCCCGCGACCCCGCCCTCGATGCCCGCACTCGCCAACGCGGTCTTCGACCTGACCGGAGAGCGTATCCGCGACCTGCCGCTGTCGCGCCGCGTGCGTTTCGTCTTCTGAAGCCTCAGAACAGCGAGCCCTGGTCCGGCGGATCGCCGTCGCCGGCCTTGCGCCGCGGCGCGGGGCGCGCGGGCCCTTCGGCCGGAACGACGCCAAGGCGGCCATCCGCAAACTCGATCGCGAGCCGCGCCTGTCCCGCGGCCTCGGCCTTGCTCTTCACGACTCCGTCCTCGCCGTGGACCACGGCATAGCCCCGGCGCAGCGTCGCCTCGTAGCCGAGCGTCGCGTGGAGCCGCGCGAACCCGTCCAGCCGCTCGTGCCTGCGGCGCATGTCGTCGGCGGCCGCGCGCGCGAACCGGCGCGACACCTCCGCAAGGCGGTCCCGGCCCTTGGCCTGCACGTTGCGCAGCCCCGATGGCCGCAATCCCGCCGCCACGCGCCCGAGCTGCAGGCGCCGCGACGCGACGGCGCGCTCCAGCGAGGGCTCCAACCGTGCGGAAAGCCGCTCGAGGTCGCGCCGCTTGACCTGCGCCGCGTGCCTCAGCGCGGGGCCGAGCTGCAGGATGCAGCGGTCGAGCCTCTGGCGCGGCGCGTCCAGCAGCGTCTCGGGCCGCGGAAGCCCGCGCGCGAGATCGCCGAGCCGCTGCCGCCGCGACGTCACCGCCTGCCCGACGGCGCGGGTCATGTAGCCGTCCTGCTGCCGCAGCCAGTTCAACAGGTCCAGCCGCACGGGCACCGCCATTTCGGCGGCCGCCGTAGGCGTCGGCGCGCGCCTGTCGGCGGCGTGGTCGATCAGGGTCGTGTCGGTCTCGTGGCCGACCGCCGAGATCACCGGGATCGTGCTGTCGGCGACCGCGCGCACGATCTTCTCGTCGTTGAAACCCCAGAGATCCTCGAGGCTTCCACCGCCACGCGCGACGATCAGGACGTCCGGCCGCGGAATCGGTCCGCCGGGCGGAAGGGCGTTGAAGCCGCGAATGCCGCGCTCGACGTCCCGGACGCAGGCCTCGCCCTGGACGGCCGCGGGCCAGATCAGCACGCGGCGCGGAAAACGGTCGCGCAGACGATGCAGGATGTCCCGGATCACCGCGCCGGACGGCGAGGTGATCACCCCGATCGTCTCCGGCAGGAACGGGATAGGCCGTTTGCGGCCTTCGTCGAACAGCCCTTCGGCGGCCAGTGCGACGCGGCGCTTCTCCAGCATCGCCATGAGCGCTCCGGCGCCCGCCGGAACCAGGTCCTCGATGATCAGCTGGTATTTCGACTGCCCCGCGAAGGTGGTCATCCGCCCGGTGGCGACGACTTCCATCCCTTCCTCGGGCTCATGGGCCAGCCGCGCCGCGGCCCCCTTCCAGATGACGGAGGACAGAACGCTCCGGTCGTCCTTGAGGTCGAGGTAGACATGCCCCGAGCGCGGACGCGACAGCCGCCCGATCTCGCCGCGGACCCGGACATGCGCGAAGCCGCCCTCGATCGTGCGCTTCACGGCACCCGAGATTTCCGACACGGTGAACTCCGGCATGTTGCCGCGTCCGCCGTCCTGGGGCATGTCGTCGATGAGATCGTCCATGACGGCACCCTAACGGCGGCCGGCGCCGTCCGGAAGGGCCTGCGGCATCCTCCGACTTGCCTGCCGCGGGGCGGTCGGTTAGGCGGGCGGAAGGACGAAGAAGGGACTGGCCATGAACATTCTCATCCTCGGCGGCGGCGGTCGGGAACATGCGCTCGCCTGGGCGATCCTGCAAAACCCGAAATGCGACCGCCTGATCGTCGCGCCGGGAAACGCCGGCATTGATCAAATCGCGGAATGTTCCGATCTGAACATCACCGATCCGGCCGCGGTCCTCGGCTTCTGTGAAGAGAATAGCATCGATTTCATAGTCGTAGGGCCCGAAGCTCCCTTGGCTGCTGGCGTTGTGGATATGTTGATGGATGCAGGGTTTCCGACATTCGGACCGAAGGCCGACGCGGCCCGGCTGGAGACCTCCAAGACCTTCACCAAGGAGATCTGCGACGCCGTCGGCGCCCCCACCGCCGCGTGGGCCCGCTTCACCGAGGCCCCCCCTGCGCACGCCCATGTCGACGCGCATGGCGCCCCCATCGTGGTGAAGGCCGACGGTCTCGCCGCAGGAAAGGGCGTGGTCGTCGCGGCGACCGCGCAGGAGGCCCACGCGGCCATAGACGACATCTTCGGCGGCGCCTACGGCGAGGCCGGCGCCGCCGTCGTGATCGAGGAGTTCATGGACGGCGAGGAGGCGAGCCTCTTCGTCCTGTGCGACGGCGCGGACGTCCTGCCCATCGGCACCGCGCAGGACCACAAGCGCATCGGCGAGGGCGACACCGGCCCGAACACCGGCGGCATGGGCGCCTATTCGCCCGCCCCGGTGATGACGGACGCCGTGCTGGACGCCGCCATGGAGCGGATCGTGAAACCCACCGTCGCCGAGATGGCCCGCCGCGGCACGCCCTACCGCGGCGTGCTCTACGCGGGCCTGATGATCGAGGACGGGGCGCCACGTCTCGTGGAATACAACGTCCGCTTCGGCGACCCCGAAGCGCAGGTCCTGATGATGCGTCTCGGCGCGCAGGCGCTCGACCTCCTGCTTGCCTGCGCCGAGGGCCGGCTGCGCGGCATGGCCGTCAACTGGGCGCCAGATCACGCCATGACCGTGGTGCTCGCGGCGCGGGGCTATCCCGGCAGCTACGCGAAGGGTACCGAGATCCGCGGCCTCGACGCCATCCCCGAGGACGCGCATCGCATGATGTTCCACGCCGGGACGGCGCGCGCCGACGGGCGCCTCCTCGCCAATGGCGGGCGCGTCCTGAACGCCACGGCCCGCGGCGGCGCCCTGCAGGAGGCGCGCGACCGCGCGTACGCCATGGCCGAGGCCGTGGACTGGCCCGAGGGCGTGTTCCGCCGCGACATCGGCTGGCGCGCGCTCGGCTGAGGCCGCCTCAGCCCAGCCAGCGGCCGTAATCCGACACCAGGAGATGCGTGGGCGCCACGTCCTCCTCGATCTCGGCGAACCGCCCGATCGGGTCCTTGAACCAGTTGTCCGTCTCGTCGTCGTTGACCGTCGAGACCTCGCCGATCAGCACGTCGCCGCCCTCGCCCCAGAAGGCGTGCCAGTCCCCGGGCATCAGCGTGACGCTTTCGCCGGGCGCGAAGCGCAGCACCTCTCCCGGCCCGAAGGCCCGCGCGACGCCATCGCACAGGACTGTGCCGCCGGCAGTCTCGTCGAAACTCCCGTCAGGCGCCGAGCCATGAAGCCGGATCGCAAGCGTCGCGCCACCGCGATTGATGATGTCCTCGGCCTTGAGATAGTGCCGGTGCATGGGGCTCAGCTGATCGTGCTTGGAGATCAACAGCTTCTCGGCATAGCACATGCCACCGCCTTGCTTCAGGTCCGCCAGACGCCCGTTGCGCAGCGTGAACAGGAACAGGCCCATCTCGTCGAACCTGCCCTGCCCGTAATCCGTGATGTCCCAGCCCAGCCGCCCCGACACGATCGCGTCGATCGCGCCCCTGCGCGTCTTCATCTCCTCGGGCGTCCAGTAGGCGAAAGGCGGCAGGACGAAGCCGAACGAGCGCATGAACGCGTCAGCCTCGGACATGATCTGGTTGATGTCGGATCTCTTCATGCGCGGCCTCCCTGACTGCGCCGCCCAATCTCTCCGATCGCGGGACGAAGACAACCCCCTGTGGGCTTCATCTTTCCCGAAATACGCATCCCCGCAAGGGTCAGTGGCGCAGGGGGCTCGATGCCCCCTGCGCCGCTTCACCGGGCGACGGCAGCGCCGGCGCGCCTCCTCATTCGGCCGCCACGTCCCCGTAATCCCCGTTGGCGGCCTCCTCGGCCTCGATCGATTCGAACAGTGCCTTGAAGTTGCCCTCGCCGAAGCCGTCGTCGCCCTTGCGCTCGATGAACTCGAAGAAGATCGGCCCGATCACCGTCTTCGAGAAGATCTGCAGAAGGATCCGCGTCTCGCCGCCATCGACCACGCCCTCCCCGTCGATGAGGATGCCGTGGGCCTTCATCCGCTCCACCGGTTCCTCGTGGCCCCGCACCCGCTCGAAGCTGAGATCGTAGTAGGCGTCGGGCGGCCCCGGCATGAAGCGCACGCCGCGCTCGGCGATCGCGTCGACCGCGTCATAGATGTTCCGCGCGCCCACCGCGATGTGCTGGATGCCCTCGCCCTTGTATTTCTTGAGGTAGTTCACGATCTGCCCGGTCTCGCCCCGGTCCTCGTTGATCGGGATGCGGATGCGGCCGCAGGGCGAGGTGAGCGCGCGCGAAAAGAGGCCGGTATATTTCCCCTCGATGTCGAAGAACCGGATCTCGCGGAAGTTGAACAGCGTCTCGTAGAACCGGAACCACGTGTCCATGTTGCCCTTGAAGACGTTGTGCGTCAGGTGGTCGAGGTAATGGAAGCCCACGCCCGCCGGGTTCGCCTCGGCGATCCAGTCGAACTCCTCGTTGTAGGGCGAGGCGTCCCGGTGCCGGTCGGTGAAGTAGATCAGCGAGCCGCCGATCCCCCTGATCGCAGGCCAGTCGACGGTCCTGTCGGGGCCCTCGTAGGGCTCGGCGCCCTTCGCGATCGCGTGCGCGTAGGCGTGTCGGGCGTCCCGGACCCGCCACGCCATCGACGGCGCGCAGGGGCCGTGCTCCTCAACGAAGCGCGCGGCGAAGCTGTCGGGCTCGGCGTTGAGCACATAGGTGATGTCGCCCTGCTGCCAGATCTCGACAGCCTTCGTCCGGTGCGTGGCCGTGTGCGTGTAGCCCATCCGCGCGAAGAGATCCCGAAGGATCTGCGGATCGGGATGGGCGAACTCGACGAACTCGAACCCGTCCGTTCCGGCGGGGTTCTGTTCGGTGATGGTGGCGTGGGGGGCGTCGTGCGGGAAGGGACCCATGGTGCGTCTCCTGTCGTCCTGGTGTTTCGCGTTGGGCGCAGTCTAGCGCATCGTGCATGCGTCTTGCGCGCGATGTGATGGCCATTCGCGGCCAAATGCGCGATGATCACGCATCATGGACCGAGATTCCGACAATTCCGCGCGCAGCCTCGATGACGTCGACCGACGCCTCCTCGCCCTGATCCAGCGCGACGCGACCCTGACCGCGCAGGCGCTCGGCGAGCGGCTTAACCTGTCGCCCAGCCAGGCCGCGCGGCGGCGTCAGCGGCTGGAGGCGCATGGCTTCGTGCGCGGCGCCCGCGCCGTCCTCGACCCGCAGCGCATCGGACTTCAGGTCCAGGCCTTCATTCGCGTCGTCATGGCCACCCATACCGAGGCCAACGCCCGCGACTTCGCGGCGCTGGCCCGGGCCCAGCCCGAGATCGTCGGCGCATGGACCCTGACGGGCGAGGCGGATTACCTGCTGCGCGTCTACTGCGCGGACCTCGAGGCGCTGAACCGCCTCGTGCAGTCGGTTCTTCTGCCCCACCCCGCCGTCAGCCGCGTCCAGAGCCAGATCGTCATGGACCGCATCAAACCCGACGCGCCGCTTCCGCTGTGAGGCCGCGATGCGATGGGCCGTGGACTTTGCAGGTGCAGCGGGAATAGGCTCGCTCCTGGACAACTCACGGATAATGCGATGGAAGGCGTCCTTCTCCAGGCGACGATCTATCTCACGGCGATGGTCGTCACCGTGCCGCTCTCGGTGCGTCTCGGCCTTGGCTCGGTGCTGGGCTACCTGATCGCGGGCATCGCGATCGGCCCGGTTCTGGGCCTCGTGGGCGCCGAGACGCAGGACCTTCAGCACTACGCCGAATTCGGCGTCGTCCTGATGCTGTTCCTGATCGGGCTGGAACTCGACCCCAGAACGCTGTGGGACATGCGCCGGAAGCTTCTGGGCGTGGGCGGGGCGCAGATCGTCGTCTCGACCGCAGCCATTGCCGCCGCCACGCAGGCGCTTGGCCTGCCCTGGCAGACGGCGCTTGCCGTGGGCATCACGCTGGCGCTGTCGTCGACGGCCATCGTGCTGACGACGCTGACCGAAAAGGGGCTGATGCGCACGGAGGGCGGGCGCTCCTCGTTCTCGGTGCTGCTCACGCAGGACATCGCCGTCATCCCGGCGCTCGCGCTCCTGCCGCTTCTGGCGGCGGGTGCGGCCATGACGATCACGGGCGACGGCTCGATCTCGCGCGGGGCCGAAGATGACGCCCACCACACCATGTCCCTCGTCGAGGGGCTGCCGGCATGGGGCGTGACCGCCGTGACGCTCGGCGCCGTGATCGCGGTGATCCTGGCGGGCCGCTACCTGTCGCCGGTCCTCTTCCGCTACATCCACGCCAGCCGCCTGCGCGAGATGTATACCGCCGTCGCGCTGGTGATCGTGGTGGGAATCGCCTTCCTGATGATCCTCGTCGGCCTGTCGCCCGCGCTTGGCGCGTTCGTCGCGGGCGTGGTCCTCGCCAACTCGGAGTTCCGCCACGAACTGGAGGCCGACATCGAGCCCTTCAAGGGCCTCCTTCTGGGCCTGTTCTTCATCACCGTGGGTGCGGGCATCAACTTCGGCACGCTGTTTGCGAACCCGGTCACGATCGTCGCGCTGACCCTGGGGATGATGCTTTTGAAGGGCCTCATCCTCTTTGCCATCGCCCTCGTCTTCCGGCTACGGGGCCGCGACAAGTGGCTGTTCACACTGTCGCTGGCGCAGGCGGGCGAGTTCGGCTTCGTGCTGGTGGCCTTCGGGTTGCAGCAGGCCGTCTTTCCGGTGCGCGTGGGCGAAATCCTGCTTCTGGTGATCGCGCTGTCGATGCTGCTGACGCCGCTGGCCTTCATCGCGTCGGACTGGATTGGCCGCAGCCTCGGGCAGGACGGCGGCCGCACCGAGGAGGCGTCGGACGAGATCGCCGAAGAGGGCTCGATCATCATCGCGGGGATCGGGCGCTTCGGGCAGGTGGTGAACCGGATGGTGCAGGCCTCAGGCTTCAGCACCGTGGTGCTCGACAACGACCTCGGGACCATCCAGCTGATGCGGCGGTTCGGCTTCAAGGGCTATTTCGGCGACCCGACGCGGCCCGAGCTCTTGAAGGCGGCGGGGCTGGAGACCGCGAAGGTGCTCGTGGTGGCGGTGGACGACACCAAGGCAGCCGTGGACCTCGTGCGCTACGCGCGGCGGCTGCGGCCCGACATCTCGATCACCGCGCGGGCCCATGACCGGCTGCACGTCTACGAGCTTTATGACGCGGGCGCCGATCACATCGTGCGCGAGATGTTCGACTCCAGCCTGCGCGCCGCGCGCTACGTTCTGGAGGACATGGGCCTGACCGACTACGAGGCCCACGAGATGGAGACGGCCTTCTACCGCCACGACCGGCAGAACCTGCGCGATCTTGCGCAGCTGTGGAAACCGGGGGTCCCCGTCTCCGAGAACGAGGCCTACGTGGAACGCGCGCGGATCCTGAACAACAACCTCGAGACCGCGCTGATGACGCAGCTCGACGCCATCGCCGAAGAACCCGAGGAACAGGGCTGGCGTCCGCGCGGCGACGCCAGCGCGCTCAGGGGAATGCAGCGCACGACCGCCTCCCGCAGGCCCGACCCCGAGCGCGACCCAGGTCCCGCCGCCGGTCCCGACGCGGGGCGCGACTAGCCGCCCGAGACGCCGGCCTCCGCGAAGGTCGCCATGCCGGAATGACAGGCAAGCGCGCCCTTCAGGATCTGGATCGCGAGCGCCGCGCCAGACCCTTCCCCAAGGCGCATCTCCAGCGACAGGAGCGGGTCCTTGCCCAGACGGGCGAGAAGCGGCGCGTGGGCGTGTTCGGCCGAGACATGGCCCGCGAGCGCGTGATCGAGCGCGCCCGGCGCGGCCTCGTGCAGGCAGGCGGCGGCCGCGCTGCAGATGAAACCGTCGAGGATCACCGGGATGCGGAGACACCGCGCACGGGCGATGGCCCCCGCCATCGCGACGATCTCGCGCCCGCCAAGGCAACGCAGCACCGCGAGCGGATCGCCCATCGCCGCGCCGTTGGCCGCGACGCCCGCAGCGACCGCGCGCGCCTTCGCGGCCAGCCCGGCGTCGTCCACGCCCGTGCCGCGCCCCGTCCAGTCGGCCGCCGTGCCGCCGTAAAGCGCGTGCGCGATGGCCGCAGCGGCGGTCGTGTTGCCGATGCCCATCTCGCCCGTCACCAGAAGGTCGGCGCCTGGATCGACCGCGTCCCAGCCAAGCGCGAGCGCCCGCGAGAAGTCCGCATCGTCCATCGCGGGTCCTTGCGTGAAGTCCGCCGTGGGCCGGTCGAGGTCGATCGGATGCACGTCGAGCCGCGCGCCCGCCAGTTCCGCCAGCCTGTTGATCGCGGCGCCCCCGGCGGCGAAATTCGCGACCATCTGCGCCGTGACGTCGGCGGGAAAGGCGCTGACGCCCTGCGCCGTGACGCCGTGGTTGCCCGCGAAGACCACGACCTGCGGCGCGCGGATCGCAGTGCGCCCGTCGCCGCGCCAGCCACAATACCAGATCGAAAGCGCCTCGAGCCGCCCCAGCGCGCCCGGAGGCTTGGTCAGTTGCGCGTTGCGCTCGCGCGCGGCGTCTGCCGCACCGATCTCGGGACCCGGGGCGGCGTTCAGCGCGGCGCGCAGCGCGTCCGGCGTTTCGGGGGCGCTTTGGGTGTCTTTGCTGATGGCGGGGCTCATGGCGGGCGTGGCTCCATTGCGGGACGGGTCGTTTCATGCTGTCTAGCCGGGCGATCCCGGAATGCCCGTGCGGCAGAAAGGCCCACCGATGAACCCCAAGACGTCAGAGGATCACGGGCAGGACGCCCCGTTTCTGCATCAGGGCGATTTCGGGGCGGCGTTGATGCTGCTGACCCGTATTCCCTGCCCCGCATGGCTGGCCGCGGACCGCGGCGCGCGCTCGGCCTGGGCGTGGCCGCTGGTGGGCGCGCTCGTGGCGCTCGTGTCCTGGGGCGCGGGGGCGGCGTCGGTCGCCCTCGGCCTGCCGCCCGCGATCGCGGCCGGCGCGGCGATCGCGGTCGCGCTGATCCTGACGGGCGCGCTTCACGAGGACGGTCTGGCCGATTGCGCCGATGGCTTCTGGGGCGCGTCGCGGCGCGAGCGGCGGCTGGAGATCCTCCGCGACAGCCGCGTCGGAAGCTACGGGGTCGTCGCCCTCGTCATGGTTTTGGGAATGCGGTGGACCGCGATCGCGACCCTGTTCGAGGGCGGCGCGGCGCTGGCCGGGATGCTGGCGGCGGCGGTCCTTTCACGCGCCGCAATGGCGGGCGTGATGGCCGCCCTGCCCTTCGCCCGGCCAGATGGCCTTGCCGTGCTGTCCGGCCGGCCGGCGGCTGGCACGGTCGCGCTTGGGGCCGTCCTGTCGTTGGCGGGGGTGGCGGCCGCGTCGGGGGGTGTCTCGGCCCTCGTCGCGGCGCTGGCGGCGTTGGCGGCCGCCCTGGGGTGCGCCGCCGTCGCCCGCGCCAAGATCGGCGGGCAGACGGGCGACGTCCTCGGCGCCACGCAGCAGGTAAGCGAGCTTGCGATTCTCCTCACCTGCGTGGCGCTGCTCCCTTAGCAGGGGCCGGTGCGGTAGACGGGCTGACCCGCCGAGTTGGTGCCGGCGTAATAGGCGCACTGGTTCGTGTTGCGGTTGCGCGCAACCTGCTGACCCACCACGGCGCCGCCGAGGGCGGTCACGACAGTCCATGCCGGGTTCGCATCGAACGCGTCGGCGAGAAGCAGGCCACCGGCAGCCCCTGCGGCGAGGCCGAGGTTGGCCTGGTCCTGCGCGGTGAGGTTCTGGCAGCCTGCCGTCGCGAGGGCGCCAGCGAAAACGATGGAGATGGCTCTGAATTTCATGTCGATTGGTCCTCTCATTCACTTGCGATGATCCAACCGGACAAGGTGGGGATATGTTCCATGATTCAAAGGGAAGGGCCCGGCGGGCCGCCGTGCCGGCGGATAACCGCTTGAATCCGCACGGCCCGGCGGCCGCAACCTGCGCGCCGGCGCCGTTGCGGTCCGCGCGGCATGAAAAACCCCGCCATGCGAACGCAGGCGGGGTTTTCATGATGATGGTGCCGGTCCGCCCGTCCGGGCGCGGGATGATCCGGTGCGCCCGTCCGGGCGCAGGATGAGCCGATGCGCCCGTCCGGGCGCGGGATGAGCCGATGCGCCCGTCCGGGCGCGGGCTGTCAGGCCGCGCGGGCCGTCAGCACCTCGTCGACCTGCTTCTGCGCGCCGGCCTCGTCCATGCCCTTCACCGCCGCCAGCTCGCGCGTCAGCCGCTCCAGCGCCGCCTCGTAAAGCTGCCGCTCGGAGTAGGATTGTTCGCGCTGGTCGTCCGCGCGGTGCAGGTCGCGCACCACCTCGGCGATCGAGATCAGGTCGCCCGAGTTGATCTTCTGCTCGTATTCCTGCGCGCGGCGGGACCACATGGCCCGCTTCACCTTGGCCTTGCCCTTCAGCGTGTCCATGGCCTTGGACACGATATCCGGCGACGACAACGAGCGCATGCCCACCTCGGCCGCCTTGGCGGTCGGAACACGCAGGGTCATCTTGTCCTTCTCGAACGAGATCACGAAGAGCTCCAGCTTGAGGCCGGCGATCTCCTGTTCCTCGATCGAGACGATCTGCCCCACGCCGTGCGCCGGATAGACGACGTACTCGTTGGGGCTGAACTCCTGCGACTTCCGCGACTTCGACATATGTAGATCCCTTTTCCGGTCCGGACCGCTTGGCTCAGGCGAAAAGGATGCAAGCGGAAACCGACGGTTTCCACGAGCATCCGGTTTCTGCTCTGAACGGAGGGCGGGCTGGCAGACCCGCACGGTGCTTCGGACAGTCAACTATGCAACACTCATATAGCACATGAGGGGGCATATTTAAAGCTTCCCGCGTCACGGCGCCGACATGCTGCAAAACCGAAGCCTGCAGGCATGTCGCCGGGTTCGCGCGGCGTGACCAACTACAAACGAATGCAGCGGCGATTCGGTTCCGGCCTCAGCCGCCCTCGCCCGCCGCCTCCGAGAAGACGTCCATCTTTCCGGGCTTGCCGTCGTTTTCCTCGGCGTCGGGCAGCGGATCCTTGCGGGTGACGATGACCGGCCACATCTCGGAATACTTCCGGTTGAACTCGACCCACTTTTCCATGTCGGGCTCGGTGTCCGGGCGGATCGCGTCGGCGGGGCACTCGGGCTCGCATACGCCGCAATCGATGCATTCGTCGGGATGGATCACGAGCATGTTCTCGCCCTCGTAGAAGCAATCCACGGGGCAGACCTCGACACAATCGGTGTATTTGCAGGCGATGCAGTTCTCGGTCACGACATACGTCATGGAAACCCTCGGCTGGTCGTTCTTGGCCGTCTGCTACGCGACGCCCCAAGCGGATGCAAGACGCGGTGGGATCGCGCCAGGTAGCGGCCTGACTGTAAACCCGAGTTGACATGGCGCAAGGGGGGCGGCGCCGAAAGTCCGGGGTCTATCGCCGCAGCCTCAGGTGTCAGGATCAAGAAATCCGTCCAGCGCGCGGCGCGCCTTCTTCGTGGGACGGGGGCCGACGCGGTCGGCCCTGCCGCCCTTCCCCGATCCCGGCGGCTCGAGATCCTCGTAAAGCGCTTGCGCCTCGCTGGCCGGACCGCGGCGCGTGGCGAGCCCCTCGATCCGCACGAGGCGGATCGCGCTGCCCTGCGCGAAGGTCAGCACGTCGCCGGGACCGACCGACGTCGCGGGCTTGACGACGCGGGTGCCGTTCACGCGCACCCCGCCATCGCTCACGATCCGCGCGGAGAGGCTGCGCGTCTTGAAGAAGCGCGCCTGCCACAGCCAGCGGTCGAGACGGTCCGTCCGCCGTCCGTCGGTCGGAAGGCCGGGGGCGGTCAGGATGCGCTCACGTCCGGCCCTTGAGGGCCGCGAGAACGGCGAAGGGATTGTCGGGATCGACCTTGGCGGCCTTCTCGGGCTTCGAGGAATAGGTCCGCGGCTTGTCGCCCGACCGCTCGCCCTTGTCCGCGCCGGGCTTGCCGCCCTTGGGCTTGCCACGGGGCTTGCCGCCCTGCGGGCGATTTCCCTGCGGCCTGTTCCCCTGCGGCTTGCGGCCGCGCGGCCGGCCCCCGTCCTCGGCGGCCTCGCCCCCGGCGTCGCGGCGCTGCGGGCGGTCGCCGCCCCGGCGCTTCGGTGCCCAAGTGAAGGTGTAGAACGTCTCCATCTCGGGCTCGCCGGAGGGGCCGGGCACCTCTTCGCCGGGCGTCTCCACGGGCACCTCCGACGGTGCTTCGGACGGCCCTTCGTACGGGCGCTCCGCCGGGGTCTCGGCCGGCGGTTCGGGCGGCGTCTCGGAAGGCTTTTCGTCGGGCATCTCCTGCGGCGTCGGGTCGGGCGTATCGGCGCCCTCCAGCCCCGTGGGCGCCGAGGCGGGCAAGACACCCACGAGCGTCTCGTCGATGGTTTCGGGCGCGCCGTCCGCCGCGGCGGGCTCGGCCGCGGTCTTCGGCGCGGCGGGCGCTGGGTCGGCGGTGGCCTTGACCTTGGGCCGCTCGCCCCGGTCCGCGCGATAGCCCAGTCCGCCCATGAGGTCCGCGAACTGCTCCAGCGTCAGCCCCGTGATCGAAAGCATGTCGGCCTTGGCCTCGAAGCCGCCGCGCGTGTCCTGCCCGCGCAGCATGTCGGCAAGACGCTCCAGCATGTCGATGCGGATCGCGCGCGAGGCGGCGGGCCTGTAGCCCGACATCGTGTAGTAGCCCTCGCGCCGGTCCGCCTCGTGCGGGATCGTCACGAGGCCCGGCGGCGGGCTTTCGGGAATGGCGCCAAGCCCCTTCTCCAGCGACCACAGCACGAGGCGCAGGCGCGTCGGCGCGGGCTTCAGCAGAAGCGGCATGAAGATCGTGAACTGTCCGAATCGCACCCCGTGCTTGCGCAGAAGGCCGCGCGCCTCCTGGTCGAGCGACTTGATGTCGTCGGCGATCTCGGCCCGCGGCACGATGCCGTAGCCCTCCACGAGGCGGAACGCGACGCCGCGGGCGAGACCGGTGATGGCCTCGTCGCGCGCCATGTTCAGAAGCGGCTCGAACAGCGCCGCGATCTTGCGGTCGACGAAGTGCTGCAGACGCCGTTGCACCTTCTGGATCACCTCGGCGCCGGCTTCTTCCTCGACGAAGGCCTCGGCAGTGGGCTTCAGCGCCTCAGGCCCCTGAACCAGCCGCCCGACCGCCTGCTCACCCCACATGAGGCCGCCCTGCTCGGTCATCTCGAAGGCGGTGTCGGGGGCGTTGTACATCCGGTCGGCGCGCAGATGGAATTCGGGGCGCAATGCCGCCATCGCCGCTTGGCGCAACGTCTTGGCCTCGTCCGGGCCCGCCGTCTCGTCCTGGCGGAACCGGAAGCCCTCGATCCGGCCCAGGACCTGGCCCTCGACGGTCACTTCGCCGCTATCGTTCACCTCGGCCACAAGGCTCTCCTTCTGCTTCAACCGCCGCAAGAGCACGCTTGTGCGGCGGTCGACAAATCTTTGCGTCAGCGCGCCGTGAAGCGCGTCCGACAGGCGGTCTTCTACGGCACGGGTCGCTTCGCGCCAATGGCTTTCGTCGTCCACCCACCCCGTGCGCTGCGCGACGTAGGTCCAGGTCCGGATGTAGGCCAGACGCTTCGACAACGTATCGATGTCTCCTTCGGTTCGATCGATGCGCTTCACCTGCCTGGCCAGCCAATCGTCCGGAACGCGTCCGGTTCCATGCAGGAACTCGAAGATGCGGCCCAGGAGGTCGGCGTGTTCCGCGTGGCTGATCCCACGGAAATCGGGGATGCGGCAGACGTCCCACAGAAGCCGGACATCCCGCGCCGAAGCCATGCGCGCCGCGATCTCGCCGCGGTCGGCCAGCGCCTTTAGCGCCATGAGGTCGTCGGCCTCGCGCGCGCGCGACAGCCACTCGTCCTCGGTCCGCTCCTCGAGCGAGGCGATCAGGCGCGCGACCGAGCCGAACTCCAGCGCCGAGTTGCGCCACTGCAGCTTGCGCACCGGCATGAAGCGATGGTTCATGATCGCGTCGGCCACGCCCTCGTCCAGTGGCGGCGCCTCGCCGGTGACGCCGAAGCTGCCCGAATTGGTGTGCCGGCCCGCGCGCCCTGCGATCTGCGCCAGCTCGTTCGGCGCGAGGTCGCGCATCCGCCGCCCGTCGAACTTGCGCAGCCCCGAGAAGGCGACGTGCCGGATGTCGAGGTTCAGGCCCATCCCGATGGCGTCGGTCGCGACCAGCACGTCCACGTCGCCGTTCTGGTAAAGCTCCACCTGCGCGTTGCGCGTGCGCGGGCTCAGCGCGCCCATCACGACGGCCGCGCCCCCCTTCTGCCGCCGCAGAAGCTCGGCCATCGCATAGAGGTTCTCGACCGAGAAGCCGACGATGGCGCTGCGCGGCGGCATCCGGCTCGCCTTCTTCGAGCCGGTATAGGTCAGCTCGGACAGCCGGTCGCGGCGCATGAACTGGCAGCCCGGCACGAGGGCCGCGATGGCCCCCCGCATCGTGTCCGAGCCCAGGAACAGGGTCTCGTGCAGACCCCGCGCATGAAGCAGCCGGTCGGTGAAGACATGCCCCCGCTCGGGGTCGGCGCACAGCTGGATCTCGTCGATCGCGAGGAAATCGGCGCCATTGCCCACCGGCATCGCCTCGACCGTGCAGACCCAGTACTGCGTCCGCTCCGGCACGATCCGCTCCTCGCCGGTGACGAGCGCCACCACCGAGGGGCCGCGCAGGCTGACGATCCGGTCGTAGACCTCGCGCGCCAGAAGCCGCAGGGGCAGGCCGATGACGCCGGTGCGATGCGCCAGCATCCGTTCGATTGCGTAATGCGTCTTGCCGGTGTTCGTCGGCCCGAGGATGGCGGCCACGCGGCCGCGCGCGCCGGGACTGAGGTCCCTCATGGCTTCTCCTTCAGGGGGCCGCGCCCTTCGTCAGAGCGTGCGGCCCTCCAGCTCCTGCTCGATCCTGCCGATGGCCTGTTCTATGTCGGGGCGATGGGGATGTATAGCATGCGCCTGACGGAAGGCCTGCAGCGCGGTCTCGTGCTCGCCCATCTCCTCGAGCATGATGCCAAGGCCGGTCAGCGCCGCGAAATGCCGCGGCTCCAGCGCGAGAACGCGCTGGATGTCCGCGATCGACGGCCCGTAGTCGCCCATCTGGTAGAGCAGCGTCGCGCGCGCGTTCCAGCCCTCGGCGAAGTCCGGCGCATGGTCCGTCAGCGCGGTCAGGTGATCGTAGGCCGCCTGCAGGTCGTCACGCTCCATCGCGTCGCGTCCGCGGCGCAGGAGATAATCGGCCGAGGGCGAGCCCGAGCGCGACCAGGCCTGGTAAACCTGGTTCTCCACGACCTCCCAGTTGCGCAGATCCGGCTGCGCCAGCCGATCGAGCAACTCGTCGGCGGTGGGTTGCGCGACCGCAACGGCGGGAAACCCGCAGAGCGCTGCCGCGACGACAAGATTGAGGAGCAGGGATCGAACCACCATAACGGGACTGTAGCCTTTATGCGCGCTCAATCCATATCAAAGCGCCGTGAGCCAACCTTGCAAGGGGGAACAACCATGAGCAGCACCATCGATGCCGCCGTCGACGCGATCTCCGCGAAACTCGGAGGCGGGTTCGACGGCTCCGCCAAGTTCGTCATCCAGGGCGAGGGCGCGGTGATCGTGGATGGCGCGGGCGTCCGCGCGGCGACCGATGACGACGAGGCCGACGTCACCATGACCGCCGATGCCGACACCTTCCAGGAGATCCTGTCGGGCGACCTGAACCCCACGGCCGCCTTCATGTCGGGCAAGCTGCAGCTCGACGGCGACATGGGCACGGCCATGAAACTGGGCTCGGCGCTGTCCTGATGGCCGACGGAAGGGCAACGTCCGGGCCTCAGCCCGCACCCTTCCTGCACGACGTGGCGGAAGGCCCGCCCGAGGCGCGGGCGTGGTGGGTCGACAGCGCGGACGGCACCCGCCTGCGCCTCGCGCTATGGCCCGAAGGCGAGAAGGGCACCGTCCTTCTGTTCCCCGGCCGCACCGAATACGTCGAGAAATACGGCCGCCTCGCCACCGACCTCGCCGCGGCCGGCTACGGCATGGCGGCCTTCGACTGGCGCGGCCAGGGCATGGCCGATCGCCCGCGGCACCGCCGCGACATGGGCCACGTCGTCAGCTTCGACGAATACCGCGAGGACGTCGCGGCCTTCCGCGCCGCGCTGGCCGCGCTCGGCCGGACGGGGCCGTGCTGGCTTATCGGCCATTCCATGGGGGGTGCGATCGGCCTGCGCGCGCTGCATGACGGGCTGCCGGTCCGCGCCGCGGCCTTCACGGGCCCGATGTGGGGCATCAGGATGACGCCGGTCCTGAAGTCCATCGCCGGGATCGTCATGGGCCTGGCGGGGCCCCTGGGGTTCGGCACGACCTTCGCGCCCACGACCGGCCCCTGGCAGCCGATGGACTTCGAGAACAACCCCCTCACGACCGACCGCGACCAGTTCGACTACATGTCGCGGCAGGTCGCGCGCCACCCCGAGCTTGCCCTCGGCGGCCCCTCGATCCTCTGGGTGAAGGCCGCGCTCGAGGAAAGCCGCCGCCTCCTCGCGATGCCCGCGCCGCGAGTGCCGGCCGTCACGCTCTTCGGCAGCGCCGAGGACATCGTGGAGGTGCCCGCGATCCGCGCCCGCATGGCCGACTGGCCCGATGGCCGTCTGATCGAGATCGAGGGCGGGCGCCACGAGGTCCTTATGGAAAGCCCCGAACGCCGCCACCTTTCGCTGAAGACGATCCTCGCCCATTTCAACAGCCACGCCTGAGCGGGCGGACCGCCCCATGGACGGCGCGCCCCTTCCCTCTTCATCCTTGCCGGAAAACTCCGGGGGAAGGCGTCCCCGCGGGGACGCCGCAGGGGGCAGAGCCC
>NZ_JARRSA010000002.1 GCF_029624655.1 Roseicyclus salinarum
CGACGCGGAGGGCGATGCGCCCTGCGCGGGGCGGGCGCCGCCGTTGCCGCCGCCCGGACCCGGCGGCGGCGCGGGGCGCGGCGGGGCGTCCGACAGTTTCTGCACCAGATCGCCCGGCGTCGGCAGGTCGGCCACATGGGTCAGGCGGATCACCGCCATTTCGGCGGCCATCATCGCGTTCGGCGCGAGGCGGACCTCTTCCAGCGCCTTCAGCAGCATCTGCCACATCCGCGTGAGGGCCCGCATCGGCAGGCGCGCGGCGAGATCCTGTCCCCGGCTCCGTTCGGCGCCCGAGATGGTGGGATCCTCGGCCGCTTCGGGCGTGATCTTCACCACCGAAAGCCAGTGCGTGATCTCGGCAAGGTCGCGCAGGACGGCCACCGGGTCGGCGCCGTCGGCGTATTGCCCGCCAAGCTCGGACAGCGCGGCGCCGGTATCGCCGGCCATGATCGCCTCGAACAGGTCGAGGACGCGGCCCCTGTCCGCGAGGCCCAGCATCGCGCGCACCTGATCGGCGCCGGTTTCGCCCGCGCCGTGGGCGATGGCCTGGTCGAGAAGGCTCATCGCGTCGCGGACCGACCCCTCGGCGGCGCGGGTGACGAGCGCCAGCGCCTCGTCCGAGATGCGCGCGCCTTCCTTCTCGGCGACGCCCTTGAGGTGCGCGATCATCACCTCGGGCTCGATGCGGCGCAGGTCGAAGCGCTGGCAGCGGCTGAGGACGGTCACCGGCACCTTGCGGATCTCGGTGGTGGCGAACAGGAACTTCACATGCGCCGGCGGTTCCTCGAGCGTCTTGAGAAGCGCGTTGAACGCGCTCGTCGAGAGCATGTGGACCTCGTCGATGATGAAGATCTTGTAGCGCGCCTGCGCCGCGCGGTAGCTCACCGTCTCGATGATGGCGTCGCGGATGTTCTGCACGCCCGTGTGGCTGGCCGCGTCCATCTCCAACACGTCGACATGGCGGCCTTCGGCGATGGCGACGCAGTTCTGGCAGACGCCGCAGGGGTCGGTCGTGGGGCCGCCCGCGCCGTCGGGCCCGATGCAGTTCAGGCCCTTGGCGACGATCCTGGCCGTGGTCGTCTTGCCGGTGCCTCGGATGCCTGTCAGCATGAACGCCTGCGCGATGCGGTCGGCCTCGAACGCGTTCTTCAGGGTGCGCACCATCGCGTCCTGACCGATCAGGTCGGCGAAGGTCTGCGGACGGTATTTGCGCGCCAGAACCTGGTAGGCAGCCTGGGGTGTTTCGCTCATCTGCGCGGCCTCTCGGGGGCGATGCGGTCGGGGTGACCGCCCAAGGTTATGCACTCCCCGGCCCGAGGTCCATGGCCCCCGTCAGAGAAGCCAGAGGATCGCGCCCGTCAGGGCCGACGCGAGGCTGAGCGCCAGGGCCGTCAGGGTCATCGACCGCGACGAACGCAGCCGGGCGTCGTGGTTGTGAAGCCTGCGCAGGGTCGCGCGCGCCTGCAACTGGGCGCTGAGGAAGATGGCGATGGCGATAACGACGAAGATCGTGGCCACCGCCTTCGGCACCCATGTCGGCTCGAACGCGCGGAACAGCGCCCTGAGCCCGAGCGCGATGGCGACGGCGGCCATGCCGGTCCGCATCCATCCCGCGAAGGTCCGCTCGTTGGCGAGCATCGTGCGATCCTCGGCCCAGCTCGTGCGGGTCTCGGCAAGCTCCTGTTTGTCCGTCATGCGTGAAAGGCTAGAATCTGACGCGACGTCTGTCCAATACCGGAGGACGGAGGCAGACCGGAGGAGCCCGATGCCAGAACATGTCCCGCCAAGGGCGCTTGTCGCGCTGATGGCGCTGTTTCTCGGGGGGATGGCGGCCTGTGCGCTGGTCTTCTGGTTCGCGGCGCTGGTCTGGCCCGACGGGATCGCGGGCCTTATGGCGTATCTGGGACCCGGCCCCGTCAGCCTGTTCGGCGCGCTCCACGTTCTGGCGGCGGTCACGGGGATCTTGCTGTGGCAATGGCGGCGGACCAGCCTGAGGCCGGTCGCGCGCGTCGCGCTCGAGGCTGCGACGCTCTATTTCGGGCTTGCCGTCGTTCTCGGGCTCATCTCGGCCTACATGGCCGCGAGCCTTCTGGATCGGCTGATCTGAGCGGAGATGCGCGCCTGTCGGTGGCAGGCGAGGCCCCGGAACGCGAAATGCGCCGTGCATGGCGCACGGCGCATTCGGGGTGAGAGGCTGGACAACGACCCAAGCGGGGCTCGTTACGGCTGCTTCCTTCCGGACCTGACCGGGTTGGCGAGGCGCCTGCCCGCGCCAACCTCTCACGTCATGAGATAGGAAATAGCGCCTTCCGCCGCAACCCCTGCCCGGCCTTCCGCGCGCATCGTCTTGCGCCTCAGGACGGCGCCCGTTCCGCCCAGCCCGCGAATATGCGCTCGAGGAACACCACGACGTAGAACAGGAGGATCCCGAGGGCCGCCAGCGCGAAGAGCACGGCGAACATCAGCGGGTAATCCGCGCTGATACGTCCCGAATCGAACAGCGCGCCAAGGCCGCGCCCATGCGGCGACACGATCTCCATCAGGTTGGTGCCGATGAAGGCAAGCGTCACCGCGACCTTCAGCGCCCCGAAGAATTCCGGCAGGGTCTTGGGCAGCGCGATCTTCCAGAAGATCGTGAAGTTCGACGCACCCAGCGAGCGCAGGATGTCGCGGTATTCCGGCTCGAGCGTGGACAGGCCGATCGAGACCGACACCGCGATCGGAAAGAACGAGATCATGAAGGCGATGAGCACGGTGTTGAAATCGTGCTGGCCCACGAACATCAGCGCGACGATGGGGACGACGGTCGCCTTCGGGATCGCGTTGAACCCCACGAGGATCGGGTAGAGCCCCTCGCGGGCGAAGCGCGAGAAACCCATGACCATGCCGATGAGGGTGCCGAACACCACGGCGAGGGCCAGACCCACCACCGTCCGCCACAGCGTCTCCCACGAGGCGACGAGGAAAAGCTCGCGGAACTGGACGAAGCGCGGCATCAGGTCGGAGGGACTTGCCATGCGGTAGTCGGGCAGCTGGTTGTACCAGACCGCCCATTCCCAGAACGCGATGATGCCGACGATGAACATCGTCGGCGCGAGGAACTTGCGCAGCCCGTCGTTCATTGCATCGCTCCTGGAACCGGCTGGCGCGACGCGCGCGGGGCGGCGGCGTCTTCGGGTTTGGGTTCGGGCGCGTCGGCCTCGGTCGCGCGGCCCTGAGCGACCTGGATCTGGTGACGCAGGATCGCCAGCATCTCGACCGATTTCGGCGTGTAGAGGTCGTCGAGCCTGCGCTTCGCGGGCATGTCCACGTCGAGGACGTATTGCGCCCGTGCGGGCCGGCCCGACAGCACCACGACCTGGTCGGCCAGGAACACGCTTTCGCGCAGGTCATGGGTGATCAGGAGGCAGGTGAACGGCTCTTCCTCGCGCAGGTCGTGCATGGTGCACCACAGGTCCTCGCGGGTGAAGGCGTCGAGCGCCCCGAAGGGCTCGTCCAGGATCAGGACGTCGGGCCTGTGGATGATCGAGCGGCACAGGCTCGCGCGTTGCCGCATTCCCCCCGACAGCTCGGAGGGGCGCTTGTCCTCGAACCCCTTGAGGCCCACGAGTTCCAGCAGGTGCCGCGCCCGCTCCTCGGCCTGCGCGCGCGACATGGGGCTTTTCACGATCTCCATGGGCAGAAGCACGTTCTGCAGGATCGTGCGCCATTCGAGGAGCACGGGGTTCTGGAAGGCCATGCCTACCGTCGGCCTCGGCGAGGTGACGAGCTTCGAGTGCAGCCAGACCTGCCCCTCGGACGGTTTCATCAGGCCCGAGACCAGCCGCGTCAGCGTGGATTTGCCGCATCCCGAGGGGCCGACGACGGCGCAGAAGGTGTTCTGGGGGACCTTCAGCGACAGGTTGTCGAGCACCGGCAGGGGGCCGGCCTTGGTGCGGTAGGAATGCGACACCTCGCGCAGCTCGATCATGTGGGGAGAGGCGGCCATCGTCGTCCTTTGCATGAAAGCGCCCGGGGCCGGCCTGCGACGGCCCCGGGCGACAGCGTTCCTTCAGCGCGGTGTCACTCCGGCGCGATCATCAGCACTTCTGCCTCGGGAAGGTAGGCGTCGGTGAAGTAGAGCGACATGTCCGGCTCGTTCTGGAAGTCGTAGGTCAGGCTCAGCTGCTCCAGCGCCGTCGCCATCCGCGCCGGGTCGATGTTGCCCATGCCGTTCTCGACGACGTAGTCGGTCAGGACGTTGCCGTCGATCGCAAGCTGCAGGCGCTCCGCCTCGAGGGCGAGATCGCCGGCCGGGTTGCGCTCGAGCACGGCGGCGGAACCTGCCTCGGGGTCCGCGATCGCGTCGGACCAGCCCCGCGCGATGGCCCGCAGCGCGCCGGTGACGGCCTCGGGGTTCGCCTCGGCGAACTCGGTGTTGGCGATCACCGCGTTGCCGTAAAGCGCGACGCCGTGATCCGCGAAGAGGATGGTCGTGATGTCCTCCTCGGGGACGCCGAGCCGCGCCAGCGACAGGTAGGACGAGAAGTTGAAGCCGGTGACGGCATCGACGTTGCCCTCGGCCAGCATCGGCTCGCGGGTCGGGAAGCCGACTTCTTCCACGGTGATCGTGGAGACGTCGATATCGTTCACGGCGGCGAGGATCGGGAACTGCGCCCATGCGCCGTCGGGCGGCGGCGCGCCAAGGACCGACCCCTCGAGGTCCTCGATCCCGGAAATGCCCTGGCTGACACGGCCGACGATGGCGAAGGGCGGGTTGTCGTAGACCATCATGACGGCAGTCACGGGGGCGCCGGGGTTCTGGTCGAGGAAGCGGATCAGGCTGTTGATGTCGGCGAAGCCCATCGGGAACGCGCCCGAGGCGACCTTCGGAATGGCGTCGAGCGATCCCTGCCCGGCGGTCACTTCCACCTCGAGCCCTTCCTCCGCGAAATAGCCATTGTCGATGGCCAGGAAATACGGCGCGGCGGGGCCTTCGAAGCGCCAGTCGAGCGCGAACTGGATCTCGGTGTCCTGCGCCAGCGCGGGCGTCGCGGCGGCAAGCGCGGCGATCATCGCGGCGGCCGGGGGGGTCAACAGACGGTTCGGCAAGGTGTCCTCCTTGGATATGAACCGGCAGGCGGGGCCGGCCGGCGAATCTGAATGGCAGGGTCCCTCGGGCCCGGCACCGCACCCGACTCAGACCTCGCGGACCCTGGGCGTCAATGGCCGGTGTCCGGGTCGCGCGGCTTGCCCCTCAGATTGCCCGCATCGCAGGCAACATGCAAAAATTTTGTGCAGGTGGAGAGGGCGAGCGCTCGGTCCCTCAGCCGTTCAGCGTGAAGTGCACGACGCCGTTGTCGACATCGCCGCGCCGGGCAAGCCCAAGCTCCTCCGCCCGGTCCAGGTGGCGCAGCGCGCCCGCGCCGGTGGCGAACACGACCTCGGCCCCGCCGAGACCGCACAGCCGGAACGTCTGACCGGGGATGGTGCTCAACGGCTCGTCTGCCGCCGCGATGAAGCGGGCGACGTGATCGCGGACCGGATCCGCACCGATCAGGACCGTCTCCGACGTGAAGCAGGTTCGGAAATGACCGCCGCCGCTGGCGCGGTAGGAGTTCGTGACGACCAGCACCTCGGCGTCGGGATCGAGCGGCGTGCCGTCGGCGAAACGCATGTTGCGGATGCGCCCGTCGGTCTCGAACAGCCGGTCGCCGATGGCGTTCGTGCGGGCCGGACGGCTGATGTCGATGTCGTAGAGAAGCCCGTCGATCCGATCGAAATTGTAGGGCGCGAAGGCGTCGTCGATCAGGGCCTGCGGTCCCGCCGCATCGGGATCGATCCGCCGGAAGATCGAGGCGGACCGTTCCAGCCAGCACCTCAGGTCGCTCCCGCGCGCCCTGAGGATCGCCAGCAGGTTGGGGAAGCAGTAGAGGTCGTGCGCATGGCGCAGCCGCAGGGGACCCACGGCGATGTCGGTATATTGCTCGGGACCGGCGCGGCCGCCCGCGCGGAAGGGCGCGACGGCCGAAAGCATCCTCAGCCCCTGAAGCTCGGGGTGGTCGGCGATGGCCTCGCGGCCGGCCATGTGCTGGGCATCGGCGACCAGCTGGGTCGCGGCGCAAGGCGCGACGAAGCTGAAGTAGGTGTTGAGCGGGATCGCCGTTTCCCCGAGCTCGCGGCTGGTGAAGCGCCGGGTCGCGCGGTGCTGACCGGCCAGTTGCTGCCGCAGCTGCGGATGCGCGCGCATCACGCTGCGAAGGGCGGTCGAGGCTTCGAAGCCGCCACCGCGCACGGGTATGTTCTGCGTGCGCGCCTTCACGACCGACCATGTGCGGCGTGAGCCGTCACCGTCCGGGGCGATGCGTCCGTCGAGCGCGAGGTCCATGCAGCCCAGATGCGACCCCCAGTTTCCGGGCTGAACCATCGGCGTCTCGCCCGGCGGCACGTCGCGCGGCGAGGCGGCGGGATGGACTTCGTGCGTATGACCGGCCACGACGGCATCCACACCGGGCAGCGCCGCGATCGCATCCGCGGTGTTCTCGGCGCCGTCGTCCGGCCGCGGGGGGGTGTCGGGGTCGCCCCGCCCGGTATGGGCCAGCACGACGACGATATCGGCCCCGTCCGCGCGAAGCGCCGAGACCTCGCGTGCGACCGCCGCCACGGTGTCCGAGAACACCAGCGTCCCTCCGATGACCGCGCGGTTCCACATCGCGGTCTGCGGCGGAACGATGCCGGTGATGCCGATGTGCATCTCGACGTCCCGCCCGGCGTGGTCGCGCAGCGTCCGGGTCAGGATCACGCGGCCCGGCCTGAACGCGCCTCCGTCCTCGGCCGTATGGACGTTCGCGGCCACGACCGGAAAGCGCGCCTGCGACAGGATCGTGCCGAGGACCTTTGGGCCATAGTCGAATTCGTGGTTGCCCAGCGTCGCCACGTCGTAGCCGAGCGCGTTCATCGCCGCGATCATGGGATGCGGCGCGCCGTGCGGCAGCAGTTCCTCCACCGCGACGTCGCCAAGCGGCGATCCCTGCAGCGTGTCGCCGTTGTCCACCAGAATGCAGTTCCGCGATCCCGCCCGCGCCGCGTCGATCAGGCCCGCGATCCGCACCAGCCCGACGCTGTCGTCGCGGGTGTCGGTATAGTAGTTGTAGGGCATCAGGTAGGCATGGAGATCGGTGGTCGCGAGGATGCGGACGACCACGCGCGACGCACCCGCAGGCGGGTCTTCGATCTGTTGCGCGAATTCTTCGCTGCGGGACATTCAACCGCCTATAGTTGCAGGGAAATTGAACGACATTTCCCGTTCGTCCGATACACTCAATACGGCACAATGGGGAGAAAGTGAGGCGCCTTGTGGCTTTTGTGGCCTCCGCGCCATACTCATCGCCGGATGCAGTGAATCAGGGATATCGGGATGCGCGACGCTTGTCAGGTTGTCTTCGGGGCATCGGGTCTGGATCGGGCCGCCCATCTGCGTCGCGACGGCGATCTTCTGGCCGCGTCGCTCGCGCGCGGCGCGGGCGTCCTGCCTGTCTGGCGCGGCAAGCCGCTGCTTTCGGGCGCCCCCGGCGAGGCGGCGCCGGGGCTTGCGTTCCGCGACATTGCGCACCCCGTGCTGGCCGAGGCGGCGGAGGCGCCGGTGTTCCTCGGGGTCGCGGCGGACGGTGCGCACCTGTTCGCGGCCGACGTGTCGTCGTGGGTGCCCGACGACGTGGACGAGGCGCAGGTGGGCGCGTTCCTCGACGCCAGCGTGCAGCGTCACCCGGCCGAGGCGCTGGACGGCGCGGGCTTCGTCGAGCTGCGGTCGGTCATGGCCGCGCTGTCGCCGCGTGACGCCGAGCTTGCGGCGACCGCGCGCGGACTTCTGCAGTGGCACGCGACGCACCGCTTCTGCGCCCGGTGCGGAGCCGCCACGGCCCCCTCCGAGGGCGGCTGGCAGCGCCGTTGCGCCGCCTGCGGCGCCGGTCATTTCCCGCGCACCGATCCCGTGGTGATCATGCTGATCACCCACGGCGACAGCGTGCTCGTGGGCCGCTCGCCCGCGTGGCCCGAGCGCATGTATTCGCTGCTCGCGGGCTTCGTGGAGCCGGGCGAGACCATCGAGGCCGCGGTGCGCCGCGAGGTGCTGGAGGAGGCGGGCGTCACCGTCGGTCCGGTGCGCTACCTCGCCAGCCAGCCATGGCCGTTTCCCGCCTCTCTCATGCTGGGCTGCCACGGCGAGGCCGAGACGACCGAAATCACCGTCGATCCCGCGGAACTGCAGGACGCCCGCTGGGTCAGCCGCTCCGAGATGCTGGAGGTGTTCATGGGCCGCCACCCCGAAATCGCGGGCGCGCGCAAGGGGGCGATCGCGCATTTCCTGATGCAGGCGTGGCTTGCCGACCGGATCGATCACGACGGCGCCCTGCCGCCGGTGGGGGAGGCGCGGGAATGAAGTTCAAGGTTGCCGAGGATGTCGAGGCGCCGCTGTCCTGGACCTGGGCAGGGTTCACCGATTTCTCCGCCGTGGAGGCCGACATCCGCGCCCGCGACGCCGACCTTGAGCGCGTCGATGGCTGGCAGGTGGCGCGGCCGGGCGCGGCGTGGCGCGGATCGGTTCCCGTGCAGGGCAGGGCGCAGCCGATCGAGGCCCGCATCACGACCTTCGCGCCCGAGGAGGCGATCGTCATCGAAAGCCGGGTGGGCGGCATGGCCTGCACCTACGAGATGACGCTCGCGCCGCTTCCGGACGGCATGACCCGGGTTTCCATCGTGCTGGAGCTCAGGGCATCGACCATGTCCGCCCGGCTGATGCTCCAGACGCTGAAGCTTGCGCGGCGGCGCGCGATGCGGCGCATCGAGGGCGCGCTGGTGCGGCAGGGCCAGACGGTCGAGCGCGCCTGGGCCGCGCGGAGTTCGGGCTAGGGCTGGGTCGGCCCGGCCTTGCGCTGGCGGGCGCGCTCGAGGCCGAGCTGGCGTTCGCGCAGGATGATGGCGACGCCCGCCACGACGATCATCGCCGCCCCGATCAGCATCGTGCGCGTCGGTATCTCGGAGAAGACGGTGTAGCCCACGACGATCGCCAGCAGCATCGAGGTGTATTCGAACGGCGCGATCAGCGACGCGTCGGCATGGCGGTAGGACGAGGTCAGCAGGATCTGACCCACCCCGCCCAGCACTCCGGCCAGCATGAGAAGCGCGAAAGCCCAGGCCGGCGGCATGGTCCAGCCCCAGGGCAGCGTCAGAAGCGACAGACCGCTGGCCGTCAGCGAGAAATAGAACACGATGGCCGAGGTGCTTTCGGTCTGCACCATCTTGCGTACGAAGACCTGGGCGAGCGCCGCACAGACCGCCGCGAGCAGGACGACGATGGCGCCCAGCGTCTCGCCGGTGCCCACCGTCTCGGGATCGACCTCGAGGCGGGGCGACAGCACCACGAGCACGCCGGCAAGCCCCAGTGCGACCATGCTCAGGCGGAAGGCGCGCACCTGCTCGCCGAGGAACATGGCCGCGAAGACCACGACGAGGATCGGCGCCGCGTAGCCGATGGCCGTGACCTCCGGCAGCGGAAGCAGGCCGAGGCCCGTGAAGCTGAGGCCCATCGCGCTGGTTCCCACGAGGCCGCGCCAGACGTGCGACATCGGGTTCGCCGTCCTGAGGCCGGTATGCAGTTCGTGCCGCATGGCGAGCCATGCCACGATCACCGGCACCGCGAAGGCCGAGCGGAAGAACACCGCCTGCCCGGGCGGCACGATGTCGGAGGTCGCCTTGATGAGGGCCGACATGGCCACGAAGATGCAGACCGACCCGATCTTGAGCGCGATGCCGCGCAGCGGGTTGATCTGGGGCAGGGACGGCGCGCTGTCGGTCATCTGGATCCGGCGGAGGGGGTCAGTCCCGCGCGGGATCGGCGGGATACGTCCCCAGCACCTTCAGGTAACTGGTGAAATAGTCCAGCTCTTCCAGCGCGCGGCGCACCGGCGCGTCGTCGGGATGGCCTTCGATGTCGGCGTAGAACTGCGTCGCGGTGAAGGAGCCGTCGACCATGTAGGACTCCAGCTTGGTCATGTTGACGCCGTTCGTGGCGAACCCGCCCATCGCCTTGTAGAGCGCGGCGGGGATGTTGCGGACGCGGAACACGAAGGTCGTCATCATGTGCTCGGCGCGGCGCGTCATGTCGGGCTCGCGCGCCATGATCAGGAAGCGCGTCGTGTTGGTGTCGTGATCCTCGATGTGCCGCGCGAGGGTGTCGAGGCCGTAGATCTCGCCCGCGAGTTCGGACGCGAGCGCCGCCTTCGCGCGGTCGCCCCACTCGGCCACGTCGCGGGCGGCACGCGCGTTGTCGGGGCTGACGCGCCCGGTGATGCCGCGCTCGCGCAGGAAGCGCGCGCATTGCGGCAGAAGCACGAGGTGGGACCACGCCTCCTTCACGTCCGCGATCGTCGCGCCCGGCACACCGAGCAGGTTGATGTGAACCCGAACGAAGGCCTCGTCGACGATGTGCAGCCCGGATTCGGGAAGCAGGCGGTGGATGTCCGCAACGCGCCCGTATGTAGTGTTCTCGACCGGCACCATCGCCTGCAGCGCGCGGCCCTCGCGCACCGCGTCGATCGTCGCCTCGAATGTCGGGCAGGGCAGCGCCTCGAGCTGCGGGCGGGCGGCGTGACAGGCCTGGTGCGAGTATGCGCCGGGCTCTCCCTGGAAGGCGATGCGGGTCGTCATGGGGCAACCATCCGTGACACTTGGGCGTTCTGTCGCGCTCCCTACACCTTGCCTCCGCCCGTGGAAACACCATACATACCCGCGAAATCGCGAACGAAGTGGGTGAGCCATGCTTGATACGATGACCGTCACCAAGGCCTTCGGCGCCCTTTGCGGGGCGCTCCTCGTCTTCCTGCTGGGGGGCTGGGCGGCGGAGAGCCTTTACCATGTCGACCGGCCCGAGGATCAGGCGCGCGGCTACGTCATTATCGACGAGAACGCCCCGGCCGACGACGCGCCCGAGGAAGAGGTGGTCGAGGTCGCCTTTGCCGACGTTTACGCCAGCGCCGACCCCGCCGCCGGCGAACGCCTGTGGCGCCAGTGCCAGGCCTGCCACGCGCTGCAGCAGGGCCAGAACGGCGTCGGGCCCTACCTCTACGGGGTCGTCGGGCGGGACAAGGCGGCCGTGGACGGCTTCAGCTACTCCGACGCTCTGTCGTCGATGGAGGGCGACTGGACGCCCGAGAACCTGTCGGGCTTCATCGAGAACCCCCGCGAGTATGCGCCCGGAACGGCGATGTCCTACGCGGGGATGCGCGACGTCGAGGATCGGGCGAACCTGATCGCCTACCTCGCCACGATCGGCGAGTAATCCGCCGAGCCGCCACCGATCGCATGAAGGCCGCGCCGTCTATGCGCGGCCTTCGGTCGTTTCGGGCGGGACTGTCGCGCGGCGAATCCCGCGTTCACCCGCCGATCACGCAATCTCGTCTTGAACCGTGGCGGGGGTGGTCTCTAACGTGATCCGGCCCACATGTAGGGACACAGCCCCGGACGAGCTTGGAGACCCCGATGCAAGATCTCCCATTCCCCCCCGCGCCGCTGCCCGTCGCGGCCATCGCCGCACGGCGCATGCCCCCCGCGCCGCGCCTCGCCGCTCTTCCGCTTGTGGGCGCCGCCGCGCTCTGGGCGATCGCGGCGCTTCCCGCGCCCGCGCAGCAGGACGACACGCTTGTCGTGACGCACGCGGTGGCGACCTTCGGGCTCGAGGATCTGACCTATCCCGCCGACTTCGCGCATCTTTCCTACGTCAACCCCGATGCCCCGCGGGGCGGGGAGATGTCGCTGTCGTGGTCCAGCGCGGGCGGGTCGTTCGACTCGATGCATCCCTACACGAACCAGGGCAACCCGGCGGTCCTGTCCTCGATCTTCTTCGAGTCGATGCTGGAGGGGACGCTCGACACGATCGGCGAGTCCTACTGCCTGCTGTGCGAGACCATCGCCTACCCCGAGGACAAGTCCTACGTCATCTTCACGATCCGCGAGAACGCGCGCTTTTCCGACGGCACGCCGGTGACGGCCGACGACGCGTTGTTTTCCTACGAGATCCTGCGTGACGAGGGCCTGCCGTCGTTCCGCGCCAACCTGCCCAACACGATCGACAGCGCCACCGTCCTCGACGAGCGGCGCATCCGTTTCGACTTCAACCCCGAAAGCCAGGTGCGCGGACGGATCGAGGCGGCCGGCGGGCTTCCCGTGTTCAGCCGCCAGAGCCACGTCGACAGCGGCCGCGACTTCGACGAAAGCCGGCTGGAGCCGCTCGTGGGGTCGGGGCCCTACATCCTCGGTGACGTCGATCCCGGCCGCTCGACCGTGTTCGAGCGCGACCCCGACTACTGGGGCTGGGACCTGCCGATCAACCAGGGTCGGCACAACTTCGATTCGATCCGGGTCGAATACTACGCCGACGCCATCGCGGCCTTCGAAGGCTTCACCGCTGGCAACTACATGTTCCGGCAAGAGAACTCCTCGCAGAACTGGGCCACGAGCTACGATTTCCCGCGCCTGCGCCAGGGGATCGTCATCCGCGAGGACATCCCTCAGGGCCTGATCGCGAGCGGCCAGTCCTTCGTGTTCAACCTGCGCCGCGAGAAGTTCCAGGACCCCCGCGTCCGCGAGGCCATCGCGCTGATGTTCAACTTCGAATGGACGAACCAGACGCTGTTCTACGGGCTCTATTCGCCGATCGACAGTTTCTGGGAGAACACGCATCTGGAGGCCGAGGGGATCGCGCCGCCCGAGGAATTGGCGGTGCTGGAGCCGTTGCGCGGCCTTCTGCCCGACGAGGTCTTCACCGAACCGCCCTTCGCGACGCCCGCATCCGACCCCGACCGGACCTTCGACCGGCGTCAGGCGCGGCGCGCGACGCAGCTTCTGCAGGAGGCGGGGTGGACGCCCGGCGACGACGGGATGCTGCGCAACGAGGCCGGCCAGACGCTCGAGGTGGAATTCCTCAACGCGGGCCCGCTGTTCGACCGCATCATCAACCCCTACGTCGAGAACCTGCGCGCCATCGGCATCGACGCGCGCATGAACCGCGTGGACGGCGCGCAGATGAGCCAGCGCCAGCGCAACGCGGACTTCGACATCCTGACCGACCATTACCCGATGAGCTACGAGCCCGGCACGAGCCTCAGGCAGTATTTCGGCACCCTCGGGGCGGACGAGGCGCTGTTCAACGTGGCCGGGCTGGCCGACGAAGGCGTGGACCGCCTGCTCGAGACGGTGATCCGCGCCGAGACCCGGGAGGAGATGGAGGTGGCGACGCGCGCGCTCGACCGCGTGCTGCGCGCCCATCGCATCCGAGTGCCGCAATGGTTCAACGACAGCTCCTGGGTGGCCTACTACAACCACTACCGCCACCCCGAGGTTCTGCCCCCCTACGGCATCGGCTATCTCGACTTCTGGTGGGTGGACCCCGAGGCTGCGGCCGAGCTGCGCGAACAAGGCGTGCTCTGACCCGGCATGGGAGCCTACATCCTCAGACGCATCGCCCTCATGATCCCCACGCTGCTGGGGATCATGGTCGTGAACTTCGCCCTGACGCAATTCGTGCCCGGCGGCCCGATCGAGCAGGTTCTGGCCCAGCTCGAGGGTGAGGGGGACGCCTTCGCCGGCATCTCGGGGGCCGGCAACGAGGCCGACACCGCCTCGGAAATCGACGACAGCTACCAGGGCGCGCGGGGCCTGCCGCCGCAGTTCCTCGACGAGTTGCGGGTGCAGTTCAACTTCGCCCGCATCGTCTGCGAGGAGGGGTTCACCGGCGAACCCGATCTCGACGCCGAGGGCTGCGTGGCCGAGGACATTCCCGGTCTCGAACGCTTCGGCCTGATGATGTGGGACTACATCCGCTTCGATTTCGGCGAGAGCTATTTCCGCTCGATCTCGGTGATCGAGCTGGTGGCCGAAAAGCTGCCGGTGTCGATCACGCTCGGGCTGTGGTCCACGGTGATCGCCTATCTCGTGTCGATCCCGCTCGGCATCCGCAAGGCGGTGCGCGACGGGACGCGGTTCGACACGGTGACGTCCGGCCTGATCATCGTGGCCTACGCGATACCGGGTTTCCTGTTCGCGATCCTTCTCCTGGTGCTGTTTGCGGGCGGATCGTATTTCCAGGTCTTCCCGCTCAGGGGCCTCACGTCCGACAACTGGGAAGAATTGAGCCTTCTGGGCAAGGTGGGCGACTATTTCTGGCACATCACGCTGCCGGTCCTGGCCTCGACGATCTCGGCCTTCGCGACGCTGACGCTTCTGACGAAGAACAGCTTTCTCGACGAGATAAAGAAGCAGTACGTCATGACGGCCAAGGCCAAGGGCCTGAAGGAAAGCCGCGTGCTTTACGGGCACGTCTTCCGCAACGCGATGCTGATCGTCATCGCGGGCTTCCCGGCCGTCTTCGTCGGCGTCTTCTTCGGCGGCTCCCTGATCATCGAGACGATCTTCTCGCTCGACGGGCTGGGTCGGCTCGCCTTCGAGGCTGCGGTGACGCGGGACTATCCGGTGATCTTCGGAACGCTCTTCGTCTTCGGGCTTATCGGCCTTCTGGTGAACATCGTCTCGGACCTGATGTATGTCTGGATCGACCCGCGCATCGACTTCGAGACGCGGGAGACCTGAGCCGATGGCCCGTCCCGATCCCCGCCCGGAAGACGAGGCGCATCCCGCGCGCCCCCGGATCGACCCCGAGCCCGGCCTGCGCCCGACGCCGCCGCTGGTGACGCCGCCGCCGAGGCGCGGCTGGCTTTCGCCGCTCAACAGGCGCCGCTGGGACAACTTCAAGGCCAACCGACGCGCCTACTGGTCGCTGTGGATCTTCGCGCTGCTCTACGGCCTGAGCCTGTTCGCCGAGGTCATCGCCAACGACAAACCGATCCTCGTGCAATACCAGGGCGGCTATTACACGCCGATCTGGAACTTCTATCCCGAGACCGCGTTCGGCGGCGATTTCAGGACCGAGGCCGTCTACCGCGACGTCGAGGTGCGATGCCTCATCATCTCGGGCGGGCTGGACGATTGCTGGGACGACCCCGAGGGCGTCATCGAGCAGGTCGAGGAGACGGGCACCTTCGACGGCGTGGAAGTAAGCCAGGGCTGGCTCTTGTGGCCGCCGATCCCCTACAGTTACAACACGGTCAACGACCTCGGCCGGTCCGCGCCCTCGCCGCCGGACGCTGACCACTGGCTCGGCACCGACGACACCGCGCGCGACGTGCTGGCGCGCGTGATCTACGGCTTCCGCCTCTCGGTCAGCTTCGCGCTCGTCGTGACGTTCCTGACCTCGGTGATCGGCATCGCGGCGGGCGCGGCGCAGGGCTATTACGGGGGCCTGCTGGACCTCGTGTTCCAGCGCGTCATCGAGATATGGAATTCGACCCCCAGCCTCTACATCATCATCATCATATCGGCGATCTTCACGATGGACTTCTGGCTCCTCGTGTTCCTGATGGTGCTGTTCGGATGGACCGGCCTGGTGGGCGTGGTGCGGGCGGAATTCCTGCGCGGCCGGAACTACGAATACGTCAGGGCCGCGCGCGCGCTGGGCGTGGGCAACGGCACGATCATGTTCCGCCACGTCCTGCCGAACGCGATGGTCGCGACGCTGACCTTCCTGCCCTTCATCGTCACCGGAACGATCGGCGCGCTCGCCTCGCTCGACTTCCTCGGCTTCGGCCTGCCGTCCTCGGCGCCGTCGCTGGGCGAGATGACGCTGCAGGCCAAGAACAACCTTCAGGCGCCGTGGCTCGCCTTCACCGCCTTCTTCACCTTCGCCATCATGCTGTCGCTGCTTGTCTTCGTTTTCGAGGGCGTGCGCGACGCCTTCGACCCGCGCAAGACGTTCTCGGGCGCCGGGGACGCCGGCGAGCCCGAGGGCGAAGAGGCAGGGGCCATGCTGCAGGAGGAGGGCAAGACGTGACCGACCCGATCCTCGACGTCCGCAACCTCACGGTCGGCTTCCGGCAGGGCGAGCGGCTGATCCGCGCGGTGCGCGGCGTCACGTTCCACGTCGGCCACGGCGAGACCGTCGCCCTCGTGGGCGAAAGCGGATCGGGCAAGTCGGTGACGGCGCTGTCCACCGTGTCGCTCCTGCCCGACTCCGCCGAGGTCGGAGGTTCGGTCGAATACGACGGCCTGGAGATGGTCGGCGCCGACGAAGGCCGCTTGCGCGCCATCCGGGGCAACGACATCAGCTTCATCTTCCAGGAGCCGATGACCTCGCTGAACCCGCTTCATACGCTGGAAAAGCAGATCGCCGAAAGCCTTGCGCTGCATCAGGGGATCGTTGGGCAGGCGGCGCGCGCCCGGATCATCGAGTTGCTGGAACGCGTCGGCATCCGCGATGCCGAAAGCCGCCTCGGCGCCTATCCGCACCAGTTGTCGGGCGGGCAGCGGCAGCGCGTGATGATCGCGATGGCGCTGGCCAACGATCCCAAGCTCTTGATCGCGGACGAGCCTACGACCGCGCTCGACGTCACGATCCAGGCGCAGATCCTCGACCTGCTGGCCGAACTGAAGCGCGACCTCGGCATGAGCCTGCTGTTCATCACCCACGACCTCGGTATCGTGCGGCGCATCGCCGACCGGGTCTGCGTGATGAAGGACGGCGTGATTGTGGAGCAGGGCGAGACGGCGCGAACCTTCGCCGACCCGCAGCACCCCTATACGCAGAAGCTTCTGGCGGCCGATCCGCGCGGCACGCCAAGGCCCGTGCCCGACGGCGCCAAGGAGATCGTCTCGACCGACGCGCTTCGCGTGTGGTTCCCGATCCAGCGCGGACTTTTGCGGCGGACGGCTGGTCATGTGAAGGCCGTGAACGCCGCCAGCGTCAGCGTTCGCTCGGGCGAGACGCTGGGCATCGTGGGCGAGAGCGGCTCGGGCAAGACGACGCTTGCGCTGGCCGTCCTGCGCCTGATCTCCTCGGACGGGCCGGTGGTGTTCATGGGTCGGAACATCCAGGGCCTGAAGTCGCGCGACATGCGCAGCATCCGACGCGACATGCAGGTCGTGTTCCAGGACCCCTACGGAAGCCTCAGCCCCCGGATGACCGTCGAGCAGATCGTCTCGGAAGGCCTCGCCGTGCACGGCGTGGCGCGGGGCGAGCGGCGCGAACGGGTGGCCGCGATCCTGCACGAGGTCGGCCTCGATCCCCGGATGATGGACCGTTACCCGCACGAGTTCTCGGGCGGCCAGCGCCAGCGCATCGCCATCGCGCGCGCCATGATCCTGCGGCCGAAACTCGTCGTGCTCGACGAGCCGACGAGCGCGCTCGACATGACGGTGCAGGTGCAGATCGTGGAGCTTCTGCGCAGGCTTCAGGCCGATCACGGGCTCGCCTACCTGTTCATCAGCCACGACCTCAAGGTCGTGCGCGCGCTCAGCCACAAGGTGATCGTGATGAAGCAGGGCGATGTCGTGGAGGCCGGTGATACCGACACGCTCTTCGACAACCCGCGTCACGAATACACGCGTGAGTTGATGAAGGCCGCTTTCGGAGAGGTGCCGGGGACCGCCGCCTGAGACGGCGATCCGGGCGGTTCAGAACGCGGCCGAGTGCCCTTCGGCCCGCATCTCGTAGCTGTCGAACGCGCGCGCGATCATCCGGGCGAGGGGGCGTCCCTCCTCGGTGATCTCGAATCCCGTGACCGTCGTGCGGGTCATGTCGGGAAAGGCCCTGTCAACTTCGCCATACATCTGGAGGATCTTCTCGCGGTCGACGCCGAACTCCTCGACGATTGGCGCGGTCTCGATGGCGAAGTCGCACAGAAGCATCTCGATCATCCGCGACCGCCACTTGTCCTCGCCCTTGAAGACGTGGCCGCGCCCGGTCGCCATCTCGCCCTCGCGCACCGCGGCCTGGTATTGCGCCGTGCCGCTCGCGTTCTGCGCGTAGCCTTGCGGAAAGCGCGAGATGGCCGAGGCGCCGAGGCCGATCAGCACGTCGCAGGTGTCGTCGGTGTAGCCCTGGAAGTTCCGGCGCAGGTGCCCGGTCCTTGCCGCGACGGCCATCGAATCAGAGGGGCGCGCGAAGTGGTCGATGCCGATCTCGTCATAACCGTCCCACAGGAACAGCCGCCGCGCGGTGTGGAAGAGGTGGAGCCGTTCCTCGGGTGTCGGCAGCGCCTCGGTCGGGATCATGGACTGCCGCTTGGCCATCCAAGGCACATGCGCATACCCGTAAAGCGCGACCCGGTCGGGAGACAGCGAAAGCAGCATTTGCACGCTTTCCGCGATCCGCGACTGGTTCTGGTGCGGCAGCCCGTAGAGGATGTCGGCATTGAGCGAGCGGATGCCGTGGGCGCGCAGAGCCTCCACCGCCTGCCGCGTCACTTCGTAGCCCTGGATCCGGCCGATGGTCTTCTGGATATCCTCGTCGAAATCCTGAACGCCGATCGAGGCGCGGTTCATGCCCATGGCCGCCAGCGCGTCGAGGCGCGCCTCGTCGATCTCGTTGGGGTCTATCTCGACCGAGAACTCGGCGCCGTCCGCAAGCGGCATCGCCTCGAAGATCCGGCCTGCCAGCGCCTTCATCTGGTCGGGCTGCAGCAGCGTCGGCGTGCCGCCGCCCCAGTGCAGCCGCGCGATCGTGACGCCGCGGGGCAGGGCCGCCTCGAGGTTGGCGATCTCCTGCCTCAGGGTCTCGACATAGGCCCTTACCGGCTCGTCCGAGCGCGTTCCCTGCGTGCGGCAGGCGCAGAACCAGCACAGGCGTCGGCAGAACGGCACATGGATGTAAACCGAGATGGACGATCCCTCGGGAATCGCCTCAACCCATTGGCGGAAAACCGCGCCCGTGACATCGTTCGAGAACTTTGTCGCGGGCGGATAACTGGTGTAGCGCGGCACTTTGGCGTCGAAGAGGCCGAGGCGGCGAAGTTGCGTAAGATGCTCCATTATATTACTACTAGAGGTAGAACGCGCACCCTCACTTTGATGTGGATCAAATGAGGTCGGTCACCAGTGCCGGAGGACCCGACATGCCCAGCAAGCAGCTCGCATTCCCCCAGGCGGATTGCGCCGATTGCCCGATCCGGCATCGCGCCGTCTGCGCGCGCTGCGAGACGGACGAGCTTCAGAAGCTTGAGTCGATCAAATATTACAGAAGCTACGATGCCGGGCAGACGATCGTCTGGGCGGGCGACAAGATGGATTTCGTCGCCTCGGTCGTCCACGGCGTGGCGTCCCTGACGCAGACGATGGAGGATGGCCGCCGCCAGATGGTCGGCCTTCTTCTGCCGTCGGATTTCCTCGGCCGTCCGAACCGCGAATCGGTCGTCTACGACGTCACCGCGACGACGGACCTGCAGCTTTGCTGCTTCCGCCGGGTGCCCTTCGTGGAGATGATGGACGAAACGCCGCACATCGCGCAGCGGCTGCTGGAGATGACCCTCGACGAACTGGACGCCGCGCGGGAGTGGATGCTCCTCCTGGGCCGCAAGACGGCGCGCGAGAAGATCGCGAGCTTCCTGTCGATCATCGCCCGCCGCGACGCGACCTTCAACAACACCGGCGGCGCCGGCGAGGTGTTCTTCGACCTGCCCCTGACGCGCGAGGCGATGGCCGATTACCTCGGACTGACGCTCGAGACGGTCAGCCGCCAGATGTCGGGCCTGAAGCGCGACGGCGTGATCCGGCTGGAGGGCAAGCGCCACGTCGTGATCCCCGATTTCGACCTGCTGATGGACGAAACCGGCGACGACGCGGATGGCGGCATCCTGACCTGAGCCCACGCGGCGCCGGCCACGAAAGAAACGCCCCGGAGCCTGAGGCTTCGGGGCGTTCGTCTTCAGTCCTGGGCGACCGGCCTCAATGCGCCATGAAGACCGGGATCTTCGCGTGTTCCAGCATGTTGCGCGTCGCTCCGCCGAGGATGGCCTCGCGGAAGCGGGAATGGCCGTAGGCGCCCATCACCAGCAGATCGGCGTCGATGTCCTCGACGTGACGCGCGATGACCTCGCTGACGCGCGGCAGCGTCTGGGGCTGGAGGTTCACTTCGACGTGGATGCCGTGACGGCTCAGCATCTGCGACAGTTCAGCACCCGGGTCGGAGGTTTCGGACGCGTGCCTTTCGGGGGCGACCGTGCAGATCGACACGAGCTTTGCGCTGACGAGGAGCGGCATGGCGCGGCGAACCGCCTCCATCGCCTCGGGCGAGTCGTTCCAGGCGATCACGACCTTCTCGGGCGTGAGGACGGGCGGCGCCCCGTCTGCAAGCACGATGACCGGGGCGTGGCCCTGGAACATCGCGGCCTCCACGACGACCGGCGCGTCGGCCGGAAGGTTCTCGCCGTAGGGCTTCGGCAGGACGACGAGGTCGGCATAGCGCGCGCGCCGCGCCACGATCGTGGTGACGGAGGCCGATTGCGCGACCAGCGCCTCCACCCCCCAGCTCAACCCGGTGCGGGCCAGCCGCTCGCGCGCCGCCTTTTCGATCCGGGTCGCCTCGGACTGGGCCTGCGCCAGCGTTTCCTCGTGCATGAGCGCCGTCGCGCCGGCGAAATAATAGCCAGTCTGCGTGCGGTCGATCCCGATGCACAGAACGTCGAGATGCGCTTCCGCCGCCTCGGCGACGCTGACTGCCGCGTCCAGCACCGGCGCGACCTCGTCGGTCTCCGTCAGGATCGTGAGAATGCTCTTGTAGGCCATAGAAACCCTCCTCGTGCCTTGCCGGACACTGATAGGCGGCCCGCCGCTGCGGCACCTTGACCTGCGTCAAGCATCCGTTCCGGATTTTTGACATGGATCAAGGCTCTCGCCCGTTCCTTCCGCGATGTGGGAGCGGATGGAACAGCCCCGGACGGGCCGACGCGACTCGAACCGCTCGCTCGGAACCGGGGCAAGACGAAGGGACGATCAATGCTCGATTACCTGAAGCTGGCGGTCCTGGGTGTCATCGTGATCTTTAGCGCGATCGCCGCCAACTACGCCCGCGACATGGCCTACCTGGTCCACGCCCTGCTGATCATGGCAGTGGCTGGCGGCGTCTTCCTGTGGCAGCTTCGCCGCACGGGCGAGCCGAGGGTGCCTGCGCCTGCGAACGAATACATGGACGGCCCGGTGAAGGCCGCCGCGATCGCCACCGCCTTCTGGGGCGTCGTGGGCTTCCTGGCCGGCGTCTACATCGCCTTCCAGCTGGCGTTCCCGGCGCTCAACTTCGATTGGGCGCAGGGCTATCTCAACTTCGGGCGGCTGCGTCCGCTGCACACCTCCGCCGTGATCTTCGCCTTCGGCGGCAACGCGCTTTTGGCGGCGTCGTTCTACATCGTCCAGCGGACATCTGCCGCGCGGATGTGGGGCGGCGGGCTGTCGTGGTTCGTGTTCTGGGGCTACCAGCTTTTCATCGTGCTCGCCGCGACCGGCTACCTGATGGGCGCGACCCAGAGCATGGAATACGCCGAGCCCGAGTGGTACGTCGACATCTGGCTGACGATCGTCTGGGTCGCCTTCCTCGCGGTCTTCGTCGGCACGCTCCTGAAGCGGAAAGAGCCGCACATCTACGTCGCGAACTGGTTCCTGCTGTCGTTCATCGTCACGGTGGCCATGCTGCACGTCGTGAACAACCTCACGGTCCCGGTGTCCATCTTCGGGTCGCGGTCGGTGCACGTCATGTCCGGCGTCCAGAGCGCGATGACCCAGTGGTGGTACGGCCACAACGCCGTGGGCTTCTTCCTGACCGCGGGCTTCCTGGGCATGATGTACTACTTCATCCCCAAGCAGGCCGAGCGGCCGGTCTACAGCTACAAGCTGTCGATCATCCACTTCTGGGCGCTGATCTTTCTCTACATCTGGGCCGGACCGCACCACCTGCACTACACCGCGCTGCCCGACTGGGCCTCGACGCTGGGCATGGTGTTCTCGATCATCCTCTGGATGCCCTCGTGGGGCGGCATGATCAACGGCCTGATGACCCTGTCCGGGGCGTGGGACAAGCTGCGCACGGACCCGGTCCTGCGGATGATGGTCACGTCGGTCGCGTTCTACGGCATGTCGACCTTCGAGGGCCCGATGATGTCGATCCGCGCGGTCAACTCGCTGTCGCACTACACGGACTGGACGATCGGCCACGTGCACTCGGGCGCGCTGGGCTGGAACGGGATGATCACCTTCGGGATGCTCTATTACCTGTTCCCCAAGCTCTGGAACAAGCAGGCGCTCTACAGCGTCAGGGCCGTGTCCTGGCACTACTGGCTCGCGACGATCGGCATCGTTCTCTATGCCGCGTCGATGTGGGTCACGGGGATCATGGAAGGCCTGATGTGGCGTGAAGTCGACGCGCAGGGCTTCCTCGTGAACTCCTTCGCCGACACGGTCGCCGCGAAATTCCCGATGTACGTGGTCCGCGGGACCGGTGGCATTCTCTACCTCACCGGCGCGCTGATCATGGCCTGGAACCTCTGGATGACCGTGACGAAGGGCACCGTCCGCAAGGACGCCCCCGTCGTGGCGCCGGCAGAATAAGGAGGGTCTGGAACATGGCACTCGAAGGTCACAAGAAGATCGAAACCAACGCGACCCTCCTTCTGACGCTCAGCTTTCTGGTCGTCACGGTGGGGGGCATCGTGGAGATCGCGCCGCTTTTCTACCTCGAGAACACGATCGAGGACGTGGAAGGGGTGCGCCCCTACTCGCCGCTCGAGCTGGCGGGGCGCGAGATCTACATCCGCGAGGGCTGCTACGTCTGCCACAGCCAGATGATCCGGCCCATGCGTGACGAGGTCGAACGTTACGGCCACTACAGCCTCGCGGCCGAGTCGCAGTACGACCACCCGTTCCAGTGGGGTTCGAAGCGGACGGGGCCCGACCTCGCCCGCGTCGGCGGCCGATACTCGGACGAATGGCACGTCGACCACCTGACCGATCCGCAGTCGGTCGTGCCTGAATCGGTGATGCCCGCCTACGCGTATCTTTCGGATGCCGAACTGCGCCCGACCTATGTCGCGGACCTCATGAGCACGCACCGGATCGTGGGCGTGCCCTACACCGACGAGATGATCGAGCAGGCCTCGTTCGATTTCGTCCAGCAGGCGACCGATTTCGGCGATGGCGGGGTGGTCGAGCGCTACCCCGGCGCACAGCAGCGGGACTTCGACGGCAATCCCGAGGTGACGGAGATGGACGCCCTGATCGCGTATCTCCAGATGCTCGGCACGCTGGTCGATTTCTCGACCTTCTCCGAAGAAGAAGCATTGGCAAGCCGGTAAGGGGGCCTGAACGGATGGAAGACACCTACACCATCATGCGGGTCTTCGCGGGAAGCTGGGGGATGATGTTCCTCCTGCTGTCCTTCCTCGGGGTGATCGTCTTCGCGCTGCGTCCCGGCAGCCGGCAGATCCACCACGACACCGCGAACATCCCGTTCCGACACGACGACCGGCCGGCAGGGGACGACGAGGCCACCGAGGCCCGCCGTCAGTCCCGCCAGTTCAAGGAGGCGCGGCAATGACCGACGACCAGAACAAGCATCCCGAGGAACAGAAGCTCCTGGAGGGCGATCCCGACACGACGGGCCATTCCTGGGACGGGATCAAGGAATTCAACAACCCGTTGCCGCGCTGGTGGTTGTGGACCTTCTACGCCACGATCATCTGGGGCGTGGGCTACACGATCGCCTATCCGGCCTGGCCCCTGATCAACGGCGCTACGCCCGGCGTTCTGGGCTTCTCGACGCGGGCTGACGTGGTCGAGGACATTCAGCGCTTCGATGACATGAACGCCGACATCCGCCAGCGCATCACCGAGGTCGAGCTTGCGGCGATCAACCCCAACGACAACGCGGATCTCTACAACTACGCGATCCAGGGCGGGGCGGCGACCTTCGCGACGTGGTGCTCCCAGTGCCACGGCTCGGGCGCGGCCGGGGTGCAGGCCTCGGGCTATCCCAACCTGCTCGACGACGACTGGCTCTGGGGCGGCACGATCGACGAGATCCACACGACGATCAGCCACGGCATCCGCAACGAGGACGACCCGAACGCCCGCTACTCGCAGATGACGGCCTTCGAAGGCATCCTCACGGAGGAGGAGATCGGCGCGGTCGTGCAGTATGTGCGCAACATCTCGGGGCAGGACCACGACGCGTCCGTGGTCGAGCTGGGCGGGCAGGTCTACTACGACAACTGCGCGGCGTGCCACATGGATGACGGCACCGGCGACCCGTTCCTCGGCGCGCCAAACCTGACCGACGCGATCTGGCTCTATGGCGGATCGCAGGAGGCGATCGAGTACACGGTGCGCAACGCCCGCTTCGGCGTGATGCCTCCGTGGTCCTCGGACGCCTCCGACGCCGGTCGCCTCTCCGAGGCGGAGGTGCGCGCGGTTTCCGTCTACGTCCACAGCCTCGGCGGCGGCCAGTAGCGCCGTCGCCGCGCTCCCGACACCGCGTGGAGGCGGGCGGCCCCGCCTCCGTGCATCAAGTTCCGGCGGCCCCTCCCGGGCGCCGGATCGGCACCGGTCCCGGTCCTGTTCGCGCGTTTCCTGCGGGACCGGTGCCTCACTTCCCTCCGGCCAGGCCCCCTCCGCCCCGGTTCGGACGCAAGTGGGGCGCAGATGTGTCCGCGCGCCCGATTTTTCCCCGAATATACTCTCTTGCTGACCGATTGCGGGCGTGATGCGACCCAGATCCTGCGCGATCTTGCGCCCAGATATTCAACCAAGAAGATATTTTTCGGGAAGGATTTGCAGCATGAAGCGTGTCGCCGTTTTCGTCACCGCCAGGGAGGGCGGGATCAACATCGACTGGACGGTCCAGACGCGCCCCGTGAGGCCAAGGCTCCGGGCGTCCCGCGTGGGATCCCTTCCCGCGCCCTACGCCGTCGAGGCAAACCTCAACTTCGAACCGTCGGCAGGCTGGTCGCGCGTGGTCGCGATCCCGCACGCGTCCGCGCCCGCCTCGTTCGAATGGCACCTCGCCACGACCCAACCGAGCCGCCTCTGGATCAGGGGCCTTCCCGACAGCGCCATTCCGTCGCTCGGGGGGCGCCGGATCCGCCGCCCCCGACCCGCGAACCGCGCCGCGCAGGACGCGCCTTCGGTCCACGCGCGGCTTCGGATGATCTTCGACAAGAGCCATTCCCAGTCCCGGGGCCAGGCGCTCGCCGCCCCCCGTGCCGAGGACTGCTGACACCAAGCGATTGCAGAACCTGCCACTGGCGTCCCGTCCGGGGCGCCTTTTTTTCGTGCAGTGACTGCGCGCAACCGCCGCATTGGGGGGATTGGTCAGGCCGCCCACTTCGAGTTTACGGTTGATCCACGTCAAGGAGAGGCCGGCGCCGTCCTCCTACACCGGTCCTGCGCGAACAGTGACAACCGAACCCGAGGCCTGACCCGACATGAGTGCCACCGAAGAGCCTCAAAAGCTCTACGCCGCCCGCGAACCCGTGTTTCCAAAGCGGGTGACGGGAAAGTTTCGCAATCTCAAATGGCTCATCCTGTTCGTCACTCTCGGCATCTACTACATCACGCCGTGGATCCGCTGGGACCGGGGTCCAAACCTGCCCGACCAGGCGGTGCTCCTGGATCTCGCCAACCGCCGCTTCTTCTTCTTCTGGATCGAGATCTGGCCGCACGAGTTCTACTTTGTCGCGGGCCTTCTGATCATGGCTGGCCTCGGGCTGTTCCTGTTCACCTCGGCGCTCGGTCGGGTCTGGTGCGGCTA
The DNA here is from genome assembly GCF_029624655.1 of Roseicyclus salinarum. Classification (GTDB taxonomy): domain Bacteria; phylum Pseudomonadota; class Alphaproteobacteria; order Rhodobacterales; family Rhodobacteraceae; genus Roseibacterium; species Roseibacterium salinarum. The sequence goes on from NZ_JARRSA010000002.1 coordinate 25,652, forward strand.
TACCTGTCCGCAGACGGTCTGGACCGACCTGTTCTTCACGGTCGAGCGCTGGATCGAGGGCGACCGCAACGCGCGTCTCCGGCTTTGGCGCAAGGGCTGGGATTTCCAGAAGATCCGTCTCCGGCTTGCCAAATACGCCGTATGGCTACTGATCGCGGTCGCGACAGGCGGGGCATGGGTGTTCTATTTCGCCGACGCGCCCACGCTGTTCATGGAGATCGTGACCGGGCAGGCCGCCTCGGTCGCCTATGCCACGATCGGCATCCTGACCTTCACCACCTTCGTCTTCGGCGGCTTCATGCGCGAGCAGGTCTGCATCTACATGTGCCCCTGGCCGCGCATACAGGCCGCGATGATGGACGAGCACACGATCACGGTCGCCTACCGCGACTGGCGCGGCGAGCCGCGCGGCAAGGGCAAGTCCCGCGACGATCTCGGCGACTGCATCGACTGCAACGCCTGCGTGAACGTCTGCCCCGTGGGCATCGACATCCGGGACGGCCAGCAGCTTGAATGCATCACATGCGCGCTGTGCATCGACGCCTGCGACGACATCATGGCCAAGGTCGGCAAGCCGCGCGGCCTGATCGACTACATGGCGCTGACCGACGAGACCAACGAACGCGCGGGCAACCCCAAGGTCAGCGTTTGGAAACACATCTTCCGCCTGCGCACGATGATCTACACCGCGCTTTGGTCGGCCATCGGTATCGCGCTGACGGTGATGCTGTTCGTGCGCTCCGACATCGACATGACCGTGGCCCCCGTGCGCAACCCGCAATTCGTGGTCCTGTCCGACGGGTCGATCCGCAACACCTACGACGTGCGGATCCGGAACATGACCGGCGAGACCACCGACTTCCAGGTAACGCTGACGGCCGACCAGCCCCTGCGGATCGAGCTGGAGGGCCAGGAGGGCAACGTCGTCGAGGTGCCCGTCGACAGCACCCAGCTGCAGCGGGTCTACGTCATCGCGCCGGCCGGAAGCGCCGCCGCGCAGAGCAACCTCACCGACCTCCGGCTCTGGGTCGAGGACCTCGGCACCACCACGCGCAGCTTCGAGGACACCACGTTCTTCGGGAGGGACATGGAATGAGCACTGAACGACAGGCCCGCGCGAAGGGCCGTGAGCTGACCGGGGGCAAGGTGCTCGCCATCTTCGTCGCGGGCTTCGGCACCATCTTCGCGGTGAACATCTTCATGGCATGGAGCGCGGTGGCGACCTTTCCCGGCATGGAAGTCTCGTCGAGCTACGCCGACAGCCAGACCTTCGACGACCGCCGCGACGCGCAGGAGGCGCTGGGGTGGGACGCCTCGGTCGACATCGAGGGTGACATGCTGGTTCTGACGCTGGTGGACGGGAACGGCCGCCCGGTCTATCCGGCCGCTCTCGACGCGCTTCTGACGCGCCCGACCAACCGGACCGAGGACCAGGCCCTGACCCTTGCGCGGGGCGCGAACGGCGTCCTGACCGCGCCGGTGACGGTCAGCGAGGGGCGCTGGCGGCTGCGGCTGACCGGGGTCGCGCGCGACGGAACCGAGTATCGCCACAACATCACCTTCGAGCTTCGGGGCTGAGCCCACGGGAGGGCGAATGACCACTACCTTCGAGCACGCGGGCGCGCCGGAACGCGCAAGGCCCTCGGCCTGTCCGGCCTGCAACGCCGCGCCCGCGGCCGAACGGATGGCCGAGCTCCCGAAGGACGCCACGCTCATGCTCTCGCTGCCCGGCATCCATTGCGCGGGCTGCATCTCGGGCGTGGAAAAAGCGCTCAACGCCGTGCCGGGCGTGCGCTCGGCCCGGGTGAACCTGACGCTCCGCCGCGCCGCGGTCGAGGCCTCGCCGGAGGTCATGGCCGACGCGCTGTCGCAGGTCCTCGAGCGCGCGGGCTACGAGGCGCACGAGCTCGATCCGGGCGTGCTGTCGACGACCGAGACCGACCGGCAGGGCCGCGATCTTCTGATGCGGCTCGCCGTCGCCTTCTTCGCGATGATGAACGTGATGCTGCTGTCGGTCGCGGTCTGGTCGGGGGCCGAGGGCGTCACCCGCGACATGATGCACTGGATCAGCGCGGCCATCGCGATTCCGGCCGTCATCTTTTCGGGACGGCCCTTCTACGTCTCGGCCTGGGGCGCGCTGAAGGGCGGACGCCTCAACATGGACGTGCCGATCACGCTGGCCATCGGGCTGGCCGTCGGGACGTCGCTTTATGAGACGGTGATGTCGGGGCATCATGCCTATTTCGATGCCGCCGTGATGCTGTGCTTCTTCCTGCTCGGGGGGCGCTACCTCGACCATCGTACACGCGCCTCGGCACGTTCGGCGGCGCAGGAGCTTGCCGCGCTGGAAGTGCCGCGCGCGGCGCGCGTGACGGCGCAGGGCGAGGAGATCGTGGCCGCCGCCGACCTTGCGGTTGGCGACATCGTCCGTGTGAAGCCCGGCGGCCGCATTCCGGTGGACGGCGTGGTGACGCAAGGCCAGTCCGAACTCGACCGGTCGCTGATGACCGGCGAAAGCTTGCCGGCCTATGCCGGTCCCGGCATGGCCGTCAGCGCGGGCGAGGTGAATCTGACGGGGCCGCTTCTGGTCGAGGTGCGCGCGGCCGGGCGCGACACGTCGCTTCACCGGATCGCCGACCTTGTCGCGGTGGCCGAGTCGGGCCGGGCCAACTACAACTCGCTCGCCGATCAGGCGGCGAAGCTTTACGCGCCGGGGGTGCATATCCTCGCCGTGCTCGCCGCGGCCGGATGGTGGCTCTATACGCGGGACGTGCGGATCTCGCTCAACATCGCGGCCGCCGTCCTCATCATCACCTGCCCCTGCGCGCTGGGCCTCGCGGTGCCGGCCGTGACGACCGCCGCCTCGGGCCGGCTCTTTCGCAAAGGGCTTCTGATCAAGGACGGAAGCGCGCTCGAGCGTCTGGCAGAGGCCGACACGGTCGTCTTCGACAAGACCGGCACGCTGACCACGGGCGCGCCCGATCCCGTGGATCTTGACGCGCAGCCCCCGGAGGCGATGCGCGTGGCGCTCGCCCTCGCCGAGGTCTCGTCCCACCCGCTGGCCGAGGCGCTGGCCAAGGGGCTTCGCGCCCGCGGCCTCGAGCCGGAGCCTGTCTCGGATGCGATCGAGGTGCCGGGCTACGGCGTCGAGGCCCACTGGCGCGGGCAGCGCGCCAGGCTCGGCCGCGCGGGCTGGGTCGGGGCGGAGGCTCCGGACATGACCGCCACCTTCCTGCAGATCGGCGAGGCCGGCCCTGTGGCCCTGCGGTTCACGGACACGCTGCGCGACGGCGCCGAGGCGACGGTGGCTGCGCTGAAGGCCTCGGGCAAGCGGGTGATCCTGCTTTCGGGCGACACGCAAGGCGCCGTGCGCAGCTTCGGCGCGCGCATCGGCATCGACGAGGTCATCGCCGAGGCGCTGCCGTCCGAGAAGGCCGCGCTGGTCACGCAGCTGGCGCAGGCGGGCGCGCGGGTCCTCATGGTGGGCGACGGCCTGAACGACACCGCGGCGCTGGCGGCCGCCCATGTTTCCATCTCGCCCGCCTCGGCGCTCGATGCCGCGCGCACGGCCTCCGACATGGTGCTGATGGGCCGAAGCCTCGCGCCCATCGCGGACGCCGTGACGACCTCGGGCTCGGCCTCGCGGCGGATCCGCGAGAACTTCACCATCGCCACGGTCTACAACGTGCTGGCCGTGCCGCTGGCGATCGCCGGCCTCGCCACGCCCTTGATCGCGGCGCTGGCCATGTCCATGTCGTCGATCACGGTGTCGCTCAACGCGCTCAGGCTGAAGTGAGACACGAATGGACGTCCTCGGCATCCTGATCCCGGTCAGCCTGTTTCTGGGGCTCATCGGCCTCGGCGCGTTCTTCTGGATGCTGAAGCGTGGCCAGTTCGACGACCCCGAGGGCGACGCGAACCGCATCCTCAGCGAAGACTACGACGACCACCCGAAGGAATGAGGCGCACCCGGCTGTCGGGGACGCCCCGGCCTGCGCTCAGGGGCCGAAGGTCTCGCAGGGCATCGCGCGCGCCGCGAGGCGGGCGCAGGCGCGCCGCGCCTGATCCTCGGTCATTCCCGCGAACCGCGCGTCGAATCCGCCGGAGCGCCGCACGACCCGGCGCAGCGCGTCGTCGAAGGTGCCAAGCTCGGCCAGCGCGGTCTGGAGAAGCAACCGTTCGGCAGCGTGTTCCGTCGACTGATAGCCGAGCGACACGCCGAAAAGGCGCGATCCTGTCGAGGACGCCCGCGTGACGACCTCGGTCGCGACAGGCTGGGGCAGGGGGGCCTCGGCGACCGCCGATTGCGGCTCGGGCCGGGGCAGGGGCTCGGGGCCGGGCGCTGCAGCTGCTTCGGCGGAGGGAGGCTCCAATGCTTCGGTCAGGGCGGCGGCGACAGCCTCGGGGGCGATCGCCTCGACGCGCGCTCCGGCGGGGCGGGGCGCGGGCTGCAGAAGCGCGGCGGTCGCGGTCTGGGCCGCAGCTTCGGCCACCGCTTCGCCCACGGCCTCGCCCACCGCCGCGTCGATGGCCGCGAGCAGCTCTGCCGCGGGCGCGGCGAGCGGCCTTTGAAGCGGCCGGATGCTGCGCGCCACCAGCGCCGTGAAGATCTGGTTCTCGTCATCGGGCACGTCGTCGTAGGTCGGCAGGGGCGGAACCCGCACCGGCGCGGTGCTTGGCGCCCGCTGGAAGCCCATGTCCAGAAGTTCCATGACCCTCTGGTTGCGCCACGCGGTGGACTGCCCGCCGAAGACCGTCGCGATGATGCGCTCGTCGCCGCGCCGCGCCGAGGCCACGAGGTTGAAGCCCGCCGCGCGCGTGTAGCCCGTCTTGATCCCGTCCGCGCCGCTGTAGGCGTTCAGGAAGGCACGGTTGGTATTGCGCACCGTGGCGATGCCCGCGTTGTCCTCGCGCCGGGAGAAGATGTTGTAATACTGGGGATAGTCGTAGTGCAGCCGGCGGCCGAGGATCGTCATGTCGCGTGCCGTGGACATGTGGCCTTCCTCGGTCAGGCCATGCGCGTTGCGGAAGGTCGTCCGCGTCATGCCGAGCGCGCGGGCGGTGCGGTTCATCCGGCGCGCGAACGCGGCCTCGGAGCCTTCCAGCGCCTCGCCGATCGCCGTCGCGGCATCGTTGGCCGAGCGGATCGCGGCGGCCCGGATCAGAAAGCGGAAGCGGATCGTGCTGCCCTGCCTCAGCCCGATCTTCGAGGGCGGCTCGGCGGCGGCGTTCGCCGAGATGCGCACCTCGGTGTCGAGCCCGATCTCGCCGAGGCGAACGGCCTCGAACGCGAGGTAGAGCGTCATCATCTTGGTCAGCGAGGCGGGATGCAGGCGGGTGTCGGCATTGCGCGAATGCAGCACCTCCCCCGTCCGTGCATCCATCACCATCGCGGCATAGGGGGCGGCTCGCGCCGGGCCGGAAAAGGCCAGGCAAGCGACGAGGATCAGCCCGCAAAGGGCGGTCATCATGCGTCCGGTGGTCACGAAACTGCTCGTTCTGCCTCTGGGTGCCGTCTGGAGCGGCGTTTGACTTGATCCTAGGACAGATAATCGTGGAAATCCATCACCGAAACGCGAGCCGCACCTTCAAATCGCGGCGCGCAGCGCGACGGCAACGCCGGGCAGGCGGCATGTCGCAGCCTGTGCGGCGCGAAGCGACGTTTGCCCGCGTGGCGCGGCCCGCAAAGCGGTGCTAATGGTCGGCAAACGAGATGGAGGGCTCTGCCATGAAGGACACTATCGACGACCGGAAGGCGCGCGCCTCGCAATGGTTTCGCAGCCTGAGGGACGAGATCGTGGCGACCTTCGAGGCGCTGGAGGACGCGCAGGGCGGCGACCAGCCGGCGGGCCGCTTCCAGGTGAGCGAGACGCGCCGCACTTCCGAGGACGGATCTGACGCCGGCGGCGGCCTGATGAGCGTGATGCGCGGCGGCCGGGTCTTCGAGAAGGTCGGCGTCAACGTCTCCACGGTCTACGGGCAACTGGGCGAGCGTGCGGTCGCCGCGATGGCGGCGCGCAAGGACCTGTCCGGCCTCAAGGACGATCCGACCTTCTGGGCCTCGGGCATCAGCCTCGTGGCGCACATGCAGAACCCGCACGTCCCGGCCGTCCACATGAACACGCGCATGTTCTGGACGCCCGTCGCATGGTGGTTCGGCGGCGGATCCGACCTGAACCCCGCGATCGAATACGACGAGGACACGGCGCATTTCCATGCCGTGCTGAAAGAGCATTGCGACCGCCACTCCCCCGACTACTACGCGCGGTTCAAGGCCTGGGCGGACGAGTATTTCTATGTCCCGCACCGGCACCGCGCGCGCGGCGTCGGCGGCATCTTCTACGACGATCTGAACACCGGCGACTGGGAGGCGGATTTCGCCTTCACGCAGGACGTCGGCCGCGCCTTCCTGCCGGCCTTCGTGCCCTGCGTCGAAAAGCGCCGCCACACGGCCTTCGACGAGGCGGACCGCGAGGCGCAACTGATCCATCGCGGCCTTTATGCCGAATACAACCTCGTCTACGACCGCGGCACGAAATTCGGCCTCGAGACGGGGCATGACGCGAACGCGGTCCTGATGAGCCTGCCGCCCGTGGCGAAGTGGACGTGAGGAAGGCGATGGGCCGCACCGGGCCGAAGGCCGTGGTGTGACCTCGCGGGTCTGATTGCAGTGCGATCGCGCGAGGCCGGCGGCGTGCTCAAGGTCGTCGCCGCCTCGCGGGCAGGCCTGGATCAGCGCGACAGGGCCTCGCGGTCGTAGCGCGTGCGCACCCAGTCCTCGAAACCGATGCCCGTCGCGACGTGATCGGCTTCGTAGGCGTCGAGAACCCGGTGCACGATGCCCGCCTTCGTCCACGACAGATGAGCGTATTTCCAGCTCAGCGCCCTGCGCGCTTCGGCAAGAGGCACCCCCTTGATGACATGCAGGTAGAGCGTCACCGCCAACCCGGTGCGATCGGCGCCTGACTTGCAATGGACAAGCATCGGTTTTGGCATGTGTCGAAGCTTGTCGACCAGATCGAGCAGGACCTCCCCCTCGACCAGCTTTGTCGTCCACATCCTGACGGATTGCAGGTCCAGCCCAAGGGCATCGCAGGCCTGTCTCTCCACGAGCGTCGGGACCGTGCCGCGATCCCCGCGGAGCGACAGCACGGACTTGACGCCGAGGTCCCGGGCGATCCGCAGACGGCGATGCCCCGGATGGTTCGCGCGGTAAAGGTCCGCATCCACCTTGTAGAAGTTCGGCACGAACAGGCGCACCCAGGCGTGGTCCCTGAGCCAGTATTCGAGCAACAGACGCCTCGCGCTCACGTCGGACGCATTGGAAGCTGGCGAGGGCGGTCTGGGCATATGGGTCAGGTTGGCGCGTTTCGTACCGGGAATGGAGGGGATAAATCCGCGTGCCGACCAGCGCAAGGCTGGTGGACCGGTCCCGGGGTCAATTGCGCTCGGGCGCGCCACCGAGAAGACCCAGCCTGACAATCTCGGCATTGTAGGTCCATCCGAGGCGGTAGTGGCACCACATGGCGCCGAGTCTCGGTGCGACGCCGGCGTCTGCGGGGTGTCGCCAGATCCGGGCGCAAGCCATGGGCGAGGGGAAAAGGTAGTGCAGCCGAGGCAGGCGCCGGGCGATCGGCCGCCCGGCCTTGGCGACGAAGCGGGCGCCCGCGAGGCGCCGCTTCTTCTCGGCGTTCTCGGCGAGGGTCGTGCGCGCGGGGTGGCGGACTGACATCGCTGCATCGTATCGGATCGGCACACCCGCCGCGCTCGCGCGCCGGTTCCATTCCTTGTCCTCGCCCGAAAAGGCGTCCTCTCGGAACGGGCCGACCTCTTCGAAGACGGACCGCGCAACGGCGAGGTTCGCCGTCACCGCGTATCCGCGCCGCGCATAGTCGTCCTGTCGGAGATTGAACAGGCTGTCGTAAAGGCTCCACCCCGTCCATCCGTCCGGGCCCGGCTCCATCACCACCTGTCCCGCGATCCGCCTGCAGCCCGGCTCGGTCCGAAAAAGATGCAGGCCGCGGGACAGCCAGTGCGGCGCGGGCGTGCAATCCGCGTCCGTGAAGAATACGAACGTTCCGCGCGCCTGCGCCAGGGCGGCGTTCCTCGCCGCGTAGGAGCCGGGCTTCGGCTCCCAGATCACCCGCACGTTAGGGGCGCCGGGCAGGTCATCCGGCGCTGCCTCCTCCGGATTGTTGTTGGCGACGATCACCTCGAACTCGGACGCCGGAAGGTCCTGCGCCGCAAGCGCGTCGAGGCATCGCGCCGCGCTCGTCCAGTCGCGATAGGTCGGCAGGATGACTGTGGCTTTCACGGACATGGGCTTCCTGCGAGTTTTCTCAATCGTGCGGAGACTCGTGGGTGAAGTCGCGCCACCTGGCCCCTCGGGTCATTGCGGCAAGCTGCGCAGGCGCCCGGTTGACCTCCTGCCAGAGCCGCCGGAGCCGCGCCGAGACGCCCTTGGACCGGCCTTTCCGTTCGCCTGCAAGATCGGAGCCCATGTCCTCGTCGCGCTGACGGGCGAGGGCCGGCCGGACGACGGCCACCCCGAGGCGTTCGAAAAGGGGCGAGACGTTCGGGCTGAACAGAAAATGGTCGATCGGCATGTCGAGTAGCGGCTTTTCGGCAAGGATGCGCGCGGCGCCGGCTTGGGTGATCAGGTAGCAGGCCGCGCCGGCGGTGCGGGAGTGGAGCCGGTGAAGACTGCGGCCTGCGACCGGCATCGTGCCGAGTGCCGGACCGGTCAGCCGGCTGGACCGCTTCCGTCCATATTTCTCGAATTGCACGATCTCCACGCCACGCGGCAGCCAGTCCAGAGACGCGATGAACGGCGCGAGATCCGGCGAAAGCTCCACGTCGTCCTGTAGGATCAGCGCGGCCGGCAGGTCGTCGGCCACGATCCGCCTGTAGATGTCGAAATTCGTCAGCGCGCAGCACTGGCTTCCGCGACCCATGCCGACGCGGTGCCCCGAAAGGGCGACCTCCCGGGCGAGCAGCGTCTCGTCGACGGATCGCATGTCGTGCGCCGGGACGCGCTGCCAGGGAAGGTTCATGGCCTCCAGCTGTCGCGCCATGAAGGCCAGCCGATCCGGCCTGCGGTCAAGATTTATGACGAAGATCGAGGGCTTCATGTCATGGGGAATCCGGGTGTGGCCGCCACCATGCCGGGGCCGGACGGCACCTTCGGCCGCCGTTCAGTCACCCGAGGCCGCCTTCCATTCCGGGTCAACCTCGGCATCCTCCTCGGCGGCCTTTTCGTCATCCTTCATCGCGAGGTTGAACAGGGTCTGGTAGCGCTCGTTCTCGCGTTCGAGCCGCTCGTGCCGGTCGAACGCGACGACCTGCCCCGCGTCCAGCATCAGCACGCGATCGACGTAGTTCAGCGTCGAGGGTCGGTGGGTCACGAAGAGGATCGTCGCGCCGTCCAGCTCGTTCACGACCGTCTCCATGATCAGGCGCTCGTTCTGGACGTCGAGGGCGCTGGTCGCCTCGTCGAAGATGTAGATATTCGCGTTCTTCGCGAGAGCCCGCGCGATACCGACGCGTTGCTTCTGGCCGCCCGAGAGGTTCGAGCCGTTGGGGCCTACGCGCGAATCCAGTCCGTCGGGCAGGGCCGCGACAACGCTGTCGAGTTGCGCACGTCTCGCCGCCTCCTCGATCGCGGCGTCCGTCGCGTCTGGATTGCCGTCGCGGATGTTGTCGCGGATCGTTCCGTCGAACAGGAACACGTCCTGGCTGATGAAGGCGATCGATTGCCGAAGCGACTTCTCGGTGACATCGCGCAGGTCCACGCCCCCGATCAGGACGCGGCCTTCGGTCGGATCGTAGAACCGCAGAACGAGGTCGATCAGGGTGCTCTTGCCCGCGCCCGATCTCCCGACGATCGCCACTCTCTCGCCTGAGGCAATGTTGAAGCAGACGTCCTTCAACGCGGGCGCATCGGCGGTGTAATCGAAGCTGACATGCTCGAACTCCACTTCCGGGTCTGCGTCGTCGAGCGTCCGCGTCCCGGTGTCGCGCTGCCGCAAGGGCGTGTCGAGAAGCCGGTACATCCGCCCCACATGCACGAGGGATTTCTGGAGCTCGACCCAAGTCTTCGAAACCCGTTCGGCGGGTTGGTAGGCCATCAGGAAGGCCGTGATGAACGCCGTGAACTCGCCCGGCGTCTGCCCTTGCGTGATCGTCTGCCAGGCGGCGTAGATGACGAACAGGCCGATCACGACGCCGCCGAGCGCCTCCATGATCGGGACAGTGGCCGCCGTGATCTTGGCGAAGCCGAGAAGCCGTTCCTGAAGCATGTTGACGGCATCGTTGAAGCGGCGGATCGACTTGTCCTCGAGCTGGTAGCTCTTGACCGTCTTGATGCCCTGAAAGGCTTCGGATCCGATCGAGAAGAAGGCGCCCGTCAGCTCGGTCTCGGCGTTGGCGACGGCCCTTATCTTGCGGGACAGGGTGCCCACCAGCAGGAAGATCAGCGGGAACAGGATTGCCGTTGCAAGCGACATCAGCGGATCCTGGACGATCATCACCACCACGAGAGCCAGCACGGTCAGCGAGTCGGTCAGCAACCTGTTGCTGATGCCGATGACCGTTTTGCCGCACGCTTCGCCGAACATCCGAACCTGCGTCATCTGCGTGGCCGGATGAAGCCCGGCAAAGTGCCAGACGTCGTTCGTGACGGTCTTGCGGAACACGAGCTTCTGGTAGTGGGACGACACCGAGCGGTTGAACATCACGGCAATGACCGAGTTGGTGTAGTCGAAGATGCTCTTGCCGAAGGCCACTCCGATGACGAGAAACGCGATCCCGATGGCGGCGGATGCATCGCTCGCCACGAAGACGTCGTTGACGATAAGGCGCGTGGAATAGGCAAGCGCCGCGGTGAAGCCCGCCACGCCCAGCATGCAGACCAGCGATAGGGCGAAGAGCTTCCAACGTGATGGAAGGGCCTCGCGCAGCAACCTGCGCGCCACCGCCGCGGCCTCACGTCCGGAGGTGTCGGGTTTGCTGTTGAGACTGATCGCTTCGGTCACGTGCGTTCCATCACCAATGTGCTGCTGGCACCTATCAGGCCGCAAGGTGATTATCCAGACATCGGTGCTCCCGGCCAAGGTGACCCGGCGGATCGAACGCGCCCCGATTGCCCTGCGGCATCATGGGCCGATCCCGTGATGGCGCACCGCACTCGGCCAATGAGCGCCCGGATCATGCCTCCAGCGCCTGAATGATGGCTGAAAGCGCGGCGGACGCCGGTTACCTAAAGCCAAGCTCGTGTTCAACTGCGTCTTCGTTGCCGTTATGGCCGATGGGTGTCAGCAAAGCGAACTTGCTCCGACCACGACGAGCAGCGAATGCTCCTGCCGCAAATTGTGCAGTGTGGGGCGGCACGGCGGCTTGACTCAAATCAAAACCTTTCAATTGGGCTTTGATATGATCGCGAGACAATTTTCATAATTCGATGTTTCATGAATCCTGAACCTTTCAAAGACGACACTGATATTTGGAAGGTTGTCCTCGATGAAATTCTTCCAGCTTTCAGGACTCCAAAAGTTAATGTGATAACGAGAGAAGTCTATCCGCCCATCGGGAACCGATAAAATCAGTTGGCCACCTGGCGACACCGCGCGAAAGGTGTTTTGAAGCGCTTGGGCTGGATGATCAAGGTGCTCGAGAACCTCGGTACATATTACTATATCGAACTCGTTTGGGAGCGGATCGTAAATGCTGTGTTTCTGAAATTTTCCATAAGCCATCAGCTTGCGCGCATACACCAAAGCATTTTCAGAAAAATCAAACCCTGTCACGGAAGCCGGTTGACTTCCGATAAGCATCTCGTGAAGCGCAATGCCAGGTCCTGTTCCTGCGTCGGCTACGTGTTTGTGATCAAAAACAACGTCATGCTTCCGAAGCGCCGAAATAAGGGATCTTCCAAATCGGCGGTAGGGTTCTTCGTCCACAACTTCGGCGAAGAAGCCATCCATGCCCGCTTCCGAGTTGTGCGATTCCGGACTCACGTCTTCAACGCCCTTGCGAACGTTTCTAACCATGGCCTTCAGTTCTTCGACCCTCTTTTCCAGGGCCGCATTCCGTTCTCTCAACGCTGCATTGCGGGCGGATTCAAACCACTTGGCCGGGTTCATTTTAGACGACTTTTTTCTCTTTTTCAGTGTCTTAGTTGACAAACAGATAGCACTTCTCGCCTTCGGGCTCAAGCCACATCCTGTCCACTGCACTTCAAGCATCAAGGTTTCGAACCGCCGTTTGGCAATTCGGCGGGGTTGGGATGGCGTCGACCGATACTTGACCCCTGAACGGTAACGCCTCGATCGACGCCTCCCGGTCGCGTGGCCGGCGCGAGGTTGACCGCAGCAGTACGGCGCGGCAGAAATCCCAAAATGGCTGCAACGACGAACGGAGACCCGAATGAGAGTCTGCACCGTGCTGGGCGCGCGCCCGCAGTTCATAAAGAGTTCAGCTGTTTCAAAGGCCTACGTGCAGCGCGCCGGCGTTGAAGAAGTAATCATCCATACCGGACAACACTTCGATGCGAACATGTCCGATGTATTTTTCGAAGAGCTCGGCATACCCCGGCCAAAGTACAACCTCGGTATCTCCGGGCTTTCTCATGGTGCCATGACCGGGCGAATGCTGGAGGCGCTTGAGGAAACGTTCGAGAGCGAAAAGCCTGATTGGGTCGTGGTTTATGGTGACACCAACTCCACGATCGCCGCTGCCTTGGCCGCGTCCAAGCTTCAGATTCCGTTGGCGCATGTCGAAGCCGGTCTCCGTTCCTTCAACCGACAGATGCCTGAAGAGATCAATCGGATCCTCACCGATCACTGCTCGGACTTGCTGTTCACCCCGACCGACGTTGCCACAAAAAACCTCTTGAACGAAGGTGTCGCCCCTCAGAAGATTTTACAGGTTGGCGATGTAATGCAGGATGCGACGCTTCTGTTTGGTGAGGCTGCCGACCGTCATGCCGGGATCTTGTCGGAATTGGGTGTCACGACCAAAGGATACGTGCTCGCTACGGTGCATCGGCAGGAGAATACAGACCACCCCGAAAGGCTTTCGGCGATTCTTGACGGTTTGAGCGGCGTATCTTCGGAACTCCCGGTCGTGTTGCCTCTGCATCCCAGAACGCTTTCGCGGATGTCCAAGCAAGGATTGTCCATCGGGCCCGGTATCATTGCAGTCGATCCACTTGGCTATCTGGATATGCTGGTGCTTGAAAGAAATGCCGCAGCCATTGTGACGGACTCGGGCGGAGTGCAAAAAGAAGCGTATTTCCAGCGCGTGCCTTGCGTCACGCTGCGAGACGAAACCGAGTGGACAGAACTTGTCGATACCGGCTGGAACTGCATTTGCCCGCCTGTCTCAGCGGTTGAGATCGCACAGACCGTCCTTGATCGGGTTTCGACAGTCGGACAAGACGTTGCGCTCTACGGCGACGGCTCTGCTTCTGCCCGTATAGTGGAGCGAATACTTTCGTCATAGCTACTTGGGGCACCGAATAGATCCTGATATAGTCCAATCAGTTTTTCGGCCTGCCTTGGCCAACTGTAGACCTCAGCCAATTTTCGATCAGTTTCAGAATTTGGTCTGTAGTTTTCGGGATTTTGGATCACATCGCGGAGAGCGGCAGCAATACTCTCCGGACAAGTCTGGTCCATGACACGTCCGATCTCGAGTGTCTCCACAAAGCGGCGCATCTCGGGTAGGTCTGATACGCAGATGGGAATTCGTGCGAATGCTGCCTCGAACAACTTGTTTGGCATAGCAAGTCGATGATTGAGGGATACGTCCTGAAAGGCGCATATCGAAGCGTTCGCCGAATTGATGGCGGCGGGAACATGCTTCGCGTCGACCGGCGGTAACAAGTGAACCCTGCTGCTGACGCCCAGTTTCCTTGCGACACCCATGAACCAGTTGTCGTTTGCGGCATGACGAGGGCCAAGGCTCGCGAGATTCACATCCGGAAGGTGAACGAGCGCCTCCAGAACCTTGTCCATGCCGCGATGCGCTCTTTGGACCGCGCCCGTTGCGACGACAAGAGGTTGATCGTCAGCGAGACCGACCTGATCACGCACCGTACGAAAGTCCGCAGGTAAGTCTCCCTTTTTCAACGCACCGTGCGCGTCGGTTTCTGGAGCATTCATCACAATTGTGGGTGCTGGTCCCTGGTAACGTTGCGCATAGAGTTCTGCGATGCCCTCAGATACGGTAATCATGCGGTCGATATGTGCAAAGCAATCATTCTCGATCAATTCGGGCAACTGCGGCGCGTCTGAAGCGATTTTCGTCGCGCGGGCAGGTTCGTATTCGTGCGCATCGTACACGAGAGGGACGTTCAGTTGCCGGGCAAGCATTACACCCGCGGGCAGGCAGTAGATGTCATGTGCATGGACTGCGGCATACTGACCATCGAATTTCTCGTTCGAAAGGTTGGACCAGAAGGCAATTGACTGCGCCTGAAATTGCCGCCCTCGGTGCTTTCTCCAGTCTGCCAAAGCTGCAGAAAGACTCATCTTCTTGACGGACGCTCCTTCCTCTCGGGGCGACTTGGCATCAAACTGTCTGAGGCTTAGATGAAAGGAAAGATACGAGACGAAACGCTTGAGTTTCTTGACGCCTTTGTGCTTTCGAAAATAGGACGATTTCAGGCGATCAAAGGAGTCGGATCCGAAGCGCTCATTAAGGTGTGGTCTAATCCCGGTCAGGAATTCGCATGCAGACGCATATGGAACGTACCGATCGGCGATCGCCGGCCTCGAAGAAGTCAGGAAGTCCATGGCTTCAAAGGCAGCCAATGAAATCCCGTCAGTTCCGAAACAGGAAAAGCGCGTGACGCGGATGCCGTCGATTTCGTCATGCTGCGGCTTTCCTTCCGGCCAGTCGCAGAAGATGTGCACGTCATAGCCCGCTCTTGCGAGAGCCCGAGCTTCCTTGAGGACACGCGGGTCGGCGGTTATCTCGTGATATGTCAGGCTTATTATCGTCCCTGGTGACTCGTCTGCCATATCTTCGCGCCTCTTGTTCGGAGCCTGCATCATACAGAGGTCAGGGTCGAGATTACACGGTCCTGGTCGTCTGTTCGAAGATATGGACCCATCGGAACGCTGAACACGCGGGAAGCGGCCGACTCGCTGTGCGCCAGTCCGTTCGGATCCTTCGGAAAGCCAAGGTATGCCGTCTGCTGGTGAAGCGGTTGCGGATAGTAAACCACCGCTGGAATTCCCGCGGACTTCAGCGATCGCAACGCATTGTCCCGCTCTCCGGTGTCACGCGCCATCAGGGTGTATTGCGCCCAGATCGAGGAGACGCCCGCCGGGACCTGGGGCGTGATGAATCGGTCGGGAAGGCCGGCCGTATAGCGATCGGCCACTTTCTGCCGCGCCTCGATTTCCGACGCGTAGACCTCCAGTTTCGCAAGCAGAATTGCCGCCTGGATCGTGTCGAGGCGGGAGTTCATGCCGATCCGGACGTTGTCGTACTTTTCCGTGCCCTTGCCGTGGATCCGGAAGCTGTCGAGCAACGCCGCCAGTTCGGGGTCCTCCGTGAACAGCGCGCCGCCATCCCCGTAGCAGCCCAGCGGTTTGGCCGGGAAGAAGGACGTGGTCGTGATATCGCCGAAGGTGCCGGTCATGCGGCCGTTGTAGGTCGCGCCCCAGCCCTGAGCACTGTCGGCGACGATCTTCATGCCTTCCCGCTCGGCAATCGCGCCGAGACTGTCGTAATCCGCAGGCCTGCCGAAAAGATCGACCGGCATCACGACGGCGGGACGCAGACCTTGGTTGCGTGCGTGATCGACCGTCCGTCCGAGGCTTGTCGCCGACATGCAGTAGCTGTCGAGGTCGATGTCGACGAAAACCGGCGTCGCGCCGACGAAAGGGACGACCTCGGCAGAAGCGGCGAAGGTGAAAGAGGGCACGAAGACCGCATCTCCGGGTCCGATCCCGAGTGCCATCAGCGCCAGTTGCAGCGCGTCGGTTCCGTTTGCGCAGCTCATGCAATGCGAGGCACCGCAGAAGGCGGCGAGCTTGTGCTCGAGTTCCGCGACTTCCGGCCCCATGATGTACTGCCCGTGATCCAGAACCGCCGCGATCCGGGCGTCGATCTGGCTCCGCAGGCGCGCCTGCTGGGCCGCGAGGTCGATGAATTGCATCGTCTACTCTCCGATCAGCCTGAGTTCGCCATCTTCCTCTGCATAGCGTTCGCCGGTCCGTCCGCAGACCAGGTCCTGTCCCAGCCGCTCGCCTGCCCGGCTGACCCAGCCGATTTGCCGCGCCGGCACGCCTGCGACGAGCGCGTGAGACGGCACGTCATGTGTCACCACCGCCCCTGCCGCCACCATGCAGTAGGCGCCCAGCCGGTTGCCGCACACGATGGTGGCGTTCGCTCCGATAGTGGCACCACGGCCGACGATGGTCTCGGCGAACTCGTCCTTGCGCTCGACGTTGGCCCGCGGCGTCAGGACGTTGGTGAAGACGCAGGACGGCCCGCAGAAGACCTCGTCCTCCAGCGTCACGCCCTTGTAGAGGGCCACGTTGTTCTGGATCTTGCATCCGTCGCCGATCGTCACATGCGGTCCGGCCATGACGTTCTGACCCAAGACGCAGTTCTTCCCGATGCGCGTGTGCGGCAGGATATGCACGAAATGCCAGATCCGTGTGCCAGCCCCGATCTCGACGGGATCGTCGACATATGCGCTTTCGTGCACGACGTAGTCGGCCTTGCTCATGCGCCCACGACCTTCCGGAGATCCGGGTGCCGCTCGCCGCGGCTCGGTTCGATGGGCGCGGTGCGAATGCCGCTCACCAGTTCGATCGATGCTCGAACCTCGTCGAGCCCGTAGCCCTCACCGGCGAGGATACCGCGATAGCTTGCCGTGTGCAGGTCGGTGAAACCGCCCGAAAACTCGATTTCGTCCCCGTCCACGGTGATCGACCGGTAGGTGCTTTGCCCCGCGGGGGTCTGCGGTGGCAGGTGAGACCGGTTGATGGACAGAACCCAGCGCACGCGGGCCTTGCTGAACTCGAGATATCCGGCTGCGGCGTCCGCCGCGCGGTGATGCACCACCGACGTCCTGAGTGGCCCGAAGACGAAGGAGAGCATGTCGTAGAAATGCACTCCTATGTTCGTGGCTATGCCACCCGATTTCTCGTCCAGCCCTTTCCACGATGCATGATACCAGGCCCCGCGCGACGTGAAGTAGCCAAGGTCCACGTCATGCACCCTGTCGGCCGGTCCGGCAGCGATCTTTTCCTTCAACGCGATTATCGAGGGGTGAAGGCGAAGCTGCAGGATCGAGTTGATCCGCCGACCGCTGTCGGCTTCCAGCGCCGCGAGCGCGTCCAGTTCTGCCGGATCGAGCACGAGGGGTTTCTCGCAGATCGCGTCGGCGCCGGCACGCAGCGCGAAGGCCATATGTGCCTTGTGGAGGTAATTCGGCGAGCAGATCGAGACGAAGTCGAGAGAACCTCCCAGGAGGCGACGATCGTGGACATCCGCCTCGAAGCGCTCGAATTCGGTAAAGAAGGCGGCGTCCGGGAAATGGCTGTCCATGACGCCGACGCTGTCGTTCACGTCGTATGCGGCCACGAGGGTTCCGTCCGTTTCGGCCATCGCCTTCATGTGACGCGGTGCGATGTAGCCTGCTGCACCGATCAACGCGTAGGTCTTGGGCATCTTTTCCCCTCAGGCGCGTACGACACCCGGAACTCCGCGGAACTTGCCGCGTGTGTCCACGAGTATCCGTGCGTTTTGCCGGATCATGTCATAGTCGAAATCGGTGTGGTCGGTCAGAAGGAGCACCACGTCGAACCCGGCGATCACCTCGGGCGTCAGGTCGACCGAAGTCAGGTCGAAGCTGTGCTGGCGCATCCGCGGAAAGACCGGAACGTTGGGATCGGAGTACTCCACCTCCGCGCCCCAGTCGCGCAGCCGCTCCATCACGAAGACCGACGGGCTCTCGCGCATGTCATCGACATTGCGCTTGTAGGCAATGCCGAGGGCGAGGACCCTGGCCCCCCGCAGGCTTTTCCCGACTTCGTTCAGCGCGCGCACCGTCTTGTCGACCACGTATTGCGGCATCGACGCATTGATCTCGCCCGCGAGTTCGATGAACCGCGTATGCAGGCCGAATTCCCTCGCCTTCCACGTAAGATAGAAGGGGTCGATCGGAATGCAGTGACCGCCGATGCCGGGTCCGGGATAGTAGGCCGTGAAGCCGAACGGCTTCGTCTTTGCCGCATCGATGATCTCGAACACGTCGAGCCCCATCCTGTCGCACAGGATCTTCGTCTCGTTGACGAGGCCGATGTTCACGGCGCGATGGATGTTCTCCAGCAGCTTCACCATCTCGGCGGCTTCCGTCGAACTGACCGGCACGATCCGGTCGATGAAGGAGCCGTACAATGCTTCACCCGCGGCGAGGCATTTCGGCGTGTGGCCCCCAACAATCTTGGGGATCGTGCTTGTCTGGAAGCTGGCATTCCCGGGATCCTCACGTTCCGGGGAATACACGAGATGGAGATCTTCGCCGACCGTGAGCCCGGTGCCTTCAAGATACGGTAGAAGCACTTCCCGGCTCGTGCCGGGCCACGTCGTGCTCTCCAGGCTGATCATCTGCCCCTTGCGCAGGTGGGGCGCGATATTCTCCATGGTCCCTTCGACGAAGCTGAGATCAGGCTCGCGGTACTGGTTCAACGGCGTCGGCACGCAGATGATGAGGGCATCGCATTCATCTGCCCGCGAGAACTCCGCCGTCGCCTCGAAGCCGCGCCCTCGAAGCTCGTCGATGCGCGTGGAAGGGACGTGCTTGAGCGGACTCCTGCCCCGGTTCAGATCTGCGACGCGCGACGCGTCGATGTCGAACCCGACGACCCGGAACCCGGAGCCCGAAACGGCAAGGGCAAGCGGGATGCCGACGTAGCCCAGACCGATGATGCCGACGACGAGACTTCGATCGGCCACACGTTCAACGAAATTCATGACGGTCCTCAGGTGCTGGCGGCTTCGCCGAAGTCGGGTATCGCGTCGTGGTCGTTTTCATCTTCGCGCGCGCAGTCTCCGGCGTCCCGGGTTCATCCCCAGCCGCGCTTGCGATCCGAGGACGCGTGATCCTGCCCGGCGGTCTAGGCAATCATGGGGGCGGGAGCAAGTGCCCGCCCGGCGAAAGCCGTTCCTGGCCGGAAGTCTCGCCTGCATCCGCGCCGGAGGGCGCCGGCATTCATCACCGAACGGGCCGGGCCGGTGCCCTTGCCCTCATCGAGGGGGCGCGCGATCGAGGTCGGGACGCGCTTCGCGCTCATCCGGAGCGCCCATCCCGGGGCACCGTCCTTCATATCGCGGGCGCATCGAAATCGCACCCGTAGCCCTCCGCCGCGAGGCTGGCGCCCTCGGCCACCATCGCCCCCAACCGTCCCAGCTCGTCGGCGCACTTCGCCCCGGCCCCGTTGCCGCCCGTCAGCACGGTCACGGTCTCGTCCAGCCGCGCGATGCAGGGCTTGCCCGTCGCCGTGAATGTCACCGCGCAGGCGCCCACGGATGTCCGCTCCATCGGGAGGTCCGGCATGAGGCGCGCCAGCTCCCGCAGGAGGCCGCGTCCCGCCTCCACGCTGCCTCCGCCCCGAAACCATGCCGCCATCTCCGCCGCGCTGCCAAGGGACGGGCTCGTCGACTCCCCCCCGATCTTCACGAGCCAGCGGCCATCGGGATACAGGATCGGGGGCAGGACGTAGAGGTCGTGTCCGTGCCCCTCCGGAAAGAAGATCAGCGCGGGCATGTCCGCGAACGCGGCGGCTTGGTCTCGGCCGACCTCCGCAAAGGCGACCGTGCGCCCGAAGACCTGCAGACGGGGAGGTCTCGGCAAAAGCGCGTCCATGCCCGCATAGCCGCCCGTCGCCACGACCACATGGCCCGCCACGACGATCTGCCCGGACCCAAGCGCGACCTCGCCGCCACGGCGCCTGACCGCCGTTTCGCGCAGGACGGTGGCGCCTGCCTGCACGGCCAGCGCCTCCTCGGCGCGCCGCATCGCCCGCGGGTCGATCCAGCCGCCCGCCGGGTCCCAGGCCGCCCGCGTTCCGGGCGCGAAGCGCAACATCGTAAACCGCGCGGCGAGGGCCGCGTCCGACAGCCGGTCATGGGCGATCCCTTCGGCATCGGCGACGGCGAGAAAGGCGTCGCCGAAGGCCTTGCCATGGCCCTCGGACGGCGCCGCCATCATCCCGCCGACAGGATGGTAGAACGCAATCCCCGAACGCGCCTCGATGTCGCGGTAGCGCGCGACGGATCGCGCCGAAAGGCGCGACCAGTCCGCGTCTGCCGCCAGGATGCGCGTGATGCGTCCCGCGTCATGGTGGCTGGCGAAGGGTCCCTCGAAGGCGGCCGCGTCTTCCGGCTCGTCCGGCCCGATCAGCGCGACCGAACGCCCGGCTTCGGCGAGGTGGCGTGCGCAGGCCGTCCCCATCAGGCCTCGGCCGATCACGGCCAGGTCGAAGCGCTTTCTCATCTCCGCCGATCTCCCGGGGTCGCCTTGCCCGAGCCTGCGGCCCGCGCGCTCGCAAACCGCCCCGGACCCGCTCCCGGCTTCATCTTTCCCGAAATACGCATCGCCGCGCCCGCCCCATGGCGCCGCCGCCGCTTCAGCCGCGGATGGTCTCCAGGAGCAGGTGCACGTTCTCCGGGTCGGCTTCCGGCGTGATGCCGTGTCCGAGGTTGAAGATGTGCGGCCCGCCCTTCAGCGCGTCCACGATGGCGCGCGTCGCATCCACCAGCGCCTGGCCGCCCGTCACCATGTGCCTGGGGTCGAGGTTGCCTTGGACGCAGCTGTCGGGCTGCAGGTGCCTTGCCGCCCAGGCCGGGTCGACCTGGGTGTCGATGGCCACGCAATCCGCGCCGACCTCCTTCGCGAAACCGACGTATTTCTCGCCCGCCTCGCGCGGGAAGGCGATGACCGGAAGGTCCGGATGCCGCCGCTTCAACTCGCCCGTGATCCGTTTCGCGGGCTCCAGAGCGAAGGTGCGGAAGGCCTCGCCCTTCAGCGATCCCGCCCAGCTGTCGAAGATCTTCACGACCTCGGCGCCCGCACGCACCTGGGCGTCGAGATATTCGATCGTGGCCTCGGTCAGCAGGTCGATCAGCCCGGCGAAGGTCGCCGGGTCGCTTTCGCGCAGTGCATGGGCCGGTCCCTGGTCGGGCGTCCCGCGCCCTGCGATCATGTAGGTCGCGACGGTCCAGGGCGCGCCGGCGAAGCCGATCAGCGTGGTCTCCTGCGGCAATTCGCGCGACAGGATCTTCACCGTCTCGTAGACCGGCGCGAGGTGGTCGTGGATGTCGTCCTTGCCCTTCAGCGCGCGCAGGCCCTCGGGGCCGGTGATCGTGGACAGGCGCGGCCCCTCTCCGGTCACGAACCACAGATCGGCGCCGAGCGCCTGCGGGATCAGCAGGATGTCGGCGAACAGGATCGCCGCATCGAAACCGTAGCGCCGGATCGGCTGGAGCGTGACCTCGGCGGCGAGCTCGGGGTTGTAGCACAGCGACAGGAAGTCCCCGGCCTTCGCCCGCGTCTCGCGGTATTCCGGGAGGTAGCGCCCGGCTTGCCGCATCAGCCAGACCGGCGGCACGTCCATCGCCTCGCCCGCCAGCGAACGCAGGAGTTTCTTCTGGCCCGTGGCAGGCGCGTCAAACATGGGTGTTGTCCTTCGGTCGTTTGCGCCACAGGAATTGTGCGCAAGGTTCAGTCTGTCAACCCGAGGGTGATTGTCAAGCAAGGTTGACAGATGTAGGAGAAAGCCATGACGACCGATCTTCCGACCCCCGCCAAGCCCCTCCGCATCGGAACCCGCGGCTCGCCGCTCGCGCTGGCGCAGGCGCATGAGACGCGCCGCCGCCTGATGGCCGCGTTCGACCTGCCCGAGGCGGCATTCGAGATCGTCGTGATCAAGACGACCGGGGACGACCGCAGCCTGATCGACGCGGATGTCGCGTTGAAGACGCTGGGCGGCAAGGGTCTGTTCACGAAGGAGATCGAGGAGGACATGCTGTCGGGCCGGATCGACATCGCGGTCCACTCGATGAAGGACATGCCGACGCTGCAGCCGCAGGGCCTCGTGCTCGACTGCTACCTCCCGCGCGAGGATGTTCGGGACGCCTTCGTGTCGCTCCGCCACGACGCCATCGCCGACCTTCCCTCCGGCGCGCGGGTCGGGTCCTCGTCGCTTCGGCGGCGGGCCCAGCTGAAGGCGCGGCGGCCCGACCTCGAGGTCGTGGAGTTCCGGGGCAACGTCCAGACCCGCATGAAGAAGCTGGGCGATGGTGTGGCCGACGCCACGTTCCTCGCCATGGCGGGGCTCAGGCGGCTTGGCATGACCGAGGTCGTCAAGTCCGCCATCGCGCCCGAGGACGTTCTTCCAGCGATCGCGCAAGGCGCGATCGGCATCGAGCGCCGGACGGACGACGCGCGCGCGGCCGCGATGCTCGAGGCGATCCACGACGCCGTGACCGGCCTGCGCCTCGCGGCCGAGCGGGCCTTCCTCGCCGGCCTCGACGGCTCCTGCGAGACGCCGATCGCGGGGCTTGCGGAGATTGACGGCGGCACGCTGAGGCTGCGCGGAGAGATCCTTCGCCCCGACGGCTCGGAGGTGCTGACCGACGACCGGACAGCACCCGTCGAGGACGGCGCGAAGCTGGGGGCCGACATGGCGCGTGACATGCGGGCGCGGGCGGGCGAGGGGTTTTTCGACTGGATCGCCGCCTGAGGCCCGACGCCGCGCGGCAGCGCCGCCCGAGGCTTGCGCCCGACATCTTGTGACCGGGCGGCACCCGTGCAATCGTCGCACCCGCCGATGAAGATCGGCCAGTTTGGATCACGAAGACCGCAGGTTTCAACCAATGCATGTCGACCAGACCGGCATTCCGGGCCTTCTCGTGCTGACGCCCGCGCGCTTCGGCGACGACCGCGGCTTTTTTGGTGAGACGTGGAACCGCGCGCGGCTGGCGGAACACGGGATCGACATCGATTTCGTTCAGGACAACCATTCGCTTTCGGCGCAGCCCGGAACGGTGCGCGGCCTCCACTTCCAGGCGCCGCCGCACGCGCAGGCCAAGCTCGTGCGGTGCGGGCGCGGGGTGCTGTTCGACGTGGCGGTGGACATCCGCCGGGGCTCGCCGACCTGGGGACGCTGGTTCGGCATCGAGCTCAGCTTCGAGAACGGCAGGCAGCTTCTGATCCCCGAGGGCTTTGCGCATGGCTTCGCCACGCGCGTCCCCGACACCGAGATCGTCTACAAGTGCTCGGACCATTACGCCCCAGAGACCGAGGGCGCGCTGCGGTTCGACGACCCTGACATCGGCATCGACTGGGGCCTCGGCGGCCTTGCGCCGATCCTGTCGGGCAAGGACGCCGCCGCGGGCCGCTTCGCCGGGTTCGAAAGCCCGTTCACCTACGCGGAGGGCGCAACGTGAAGCTTGTGGTGACGGGCGGCGCGGGCTTCATCGGCTCGGCTGTGGTGCGGCTGGCGGTGTCGCGTGGGCATACCGTGGTCAACGTCGACGCGCTGACCTATGCCGCCTGCCTCGACAACGTGGCCGAGGTCGCCGACAGCCCGCTCTACGCCTTCGAGCACGCCGATATCCGCGACCGCGCCGCGATGGACCGCATCCTTGCGGAACACCGCCCGGACGCGATCATGCACCTCGCCGCCGAAAGCCATGTGGACCGCTCGATCGACGGGCCGGGCACGTTCATCGAGACGAACGTGACCGGGACCTATACGCTTCTGGAGGCCGCGCGGGCGTGGTGGACCCAGGCTGGCAGACCCTCGGCGTTCCGCTTCCACCACATCTCGACCGACGAGGTCTACGGAACCCTCGGCGAAACCGGCCTCTTCACCGAAGAGACGCCCTATGCGCCGAACTCGCCCTATTCGGCGTCGAAGGCCGCCTCGGACCACCTCGTGCGCGCCTGGCACGAGACCTACGGCCTGCCGGTGATCCTTACAAACTGCTCCAACAATTACGGCCCCTTCCACTTCCCCGAGAAGCTGATCCCGGTGGTCATCCTGAACGCGCTCGCAGGGCGGCCGATCCCGGTCTACGGGCAGGGGCTTAACGTGCGCGACTGGCTCTTTGTCGAGGATCACGCCGACGCGCTTCTGCTTGCGGTGGAGACGGGCGTGGTAGGCCGCAGCTACAACATCGGCGGCAACAACGAGCGGCGGAACATCGACCTCGTGCGCACGATCTGCGCGCTGCTCGACAAGCGGCGGCCGGACGCGGCGCCGCATGACCGGCTGATCACCTTCGTCGAGGACCGCCCCGGCCACGACCTGCGCTACGCGATCGACGCAAGGCGCATCCGCGACGAGCTGGGCTGGAGCCCGTCCGTCACCGTGGAGGAGGGGCTCGCGCGCACCGTCGACTGGTATCTCGCGAACGAGGACTGGTGGCGCGCGCTTCAGGCGCGCGAGGGCGTGGGGCAACGTCTGGGAAAGGCGGGGTAGGGCCATGCGCGTGCTCGTCTTCGGCCGGACCGGCCAGGTCGCGACGGAACTCGCGCGCGCCGCCGATGTGATCGCGCTCGGGCGCGGGGCCGCCGATCTCGGCAAGCCCGAGGACTGCGCCGCGGCGATCCGCGAGCACGCCCCCGACGCCGTCATCAACGCCGCCGCCTACACTGCGGTCGACGGCGCCGAGGAGGACGAGACGCTGGCGACGATCATCAACGGCGCCGCACCCGCCGCCATGGCGCGTGCCTGCGCGGAGCTGGGCGTGCCGCTCGTCCACATCTCGACCGACTATGTCTTCGACGGCGAGGGTGCCTCGCCGCGCCGCCCGGACGAACCCACCGGGCCGCTCGGCGCCTACGGGCGCTCCAAGCTCGCGGGCGAGGAGGGGGTGCGTGCGGCGGGCGGGCCCCACGCGATCCTGAGAACAAGCTGGGTCGTCTCGGCGCATGGAGCGAACTTCGTGAAAACCATGCTCAGGGTCGGGCCCCAGCGCGGCCACCTGCGCGTGGTGAGCGACCAGATCGGCGGGCCGACGCCCGCGGCCGACATCGCGGCGGCCTGCCTGAAGATCGCCGGGGCGCTTTCTGCCGATCCCGCGAAATCCGGCACCTACCACTTCGCCGGCGCGCCCGACACGTCCTGGGCGGGTTTCGCGAGGGCCATCTTCGAGGCGGCCGGCCTGGAGGTCGGCGTCGAGGAGATCCCCTCGACGGACTATCCGACGCCTGCGCGGCGGCCGCTGAACTCGCGGCTCGACTGCAGCGCGACCGAAGCCGCCTTCGGCATCGCCCGCCCCGACTGGCGCGAGGGCCTCGCGGCGATCCTCACCGACCTCAAGGCGAAAGGCGATCTCGCATGACGCAGCGCAAGGGCATCATCCTGGCCGGCGGCTCCGGCACGCGGCTCTATCCGATCACGCTCGGCGTCTCGAAGCAGCTTCTGCCGATCTACGACAAGCCGATGATCTACTATCCGATCAGCGTCCTGATGCTTGGCGGCATCCGCGAGATCGCGATCATCACCACGCCCGAGGACCAGGCGCAGTTCATCCGCACGCTGGGCGACGGCAGCCAGTGGGGCCTCTCGTTCACCTACATCGAACAACCCTCGCCCGACGGGCTGGCGCAGGCCTACATCCTCGCGCGCGACTTCCTCGCCGGCGCGCCCTCGGCGATGGTTCTGGGCGACAACATATTCTTCGGCCACGGTCTGCCCGAGATGCTGGCGGCCGCCGACGCCTCCGACGCCGCGGGCACCGTCTTCGGCTATCACGTCGCCGATCCCGAGCGCTACGGCGTGGTGGACTTCGGACCGAACGGCGAGGTGCGCGCGATTGTCGAGAAACCGGACATCCCGCCCTCGCCCTACGCCGTGACGGGGCTCTACTATCTCGATGGCACCGCGCCCGACCGTGCCGCGCAGGTGACGCCCTCGGCCCGCGGCGAACTGGAGATCACGTCGCTTCTGGAAAGCTACCTCCACGACGGATCGCTCGACGTGCAACGCATGGGCCGCGGTTACGCATGGCTCGACACGGGCACGCACGGCAGCCTGCTCGACGCCGGAAACTTCGTGCGCACGCTGACCGAGCGGCAGGGCCTGCAGACCGGCTCCCCCGACGAGATCGCCTTCGCGCAGGGCTGGATCGACGGCGACCAGCTCCGCGCGCGGATCGAAATGTTCACCAAGAACGGCTATGGCGACTACTTGAAATCCCTTCTTTGACAGGCTCAAACCGCCTCGTGGCACCGGCGGGCGGCCCGTCGCCCGGAAAAGGTGGCGGGGCCTCTTGACCTTCCAGTGACTGGAAGGCCTATGTGCGGTCGGCACCCAAAGGACCCGACCCAGATGCCCGACACGCTCCAGCAGCACCGACTGCGTTACGACATCGCCAATCTCAGCTGCGGTGGCTGCGCCGCGCGCGCGCGGACCGCCCTGTCCGCCATTCCGGGCGTCGCCGAGGCGCGCGTGAACTTCGCGACCCGCCGCGCCGACATCCTGCCCGGTCCCGGCTTCGATCCGGGCGCGGTCGGCCCCGCCATGGAGAAGGCGGGCTACCCCGCCACGCCGCATGCGCCCGCGCGGCCGATCCGGCTTGAGGTCGCCAACCTGAGCTGCGGAAGCTGCGTCGCGCGGGCCGAGAAGGCGCTTCTGAATGCCCCCGGCGTCGAGGAGGCGACCGTGAACCTCGCGACGCGCCGCGCCGAGATCCGCACGGGCGGCCCCTTCGAAATGGACGCGCTGCAGTCCCACATGGAGGCCGCCGGCTACCCCGTGCGCCCCCTCGACGACACGCCCGAGGCCGCGTCCGCCACCGCGCCGGCCGAGCGCGACGAGGCCGCGCCCTACCGCCGCGCCTTCGTCATCTCCGCGCTCCTGACGCTTCCGGTCTTCGTCGCCGAGATGGGCGGCCATATCGTGCCCGCGCTTCACCACTGGCTGACCATGACCTTTGGCCAGACGCCCCTGCGGATCGCGCAGTTCGTGTTGACCACGGCCGTGCTGGCGGGCCCCGGCGCGGTGTTCTTCCGCCTCGGCGTGCCCGCGCTCCTGCGCCGCGCGCCCGAGATGAACAGCCTCGTGGTGCTGGGCGCGGGCGCGGCCTGGGCGTGGTCCACGGTCGTCACCTTCGCGCCCGACCTCGTGCCCCAGAGCGGTCGTCACGTCTACTTCGAGGCCGCCGCCGTCATCGTCACCCTGATCCTTCTCGGCCGCTGGCTCGAGGCCCGCGCGCGCGGACAGGCCGGCGCGGCGATCGCGGGGCTCATGGCGCTGCGGCCCGACACCGCGACACGTCTCCGCGCGGACGGCACCGAAGAGGACGTGCCGCTCGAGCGCATCCGTCCCGGCGACCTTCTGCGGCTGCGTCCGGGCGGGCGCGTCGCCGTCGACGGCGTGGTCGAGGATGGCCGCAGCCATGTCGACGAGGCCATGCTGACAGGCGAGCCCCTGCCGGTCGGCAAGGGCGAAGGCGATCCGGTGACGGCGGGCACCGTGAACGGAACCGGCGCGCTGGTCTACCGCGCGACGGCGGTCGGCTCGGACACCGTCCTGTCGCGCATCGTCGCAATGGTCGAGGACGCGCAGGCGACCCGTCTGCCGGTGCAGTCCCTCATCGACCGCGTCACCGCCGTCTTCGTGCCGGTGGTGCTGGCCATCGCGCTGGTCGCGGGCGGGCTCTGGCTGGCCTTCGGCCCCGACCCGTCGCAAGCGCTCGTCGTGACGGTCTCCGTCCTCATCATCGCCTGCCCCTGCGCGATGGGCCTCGCCACCCCGGTCTCGATCCTTGCGGGGACAGGCAGGGCGGCGCGCCTCGGCGTCCTCTTCCGGCAGGGCGACGCGCTCCAGACGCTGTCGCGCGTCGACCTCGTGGCCTTCGACAAGACCGGAACCCTGACCGAGGGGCGTCCCGCCGTGACGGGCCTGCACCCCGTCGCCATCGCCGAGGCCGAGCTTCTCGCCCTCGCCGCCGCCGGCGAGCGCGCCTCCGAGCACCCGCTCGCGCGCGCGATCGTCGAGGAGGCCGAGGCCCGGGACCTCGACGTCCCGCACGCCGACGGCTTCCAGAGCGTGACGGGGTCCGGCATCTCCGCCAGCCTCGCCGGTTCGCCGCTCCTCGTGGGCAGCGCCGCGCATCTCGAGGCGGCGGGCGTCAGGGTTCCCGCGCCGCCGCCGGGCCCCGAGACGAACGTCCACGTCGCGCGCGGCGGGCGTTACCTGGGCCGAATCGCGCTGTCCGATCCGCTCAAGCCGGACGCCGCGCGCGCGGTGGCCGGCCTGATGCGGCGCGGCATCGCCGTGGCGATCCTCTCGGGCGACGGCGAGGGGCCGGTCCGGGCCGCCGCCGAGACTCTCGGCGTGACCGAGGCGCGCCACGCCCTGTCGCCCGGGGACAAGCGCGCGACGCTCGACGCCTGGCGCGACGAGGGCCTGAAGGTCGCCTTCGTCGGCGACGGCATCAACGACGCGCCCATCCTCGCGGCGGCCGACGTGGGCATCGCGCTCGGCTCCGGCACCGATGTCGCGATCGAGGCGGCGGACGTGGTCCTCGTGTCGGGCGCGCCCTCCGCGGTCGTGACCGCCCACGAGGTCAGCCGCCGCACCCTGCGCAACATCGCGCAGAACCTCGTCTGGGCCTTCGGCTACAACGTCGCCCTGATCCCCGTCGCGGCGGGCGTCCTCGCGCTCGCGGGCGGGCCCTTCCTCAACCCCATGCTCGCGGCGGGCGCGATGGCGGCAAGCTCCGTCCTCGTGGTCGCCAACGCGCTTCGGCTCAAGCGGATGAGGGCGGCATGAACATCGGCGAGGTCTCCGAACGCACCGGCCTTCCGGCCAAGACGATCCGCTACTACGAGGAGATCGGCCTTGTCCGGCCCGATCGCGACGCCAACGGCTACAGGCGCTTCGACGGGCAGCACCTGCACAAGCTCGCCTTCCTCGGGCGCGCGCGCTCGCTCGGCTTCTCGATCGAGGATTGCCGGACGCTCCTGGCCCTCTGGGAGGACCGCGAACGCGCGTCGCAGGACGTCAAGGCCGTCGCCGAAAGGCACCTTGCCGAAATCGATGCGAAGATGGCCGAACTGGCCGCGATGCGCGCCACGCTCTCCGATCTCGTCCGGCGCTGTGCGGGAGACAGGCGCCCGGACTGCCCGATCCTGAGCGACCTCGCCGATCCGGGCTGAGGCGGGGCCCCGCGCCTCCCCTTCATCTTTCTCGAAATACGCACGCCGACGGCGCAGCGGGGGACGTGGCTCGATGCCACGGCTCCCGCTTCCCGCCCTCAGCGAAGGCGCAGCCCGGTCGCCGCGTCGAAGAACAGCGCCGCGTCCTCCGTCACCGCAAGGCCCGTTCGGCTTCCCGGGCGCGGGGTGTGCTGGTCGTGCGCCTCGACGATCAGGCGGGTGCCGTCGGGCCCGGTCAGGTAATGGTAGCTCACCCCGCCGAGGTGCTCGGAAAGTTCCACCATGTGGCTGTCGCCCTCCGTCAGGCCCAGCCGGTTCGGCCGCACGCCGACCGTGACTGGGCCGTCGCCGGGCAGGCTTTCCGGCGCGCGCAGCGCCGTCCCGCCGAGGCCGGGCGCCGAAACCGTCCCGCCCGCGCTCGTGCCTTCGAAGAAGTTCATCGCGGGGCTGCCGATGAAGCCCGCCACGAACCGGTTGTCGGGATCGTTGTAGAGGTCCAGCGGCCGGCCGACCTGTTCGATCCGGCCCGCGCGCAGCACCACGATCTTGTCCGCGAGCGTCATCGCCTCGACCTGGTCGTGGGTGACGTAGATCATCGTCGCGCCGATCTCCTGGTGCAGGCGCGAGATCTCCACCCGCATCTCGACGCGCAGCTCCGCGTCGAGGTTCGACAGCGGCTCGTCGAACAGGAACACCTCCGGCCCGCGCACGATGGCCCGCCCGATCGCCACCCGCTGCCGCTGTCCGCCCGACAGGGCCTTGGGCTTGCGCTTGAGGTAATCGTCAAGCTTCAGGACGCGGCTCGCCTCGGCCACCTTGGCGTCGATCTCGGCCTTCGGGTGGCCCGTCATCTTCAGGCCGAACCCCATGTTCTCGGCCACGCTCATGTGCGGGTAAAGCGCGTAGGACTGGAACACCATGGCCACGCCACGCTCGGCCGGGTCGAGCCGCGTGACGTCGCGCGCGCCGATCGAGATGGCGCCCTCCGTGGTCTCCTCCAGGCCTGCGACCATCCTCAGCAGCGTGGATTTCCCGCAACCGGACGGGCCGACGAAGACGCAGAACTCGCCGTCCTTGATGGTCAGGTCGACGCCATGGATCACCTGCGTCGCGCCGTAGCGCTTGATCACGTTCTGCAGTTGCAGTCCCGACATTCCGGGCCCCTCCCTCTCGTTTGTCCCCTCGGCGCCGTTATTCCGCGGCCTCGTCGGGAAAGCGCCAGTCCTGCGCCTCCCCGGCTATGGCGTCGGCGGCGCGCCCGATTTCCGGCAGATGCCGCGTGAGCCCGTCAAGGTCCGTGCGCGCCGTCGTCGACGTGACCGACAGCGCGCCCAGCACGCGGCCCGATCGCGCGAGGATCGGCACGGCGATGCAGATGATGCCGGGCTCGTGCTCCTCGTCGTCGAAGGCGTGACCGCGCGCGCGGATCGCGGCGAGTTCCGCGCGCATCGCCTCGGCGCTCGTGATGGTGTTGTCGGTGAAGCGGTGCCACGCCTGCCGTTGCAGGACCGGCGCCAGCTCGGCCTCGGGCAGCCAGGCCATCATCGCCTTGCCGACGCCGGTGCAGTAGGCGGGACCGACCTTGCCGGCCTGCGAATACATCGCCACCGGCTCGGCCGCGTTGCGCTTCTCGACATAGAGGACCTGTCCCGAATCGAGCTGGGCAAGGTGCACGGTCTCGCCCGTTGCCCGGCTCAGCCGGTCGAGATGAGGACGGGCGATCGGCGCAAGCGACGAGGTCTGCCATGCCGCATGGGCCAGCCGCACCAGCCTGAGGCCGGGGGCGTAGGTCTGCCGCTCGGGGTCGTAGCTGAGCATCCCCTGCTTGGTGAGGACCTGAACGAAACGGTAGAGCGTGGCCTTGGGAAACGGGCTGGTGGCCATGAGTTCGGAGAACCGCACGGGCCGGCCACGCGCCGCCACCTCGTCCAGCACCGCAAGCGCCTTGCCCACCGTGCCGTCGCCTCCCTGTCTCTCTTCCGCCGCCATCGCGCGACGCCTCCCGCATCGGAATTGCTGTTGACAAGGCTAGGCTGACTCGCGCTAGGATTTCAATATAAGAAACCAAGTTTCAAATAATGAAACTACGGAACGCAAGACTGCACCAGACCGGATCACCAGGGAGGAAACCATGCGATCCATTTTGAAAACCGGCGCCGCAGCGCTGGCCGCCAGCACCATGCTGGCGGGCGCCGTGTCCGCGCAGGAGCTTTCGGGCACGCTGCGCATCATTTCGGACATGTCCAACCCCGGCCCGCGCGCCGTGATGGAAGGCCTCGCGGCCGATTTCGCGACCGAGCATCCCGGCCTCGAGGTCGAGCTGACGATCGTGGACCGCGAGGCGTGGAAGACCCAGATCCGCAACGCGCTGAGCGCGAACCCGCCGGACGTGATCAACTGGTATGCCGCCAACCGGATGGAGCCTTACGTCGACGCCGGGCTGTTCATGGACATCACCGACTGGTGGGAAGCGGGCGATTACGACGGGCTCGAATCCGTCCGCGGCGCGATGACCCAGGATGGCCGCCAGTGGGGCGTTCCCTACACCTACTACCAGTGGGGCATGTACTACCGCGAGGACATCTTCGACGAGCTCGGCCTTTCGGAGCCCGCCACCTGGGAGGAAGAGGTCGCCAACTGCCAGGCGATCCTCGATTCGGGCCGCAAGTGCTACACGATCGGCACGCGCTTCCTGTGGACCGCCGGCGGCTGGTTCGACTATCTCAACATGCGCACCAACGGCTTCGACTTCCACATGCAGCTCGCCCGCGGCGAGGTTCCGTGGACCGACGAGCGCGTGCGCGAGACCTTCGCCAACTGGCGTCAGCTGATCGACATGGGCGCCTTCATCGACGACCACCAGACCTACAGCTGGCAGGAGGCGCTTCCCTTCATGATCAACGGCGAGGCGACCCATTACCTGATGGGCAACTTCGCCGTGGACCAGCTGCGCAACGGCGGGCTGACGGATGAACAGCTGGACTTCTACCAGTTCCCGGCGATCAACCCCGACGTCGCGATGGGCGAGGACGCGCCGACCGACACGTTCCACGTCGCCTCCGGCGCGCAGAACGTCGAGGCGGCGCGCGCCTTCCTCGACTTCGTGACCTCTGCCGAGGTCCAGACGCGGATCAACGGGCCTGACGGTCTGGGCCAGCTGCCCGTGAACGCCAATGCCTCGGTGGCGGATGACGAGTTCATCCAGCAGGGCTTCGAGATGCTGAGCGAGAACGCCACCGGCGGCATCGCACAGTTCTTCGACCGCGACTTCCCGGCAGAGATGGCGGCCATCGGCATGGAAGGCCTGCAGGAGTTCATGGTGTTCCCCGACAACCTCGACGACATCCTCGAGCGTCTCGAGGCCGCGCGTCAGCGGATCTACCAGTAACCGCACCAGCCATCGCCCGCCCGGACGTCCCTGTCCGGGCGGGACACCGCATCCGCGGAACGGAAGCGCCGGAGGGGCACGACCATGGCGATCGCCACGCAAGACACGGCCTCGGGGCCGACATGGGTTCAGCGCAACCGGATGACGCTGACGCCCATCCTTTTCCTCCTGCCGGGGATGCTGTTCTTCCTCGTCTACGTCATCAGCCCGATCTTCCAGTCCTTCCAGATCTCGCTGTTCCGCTGGGACGGGCTGGGCGAGGCCACCTACATCGGACTGGCCAACTACGAAGAGCTTCTGACCGACCGCAATTTCGAGATTTCCCTGTGGAACAACGTGCGCTGGCTGGTGCTCTATCTGCTGGCCATTCCGTTGGGGCTCGCCATCGCGCTGTTCCTGAACCAGACCGTGACGGGCATCCGGCTCTACAAGTCGATGTTCTTCTTTCCCTTCGTGCTGAGCCAGGTCGTCGTGGGCCTGGTGTTCTCGTGGTTCTACCTGCCGCGCGTGGGGCTGCTGAACGGGGTGCTGGCATCTCTCGGGCTCGAGCCCGTGAACATTCTCGGCGATCCCGACCTGGCCACCTACGGCATCATCGCCGCCGGCCTGTGGCCGCAGACGGCCTATTGCATGATCCTCTATCTTACGGGCCTGAACGCCGTTGACCCCGAACAGGTGGAGGCAGGGCGCCTCGATGGGGCGAAGGGCTGGAAGATGCTCTGGTTCGTGATTCTGCCGCAGCTGAAGCCCGCGACCTTCATCGCCTTCGTCGTCACGATCATCGGCGCGCTGCGCTCGTTCGACCTGATCTCGGTCATGACGAACGGCGGGCCGTTCGGCTCCACCCGCGTGCTCAGCTTCTACATGTTCGAGCGCGCGCTGTCGGAATTCGGTTTCCGAATGGGCTATGGCTCTGCCATCGCGGTGGTGCTGTTCTTCATCATGCTGGTCTTCATCGCCTACTTCCTGTGGCAGATGTGGCGCGACGAGCAGGAGGCGCGGCGATGACGCGGGGCGAGTTCGACGCGCGATCGAAGAAATCCGTCCGGGAGGCGCTCTGATGTTCCCGCAGCCGATCCAGCAACGCTCGCGCGCGGCGCAGATCACCTACCAGGCGCTCCTGCCGCTGGCGCTGGTCATGTGGCTTCTGCCGCTGATCGCCGTCATGCTGTTCTCGATCCGCCCGTTCGAGGATTTCAGCGCCGGGAACTACTGGGGCCTTCCGTCGAGCTTCGAGCTGTTCTCGAACTACGGCCGCGTGTTCTTCGAAAGCGACATGCCGCGCTACCTGTGGAACTCGGTCCTGATCACCGTGCCCACCGTGGTCGGTGCCGTGGCGCTGTCGTGCATGACGGGCTTCGCGCTGGGCGTCTACCGGTTCCGCGGCAACCTTCTGATCTTCTTCATGTTCATCGCGGGCAACTTCGTTCCGTTCCAGATCCTGATGGTGCCGGTGCGCGACCTGACGGTGGATATCGGCCTCTATGACACGAAGCTCGGCCTCGTGCTCTTTCACATCGCCTTCCAGACGGGGTTCTGCACGCTCTTCATGCGCAACTTCATCCGCGCGCTGCCCTACGAGCTGATCGAGGCCGCGCGCGTGGAGGGCGTGGCCGAATGGCGCATCTTCTGGTTCGTCGTCCTGCCGCTCATGCGCCCGGCGATCGCCGCGCTCAGCGTGCTGATCTTCACCTTTATCTGGAACGACTACTTCTGGGCGCTGGTGCTGACGCAGGGCCCGAACGCGCAGCCCGTGACGGCCGGCATCACCTCGTTCAACAGCCAGTTCGTGGCGCAGTATCACCTGATGAGCGCCGGCAGCATCGTCGCGGCGATCCCGCCCGTCGCGATGTTCTTCCTCATGCAGCGCCACTTCATCGCCGGCCTGACGCTTGGAGCCGTGAAATGACCAAACTCGCCTTTATCGGCGCGGGCTCGACGATCTTCATGAAGAACATCGTGGGCGACATGCTGCACTTCGAGGCGCTCAGGGACGCGAAGATCGCGTTGATGGACATCGATCCCGCGCGCCTCGGGGAAAGCCGGATGGTGGCCGAGAAGATGATCGCCACGATGGGCACCGGCGCCACGGTCGAGGCCACGACCGACAGGGCCCGCGCGCTGGACGGCGCGGATTTCGTCGTCACGGCGTTCCAGATCGGCGGCTACCGTCCCTCGACCGTGATCGACTTCGACATCCCCAGGCGGTACGGCCTGCGCCAGACCATCGCCGACACGCTGGGCGTGGGCGGGATCATGCGCGGCCTGCGCACCGTGCCGCATCTCTGGGGCGTGGCCGAGGACATGGCACGGCTCTGCCCCGATGCGACGCTCCTGCAATACGTCAACCCGATGGCCATCAACACGTGGGCGCTCGCCGAGCGGTTTCCGCGGCTGAAGCAGGCGGGCCTTTGCCATTCCGTGCAGAACACCGTCGAGGAGATGGGCCACGACCTCGACATTCCGGCGCACGAGATCCGCTACCGCGTGGCGGGCGTGAACCACGTCGCCTTCTTTCTGCGGCTTGAGCACAATGGGCGTGACCTCTATCCCGCCCTGCGCGAGGGATACCGCAGCGGCCGCCTGCCCAAGACCCCGATCCAGCGCCCGCATTGCACCAACAAGGTGCGCTACGAGGTGATGGAGCATCTGGGCCACTTCTGCACCGAAAGCTCCGAGCATCTCGCGGAATACGTCCCGTGGTTCATCAAGGACGGGCGCGAGGACCTGATCGCCGACATGGGCATCCCCCTCGACGAATACCCGGCGCGCTGCGAGATCCAGATGGCCGAATGGGCGGCGCAGGCCGCGTCGCTTCAGGAGGCCGCGGGCATCGACGTCGGGAAGTCGCACGAATTCGCCGCGGAGATGATGAACGCCATCGTCACCGACAAGCCCTATGTCGCCTACGCGAACCTGCCGAACCGGGGGCAGATCCCGCAGCTTCCCCGCGGCGCCGCGGTCGAGACGCCCGCGCTGGTGGACGGCAACGGCGTGCAGCCCACGACCGTCACCGACATCCCGCCGCAGCTCGTCGCGCTGATGCGGACCCAGATCAATGTGCAGGAGTTGGTCGTGCGAGCACTCGTCGAGCAGAACGTCGAGCACGTCTATCACGCCGCATACATGGATCCGCACACCGCCGCCGAGCTCGACCTTCGCCAGATCCGAAGCCTCGTGACGGACCTTCTGGCCGCGCATGGCGACATGATCCCCGACTTCGCGCGCCCAAGGAGGGCTGCATGACCGACGATCCGATCTTTCCCGATCTCGCAGGTCAGTCCGTCTTCATCACGGGCGGCGGCTCGGGCATCGGCGCCGTGCTGACGGAGGCGTTCCTGCGCCAGGGCGCGAAGGTGGCCTTCGTCCAGCGCTCGGACGCCTCCGCCTTCGTCGAGGAGATGGCCGGGAAGACCGGCACGCGGCCCCTGTTCCTGCCTTGCGACATCACCGACATCCCCGCGCTTCAGGACGCGATCGGACAGGCGGCGAAGGCGCACGGCCCTGTCACCGTCCTCGTCAACAACGCCGCCAACGACAAGCGGCACAAGACCGAGGACGTCACCGAGGAATTCTGGGACTGGTCGCAGGCGATCAACCTCAAGGCCTATTTCTTCGCCTGCCAGGCCGTTATCGCGGGAATGCGCGAGGCGGGCGGCGGGTCGATCGTGAACTTCTCGTCGGTGTCCTACATGATGGGCAACGCGGGCTACCCGGCCTACACCAGCGCGAATGGCGGGATCACGGCGATGACCCGCAGCCTCGCGCGTGAATTCGGCCCCGACCGCATCCGCGTCAACGCGCTGATGCCGGGCTGGGTGCTGACCGAGAAGCAGCTGGAGATGTGGGCCAGCCCCGACGACCTCGAGGAGCACATGAAGCGGATGTGCCTCAAGGAGCATCTGAAGCCGCAGGACATCACGGGCGGAACCCTCTTTCTCGCCTCGGGGGCCAGCCGGATGATGACCGGGCAGGCCCTCGTGATCGACGGCGGCGTGGTCGTGACGGGATGAGCGCGTCGCGGGCATATGCCGACTGGATCGCCGTGGACTGGGGCACGACCCATCTGCGTGCGTGGGCGATGGCGGAGGACGGAACCCACAAGGCCGAGGCGCGCTCGGACGACGGGATGGGTGTCCTGACGCGGGCGGAATTCGAGCCCGCGCTGTTGCGCCTCGTGGAGCCGTGGCTGGGCTCGCGGACGGTCCCGGTGCTTGTCTGCGGCATGGCGGGGTCGCGGCAGGGCTGGACCGAGGCGCCCTACGTCTCGGTGCCCGCCAAGCCTGGCGAGCTGGCGCCCGTGCCGGTCGAAACGCGCGACACGCGCATCCGCGTATCGATCCTGCCGGGCCTCAGCCAGTCGAGCCCGTCCGACGTCATGCGCGGGGAGGAGACGCAGATCGCGGGCTTCCTCGCGCAGTCGCCGGGGTTCGACGGCATCCTGTGCCTTCCCGGCACGCACACGAAATGGGTGCACCTGAGCGCGGAGGAGGTCGTCAGCTTCCAGTCCTTCATGACCGGAGAGCTTTTCGAGCTTCTGTCCGAACGCTCGGTGCTGCGCCACTCGGTCCGCGCTGTCGAAACCGACCCCGAGGCCTTCGCCGAGGCGGTCGCCGACACGCTGTCGCGCCCCGAACGGCTGGCGCAGCGGCTTTTCTCGATCCGTGCCGAGACCGTGCTGACGGGCCTTGGCCCCGAGGCGGCACGCGCACGGCTTTCGGGCCTGCTGATCGGGGCCGAGCTTGCGGGCGCGCGGGCCTACTGGCTGGGTCAGGAGGTGGTGGTGGCGGGCGCCCCGGCGCTGTCGGCCCTCTATGCCGCCGCGCTGTCGGCGCAGGGCGTCGCGGTGCGCACGCTCGACGCCGATCCGCTCACCCGGCTCGGCCTTGCGAAGACATGGGAAATCCAGCGGGAGACGACGTCATGAGCCGTCCCATCATCGCCATTCTGCGCGGCTTGACGCCGCCCGAGGCGCGGCCCGTGGCAGAGGCGCTGATCGCCGCGGGCATCGATCGGATCGAGGTGCCGCTGAACTCGCCCGCGCCGCTCGAGAGCATCGCGACCATGGCGCATGAATTCGGCGAGCACGCCCTTGTCGGCGCCGGCACGGTGACGGCCGCGGACGAGGTGCGCGAAGTGGCCGATGCCGGAGGCAGGCTGATCGTCTCGCCGAACTTCGACCCCGACGTGGTGGTCGAGGCCAAGCGCCTTCTCCTGCAGAGCTGGCCGGGCGTGTTCACCCCGTCCGAGGCCTTCGCCGCGCTCAAGATGGGGGCGGACGGGCTCAAGCTGTTTCCCGCGGCGCAGATCGGCGTCGAGGGCCTGAAGGCCATGCGCGCGGTCCTTCCGAAGGACGCCCGCGTCTTCGCCGTCGGCGGGGCGGGCCCCGAAAACTTCGCCCAGTGGCTTGCCGCCGGGGCGGACGGATTCGGCATCGGAACGGCGCTCTACAAGCCCGGCATGACGGTCGAGGACGTCTCGGCGCGCGCGCGCCGCATCGTGGCGGCCTATGACGACGTCACGAAGGGCCGCGCCGTATGAACGTGGAGGTCTTCGACGACCGGGCCTGCATCCTCGGCGAGGGGCCTCTGTGGCACCCCGTGCGGCGTCAGCTGTTCTGGTTCGACATCATGGGCAGGCGCCTGATGACGCGCACGCAGGACGGGCCACTGGAGTGGCGCTTCGACCGTCACGTCAGCGCCGCCGGCTGGATCGACGCCGATACCCTCCTCGTGGCGAGCGAGACGGACCTTTTCCGCTTCGACGTCTCGACCGGCGGGGAACGGCATGTCGTTCCGCTCGAGGCGGGCAACGCCGCAACCCGGTCCAACGACGGCCGCGCCGACCCGTTCGGCGGCTTCTGGATCGGCACCATGGGCAAGAACGCCGAGGCGGGCGCCGGCGCCCTCTACCGCTTCTTCCGGGGCGAGGTCGTCCAGCTTCGCGACGGCATCACGATCCCCAACGCCACCTGCTTCGCACCGGATGGGCGCACGGCCTATTTCGCGGACACCGCCGCCCATCTCGTGTGGCGGATCGCCCTCGACGGCGAGGGCTGGCCCGAGGGCGACTGGGAGGTCTGGCTCGACCATCGCGAGACCGGGATCGCCGCCGACGGCGCGGTGGTGGACGCGGACGGCCGCTTCTGGTGCGCCGAGTGGGGCGGCTCGCGCGTGGCCTGCTACGGCCCGGACGGCGCCCTTGTGGACGAAATCCCGCTGAGCGTACCGCAGCCGACATGCCCGGCCTTCGGAGGGCCGGACCTCTCGACGATCCACATCACCTCCGCGCGGCAGGGCCTGCCCGGCGAGGCGATGGACCGCGCGCCGCAGTCCGGCATGACGCTGTCGGTCCGGGTGAAGGCGAAGGGCAGGCCGGAACACAGGGTGACATCGTGAGCCTGACGCGCGCGCTCGGCACCTGCTACTATCCCGAACACTGGCCCGAGGACGTCTGGGCCGAGGACGCGCGCCGCATGGCCGACCTCGGCCTGACATGGGTGCGGATCGGGGAATTCGCGTGGTCGAGGCTGGAACCCGTGCCTGGCCGCTTCGACTGGGGCTGGATGGACCGCGCCTTCGAGGTGCTGGCGGGGGCGGGCCTGAAGATCGTCCTGGGCACGCCCACGGCCACGCCGCCGCGCTGGATGCTCGACCGCCATCCCGACATGCTGGCCCACGACGCCGAAGGGCGACCGAGGGGCTTCGGCTCGCGCCGCCATTACTGTTTCTCCCATGACGGCTACCGCGCCGAGGCCGTGCGCATCACCGAGGCGCTTGCCGTTCGCTATGGCCGCCATCCCGCGCTGGGCGCATGGCAGACCGACAACGAATACGGCTGCCACGATACGGCCGTCAGCTACTCTCCGGCCGCCCGCGCCGCGTTCCGCGACTGGCTGGCGCGGAAATACCAGTCGACCGACGCGCTCAACCGGGCATGGGGCAACGTCTTCTGGTCGATGGACTACGACGGGTTCGAGCAGATCGACCTGCCGAACCTCACGGTGACCGAGCCGAACCCCTCCCACGCGCTCGATTTCCGTCGGTTCTCCTCCGACCAGGTGGCGCGGTTCAACGCGGCGCAGGTCGCGGCGATCGCACGCCATTCCGACGCGCCGATCTCGCACAACTACATGGGCCGGACGCTGGAGTTTGACCATTTCGCCCTCGGCCGGCAGATGGAGATCGCGACCTGGGACAGCTATCCGCTGGGCTTCCTGGAGGACCGGCTGGAGGACCCGCCGGAGCACAAGCGCCGCTATGCGCGGCAGGGCGATCCTGATTTCCAGGCCTTCCACCACGACCTCTACCGCGCGGTCGCAGCACGTTTCGAGGCCTCCGACACCCCGCGCTGGTGGGTGATGGAGCAGCAGCCCGGCCCGGTGAACTGGGCGCCGCACAATCCCGCGCCGCTCCCCGGCATGGTGCGCTTCTGGACCTGGGAGGCCTTCGCCCACGGCGCCGAGACGGTCAGCTACTTCCGCTGGCGGCAGGCGCCGATGGCGCAGGAGCAGTATCACGCGGGCCTCCTGCGGCCCGACAGCGCCGAGGCGCCGGCCGTCGCCGAGGCCGCGCAGGTGGCGCGCGAACTGGAGGCGATGCCGCGGGTCGAGCCCACGCGCGCCGAGGCCGCGCTCGTCTTCGACTACGCCTCGGCCTGGGTCTGGGACGTGCAGCCGCAAGGCCGCGGCTGCGACTACTTCCGGCTGGCGTTCGAGATGTACCGCGGCCTTCGCAAGCTTGGCCTTTCCGTCGACATCCTGCCGCCGGACGCCGCCACGCTCGAGGGCTACGGCCTCGTGCTCGCGCCCGGTCTCGTCACCCTGTCCGACCCCTTGAAGGACGCCGTGAAACGCACCAGCGCGCAGGTCCTGCTTGGCCCGCGAACCAATGCCAAGACCGCGCACCTCGGCATCCCGGTGCCGCTTCCCCCCGCGATCGACGGCCTCGACGTCACGGTGGCACGGGTCGAGACGCTGCGTCCCGACATGCCCATTCCCATGGAGGCGGCGGGCCACGTCACGCTTTGGCGCGAGGAACTGGAGGGCGCGGCGCAGGTGATCGACCGCGACGCCACGGGGCGGCCGGTGACGATGCGCGCCGGCAACCTGACCTATCTCGGCGGCTGGCCCGACGCGGCCTTCTTGCGTCATCTGCTCCTGCGCGCCTGCGCCGAGGCGGGGCTGGTCCCCGAGGACCTGCCGCCCGACATTCGCGTGCGCCGGGCGGGCGACACGCGCTTCGTCTTCAACCATGGCCCCGAGGCGGTGAGCTACGCCGGCGTGACCCTGCCGCCCGCGGGCGTCGCCTGGTCGTGAGGCGCCCGGCCGGCGGCGCGGCGCATGCCGGCAGCGGCGGTTTCGCGCGTATTTAGGGAAAGATGAAGGGGTGAGGTCTGGATCCCGCCCCGCGCCGCCTATTCGTTGTAGGTCGCGTCGAGCCTGCTCTGAAGGTAGTCGGCGGCGCGCACCGGCGGATATTTCGGCGTCCCGGTTCCCGGCAGTGCCTGCACGACGACGTCGGGGTTGGCCTCGACGAACATGGCGACCGACCGGCGCTGGCGCTTCGGCGGAAGGACCCGGTGCGGGGTCGACATGTAGGTGTCGTTGGTCCACCGCATCAGGCAGTCGCCGATGTTGACGATGTAGGCGTCGCTCAGATGCGGCACGTCCGTCCACTCGCCGCCGCGCGGCTTCACCTGCAGGCCGGGCTCGCCATCGGTCATCAGGAGGGTCACGACGCCGTAGTCGGAATGCGCGCCCGCGCCGATCTCGTCCTCGGCGCCCGTGGCGGGTGGATAATGCAGCAGGCGCAACGCGGCCAGCGGTTCGTGAAACGCGCCGTCGAAGTGGTCCTCGGGCAGCCCGAGGTCGAGCGCGATGGCACGCGACAGCCGGATGCCGAGACCGAGCGCGGCGTCGTAGTAGGCCAGCATCGTCTCGCGGAAACCCGGCAGCGCAGGCCACTGGTTCACGCCGCGGAACGGCTCGCCCGCCAGCACGCGAGGGTCGGCGGGGTCCATGTCGAACCCGATGTTGAAACTTTCCTTGCGATCCTTCTGGCCCGACGTCTCGTCGAGGCTTTCGAGGCCGTCATGCGCCCAGCCGCGGTAATGCGGGGTCCGTAGGATCGAGATCGCCTCCTTCGCGGGCCGCGGCAGGTCGAAGAAGCGCCCGGCCTGGGCGAAGACTTCCGCCCGCAGGACGGGGTCGATGCCGTGGCCCGTCAGAAGAAGGAAGCCCGGCCCCCGCGCCGCCGCGCCGAGATCCGCGACAAAGCCCGCGCGGTCCGACCCCTGGGCGAAGCGGGTGAAGTCCAGCACCGGGATCATGCCGCGGCCTCCTTCGCGCCTGCGCGGGACCGGGGCCCGATGAGCTTGTCCATCCTTCTCGCCACGCGCCCCAGATGCCGTTCCCTGCTTGCGGCGCTGGAGCTGTCCATCAGGTAATGCGCGGCGAAGACCGTCCGGCAGCGCCTCGCGCATAGCAGCCTGACGCCCCTCAGCAGCGTTCGGCGGCCCGGCGCGCCCACGAACCGCGTCAGCCAGAAGCTCGCCCCGCAGGTCGTGAAGACGCCGAGCCGGGTGATGTGCGTCAGTCCCGGACGGATGTCCGAATTCTCGGCGTCGGGCATCAGGAAGGCGAGGCCCGGCACGAGGACGCGGTCGAGCCAGCCCTTGATCATCGCCGGAAGTCCGTACCACCAGGTGGGATAGACGAAGATCAGAGTGTCGCACCAGGCGAGGTCCGAGCAGTGCTGCGCCACGGCCGCGCGGTTGCGCGCCTCGTCCTCGTAGATCTCGTGTTCCCGCGCGCTCAGCACCGGGTCGAAGCCCTCGGCATAGAGATCGCGCAGACGCACTTCGGCGCCCGCCGAGGCGAGCTTGTCCATGACAACGTCGCGGACGGCCGCGGTGAAGCTGCCGCGCCTGGGATGACAATAGACGACCAGTGCGCGCATGTCTCAGAACGCCTCCATCTCGCGTCCCACGCGGCCGAGGAAGTCCTCGCGGCGCGCGTCGTCCGCCCGGTTCATGTCGTAGAGCGCGAGATATCGCGTCTTGGCCGGGCGGCAGACGTGCCAGACCGCGCGCTTGAAGGATTTCCGCGGCGGGTCCCCCACCAGCATCGCGCGCATCCGCGTCCCTCCATAGGTGGTCACGGCGGCGAGCTTGCGGATATGGGTCAGGTTCGGCTTCACCTTTCCGTCCACCAGCCTGAAGGACACGCCTGGAAGGAACACCCGGTCGAGAAATCCTTTCAGGATTGCCGGGTAGCCGAAATTCCAGACCGGGAACACCATGACCATCGCATCGGCGGCGCGCAGGCGTTCCACGTAACCCGCGACGGGCGCGACGTTGCCCGGCGCGTCGTGGTAGCCGCGGCGCTCCGACCGGGTCAGGACCGGGTTGAAACCCTCGGCGTTCAGGTCGCAGTCGTCGACCTCCCATCCCGAGCCCGCCAGCCGCTCCACCACCGTCCGGTGCAGCGCCGCCGAGAAGCTCTCGGGGCAGGGATGCGCGAAAAGGACGAGGGCGCGGCTCATGCCCTCACCCCTTCATCTTTCGAAAAATACGCTCGGGGGAGCGCGAGGGGGCGGAAGGCCCCCTCGCTCCGGGTGTTGGCGGGCGCTGCGGGCCCGCTCACTCAGCAGCCTCCGGCCTCGGCGTCATCCGCCCGTAGGAATACATCGCCGAATAGTCGAAATCGGGATCGTCCCAGGCGATCATCTTGCCGGGGTTCAGAAGGCCCTTGGGGTCGGCTTCACGCTTGAAATCGAGCTGTCGACGGTCCGTGGACTGGCGGCCGCCCTCCTCCAGCGTGTAGCGGTGCGGATTGAAGACCATCGCGCCGGCCTCCTCGTGGATGCGGACGATCTCGTCCAGCCGCTCGGCGGTCGAGAACTTCACGAGGCTCAGGCCCGCGAACATCACCTTGCCGTTCTCGCGCAGCACCTCGAGGTGCTGCAGCACCTCGGGACTGAATTCCTCGCGCATCCTCTCGATCAGCTCCAGGTGGCGGGGGAAGCCGTAGCGCACCTGCAGGTAGGTGATGGAGGGATCGACCTTCAGCGCCCGGAGCGTCGTGTGGTTCCAGCCGTATTCGAACACCGGGCCGGGCGTCTTGGGCCAGTCGTGATCGTCCGAGCGGTAGATCAGCCGCGCCTCCGGCCGGCGGCCGAGGAAGGTCAGGAAGCCGTCGATGGAATGCGGCGCGACCATCAGGCCGATCAGCGTGTCGTCGGCCTCGATATGCGGCCTGACCCGCGTGAAGTAGTCGAAGGGCGCGGGCGCTTCGTAGACCGAGGCGAGCTTGATGAGGATGCCGTCCTCGTTCGCCAGCTCCTCGGCGAAACGCGTCGCGGCCATGAAATCCTTGGACGCCACGAACATCTCGATCCAGTCGTAGGCGGGCGCCAGCGGCATCTCGATCTCCGTGATGATGCCGTTCGTGCCGTAGGCGTGGGACACCCGCGCCAGTTCCTCGCCCCTGAACTCCAGCACGCGCGGCTCCTGCTCCATCGTCACGACGCGCAGCCGGATGATGTTGCCGAGGTCGCGCAGGCTGCCCCAGGTGCAGGACCCCACGCCGCCCGAGCCGCCGGCGATGAAGCCGCCGATCGTGGCCGTCGCCCATGTCGATGAGAACATGCGGATCTCCTGCCCGGAATGCGCCTTGCAGTGCGCGTCGAGGTCCTTCAGCAGGATGCCCGGCTCGCAGATCACGCGGCCGGGATGCACCTCGCGCACCCGGTTCATGTGACGCAGGTGCATGACGCAGCCGCCGCGCATCGGCATCGCCTGTCCGTAGTTGCCGGTCCCGGCCCCGCGTGTCGTCACCGGCACGTCGTGGGCGTAGCAGACGCGAAGCACCTCGATCACCTCGGCCTCCGATTTCGGGTTCACCACGAAATCGGCCTCGAGGTGATCCATCGCCTCCTTCAGCACGGGCGAGTACCAGAAGAAATCCCGGCTCTTGGCGCGGATCGTGGCGGGGTTCTCGTCCTGTTCGATATGGGCGAGGGCGGCCTTCGCGGCGGCGACATTCTCTTGCATTCAGGTCCTCATGAGGTCGTCTAGCTCGGCGTAGTCGGGAAGCTTGCGGTCGATCT
The DNA here is from genome assembly GCF_029624655.1 of Roseicyclus salinarum. Taxonomy (GTDB): domain Bacteria; phylum Pseudomonadota; class Alphaproteobacteria; order Rhodobacterales; family Rhodobacteraceae; genus Roseibacterium; species Roseibacterium salinarum. The sequence goes on from NZ_JARRSA010000002.1 coordinate 70,347, forward strand.
GCACGCCTCCGCGCAGCACGATGCGGTCGGCTTGCGGGCGGGCGAAAAGCTCGGTCCAGTTGCGCGCCTTGCAGATCACGAGGTCGGCCGGCGCGCCCTTGTCCAGTGACGGCGCTGCGATCCCGCAGGTCGCGGCGGGCTCGGTCAGGAAGCTGGTTACCCAATCGGCCCGCGAGTGGTCGAGATGCCCGATCCGCGTCGCCTCGCGCATCACCTCCAGCATGTCCATGTCGCCGTAGGCGTAGAAGGGATCGCGCGTGTTGTCGGAGGCGAAGCTGACGCGGATGCCGCGCGCGCGCATCTCGTGGACCAGCGTGATGCCCCTGCGGCGCGGGGTGCGGGCGATGCCCTCGGCCGTGCGGTCCTGCAGGTAGAGGTTGCACATCGGCAGGCTGACGACGTCGATGCCGGCCTTCGCCACGAGGTCGAGCGTATCGAGAGCGCGGCCTTCGTCCTGCGCGCTCAGCGAGCAGCAATGCCCGACGACGACGCGGCCGGAAAAGCCCGTCTCCATCTTCAGCTCGGCGATGTCGCGCAGCGTCTCGACGCCGGCGTCCATGGTTTCGTCGACGTGAAAATCCGCGTCCAGACCGCGTGCGGCCGCCTGCGCGAAGAAGCCCCGGATGCGGTCGCGCAGATCGCCCATCGGGTATGTCACCATGCCCAGCACGCCACCGCGCGTCGCGGCCACGAGGTCGGCGGTATGGCCGAACGGCCCGTCGTCGTCCGTCCACTTGTCGCAGCCGATCAGGCAGGCGGCCTGAAGCTCGATCCGGTCGGCCCAATCCTCCTGCAACTCGCGGAACACGGGCCAGGTGATGTCGTCCTGCGGCGCGATCGAATCGAGATGGGTGCGGATCGCCCGCGTGCCGTGCGCGAAGGCGGCGCGCAGCGAGAACTCCATCCGGGGGCGCAGGTCCCCGGCACTCCAGCGCGCGGCACTGTCAGCGCGCACGGTGGCCAGCGCCCCGGCGAAGGTGCCGTCCGGGTTGGGGCTGCGAGGCCAGATGTGGCCCTTGTCGAGATGCGTGTGCATGTCGACGAAGGCGGGAAAGACCATCGCGCCGCCCATGTCCACGGCGACGGGCTGCGGGTCGCCGATGCGGCCGTCGTCGATGGAGATCTCCGTGCGCACGAGATCGCCTTCGAGGCCGGCGAGGCAGGCGGGCACCGTCACGTTGGTCAGCGTGACGCCGCCGTGGGGCAGCTTGGTGAAATCCATCATGTCTCCCGCGATACCGCGCTTTCGTGCCACTTGCGCAGGAGAAGGTGCGACAGGATCGACAGGGCGGCGAAGATGAAGACGCCCATCGCCGCCACCATGGCGAGCGCGGCGAACATCCGTGCGATGTTGAGCCGGTATCCCGCTTCCTGGATGCGGAAGGCAAGGCCCGATCCAATGCCGCCGGTGCCCGCGACCAGTTCCGCCACCACGGCCCCGATCAGCGACAGGCCACCCGCGATCTTGAGGCCGCCGAGGAAGTAGGGCAGCGCCGAGGGAAGCTGCAGGAAGCGCAGGCGCTGCCAGCGCGTCGCGCCGTAGATGCGGAAGAGGTCGCGCAGGTTGTGATCGACCGAGTTCAGCCCCAGCGTGGTCGAGGACAGGACCGGGAAGAAGGCCACGATCCACGCGCAGAGCAGCATCCCCGCGACCTTTGAATCGACGTAGATGAAGATGAGCGGCGCGATCGAGACGACCGGCGTCACCTGCAGGATCACGGCGTAGGGATAGAAGCTGAGTTCCAGCATCTTCGACTGGTTGAACAGGATGGCGAGGCCCGCGCCGCCCGCCACCGCCAGCACCAGCGCCAGAAGCGTGATCCAGCCCGTCAGGTAGGCCGCGTCGATCAGCATTCCCCAATCGTTCACGAGGCTCTCCCAGACGCGGTCGGGGCCGGGCAGGATGTAATGCGGGATCTCGTTGGCCGCGACGATCCACGCCCAGCCCGCGATGGACAGGATCATGATCGCGACCGGCAGCACCCATTTCGCCACCTTCTCGAGGCGCGCGGCGCGGGCGCGGCGGATCTCGTCCTCGTCGCGCGCATCGGCGGGCTGTGCCGTGCTTTTCTCGGCAAGGCTCATGCAGGCTCTCCCATGGCTTCCTTCAGCGCCTCCGAGGCGCGGCGGGCGTGGGCGGAATACTCGGGCGAGGTGCGGAAGTCCTCGCCGCGCGGGTAGGGCGCGTCCACCTCCAGCTCGGTCAGGACCCGGCCGGGGCGCGCGGCCATCACGACGATGCGGTCCGACAGGAAGACGCTTTCGAACACCGAGTGCGTCACGAAGATCACCGTGCAGCCGATCTGCGCCTTCAGCTTCAGCAGGTCGTTGTTCAGCTTGTGCCGCGTGATCTCGTCGAGGGCGGCGAAGGGCTCGTCCATCAGGATGAGGCGGGGGTTCGTGACGATGGCGCGCGCGATGGAGACGCGCATCTTCATGCCCCCCGAAAGCTCGCGCGGGTAGGCGTTCAGGAACTTCTCGAGGCCGACGAGGCGCAGGACCTCCAGCACGTCGTCCTTGACCTCGGCGTAGCTTTTTCCGGCGAGGCGAAAGGGCAGCCAGACGTTCTGCGCGACGGTGGCCCAAGGCATCAGCGTCGGCTCCTGGAACACGACGCCCAGATCGCCACGGCCGTGCGGCCCCTCCCACTCCACGCGGCCGCGCGTGGGGTGCATCAGGTCCGATATGATGCGAAGCGCGGTGGACTTGCCGCAGCCGGAGGGTCCGAGCAGCGAGATGAAATCGCCCTGGTTCACCTGCAGGTTCATGTCCTGAAGCGCGACGACGTCGCCGCCGAAGACCTTGTCGACATGACGCAGTCTCAGCAGAGGGGCGCGGTCGCCAAGCGGCGGTGTTTCGACGTGGCGTACGACCATGGGTGGCTGTTTCCTGCGCTCGGCTTTCGGCCGTGGACGGCCCGATGCGGTCCGGTGCGGTCCGGTGGTGGCGCCGGGGGCGGAACACGCCCGCCCCCGGCGTTTCGTCAGGCGAGGGTCACTGGGCGGGGCGAAGCTCCATCCCGAGGCCCTGGTTCACGAAGGCCGTCGTGAAGGTCGACTGCCAGTCGAGGCCGTCCTCGACGACGCCGGCCGCGACCATGTCCTCGTAGAAGCCGCCGACGACCTCCTCGGTCATCGCGCCGATCCCCAGCTCAAGGGTATCGCCGCTGTCGACGATGCCGCGCTCGATCATCATGTTGATGGCGAAATCGATCTTGTCCTGAGTCATGTCGGGGTTCGCCTCGAGGATCATGGCGTTGGCGGCGGCGTTGTCGCCGTAGAGGTAGTTGTACCAGCCAAGGATCGAGCCGTTGACGAAGCACTCGACCACCTCGGGGCTTTCGTCGATCGTGGCCTGCATCGTCTCGATCGTCGTCGCGTAGGACGAGAAGCCCGCGTCCGCGATCAGGAACACGTTGGGCGTGAAGCCGCCGGTCGTCTCGACAACATAGGGTTCGGACGACAGGTAGCCCTGCATCCCCAGCTGGTCGTCCGCAAGGAACGGCGCGGGGTTGAACGTGTAGGGCTGGCGCTGTTCGGCGGTGAAGCCATGCGCCGTGATCATCCACTGGTAGTAGCTGCTGAAGCCGTTGTCCCCGATGAGAAGCGTGAGGTTCTTCAGGTCCTCCCAGCTGTCCGCGACGCCGGGGTGGGCGAGGATGACCTGCGGGTGCTTCTGGAACACGGCTGCGACGGCGACGACGGGAATGTCCTCGGCTGCCGCGTTGAAGGCCTGCAGCAGGTCCCCGCCCATGTGGAACTGGATGCGGTCGGCCAGAAGAAGCGCGCGGTTGTTCACCTGAGGGCCGCCCGAGATCACGGTGACGTCGAGGCCGCATTCGGCGTAGGTGCCATCCGCCACGGACTGGTAGAAGCCGCCGTGCTCGGCCTGGGCGAGCCAGTTGGTGCCGAAGGTGACAGGTGTGAGGTCCTGCGCCTGGACAGCGCCGGCCGCGAGGCCCGCGCTCAGCGCGAGAAGGGACGTGCGAAGCATGTGTCGTGGTACTCCCCGAAGGTGGTTGGTCATGCGGGCGACGGTAAATGCGCCCTGCCGCCATGGAAGGCCGGGCGGCGCGCGAGGCCGGGCACATGCGGCGCGGCACGGGGTTTCGCCACATCGTCGTGCGACATGCCTGAATCTTGTGCACTTGCGGAAGCGCCGCATGAGAGGGCTGGACACAGGGAGGCCCCGACGGGAAGCCTCGGACGAGCCGGGACATGCACCGAACGGAGCCATCCATGACCGATTCCACCGCGCTCTCCGCGCTGACGCCCGCAGGCATCCGTCCGCCCTTCGCGGCCTACGCGCACGGCACGCACGTGCCCGCGGGCGCCGAGTGGGTCCTCACCTCGGGGCAGCTCGGCATTGCGCGGGACGACACGATCCCCCCGGAGGCCGAGGCGCAGGCCGAGCTCTGCTTTGCCGCGATCGATGCCATCCTCGACGAGGCCGGGTTCGCGAGGTCGGATGCCGTCCGCATCAACGCCTTCGTGACCGACCGGGCGCACATGGCGGGCTACATGGCGGCGCGCGACCGCTGGTGCGCGGGCATGGCGCGCCTGCCGGCCTCCACCCTCGTGATCGTGGCGGGGTTCACCCGGCCCGAGTTCAAGGTCGAGGTCGAGGTCACGGCAGCCCGGTACCCGCGGGCCCCGAACGGCACCTGACCCTGCGGCCCGCAACTGGCCCGGGGCCCTTTCAGGGGGCTATCGCCGAAGCTTCTGAGGCCCGGCCCGCCGATCCGGGGCGTCCAGACACGCGCACGTTCTCCTCGACGCGGCGGCGTGGCGCTGCGCACAGGCCTGCCCAACCGCTCGGCCGCCGCAGCGAGAGCTGCCGCCGGGACCCTGGCGAGATCGCCAGCGCCATCGCCGCCCCCGGTGCGCGCGACCCTTGCCCGCCGTGGATTCCGCCAATGCCCGGCCGGGTGCAGGGCCCTGCTTCGGGACGGCCCATGCCGCCGCTTTTTGAGGTTGACGCGCAGCCCCGGCTGCCGTAACTCCGCGACCGGTCTCGGCGGAGTAGCTCAGTTGGTTAGAGCAGCGGAATCATAATCCGCGTGTCGGGGGTTCAAGTCCCTCCTCCGCTACCATTTTTCCCCAGTGTTTCCGGCGACTTCCTCCTGCTGTGGGTCAAGAGCCTTGTCTCTGTTTCCGCCTTCGTGGAGAAGGCTTCGATCTCTTCCGCCGAGTATCGCGATGCGAAGCGCGTGAATTCGCGCTGTTCCCGATCCCCGATATCCTCGATCAAGGCCCGGCTCCGCGGCGTCAGGCTGTAGCAGACGGACGTCTTGTGGCCGGGGTACTGCGATTGCGTGACGAGACCCCGGATGTGCAGGTCCTGAATCTCCCGCTGCACGAACTGCCTTTTGACATCGAGGGCTCTCGTGATCTCGGGAGCGGTCGCCGGACCCAGGGCGAGAAGCGCCTCGAGGATCGCACGCCCCGGAAAATCGCCTTGCCGGTGCGGACCCTGCCGCACCTTGGAACGGGATCCGCCGGATGACGCCGAGCCTTCCGCATCGGGCCTCGGGCTGCGTGCCGAAACGGCGTCGTCCGCGGCCGACGCCGCGGACGGTTTCATGCAGGTTCCGTTCGAGCGGACGCGGCGCGCCCGTCCCGGCGCCTCAGTCGGCGCCGCGCACCGGGACGGACGCGTCGGGGCGCGGCTGGAACACCTTCTGGATCATGAAGATGCCGGCCGCAGCGCCGATCCCCGCGAGGTCGGTCAGAAGCCCTCCCTCGATCATGAACAGCGCCGCGATCACCAGGGCGATGCGCAGGAACCACGCCGTCCGCCCGCCGATGAACCACCCCTGCACGCCCGCCGACAGCAGGAACACGCCGAAGGTCGCGGTGAGGCCGGCGCGGATCACCTCGAACCAGGTGCCGTCCATCAGGATCGCGCTGTTGTAGAAGAACATGAACGGCACGATGAAGGCCGCTATGCCGATCTTGAAGGATGCGACCGAGGTTTCCATCGGGTTGGCGCCCGAGATGCCCGCCGCCGCGTAGCTCGCCAGCGCCACGGGCGGCGTGATGGCCGAGACCACGGCGAAGTAGAACACGAAGAAATGCGCGGTCAGCATCGGGATGCCGAGCTGCACGAGGCCGGGCGCCACGACCGAAGCCGCCACGGCATAGGCCGCCGTCGTGGGCATTCCCATGCCGAGGAGGATGGCGATGCACATGGCGAAGAACAGCGCAAGGATCTGGCTGACGCCCGCGAGGTCGAGCAGCACGTTGGAGAAGCGCGCGCCGACCCCGGTGAGCGAGATCACCCCCACGATGATGCCAGCGCAGGCGCAGACGGCGATGATCTGGATCGACATCACGCCGGCAAGCTCGAACGCCTTGAGGACCTTTCCGGGCGTCATGCCGTCTCCGCGGTAGGCGTAGGTCCAGTAGACGAGGCCGGCGAGCGCCACGGCGAAGATCGCGATCGTCCCGGTCTGGGTCGCCGCGGCCTCGCTCAGAAGGGTGGTGAGCGCGGCGTAGATCGCGATGCTGAGCGCCAGAAGGCCCCAGCCGCGCCACGTCGGCTGCATCCATGACACGACGACCGCCGCGATGGTGGCGAGCGTGCCTGCGCGGATCACCGAATAGCCCTGGAACAGCGCCACGATCAGGATGATGATCGGGATGAACAGGAAGACGCGGCGGGCCATCGCCCTCAGCTTCGGCAGTTCGTCCTCGCGCATTCCGCGCATCCCGAGCTTGGCGGCCTCGAAGTCGACCATGAAGAATATCGACACGAAGTAGAGGATGGCCGGAATGATCGCGGCGATGGCGATCTCCTGGTAGGGGATGCCGGTGATCTCGGCCATGATGAAGGCGCCCGCGCCCATGATCGGCGGCATGATCTGCCCGCCCGTGGAGGCCGCGGCCTCGATCGCGCCCGCCGTCTTCTTCTGGTAGCCGACCTTCTTCATCAGCGGGATCGTGAGCGAGCCCGTGGCCACGACGTTGCCCGCCGAGGTTCCGTTGATCATGCCCATGAGGCCCGAGGCGAAGATCGCGACCTTGGCCGGCCCGCCGCGCGCGCGGCCCGCCGCGGCGAAGGCGAAGTTCACGAAGTAGTCGCCGACCTTCGAGGCCTGCAGGAACGCCGCGAAGATGATGAACAGGATGATGTAGGTCGACGAGACCGCCGTGGTCGGCCCGAGGATGCCGGCGTCGGAATAGACGTGCCCGAAGAAGCGCTGCCATGTGTAGGGGGTCTGCACCGCGAGGATGCCAGGCAGCAGGTGCGCGGTGAACGTGTAGACGAGGAAGACGCCGGTGATCACCACGAGCGCGAGGCCCGCGACGCGGCGCGTGAGTTCGAGGATCAGCGCCGACCCCGCCGTCGCGGCGAAGGCCACGCCGATGGGCACGAAGGGCGTTCCGACCGAATTGCGCGCCGCCGTGCCGTAGATCGCCACGAGGTAGATCGCGACCACGATCCCGCAGAGCGCGAGGACGATGTCGGATGCCGTGAAGAGGTGGCGCTCACGCCTCTCGAACCAGCCGGTGGCAATCGCGCCGAACGTGGCCAGCAGAAGCGGGATGCCGAACCAGCGCACCTCGGTTTCGTAGATCTCGGTGCCGGGGAAAGCGGCCCATGTCGTCAGGCCGCCCATCTGCGGCAGGTCCCCCGCCGCGATCGTCCGCACGAAGCCGATGGCCGTCGCGCCTGCGACGAGGGCGGGGATGGCCAGCGCCGCCGCCACGAGGGTGATGATCCTTGTCTCGCGCCCTGCCGGGCCGTCATCCGAGAAGGTGTGCGCCGAGAACAGGAGGAACCCCAGCGCCAGCGCGCCGGAGATGTGGACGATGCGGAAGTTCCACGTCTCCATCGGGAATTGCGGAAGGAACGGGATCTCGATCCCGGTCCAGTCCGAGATCGACACGCCGTTCAGCGCCAGCATGTGGAAGGCTGCGTAGATCGTGGAGAGCGCGGCGATGGCGAGGTAGCTCCGGCCCGCGAAAAGGCGGCGGTTGGATTCTACCGGCTCCTCGTCGACGCCGTCCGCGACGACGAGTCCCTCGCCGACCTGCGCCTCGGCCTCGAGGTCTTCCCTTGAGCGTTCGCTGTCGCGCTGGGTCATGTCTTCCTGTGCCCCTCTGGTCCTTCCGCGGCCGCCTCCGTGCGGCCGGCTGGCAAGAAACCCGCGCCGAACCGGGCGCGGGTTTCGATCTTCGTGACGGTCGTGCCGATCAGCCGCCGTAGATCATGTCGTCGGGGATGTCGGCCCCGGCGTTTTCCTCGAACCAGCGCGCCGCGCCGGGGTGCCACATCATGACGGCGTTCTTGTCCCAGTTCTCGGGGACGGTCGACGTCGCCGCGCGGTGGATGTTCACCATGCGCTCGTTGTCCGACATCACCACGTCGGTGACGGCGTAGACGAAGCTTTCCGGCAGGTCGCAGTTGGCGATCGCGAAGTTCCACATCGAAACCGACCGCGCCGGCGCTTCCAGCGTGGTGTAGGTGTCGGCGGCGATCTCGAATGCCGACACCGGGAAGGCGTCGATGATCTGCTGCTGCTCTTCCTCGGTGAACTCGATGATGTTCACGTCGGTCTGCACTTCCAGCTGCGACACCGCCGGGACCGGGACGCCCGCCGCGAAGGCGATGACGTCGAGCAGGCCGTCCTGAAGCTGGCCGCCAAGGTCGGACCAGCCGCCGTTGCGGCGCTCGAAGTTCACGCCCAGCTCTTCCATCATGCGCGGGAAGTAGGTGTCCGAGGTCGAGCCCGCCGGGCCGAAGCCGATGCGCGCGCCATCCGGGATGTCGGCGATCGAGGTGATCCCCGAAGATGCCAGCGCCGTCACCGAGAACGGGGTCTGGTACATCGGGAACATCGCGCAGGCGTTGGTCATCTGCAGGCCGGGCGCGATCGGGTTGGTGCCCTCGAGCGACTCGCGTGCCGGGCCCATCGTGGTCATGCCGAACTGCGCTTCGCCGGTGTGGACGAGCGCCATGTTCTGCATCGGGCCACCGGTGACTTCCGCGCCGCCCGACAGGCCAAGCTCTTCGGCGACGAGGTTCGCCCAGCCCGAGCCGTAGGCGAAGAAGGTGCCGCCCTGCGAGGCGGTGCCGACGGTGAAGCTTTCAGGCCAGCCCGCGCGATCTTCCTGCGCGAAGACGGCCGTGGCGGTCAGTGCGGTCGTCGCCGCGAGCACGGTCAATCTGGTCAGTTTCATGAACTTTCTCTCCCTTGCGTTTTACCCCGGTCAGGGGGCGGGCAAGGCAGGCGGGCGGTGCGTGCGCCCCAAGGGCCGCCGCGTCCGGTCCGATCTCCTCCCCGCCGTCCTCCCGGCGTTTTGCCGGACACGTTTCCCTCCGCGTCCGTCCGGTGGAGGGGTGGGGCGGCACGCTCACCCATGCAACGCCTGCAAGCCCGGTTTGCGCTAACGGGAAGGCTTTTCTGGCGGCGATGGGCGGAAAGGCACCCAAAGGCGGCATTCAGGTGTTCCCCGCGCCACCCATCGGGCCCCAGCTTCAATCCTGGCGGAAGGCCGTGCGGTCCAGCCCGTGCTTTTGCATCTTCTCGTAGAGCGACTTCCGGCTCAGGCCGAGGGCCTCGTAGGTGGCCTTGACGCTGCCCGCGTTGGCGGCGAGCGCGGCGGCGATCTGGGCCTTCTCGTGGGCCGCCATGCGCTCCGCGAGGCTGCGCCCCTCCTCCGCGCTGCCGGGGGGCGGCGCCTCGAGGCCGAGGGCATGGCGTTCGGCGGCGTTGCGCAATTCGCGCACATGGCCGGGCCAGTCGCGCGCGGCCAGCGCGGCCAGGACCGACGCGGGCACGTCGGGCAGCGCGCGCCCGTTGCGCCGCGCGGCCTCCGCCAGCAGCGTCAGGAACAGGATCGGGATGTCCTCGCGCCGTTCGTCGAGGCCGGGGACGCGGATCGTCACCACGTTCAGCCGGTAGAGAAGGTCGGCGCGGAACTCTCCCGAGGCGGCGGCGGCCTCGAGGTCGCGCTTGGAGGCGGCGACGAAGCGCACGTCGAGATCGACCGTCTCGTTCGAGCCGAGCCGCGTGACCTGCCGGTTCTGGATCGCCTGCAGCAGCTTCGCCTGAAGCGGCAGGGGCAGGCTGTCGATCTCGTCGAGAAAGACGGTGCCGCCGCGCGCGTGCTCGAACTTGCCGTAGCGCGCCCGCGTCGCGCCGGGAAAGGCCCCGCTTTCATGGCCGAACAGCTCGCTTTCGATCAGGCCGTCGGGAAGCGCCGCGCAATTGACCTGCACGAAGGGGCGTTCGGAGCGCGCGCTCGCCTCGTGCAGGGCGCGCGCCACCTCCTCCTTGCCCGTGCCGGTGGCGCCCTCGATCAGGACATCGGCCTCGGTCGCGGCGGTCGCGCGGATGCGCTCGCGCAGGGTGCGCATCGCCTCGCTCTGGCCCGTCAGGCGCGCCGCGACCGCATCCGCCGCGCGCCCGTCGCCGGAGGCGGCGGCCCGCAGCCTGCGGTTTTCCATGGTAAGGCGGCGCTTGTCGAGCGCGCGGGCCACAGCGGCGGTCAGGCGGGCGGGGGCATAGGGTTTCTCGATGAAGTCCCATGCCCCCTCCTGCATGGAGCGCACCGCGAGGTCGACGTCGCCATGACCGGTCACAAGGATCACGGGCAGGTCGGGATCGCGCGCCAGCGCGGCGCGCATCAGGTCGAGCCCGTCCATCTTCGGCATCCGGATGTCGGTGACGAGGATGCCCGGAAAGTCGCGGTCCAGATGCTCCAGCGCGGCCTCGGCGCGGTCGCACAGGATCACCTCCAGATCGGCCAGCGTCAGTGTCTGTTCGGCGGCGAGGCGCAGGTGCTCCTCGTCGTCGACGAACACGATGGTGCCGCCGCCCGCCTCGGTCATTCCGCCGCCATGTCCCCGGAAGCGCCATTCGCGTCGGGACCCTCGGCGGCGGCGGGCGCCTCGGTCCGGCGCAGCGTGACGGCGAACACCGCGCCGCCGTCGGGACGGTTGGCCGCGGTCAGCCGACCGTCGAAGTCGCGCACGATGTTGTAGGAGATGGACAGGCCGAGGCCGAGGCCCTGGCCCGGATCCTTGGTGGTGAAGAAGGGGTCGAAGGCCTGCGCCAGCGCGTCGTCAGACAGGCCCGGTCCCCGGTCGCGCACCTCGATCCGGCAGGTGCCGCTGCCCGGCGGGCCGTCGGTAAAGACCTCGATCTCCACGGGTTTCGTCGGGCGACCCTCCATGGCATCGCAGGCGTTGCTGATCAGGTTGACCACGACCTGCTGCAGGCGGATGCGCCCGCCCTCGGCCCAGATCTCGGGCGAGGGGGGGACGTGATGGATCTCGGCCCCGGCCTTGGAAAGGCCCGCCTCCATCAGCTCGAGCGCGTCGGCGACGATCGCGCCAAGCGGCACAGGGCCCGTCTTGTCCTGGGGGCGGCGGGCGAAGTTGCGCAGGTGCTTGGAGATCGACGCCATCCGGTCGGCCATGGCCGAGATGCGGCCCACGTTCAGACGCGCATCCTCGACGCGGCCCCGGTCGAGGAACACCGTGGCATTGTCGGCGAAGGACTTCACGGCGGCGAGCGGCTGGTTGAACTCGTGACTGAGCGCCGCCGACATCTGGCCAAGCGCCGCGAGCTTTCCGGCCTGCACGAGTTCGGCCTGCGCGCGCCGCAGGCGGTCCTCGGCGGTGCGGCGCTCTTCGACCTCGCCGCGAAGCTGGGCGTTGGCCGCGTCGAGGTCGCGCGTGCGGTCGCGCACCCGCGCCTCGAGCTCGGCCTGCTGGCTGCGCTGCACGGCGATACGCTCCATCAGTTGCGCGCGGCGCTGCAGCAGCACGGCGGCGAGCAGGCCGCATATCGCGATCAGCAGAAGAACGAGCCCCAGCACCGTCCAGGCCTGCGCAAGCGCGGGCGCCGTCGGCGTCAGGATCGACACCCGCCAGCCCGGCGCGGCGATCAGCGACGTCTGGATGACGAAGTCCTCGGACGCCCCGTCGCGCCCGTCGACGGTGATGATCTCCATGTCGCCGGTCAGCGGCGCGCGGAGCGTTCCGAGTGGCCTGAGCGCATAGGGCGGATATTGGCGCGTCGCCGCGATTTCCTCGATCGCGGCCTCGGGGATGGGTCCCATCGCGCGGAAATGCCAGTCCGCCCGATCGGACAGGAAGATCACGTTGCTGGTGTCGGTCACGATGATCGTGCTTCCCGCGTCCGCCCAGGATTCCTCGAACCCGTCGAGCGTGATCTTGACGGCGACCACGCCAAGCAGGTCGGTTTCCGCGATGACCGGCGCCGCGAAATAATAGCCGCGCTGGCCCGAGTTGACGCCGAGGGCGTGGAACCGCCCGAACCCCTGGGACATCGCGTCGGAGAAATAGGGCCTGTAGTCGAAGACGCTGCCCACGAAGGAGTGCTCGGCGCGGTAGTTGGAGGCCGCCACGGTGCGGCCGCGGGCATCCATCACGAAGATGTCCGATACGTCGAGCGACAGCGCGCGCTGGCGCAGAAGCTCGTTGGCGAACGGGGCGAGCCCCTCGTTGTCGGGATGGCGCAGGACGCGCGACAGGATCGGCTGCTCGGCGATGAGCGAGGGAAGCGCCTCGGTCCGCTCCAGCGCGCCGCGAAGCCCCTCGACCGCGAGGCGCAGCGTGGCCGCGTCCTGCGCGCCGGCCTTGGCGAGGTAATGCCGCTCGATCCGCGGAAGGACGGCGAAGCTTGCCGCCACCGCGAGGACCACGGCGCCTGCGAGCAGGGCCATGGCGCGACGCGGGCGCGGGCCGCCGGAAATCTGGTCGTGAGCGCCGTTCATCCGGCGAGACTATGCGCGCCGGACGGGCCTGACCAGTGGCGTTGCGGCGCCGGACGTGCCGGACGCGCCGCCGACGGGCGGGAGCGCGCAGGAACGGCCTCAGCCGTGGCCGACCCAAGTCTCGAGGCGCGCGATGCGCCCTTGCGAAAGGCCCACGGCCTCCGGCACGTCGAGGTCGGACCAGTCCCGCTCCCGCGCACGGGCGGCGTCGAACTGCGAGGCGGCCCGAAGGCCGGGCAACTCGTCCCACGCCACGGGCACCGCCACCGGCGCGCCCGCCCGCGCGCGCAGCGAGAACGGCGCGATGGCGGTCGCCCCGCGGTCGTTGCGCAGCCAGTCGACGAAGATCCGCCCCTTGCGCCGCGCCTTGGACATCTCGGCGAGGAAACGCCCGGGCTCCGCCGCCGCGAGGCCTCTCGCGAAGATCCGCGCGTAGAGCTTCACGGTGTCCCAGCCCGCGATGCGTCGCAGCGGCACCACGACGTGAACGCCCTTGCCCCCGGTCACGAGGGCCCACGAGGGAAGGCCGAGGTCGGCGAGGATGCCGCGAATGTCGCGCGCGGCGGACACCACGTCGGCGAAGCCGAGGTCCTCGTCGGGGTCGAGGTCGAAGACCATCCGGTCCGGGTGGTCGAGCCGGTCGCAGCGCGCGCCCCAGATGTGGAATTCAAGCGTGCCCATCTGCGCGGCGCCCACGAGGCCCTGCGCGTTCGTGACATACATGTATTCGGCCGTCCTGCCGTTCGCTTCCTCGACCTCCACCGGCTTCACCGCGTCGGGCCATCCCTCGCCACGGTGCTTCTGGAAGAACCGCTCGCCCCCGAGCCCCGCTGGCAGCCGCACGAGGGACAGTGGCCTGTCCGCGGCCTCCACCAGCATCCGGTCGGCCACTGCCTCGTAGTATTCCGCGACCCCGCCCTTGGTGAGCCCGGCCTCGGGATAGACCTGCCGCCCCGGGTTCGAGACCGCGATCCCGGCGATCTCGATGCGGCCTGACCCATTCGTCCGCTGTTCCGTCATCCTGTCACCTTCCAGCCTGACCTCCCGCGCGGGCTTGTCCTCGCGCAGACCGAGGAACACGGCGTGGCGCAAGCGCCCGTCGCGGGTCGTCTCGGCATATTTCACCTCCGCCACCAGCACGGGCCTGATCCATGTCACGCCGCCGGCCTCGCTTCGGGGCAGCTCCGCAGGCGGGGTCTTGCGGGCAAGCGGCTTCATGGCGCGGGCGAGGTCGTCCATCGCCGCCGCGTCGAAGCCGGTCCCGACCTTCCCGACATAGACGAGCGCGCTGTCGTTCCACGCGCCAAGCGCCAGCGAGGCGAAGGGGCGGCCGGGCCTGTCGCTGCGCTGCCAGCCGAGGATCACGAACTCGTCCCGCCGCTCGCACTTGATCTTGCGCCAGTCCGTGCCGCGGCCGGGGCGGTAGGGCCTGTCGATGCGCTTGGCGATCAGGCCTTCGCCCCCGGCGGCGCAGACCCGGTCGAAGGCGCCGTGCGCGTCCTTGCGGATTACCGCGGACAGCTGCGCCTGTCCAAGCGGCGGCGCGGACCGGAAAAGCGCCTCGAGCCGTTCGCGGCGCGCGCGCAAGGGCTCGCCCGTGACATCCCTGCCATCGAGCGACAGCAGGTCGAAGCCGTAGAAGCGGAACGGCCCTCCGGCCTTGATCGCCTTCTGCAGGCTCGAAAAGCCCTGCAGGTCCGCGCCAGCCACGATCTCCCCGTCGATGAGCGCGCTGTCGCAGTCCAGCGGCGCGAAGGCGGGTGCGAGGCTTGCGAAGCGGTCTGACCAGTCGTGGCCGTTGCGCGTGTGGATGCGCGGCCCGCCGTCTCCCAGCGCGACCAGCGCGCGGTAGCCGTCGATCTTCAGCTCGTGCCACCAGCCCGCCCCGGTCTCGAGCGTGTCGGACAGGGTTGCGAGCTGCACCTCGCGAAATCCGGGAAGCGGGCCGGACTGCCCTTCCGTTTGCGGCCCGGGGTCCGCGCCGGCCGCGATCTGGCGCATCGTGCGGCCGGTCGAGACGCTGCGGCGATAGCGGCCGACGGGATCGCGTCGTCCCGCAGCCTCGTCCTCGGCCTTGATCAGAAGCCAGTTCTCGCGGCCCCGGTCGGACGCCCGCCGCCCCTTCATCCGCACGAGGTCCCACGCGCCGGTCAACCGGCGTCCATGCAGGCGGAAGGCCAGATGACCCTTCTTCAGGCCAGCCTCCACCGGGATCGTCGGGGTCCAGTGGCCGATATCGAACAGCATGACCGTGCCCGCGCCGTAGTTGTCCTCGGGGATGACGCCCTCGAAGCCAAGATAGGAGATCGGGTGATCCTCGGTGCGCACCGCGAGGCGCCTGTCGCCGGTCCGCAGCGAAGGCCCCTTCGTCACAGCCCAGCTCAGCAGCGCGCCGTCCCATTCCAGCCGCAGGTCGAAATGCAGCCTGCGCGCATCGTGCCGCTGCATCGAGTAGCGCAGGGCGAGGCCTTCGGGCGCGCCCCCGTCGCGCGGCTCGGGCGTCGCGTCGAAGTCGCGCCGCGCGAGGTATCGCTCGAGCCGCGACATTCGCCGTCACCCCGTCTTGCGCCGTCCGCCGCGCGCGGACGAGGAGGACCGGGACGCGCCCGCGGATCGCGGACCGCCACCCTTCCTCGCGCCGCCCTTCGCGTCCTTCTTCAGGCTTTCCTTCAGCGCCGACATCAGGTCGACGACGTTCTCCCCGCCCTGCGGCTGGTCCGCGCCGGCGCGCACGCGGGGGGTCTTTCCGCTCGACCGTTTCGCCTCGATCAGCTCGCGCAGCGCGATGTCGTAGCGGTCCCGGTAGGCGGTGGCGTCGAAATCGCCGGTCTTGCGGTCGATCAGCTCGGTCGCCACCGACAGAAGTTCGTCCTCGGCGGGCGCGTCCTGCACCGACGCGAAAAGCGGCTCCGCGTCCCTGATCTCGTCGGCGTAGTGCAGCGTCTCAAGCAGAAGGCCGTCGCCGCAGGGCCGGATCGCGCAGAGGTATTCCTTGCCGCGCATCGTCAGCTGCCCGATTCCCGCCTTCTCGGACCTGCGGAGCGCGTCGCGGACGACGCGGTAGGCATCCTCCGCAAGCTCGTCGGTCGGCACGATGTAGTAGGGCTTGTCGAAATAGAGCGGCGGGATCTCGCAGATGCCGACGAACTGCACCAGGTCCAGCGTCTTCTTCGTCTCCAGCCGGATCGCGTCGACCTCGTCCTTCTCCAGAAGAAGGTATTCGTCGCCGCCCAGCTCGTAGCCCTTGAGGATCTCGTCGGGATCTACCGGGCCGACGCCCGGCACCACCTTCTCGTAGCGGATGCGCTTGCCGGTCGGGCCGTGGATCTGGCGGAAACTCACCCGAGCGCCCGGCCGGGTCGCAGAGTGGATCTCGACGGGGATGGACACGAGCGACAGACGAAGCTGCCCCTTCCAGACGGCGCGCGATGCCATTTCGACCTCCAGTTACGGGATCGAAACGCCTCGGATGCGGACTTGGTTCAATCGCCGGCCCGCCAGGTGCGCGCGGGGCGCGCGGTCAGGCCTGCACCTTCAGCGCGGCCCCAAGCGCGGCGATGCCCTCGACGATGCGTTCCTCGGAGAGGCCCGAATAGTTGAAGCGCGCGAAATTCGGCTGCTCCGTCACCGGGAAGAAACTGCCACCCGGCACGTAGGCGACCCGCGCCTCCGGAAGGGCGACGTCGCGCATGAAGGCCGTGGCGTCGAAGCCTTCGGGAAACCTCGCCCAGACGAACAGCCCGCCCTCGGGGTCGGTGAAGGTGACGTCCTGCGGGAAGTGCCTGCGCATCGCCTCGAGCATCACCTCCTTCTTGCGCCGGTAGCTGGCGCAAAGCGTCGCGACATGCGCGGCAAGGTCGAAACGGTCCAGAAAGAGGCTCGCGGCGGTCATGTTCAGGGTCGAGGTCTGGGTGTCGGCGGCCAGTTTCAGGAGCTTCATCTTCTCCATCAGCGCGCCTTCGGCGACCGCCCAGCCGAGCCGCATTCCCGGCACCAGCACCTTCGAGAACGACCCGAGGTGAATGACGCGGCCATCGGTGTCGAGCGATTTCAGCGTCGGAAGATGATCGCCCGAGAACCGGATGCGGCGATAGGCGGCGTCCTCCAGCACGACGAGGTCGTGGTCGCGGGCAAGTTCGATCAGTCGCTTGCGGCGGGCAAGCGACAGTGTCGCGCCGGTCGGGTTCTGGAACTCGGGGATCGTGTAGATCACCCGCGCCCGCGGCGTGTCGCGCAGCACCCGCTCGAGGATGTCGACGCGCATCCCCTCCTCGTCCATCGGGACGGGGGCATAGGACGGCTGCGCGGGATCGAACGCGATCCGTGCGCCAAGGAAGGTCGGATCTTCCGTCACGATCACGTCGCCCGGATCGACCAGCATCCTTCCGGCGAGGTCGAGGCCCTGCTGGCTTCCCTGCAGGATCAGGACGTTTTCCGAGCCGGAGGGCGTGCCGTCCTCGGTCATCATCTGGGCGACCTGCACGCGCAGGTGCGGCAGCCCGTCCGAGGGGGCGTATTGCATGCCTGCCCCGCCCGGAGCGCGGATCGCCTCGGCGTAGACGGCCTCCAGCTCGGCGGCGGGGAACAGATCGGGGTCGGGATAGCCGCCGCCGAAGGAGATGATCGACGGATCCGCGCCGAGCGACAGAAGCTCGCCGATCGCGTTCGGCTCGACCCGCGCCATGCGGGCTGCAAAACGGGGTGTGGTCTGGGCGCTCATCGAGGTGTCTCCGGGGTGCTGCGGGGCCAGAGGACACCGCCTGCCCATCCTGCGCAAGGGCGCGTCGGCGCCGCGCCTGGCGGTGCACGCGACCGAAAGGGCGGTGCCGTTCACGAGGCCGCCGCCCCGCGCCGCCAGCCGCGGCCGATGGACAAGGCGCACGCGATGGCCGACCATCCGGCCGGCGGGCCGCCGATCCCCTGCGGCCGATCCCCTGCGGCGAGGCGCGGCGCCCGTGCGCCGTCGCGACGGGACAGGCAAGAAGGAGGGAGAGCCATGCCACTGACCATGAGCCGCGAGGTCTTCATCACCTGCGCCGTCACAGGCTCGGGGGCGACGCAGGACCGCAGCCCGCATGTGCCGCGCTCGCCGCAACAGATCGCCGACAGCGCGATCGACGCGGCGCGCGCGGGGGCGGCCATCGTGCATTGCCACGTCCGCGATCCCGCGACCGGGGCGCCGTCGCGCGACCCTGCCCTTTACCGCGAGGTGACGGACCGCATCCGCGCCGCCGAGGTTGACGTGGTGCTGAACCTGACCGCCGGGATGGGCGGCGACATCACCTTCGGCCCGCCGGACGCGCCGTTGCCGGTCAGCGAGGCGGGCACCGACATGGTCGGCGCGGCCGAGCGGGTGGCCCACATCGCCGAGTGCCTGCCGGAGATCTGTACCCTCGACTGCGGCACGATGAACTTCGCCGAAGCCGATTACGTCATGACGAACACGCCCGGAATGCTGCGCGCGATGGGCCGCGCGATGACCGCGCTGGGCGTGAAGCCCGAGATCGAGGCCTTCGATACCGGACACCTGTGGTTCGCGAAGGAGCTGGTGCGCGAGGGCGCCCTCGACGCTCCCGCGCTGGTGCAGCTTTGCATGGGGGTGCCGTGGGGCGCGCCGGACGATCTGAACACCTTCATGGCGATGGTCGGAAACGTGCCGCCGGACTGGACATTCAGCGCGTTTTCGCTGGGTCGCAGCCAGATGGCCTATGCCGCCGCCGCCGTCCTCGCGGGCGGGCATGTGCGTGTCGGCCTCGAGGACAACCTCTGGCTCGAGAAGGGCGTTCTGGCCACCAACGCGCAGCTCGTGGAGCGCGCGGCCGGCATCGTGGAGCGCATGGGCGCGCGGGTCCTCGGCCCGCAGGAGGTGCGCGATAAGCTGGGGCTGCTCAAACGCGAGCCACGCAAGGTCTGCCCCGAATGCCGGCACGTCTTCACGGGCGATGGCTGGGACGGGATCAACGCGCACTGGACGTCGCGGCACGAGGACGTGATGCCCTGTTCCGAAGCCTGGCCGCTGATCCGCGACGGGCGGTATCGGGCCGCCGGCGCATGAGCCGCCGGGTCGTCGTCACCGCCGGTGCGGCGGGCCTCGGACGCGCGATGGCCGAGGCGTTCCTCGCCGCGGGCGACCGCGTGGCGGTCTGCGACGCGGACCCCGAGGCGGTGGCGGAGGTGCGGCGCGCGCTTCCCGCGCTTCACGCCGACACTGCCGATGTGACGGACCCCGAGGCGCTGGGCGCGTTCCTCGGCGGGATCGAGGCGCGCTGGGGCGGCGCCGACGTCGTCTGCGCCAACGCGGGCGTCGGCGGACCGGCCGGACGGATCGAGGACATCGCCTTCGACGACTGGCGGCATTGCGTCGCCGTCAACCTCGACGGGGCCTTCCTGACCTGCCGCTGGGCGGCCGCGGTCATGCGCCGGCAGGGCCACGGCGCGATCCTTCTGACAAGCTCGGTCTCCGGGCTTTTCGGCTTTCCGCACCGCTCGCCCTACGTCGCCGCGAAATGGGGTATCGTGGGGCTGACCAAGGCGCTGGCGTCGGAACTTGGTCCCGCGGGCGTTCGCGTGAACGCGATCTGCCCCGGCGCGGTCGAGGGCCCGCGCATGGACCGCGTCGTGGAGATGGAGGCCGCGGCGCGCGGCCTGGGCGAGGACGAGGTGCGCCGCGGCTTCACGCAGGGCGTCGCGCTGGGGCGTTTCGTGCGGGCGGACGAGGTGGCGGCGATGGCGCTGTTCCTCGCGTCCGACGCAGCGTCGGCGATCACCGGCCAGGCGATGGCGGTGGACGGACATACGGAAAGGACGACGTGATGGCGGCGCGCGGCGAGGGAAGCACGGCGGCGAGGCCCGGCGAAACGGCGGATGGCGGGCGGGCGGCGCGCGCGCCTCACGCATGGCACCGCGCGGACCGTGACGCCGCGGCCGGGGGGCGTATCTCGCGCCGGCGCGTGCAGCCTGACGGGTGCGCGCCCGGGGCTGTGGCTCATGCCGAGACGTTCGGCGGTCACGCTGGTGCCGCGCTCCTTTCGGGGCATGGGGCGGCCGGCGATCTCCGTTTCGGCGGTCGTGAGGCCATGTCGCAGAGCCCGCGCGGCCCGCTGGCCGAGGCGGCGGGAGCGGCGCCATGAAGGCCGCGATCGTCGGTGGCGGGGTCATCGGCGGCGGCTGGGCCGCGCGGTTCCTGCTCAACGGATGGGATGTGTCGGTCTTCGACCCCGACCCCGAGGCGCGCCGCAAGGTCCAGGAGGTGCTCGCCAATGCGCGCCGGGCGCTTCCAGGCCTCTACGCGCGCGCCATGCCGCCCGAGGGACGCCTGTCGTTCCACACGGACGCGGACGAGGCGGTGGCGGATGCCGACTGGGTGCAGGAAAGCGTGCCCGAGCGGCTGGACCTCAAGCACCGCGTCTTCGCGGGACTGCTCGCGGCCGCGCCCGGGCACGCTGTCATCGGCTCGTCCACGTCGGGCTTCCGGCCGTCGCAGCTGAACCTTGCGGGCGGCCGCGTGATCGTCGCGCATCCGTTCAACCCGGTATACCTTCTGCCGCTGGTCGAACTGGTGGGCGACGCCGCCGAGACCGCGCGGGCGGCCGACATCCTGCGCGGGATCGGCATGTTTCCCCTCGTGGTCCGCAAGGAGATCGACGCCCACATCGCCGACCGCCTTCTCGAGGCGGTCTGGCGCGAGGCGCTGTGGCTCGTGAAGGACGGGATCGCCACGACCGGGGAGATCGACGAGGCGATCCGCATGGGCTTCGGGCTGCGCTGGGCGCAGATGGGGCTGTTCGAGACCTACCGGATCGCAGGCGGCGAGGCGGGGATGCGCCACTTCCTCGAACAGTTCGGGCCGTGCCTGACGTGGCCCTGGACGAAGCTCATGGACGTGCCGGACTTCGACGACGACCTCGTCGAGCTGATCGCCGGGCAGTCGGACGCGCAGTCGGGCCACGCGACGATCCGCGAGCTGGAGCGCCGCCGCGACGACAACCTCGTGGCCATGATGCGCGCGCTGAAGCGGACAGGCAGCGGCGCGGGCGGCGTCATCGCCGCGCACGAGAGCGCGTCGCCCGCCGCCGGGAGGGGGCCCGACGGCCTGCCGGTGACGGCGGGGATGCAGGTGGCGGCATCCGACGCCGACCACCACGGCCGGATGGACGATGCCGCATGCATCGATCTGGCCGCGCGCGCCACGGACCGGCTGATGGAGTTGATCGAGACGGATGCGGGCGATGCCGCGCCGGGCCTCGGCCATGTCGCCGCCGAGAGCCGGATCCGCCGTTTCGCCGCCATCGCGATCGGCGACCGCGTCACGGTGACGACCGAGGCGCTGGGCGGGGACGGGCGCGAAGTGCGCCTCATGCACCGCTTGTGGACGGAGGGCGAGGGCCCGGCGGCGACGGTGGAGGTCCTGATCCGGCATGTCGACCTTGCGACGCTCCGGGCCGTGGCGCCCGGGGCGGCGCTCGTGGGCAGGGTTGCGGCGATGGTGGCGGCCCATGCCGGCCGTCCGGAGCGGAAGTGACGGCGCGGAGGCGACCGCCGGGGCGATGGCGGCGGCCGGGGCATCGAGCCCCGCCCGCCGCCGCGCCTTCGGCGCTTGCGTATTTGGGGAAAGATGAAGGGCGGGCCGTCACGCCGCGTCAGGGAACGTCCGCGCGTCCCGGCCTGCGGCCTGCCTCGCGGTCCTTCAGGAGGCGTGTCAGCCAGTCGGGATCCATCTCGGGCACCGAGGACAGGAGCAGGTCGGTGTAGGGTTCGTGCGGGGGGGCGAACATCTCGGACCGGGTGCCCTTCTCGACCACGCGCCCGTTCTGCATCACCACGACCTCGTCGGCGATGGCGCGCACGGTGGCGAGGTCGTGGGTGATGAACATGTAGGCCAGCCCGAAGTCCTTCTGCAGGCGGACCAGAAGCTTCAGGATGCCCTCCTGCACGATCTGGTCGAGCGCGCTCGTGACCTCGTCGCAGATGATGAGCCGCGGCTCGGCGGCGAGCGCGCGGGCGATCCCGACGCGCTGCTTCTGACCGCCCGAGAGCTCGCCGGGGAAGCGGTCGATGTAGGTGTCGGGCGCGAGCTCGATCAGCTCGAGCAGCTCCCGCACGCGGTCGTCGAGCGCCTTGCCGGAGAGGCCGAGATACATGTGCGCGGGGCGGCCGATGATCTCGCGCAGGCGCATCTTGGGATTCAGCGCGGTATCGGCCATCTGGTAGATCATCTGGACCTGCCGCAGATGGTCGCGCGTGCGTCCCTTCAGCGAGGGCGGCAGGGCCGCGCCCTCGAACAGGACCTCGCCGTCGCGCGGCGGCAGGAGCCCGGTGATGACCCGCGCCGCGGTCGACTTGCCCGAGCCGCTTTCGCCCACGACGGCGACGGTGCGTCCGGGGTGGATGTCGAAGCTCACGTCCTCCAGCACGTTCACGGTGCCGTAGGCCGCGGTCACGTTGCGGACCGAAACGACGGGCGTGCCCGAGGCGGCGGGCTGCTGTTCCGTCGCGAAGCTGCGCACGGCCCAGAGGCTACGGGTGTAGTCCTCGCGCGGGGCGTCGAGCATGGTGCGCGTGTCGGCCTCCTCGACCTCCTCGCCGCGCAGGAGCACCTTGATCCGGTCGGCGGCCTGCGCGACCACGGCGAGATCGTGGGTGATGTAGATGGCGGCCGTGTCGAACTGCCTGACGATGTCGCGGATCGCGGCCAGAACCTCGATCTGGGTGGTCACGTCGAGCGCGGTCGTCGGCTCGTCGAAGACGATGAGGTCGGGGCGGCAGGACATGGCCATCGCCGTCATGGCGCGCTGCAACTGTCCGCCCGAAACCTGGTGGGGGTAGCGGAAGCCGATGTCATCGGGGTTGGGCAGGCGCATCCGGCGGTAGAGGTCGATCGCGTCGCGCTCGGCCTCCTCGCGGGACATGACGTGATGGACGACGGGCGCCTCGGAATACTGGTCGATGAGCCTGTGGGCCGGGTTGAAGCTTGCCGCCGCGGATTGCGCAACATAGGCGATGCGCGCGCCGCGCAGCCCTCGCCGCGTCGCCTCGGAGGCCGCGCGCAGGTCGATTCCGTCGAAGACGATGGAGCCCCCGGCGATCCGGCAGCCGTCCCGCGCGAAGCCCATCGCGGCAAGGCCGATCGTGGACTTGCCCGCGCCGCTTTCGCCGATCAGGCCGAGGACCTCGCCCTTGTGCAGCGTCAGGTCGACGCCCTTCACGATCTCGGACCACACGTCGCCCGAGCGCCCCTCGATCCGGAGCCCTTCGATCTTCAGGAGCATCTCCCGGTCCATCGCGCTCACTCCTTCAGTCCCGAGGCGCGGTAGAGCTGCCAGTCCACCACGAAGTTCACCGCGACCGTCAGAAGCGCGATGCAGCCGGCCGGCAAGAGCGGCGTGACGTCGCCGAAGGTGATCAGCGTCGCGTTGTCGCGCACCATCGAACCCCAGTCGGCGGTCGGCGGCTTGATCCCGAGCCCGAGGAAGCTGAGCGACGAGATGGCGAGGAAGACGAAGCAGAAGCGCAGGCCGAATTCTGCCACGAGCGGGGCGAGCGCGTTGGGCAGGATCTCGCGGCGGATCAGGAACCAGCTGCCCTCGCCCCTGAGCTTCGCGGCCTCGATGTAGTCCATGACGACGATGCCTTGCGCCACCGCGCGGGCGAGACGGTAGACGCGGGTGGAATCCACCGCCGCGATCACGAGGATCAGCGAGGTGATCGAGGTCCCGAAGATCGTCAGCAGCAGCAACGAGAAGATCAGCGCCGGGATCGCCATGAGCGCGTCCACGAAACGCGACAGGACCTGGTCGAGCCACCCGCCGACCAGCGCCGCCCACAGCCCGAGGACGGAGCCCACGATGAAGGCGAGCGCGGTGGTGGCGAAGGCGATGCCGACGGTGTTCCGCGCGCCGTAGATCAGCCGCGAGAGCATGTCGCGCCCGATCCGGTCGGTCCCGAGGATGTGCTCGGAGGTCCACGGCTCGAACTGGGTGCCGACGATCTCGCGCTCGGGGAAGGGGGCGAGGGCGGGGGCGGCGATGGCGACGACGGCATAAAGCACGATCACGACGATGCCGAAGGCGGCCGTCAGCGGCATGTCGCGCGCGATCGCGGCCGAGTGTCCCGACAGCGCCCGCGCAGCCGCCGCGCGCAGGAGGGCCGCGAGGGCGAAGAGCCCCGCAAGGCCGGTCACGACGGAGACAAGGAACGTCATCGCCTCACCTCCGGTGCATCAGGCGCGGGTTCGTGATCGTGGAGAGCACGTCCGCGACGAGGTTGAGCGCGACGTAGGCGCCCGCGAAGATCAGCGCGACGGCCTGCACCACGGCGATGTCCCGGTTCGACACCGCGTCCACCATCAGCTGCCCGAGGCCGGGATAGACGAAGACGACCTCCACCACGACGACGCCGGTGATGAGGTAGGCGAGATTCAGCGCGATGACGTTGATGATGGGCGCAAGCGCGTTCGGCAGCGCGTGGCGCAGGACGATCCGAAGCGGCGACAGCCCCTTGAGGCGCGCCATCTCGATGTAGGGCGAGGCCATGAGGTTGATGATCGCGGCCCGCGTCATGCGCATCATGTGCGCCGTGACCACGAGGGTCAGGGTCAGCGCGGGCAGGAAGCTCATGTAGATCCGGTCCGAGAAGGTCGTGGTGGGATTGATCCGCACCATCGACGGGAACAGCCCGGTCTGCGCCAGCCACAGGACGAGGATGTAGGCCACGAAGAATTCGGGAAAGGAGATCGCCGTGAGCGCGCCCGCGTTGGCGCCGCGGTCGAAGATCGAGTTCCGCCACAGCGCGGCGAGGATGCCGAGCACCAGCGATATCGGAACCGAGAGGGCGGCGGCGTAGAGCGCGAGGAAGACCGTGTTGCCGAGCCGGGCGCCGATCAGCTCGGCGATCGGCCGGCCGTTCGAGAGCGACACGCCGAAATCACCGGTCAGGGCCCCAGAGAGCCAGTTCCAGTATCGCACCGGCGCGGGGTCGTTCAGGCCGAGCTGCGCCCTGAGGGCGGCCACCGTCTCTGGCGTGGCGGACTGGCCGAGGATCTGCGTGGCGAGATCGCCGGGAAGCAGCTCGGTCGCCCAGAAGATCACGAGCGACACGATGAAGAGCAGTCCGACCCCCAACGCGATGCGCGCGAGGACCATCTTTATGACGTTCGACAGGAAACCGTCCTCCGAGGGGCCTGAAACGGGCTTCCCCGGCGCTTGCGCAGCGCCGGGGAGAGCTGGATCAGGCCATCCACCAGCGCTCGACGCAGCGGAAGCCGTCGAGGTTCCAGTTGGCCGAGATGCGGTCAGGCGTGCCGACGCCGTTCGCGACCGCCATGACGTAATTGTTGTACATCGGGATGATGACCGACCCCTCGAAGGACACGATCTCCTGCATCTCGTGGTACATCTCGCGGCGGATGTCCTCGTTGATCTCCGAGCGTGCGGCGACGAGAAGCTCGTTGAAGCGCTCGTTCTCCCAGAAGCTGTCGTTCCATGCGGCGCCGCTGGCGTAGGCGGTGGTGAACATGTGGTCCTCGACCGCGCGTCCGCCCCAGTAGCTCGCCACGAAGGGCTCCTTCATCCAGACGTTGTCCCAGTATCCGTCGTTCGGCACCCGGTCCACGGTCAGGTTGATGCCCGCCGCGCGCGCCGTCTCCGAGAACATCGCCGCCGCATCGACCGCGCCCGCGAAGGCCGCATCGGCCGCCTTGAGCGTGACGTCGAGGCTGTCGAGCCCGGCCTCGCGCAGATAGAAGCGCGCCCGGTCGGGATCGTAGGTCTTCGGCTCCATCTCGGCGTGGAAGTAGCGGTTGGCCGGACCGATCGGGTTGTCGTTCGACACCGCGCCATGGCCGCCGAGGATGACGTCCACCATCTGCTGCCGGTCGAGCGCGTATTTCAGCGCCAGCCGCACGTTGTTGTCGCTGAAGGGCGCCGCGCGGCTGTCCATCGGGAAGACGTAATGCGCGTTGCCGGGGATCGACAGGATGCGCGCGACGCCGCGGCCCTCGAGCATTCCGATCGTTGCCGGATCGACCTGGTCGATCAGGTGCACCTCGCCCGTGATCAGCGCGTTCAGGCGCGCGGCAGGGTCGAGGATCGACAGAAGCTCCACCCGGTCGAACCACGCGCGGTCGTCCTTCCAGTAGTTGGGGTTGCGCGTCAGGCTGGCCTGCACGCCGGGCTCGTAGCTTTCGACGACATACCCGCCCACGCCGTCGGTCGAGGTCGGGTCGATGCGGCCGTCCACGGAGGGCATGATCGGGATGTGGTAGTCCGTCATCAGGTAGGGCAGGTCGGCGTTGGCGGCCTCGAGCGTGACGACGACGTTCTGGCCGTCGGCGCGCACGTCGGTGATCGCGGCGAGCAGCGTCTTGACCGCCGAGGTCGAGTCCTCGCCGCGGTGGTGGTTGATGGAGGCCACGACGTCGTCAACGGTCATGTCCTTGCCGGAATGGAAGGTGATGCCCTGCCGGATCGCGAAGACCCAGGTCACGCCGTCCGCGCTTTCCCAGCTTTCGGCCATTTCGGGGACAAGCTGCCCGTCGGCGCCGACCTCGATCAGCTGGTTGTGGCGCGCGGCCGCGAAGGTCTGGACGTAGAGGTTGTCCCAGAGGCCGGGATCGAGGCTGTCGGTGGTCGAGCCGTGGCCGATGCCGGCGCGGAAGGTTCCGCCGCGCGTCTGCGCGCGCGCCGCGCCGCTGGCGCCCGGCAGGATCAGTCCGGCCGCGCCCATCGCCGCTGCCCCCTTGAGGATGCCGCGCCGCGATACGCCGGACCGCGCCAGTGCCGGAAGCATGGGTCTGTTCATTGTCGTTCTCCCTTCGATGACGCTCCGCTTCTTCCACGCGGAGCCGTATTCTTGCCGCTGTGCGGGCATGTGGCCGATCCCGGAGGCTGTCACGGACGATCGGCGGGTGTGATGGGCGGATCATACATGCCCCGCCGGGAAGACAAACCCCCAATTGGCGGCGGCTTGCGCGCCACCCGGCGGCACCGGGCGGCACCGGGCCGGGACGCCGCAGCGCGCGCCGTCGCCTCAGCCGCCCTCGGGGTTGAAGCAGGCGGCCTGCGTCGCGTCGCTGACGGGCGCGAGGGCAGGGGTCTCGGCCGCGCAGCGCCCGATGGCGCGTGGGCACCTCGCGCGGAAGGCGCAGCCCTCGGGCGGGTTCAGCGGGTCGGGAAGCTCGGTCTCGCGGCCCTCGGGCGCCTTCAGTTCGCGTCCCACGACCGGTGCGCTGTCGGCGAGAAGTTTCGTGTAGGGGTGGCGCGGCCTGGCGAAGATCTCGCGTGCCGGACCGACCTCCACCAGAGCGCCGAAATAGAGAACCGCGATCCTGTCGCTGACGGCCTCGACCACCGCAAGGTCGTGGCTGATGAACAGGTAGGTCAGCCCGAACCGTCCCTTGAGATCGGCGAGCAGGTTCAGGACCTGCGCCTGCACCGACACGTCCAGCGCCGAGACGGGTTCGTCGAGGATCAGGATCCGCGCGTCGGCGGCCAGCGCGCGGGCGATGCCGATGCGCTGGGCCTGACCGCCCGAGAACTCGTGCGGGTAACGGTCGAGGAACTCCTCGCGCAGGTTCACCGCCGCGAAGATCTCGCTGATGCGTTCGGCGCGGGCCGCCGCCTTCATCCCGTGGAGGTGCCGCAGCGGCGCCTCCATGATCTGGCGCACTGTCTTGCGCGGGTTCAGCGACGAGATCGGGTCCTGGAAGACATACTGGATCTTCCTGCCGAACTCGGCAGGATCTGCGGTGTCGAGCGGCGCGCCCTCGATCTCGATGCGGCCCGAGGTCGGCGGCAGCAGGCCCACCAGCATCCGCGCCAGCGTCGACTTCCCGCAGCCGGATTCGCCCACGATGCCCAGCGTCTCGCCGGTGCGGACGGTCAGGTCGAGCGGGCGGACCGCGCGCACCAGCGCCCGTGGCGGGCCGAACAGGCGCTTGCCCACGGGGAAGGACTTGCTCAGGGCCGTCAGTTTCAGCGCCTCGGTCATTCGGCGGCCTCTTCGTGCGGGGCGGGGACCGGGTGGATGCAGCGGACGCTGTGGTCCCTGCCGTGGGCGTCGAGCGCGATATCGCCCTCGCGGCACCGGGCGGTCGCGCGGTGGCATCGCTCGGCGTAGGCGCAGCCCGGCGGCAGCCGGTCCACGGCCGGCGGCATTCCGGGAATGGCCTCGAGCCGCCGCCGCCCGCCGCCGAGTTCCGGCACGCAGGCCATCAGCTTGGACGTGTAGGGATGCGCCGGCGCGTTGAGGATGGTGTCGGTGGGACCCTCCTCGACGATGCGGCCGGCATACATGACCGCCACTCGGTCGCAGAGCTGCGCGACCACGCCGAAGTCGTGCGTGATGAACAGGATGGCGAGGCCCCGGTCGCGCCGCAGGTCGTCCAGAAGCGTCAGGATCTGCGCCTGCACGGTCACGTCGAGGGCGGTCGTCGGCTCGTCCGCGATGATCACGTCGGGATCGTTGGCAAGCGCCATCGCGATGCCAACCCGCTGGCGCATTCCGCCCGACAGCTCGTGCGGATATGTGTCGATGCGGCTTTCGGCGTTGGGGATGCGCACCTGCCTGAGCAGGTCGATCGCATGCGCGCGTCCCTCGGCCCGCCCGATGCGGCGATGGCTCGAGACGGCCTCGATCAGCTGGTCGCCCACGGTGTGGAGCGGGTGCAGCGTGGCCTGCGGATCCTGGAAGATGTAGGCGACGCGCCTGCCGCGCATCGACCGCAGCGTCTCGTAGGGCGCGCCGACGATGTCCTTGCCGTCGTAGTAGACCGCGCCTCCGGTGATGATGCCCGGCGGCGAGGCCACGAGGCCCATGACCGACAGCGCCGTGACCGACTTGCCCGAACCGCTTTCGCCGATCAGGCCGACGCATTCGCCTGGCCGCACCGTGAGGTCGACCCCGCCCACCGCCTTGTAGACGCGGTCCTTGACGTGGAACTGGGTCCTGAGGCCGCGCAGCGCCAGAAGCCCTTCCGCGGGCGCGTCGGGGACCGGCCCCGTCCGCCGCACCATCGTCGCGGGCATCGGCCGCGACAGCGCGCCCGACTTCAGCCGCGGGTCGAGCGCGTCGCGCACCCCGTCGCCGAGGAGGTTGATCGCCATCACGATGACGAGGATCATCAGCCCCGGCACGATCGACGTGTGCGGATTGGTGATCAGCGCAGAGCGCGCCTCGCCCAGCATGGAGCCCAGATCGGCCACGGGCGGCTGCGACCCGAGCCCGAGAAACGACAGGCCGGCCGTCTCGAGGATCATCCACCCCACCGTGGTCGACATCGCGATCACGATGACCGGCACGACGTTGGGCAGGACCTCGGTCACGATGATCTTCGCATCCGACAGCCCCGCAAGGCGGGCCGCGTCCACGAATTCCTTGTTGGCGATGCCGACCGTGATGCCGCGGATGTTGCGCGCGAAGAACGGGATGTTGACGGCGGCCACCGCGATCAGGGCGTTCAGAAGGCCGGGGCCGAGGGCCGCCACGATGGCGAGCGCGAGCAGGATGTAGGGGAACGCCATCAGCATGTCGACGCCGCGCATGATGACGTTGTCGGTGCGCCCGCCGTAATAGCCCGCGACGATGCCGATGGCGGCGCCAAGCGTCGCGGCGACCACGGCGGCGGCGAAACCCACGGCAAGACTGAGGCGCGTGCCCCACAGAAGCCTGCTCAGGAGATCGCGGCCAAGGTGGTCCGTGCCCAGTAGGGCGCCCTCGGAGAACGGCGGCTGGAAGCGGTCGGCTGTGCTCGTGACGTTGGGCGGAGCCAGCGGCAGGAGCGGCGTGATCAGCGCCACGATCACGACCAGCGTCATCACGACCAGCCCGGCGAGCGCCAGGCGGTTGCGTGCGAGAAGCTTGAGGAACGCGGTCATGTCTTGATCCTCGGGTCGAGCAGGCTCTGCCCGACGTCCACGATGATGTTGAACATGACGTAGCAGGCCGCGACGAAAACGACGCCGCCCTGCACCAGAAGGATGTCGCGGCGCAGGATCGCGTCGACCAGCATCCGACCCACGCCGGGCCACTGGAACACGATCTCGATATAGACCGCGCCCGACAGCACGAAACCCGCCTGGATCCCGAGGACCGGGATGATCGAGACCATCGCCGCGCGCAGCGCATGGCCCCAGATCACGCGGCGCTCGTGCACGCCCTTGGCCCGCGCGGTGCGGATGAAGTCCTGCCGCAGCACCTCGAGCATGGCCGACCGCGACAGCCGCGCCACGACGCCCGTGGCCACGACGGCAAGCGCCGTGGCCGGCATGGCGAGATGGTCGAGCAGGACCCACGGCGTCCGGTCGCCGTAGATCGGCCACATGCCCGAGACGGGGAACCACCTGAGGTTCACCGCGAAGGTCAGGATCATCATCATTCCGAGGAAGAAGGACGGGATGGAGATGCCGAGCAGCACGAGGAAGGTGATGGCCTTGTCGGCAAGGCCGTACTGGTTGGCCGCCGAGACGACGCCGGCCGCGATCCCGAGCACCGAGCACAGCACGAAGGCGCTGCCGGCGAGGATCAGCGTGGCGTTGAACCGCTCCAGCACCTCGTCGAGCACGGGACGGTTCAGCGCGAAGGAACGTCCGAAATCGCCCTGCAGCATGTTGCCGAGCCAGATGAAGTATCGCTGCACGAGCGGTTTATCGAGGCCGAGGTCCTGGTTCAGCGCCGCCACGTTCTCGGGCGTCGCGTAGGATCCCAGGATCGCGGTCGCGGGGTCGCCCGGGATCATCGCCATGATCAGGAACACGATCACGGAGATGCCGACGAGGACGGGCACCGCCGAGACGAGGCGCTTGAGGATGTAGCCGGTCATGAGCCCTCCGCGCGGGTCCGGTCCGCCGGGACGATCCCGCGGCGGATGTCCGGGGATCTGGTCGTCCGGGACGGCGCGAACGCCGCCCCGGTCAAGGTGTTCAGTTCTTCACGACGTCATGCAAGAGCAGGAAGAAGGACGGCTCGAGGGTGAAGTTCTCGACCCGGTCGTTCGTCACGGCGTTCTGCTTCCAGTTCGCGACGAAGACCCAGGGCGCGTCCTCCTGCACGATCCGCTGCATCTCGCGGTAGAGCTCGGCGCGGCGCTCCTGGTCGGTGGCCGTGCGGGCCTCCTCGAGCAGCGCGTCGACCTCGGGGTTGGAGTAGTAGCCCGAGTTGAAGCCGCCCTCCGCCGGCCATGCGGCCGTGCGCAGCGCGAGATAGGGCAGGGTGTCGGGATCGTTCGTCATCCACGCCATCTCGGCCATGTCGGCCTCGCCCTCGAGCCCGGGGTTCACGCGCCCGAGGAACGTGTTCCACTCGTAGGTCTCGATGGTGACGTCGAAGCCCACGGCCTCGAGGTCTGCCTGGATCGCCGTGCCCATCGCCACGGGATCGAGCATCCCCGACCCGCCTTCGGTGACGTAGAAGGTGATCTCGGGGTTCTCGACGCCGGCCTCGGCCAGAAGGGCGCGGGCGCGCTCGGGGTCGTAGGGATAGGGCTCCAGCTCCGCGTTGTAGGCCCAGGCGAAGGCGGGCGGGGTCGGGCCTGCGGCGACCTCGGCCGTGCCTTCGAGCACGTCGTTCACGATCGCTTCCTTGTTGACGGCATAATTCGCCGCCTGCCGCACGCGCACGTCCGCGAAGGGGCCTTCCAGGGCGTTCAGGATCAGGAACCAGACGTGCGGACCGGCCTGTTCGTGAACGGTGAAGCCATCGCCCTCGAACTCGCCGAGCGCGACGGGCGGCACCTCGACCATGACGTCGATCCCGCCCGCAAGCATCTCGGCGGTGCGGGTGTTTGCGTCGGTGATCGGCCGGAAGATCACGGCCTGAAGCTCGGGCGCGCCGTCCCAGTAGTCGGGGTTGCCCTCGACCACCACGGCCTCGTTCGACCGCCATTCGGCGAAGGTGAAGGCGCCCGTGCCGCTGGGATTGCGGCCGAACTCGGCCCCGTGCTCCATCACGGCTGCAGGCGAGACGATCAGGCCGGTGGGATAGGCGAGGTTCGACAGGAACGGCGCGTAGGGCTCGTTCAGCGTGAAGCGCACGGTCATGTCGTCCACGGCCTCGACGGCCTCGACGGCCGAGAAGAAGAACGACAGAGGGAACGGCCCGGTGTCGTGGTAGGGGTGATCCTCGTTCAGCATCCGCTCGAAGTTGAAGACCACGGCCTCGGCGTCGAAGGGCGAGCCGTCATGGAAGCTCACGCCCTCGCGGAGCGTGAACGTGTAGACGGTGCCGTCCTCCGAGACATCCCAGCCCGTGGCGAGCGCGGGCTCGACCTCCAGCGTGCCGGGCGCGTAGCGCACCAGCCCGTCGTAGAGGTTCATCAGGATGCGGAAGTCGTTCACCGCCGTCACCGCGTGCGGATCGAGCGCCTGCGGCTCGGCAATCTGGCCCACGACGAGAACGCCGGGCGGGGTCTGCGCCTCCGCGATGGTCCAGCCGCCGAGCGCGAAAGCGGTCGCCGCCGTCGCGGCCAGCATCGTGCGCCGTGTGAGGGAGAGCAGCTTCATGGGGTTTCCTCTCTGTCGCAATTTATCATGATGAATTGCATTACTGCGAATGATCATGATAAATTCAAGAAAATTGTGGCGCGGAGACCCCATGACCTTTTCACTTCTTGCGCGTGATGAAAAAACGGGCGCTCTGGTCGCTGCGGCCGCGACCGGCGCGCCCTGTGTCGGAGGCTGGGTGATTCGAGGATCGCTGGATGCGGGCCTCGTGGCCTCGCAGGGCACCGCGCCTTCCACGATCTGGCGCGAGGCGGTCCTTCGGCGCATGGCGGACGGGCAATCGGCGGAGCGGGCAGTGGCGGACGTCACCGGCGCGGACCCCGGCCGGGGCCACAGACAGTTGTCGGCGCTCGACCTCTCCGGCGGGGGCGGCGCCTTCACCGGCGAGGCCTCGGTCGCCATCGCCGCCCATGACATCGGGCCGGGCGTCGTCGTTGCCGGGAACATGCTGTCGGGCAAGGAGGTGCTGGCCGCCTTCCGCGCGACGTGGGACGCGGGCGAGGGCGATCTCGGGGAACGCGCGCTCGCCGCGCTGCGGGCCGCGGAGAAGGCGGGGGGCGACATGCGCGGCCTGAGGTCCGCGGCGCTTCTGGTGCTGCACCCCAGCGTGCCGCCGCTCGACCTGCGGGTCGATCTCAGCGAGACGCCGCTTGCCGATCTTGCGCACCTGCTGCGCGCATCCCGGACGCCGCCCTATTCCGACTGGCTGAAGGTCGTGCCCGTGGCCGAGGACCCGCACCGCGCCCCGGAGGCCGCGCCCGAGCCCTGACCGCTCAATGCGCCGACATGAACCGGCGCATCACGCGGGCCTCCTGTCTCTGCATCATCCTTTCGGCGCTTTCCATGTGTGAGCGCATGACCGCGCGGGCCTTCTCGGCGTCGCCCGCTTCCAGCGCGGCGACGAGGTCGATCTGGTGCTGCCGCCCGCGCGCCCAGAGCTCTTCGTTGTGGGGTTCGTAGAGACGGCGGTAGACGGTCAGGTCGGCGAGGATGCGCGCCATGAACGAGACGCAGAACCCTAGAAGCGGGTTGCCCGCGTATTCCGCGAGCCTCTCGTGGAAGCGCAGCGACATGACGTGCTGGTCGCGTTCTTCCTCGGGCGAGCGCGCGGGATGGTCGTAGCGCGCGGCGATGTCCCTCAGGGCGGCAAGCTTCCCGGCGTCGAGCCGCCCGGCGAGCGAGGAGGCAAGCTCGGGCTCCAGCACCTTGCGCATCTGGTAGATGTCGGCGATCGACAGTTCCTGGAAGTAGAAGTAGTTGGCCAGAAGCGACTTCGCCCGTTCGGCCGTCACCTCGCCGACGAAACTGCCGCCTCCGGGTCCGGTGCGCGTGACGACAAGGCCCTGCGCCTCGAGGATTCGCATGGCCTCGCGGACCGTGCCCTTCGAGACGCCGAACTGCTCGATCATCGCCGCCTCGTTCGGCAGCCGCGCGCCGGTTTGAAGGTCGCGCTCGACCACCCACTCCTTGATCCGGTCGGCCACCTGGACGGGCCGGGATCGGCGTTGCGACGGCCTGCCAATGGTATCGTCGGGCATCTGCCTCCCCGAAATTATCATGAAAATTATGGACGGCCTGCGCGGCGCGGTCCAGTGCGAAGGTGCCTTTTCCGCCCCCGGTCGCGCATTGCGGCACAGGGTCCCTGCGCCGATGTGCATTGATGCAGGGGGCCGAAACGCCGATGTCTTGGTCCGAACGCGCCGCGTGCGCGCCATCCGCATGAAGGAGCTTGGGACATGACCCGCACGATTCCCGGCCTGCACCACGTCACGGCCATCTCCGGCCCGCCGCAGCCCAACGTCGATTTCTTCACCGGCACGCTGGGCCAGCGGCTTGTGAAGAAGACGGTGAACTTCGACGCGCCCGACACCTATCACCTCTACTACGGGGACGACGCCGGCTCGCCGGGCACGATCCTGACGTTCTTTCCCTTCGCCGATGCCGGTCCGGGCCGCGCGGGTCCGGGGATGGCGCAGTCCTACGCCTACGCGGTGACGAAGGGCGGCTTCGATGGCTGGATGGACCGGCTGGCCGAGAGCGCCATCGACTTCGACGGACCCTTCGAGCGTTTCGGCGCACGGGTCCTGACCCTGCGCGATCCCGATGGCGCGCCCGTGGACCTCGTGGAGACGGATCGCGTCGGCGATGCGCCGCTCGACGGTTTCCATTCGGTGACGCTGTGGATACGCGATCCCGGCCCGACCGCGCGGCTTCTGACCGGCGTCTTCGGCTACGAGGAGGCGGGGCACGAGACGGCGGGCGGCGTGGAGCGTCTGCGCCTGCGCGCGCCGGGCGACGCGCGTGGCGCGGTCGTGGACCTGATGCGCTCGGACGCGCCGTCGATCGGCAGGCAGGGGGCTGGCACCATTCACCACGTCGCCTTCCGCGCCGAGACCGACGAGGTGCAGGGCGAATGGCGCGAGGCGCTGGCGAGCGCGGGCATGGCCGTGACGCCGGTGATCGACCGCCAGTATTTCAATGCGATCTACTTCCGTGAACCGGGCGGCGTCCTGTTCGAGATCGCGACCGACCCGCCGGGCTTCGCGGTGGACGAAGACGCGGCGCATCTCGGCGAGGCGCTGAAGCTGCCCGCGAAGTACGAGGGCATCCGCGACCGCATCGAGGCGGTGCTGCCGCCCCTGAAGGTGGCGTGATGGCCGCCGCGATCAGCCTTGCCGGGGCCGATCCCGCACGGGCGCGGGCCGGCCTCGTGCTCGTCCACGGGCGCGGCGCGACGGCCGACGGCATCCTCGACCTCGGCCATGCGCTGGGCCTGCCGGACCTTGCCCTCGTCGCGCCGCAGGCGCCGGGGATGACGTGGTGGCCCACGTCCTTCCTTGCGCCCACGGCGCAGATGGAGCCCTTCGTCGACCGCGGCATGGCGGCCATCGACACGGCCATCGCGATGCTGGTGGACAAGGGGGTGCCCTCCGACGGCATCGCGCTGGCCGGGTTCAGCCAGGGCGGGTGCCTCGCGCTGGAATACGCGGCGCGGCGTGGCGGGCTCGCGGCCGTGTTCGGTCTGTCGGCGGGGCTGGTCGGGACTGGCGACGCGGACGGCGGCCCGCAGGAGGCGCTTTACGGGTTCGGGCCGAAGGCGTTCGACTACGCCACCAGGCTCGACGGAACGCCGGTGGAGATCACGGTCCACGAACGCGATCCGCATATCCCGCTGAAGCGCGCCGAGGACAGCGAGGCGGTCTTCGCGCGGCTGGGCGCGCGGGCGCGCCTGACGGTGACGCCGGGCGCGGGCCACGGGATCGGGCCCGAGGCCGTCGCGGCGATGCGCGGGCATCTCAACGTCTGAGGTGTTCGGGCGGCCGGGGAAACCGGCCGCCTAGCGGCTCTGGCGGCGGGCCCCGATCCGGCACTCCTTCTCCGGCGAGGGCGGCACGAGGTGTGTCGCGAACCGGTGGACCATCCGGTCAGCGACCGCGCAGGCTCGGGGACGTCCCGGACACGCGTCCGCTCAGGCCAGGACCTCGCGGATCGCATCGGCCGTGACGGAGACGACGGTATCGGCCTCCTCCCGGCTGAGGCAGAGGGGCGGGGCGTAGCCGATGATGTCGCCCTGCGGCATCGCGCGCGCGATCACGCCGCGCTTGCCCATGGCCTGCACGACGCGCGGCGTCACCTTGTCTGCCGCTTCGAAGTAGGTGCGGCTGTCGCGGTCGCGCACCAGCTCCACCGCCGTCAGCATGCCCTCGCCGCGCACTTCGCCGACATGGGGATGATCGCCGAGCGCCTCGGCCATCGAGCGGGTGAGGTAGGGGCCGACCTCGCCCGCGTTGGCGACGAGGTTCAGGCTGTCGAGAAGCTTCAGGTTCGCGACCCCCGCCGCCGCCCCGATGGGATGCGCCGAGTAGGTCCAGCCGTGCCCCAGCGGGCCGAACTCGTCCGTGCCCTGTTCCAGCACCTTCCACACGCCCTCGGACACGATGGTGCCCGACAGCGGCGCGTAGGCCGAGGTCAGGCCCTTGGCGATGGTCATGATGTCGGGGGTGATCCCGTAATGCGGCGAGCCGAACATCGAGCCGAGGCGGCCGAAGCCCGTCACCACCTCGTCGGCGATGAGCAGGATGTCGTGTTTCCTGAGGATCGGCTCGATCGCCGCCCAGTAGCCCGCCGGCGGCGGCACGATGCCGCCCGTGCCCAGCATCGGCTCGGCGATGAAGGCCGCGATGGTGTCCGCGCCCTCGGCCTCGATGAGCGCCTCGAGATCGGCGGCGCATTTCGCCGTGAACTGCTCCTCGCTCAGCGAAAGGTCGTCGCGGCGGAAGTAGTAGGGCGAGGTCGTGTGCAGGACCTTGTCGAGCGGCAGGTCGAACTTCCTGTGGAACAGCTCCAGTCCCGTCAGCGAGCCCGACATCAGGCCCGAGCCGTGGTAGCCGCGCCAGCGCGAGATGATCTTCTTCTTCTGCGGCAGGCCCCGGACGTTGTTGTAGTACCAGACGAGCTTGATGTTGGTCTCGTTCGCGTCCGACCCGCCGAGGCCGAAATAGACCTTCGACATGTGATCGGGCGCGCGCTCCATCACCATGTGGGCGAGCGTGATCGAGGCCTCCGTGCCGTGGCCGACATAGGCGTGGTAATAGGCCAGTTCGCGCGCCTGCTCGGCGATGGCCTCGGCCACTTCCTGCCGGCCGTAGCCGATGTTCACGCAATAGAGCCCGGCAAAGGCGTCGAGCAGGCGGTTGCCGTCCCGGTCGGTGACGAAGCAGCCCTCCGCGGTCTTGATGATGCGGCCCGGCGCCTCGCCGCGCGCGTGCTGCGCGAGATGCGTCGAGGGATGCAGGAAGCTCTCGCGGTCCCATTTCGCAAGCTGGTCGTTCGTGAGCATGGCCGTCTCCTTGTCTCGTTTGTCGCCGAGGCTATCAGGAGCGACCGCCGAATGGCAGGGGCCGCGCGCCGCTTTCAGGCCCGTGCACGACGCCTTCGGACCTGCGGGCGACGCCGCGCCGCGGCAAGTTGAGAGAGCACGGAAGGATAGAAGGCGCATCCATGGTTTCGCGAATCGAGAATTTCCCCACACGCGAATACGAATGGCGCGTCGACGAGACGCGGGCCGAGATGGCGCAGCGCGGCCTCGACTGGCTCATCGTCAGCGACCCCTCGAACATGGCGTGGCTGTCGGGCTACGACGGCTGGTCGTTCTACGTCCATCAGGCCGTGCTTCTGGGCCACGAGGGCGAGCCGCTATGGTGGGGCCGTGGCATCGACGCGCGCGGCGCGCTCAGGACGGTCTGGATGAGCGACGACGCCGTGGTCGGCTATGACGACAGCTACGTCCAGAACCCCGAGAAACACCCCTGCGAGACGCTGGCCGAGCTGATCCGCCAGCGTGGCGGCGCGAAGGCGCGGATCGGTGTGGAGCTCGACAACTACTACTATTCCGCCGCCGCCCACCGCGCGCTTCAGGCGGGCCTGCCCGAGGCCGAGCTGACCGACGCCACGGCGCTCGTGAACTGGCAGCGCGCCGTCAAGTCCCCCGCCGAGATCGAATACATGCGCCGTGCCGCCCGCATCGTCGAGCACATGCACCAGACGATCCTCCAGATCGCCGAGCCCGGCCTGCCCAAGAACAAGCTCGTGGCCGAGGTCTACAAGGCGGGCATCGAGGGGGCCGAGGGGCATTGGGGCGACTACCCCGCCATCGTGCCCATGGCGCCCTCGGGCCTCGACGCGACCGCGCCGCACCTGACATGGGACGACAAGCCGATGCGCGCCGGCGAGTCCACGTTCTTCGAGATCGCGGGCTGCTACCGCCGCTACCATTGCCCGCAGTCCCGCACGCTGTTCCTCGGCCATGTCCCCGAGAAGTTCCGCGAAGCCGAGAAGGCGGTCCTCGAGGCCACCGACGTCGCGCTCGAACAGGCCATGCCGGGGCGGACCTGCGAGGACGTCGCCAATGCCTTCAACGCGACGCTGAAGCGGCTCGGCTTCAGCAAGGAAGGCCGCTGCGGCTACGCCATCGGCCTCAGCTATCCGCCCGACTGGGGCGAGCGCACGATGAGCCTGCGCGCCGGCGACAGGACGGTCCTGAAGCCGGGCATGACCTTCCACTTCATGCCCGCGCTCTGGCTCGACGACGGCGGCATCGAGATCACCGAACCGATCCTGATCACCGAGCAGGGCCACGAGTGCCTGTCGACGCTGCCGCGCGAGCTGAACGTCAAGTAGCCCTCGCCCCCCGCCGCAAGGATCGCTAGGTTCGCGCCCATGACAGCGCATTCCGTCGCCTTCTCCGAGGAACAGGCCGAGGCCCACGACCGCATCGCCGAGGCGCTGCGCGGCGTCGGCGTGGACATCGACGGCGCGACGCTCACGCCGATGACCGAGGGCGAAAGCAAGGTCCTCGCGGTGATCGGAAAGGCCGGATCGGGAAAGACGCTCCTGCTGGCCGAACTGGTCCGCGCGCTGGAAGAGGCTGGCGTCGAGATCGTGTCGGGCGACTGGGAGGGGCGCAGGCGCAAGGACAGGCGCAGCGTCGCGATCCTCGCGCCCACGAACAAGGCCGCGAGCGTCCTGCGCGCAAGGGGCGTGCCCGCCACCACGATCCACCGCATCCTCTATACGCCGGTCTACGACCCGGAATTCGAGAAGGTCGCCGAATGGCTCGCGGGCCAGGGCGAGCGGCCCGACATCGAGGCGCTGACCGACGAGGCGCTCGACCGCGCGCGCGCCGTCTACGAGGTGCACAGGTCCGTTCCCGCCGCGCTCGCCTCGGCGGGCCTGCGCGGCTCGGACTTCATCACCGGCTGGAAGCGCCGCGACGCCCCGCTCGACATCGGCCTGGTCGACGAAAGCTCGATGCTCGACGAGCGGCAATACCAGGACCTGACCGAGATCTTCCCGGCGCTCGTCCTGTTCGGCGATCCCGCGCAGCTCGCCCCCGTGGGACAGTCGGGCGAGATGGTCTTCGACCGCTTCAAGCCCGAGCAGCGGCTCGAGCTGAACCGCATCCACCGCCAGGAGGCCGACAACCCGATCCTCGACCTCGCCCATGCGCTGGGCGACCCGGACCTCACCTTCGAGCGGTTCGAGCGGATGATCGAGGACGCCGCCGCGCGCGACCCCCGCATCGAGATCGCGCCGCGCGTCGACAGCGACATGATGGCCCGCAGCCCCGTTCTCGTCTGGCGCAACGCCACCCGCATCCGCCTGATCCAGGCCTTCCGCGCGGCCCACGGCGCGCCCGAGGACGCGCTGATCCCCGGCGAGCCGCTGCTCTGCGACGGCATCGAGCTTCCGCTGAAGCACCGCAAGCGCCGCATCGACCTTGAGGCGCGCGGCCTCATCAAGGGCGCGCCCGTGATCTATCTCGGCCCCGGCAACCGGGACGGGTTCTCCCGCCTTCACGTCGTCGGCGCCGAAAGCCCCCGGCTCTCGGCCGCCTCCATCGTCAAGATTGAGAAGCCGGGCGAGGAAGAGCCCTTCCTGCCCTACGCCGCGAAGATGGGCGCGGCCTTCCTGCATGGCGCGGCGGTGACCATCCACAAGGCGCAGGGCTCGCAATGGCCCGCCGTCCAGGTTTTCGCGCCCGATCTCTACGCCGCGGCGCGCTCGGGCCGGATCGAGGCCGGGCAGGCGATGTGGAAGCGCCTCGCCTACGTCGCCATCACCCGCGCCGAGGAACGCCTGATCTGGGTCACGCGCTACATGCTGTCGAAACCCCGCGCGGCCCTCGGCATCGGGGACCTCACGGCGCAGGCCGCGCCACTGGAGCTCGAGGCGGAGGAGACGCCGACGTGAAGACGATGATCGTGACGGGCGCGAGCGCGGGCATCGGCCGCGCCGTCGCCGAGCGGATGCTGCAGGCGGGATGGACGGTCGGCCTCGTCGCGCGCCGGGCCGAGCTCCTCGACGCCACCGCCCTCGCCTACGGCGCCCGCGCCGTGCCGCTTCCCCTCGACGTCACCGACGAGGACGCGGTCCAGGCCGCCTTCCACGATTTCGCGGAACGCGCCGGACGCCTCGACGTCCTGTTCAACAACGCCGGCATCTTCACCCCCGCCGCGCCCATCGACGAGATCCCGGTCGCGGACTGGCGCCGCGCGGTGGAGGTCAACCTGACCGGCATGTTTCTCTGCGCCCGCATGGCCTTCCGGATCATGCGCCGCCAGACCCCGGGCGGCGGGCGGATCATCAACAACGGCTCGATCTCGGCCCATGTCCCGCGCGAGGGCGCCGCGCCCTACACCGCGACCAAGCACGGCGTCACGGGCCTTACCCGCCAGATCGCGCTCGACGGGCGGCCCTTCGACATCGCCTGCGGCCAGATCGACATCGGCAACGCCGAGACGGAAATCCTGCGCGGCATCGCCGAGCGCGCCCGCGCCGAAGGCCTCGACCCGCCGCCGGTCATGGACGTGGCCCATGTCGCGGACGCCGTTCACGCCATGGCCGGCCTGCCGCTGTCGGCCAACGTGCTGTTCCAGACCATCATGGCCACGAAGATGCCCTACGTCGGCAGGGGCTGAACGCGCGCAGCTTCATCTTTCCCGAAATACGCGGCCGCGCAGCGGTCCGGCGGCGGGGCGGGCTCGATGCCCGCATCGCCGCCGCCTCCCCGGCTCACGAGCGCAGGTAGCGGAACACCGCCGAAGCCAGCCATCCCGCGGCGAGCGCGATGGCCAGCGAAAGGATGCCGTAGACCAGCGGCCGGTCATGGGCGAGGTTGTAGATCCACCGTTCCAGCCCGACCTTGCGCACGTCGATGTCCTGGGTGAACGCGTCGATCACCCGGCCTTCGCGCAGCAGGAAGATCCGCGTCCGGTAGTTGCCCTCCACGAGGTTGGCGGGCAGCCGGATCGAGGTGTCGAACAGCGTCTGGTCGCGAAGCGTCACCGCCCCTTCGTTCAGCTGGTAGAGCCCCTCCGCCTCGCGGATTCGCACCAGCGCCGAGATGTAGGCGTCCTGGTCGTCGACACCGGTTCCCACCGCGCGGATCGCCATCGGGATCGTCACGCGCTGGCGCAGGTCCTCGGTCGCCGTAAGCACCCGGTCCACGTCGCCCGTCGTCGCCACTGCGTAGTAGGTGGGTGCTGCGTCCACCTCGATCGCCGAGGTGTTGACCCAGATGCCGAAGCGGCGCTCCTTCCGGCGCACGATGACGGGAAGGTGCGGCCCCTCCACGGTCACGATCACCTCCAGGTCCGACCCTTCCGGCGGCGGTGCGTCGCGCCGCACGGCGCCGAAGATCAGGATCTCGGAGCCCGCGAAATTCGTCGTGATCGAGATCGCCTCGCGGCTCAGCCCGGCGACCACGCTTTCGGCGCGCCCCGCGGTGGCGACCCCCGCAAGCGCGGCGCACAGCAGGACGAGGCGGATCAAGAGCCCGCTCCCGACGTGCTGAGCGAGTAGAACTCGGCTGGCGTGGCCAGGAGATCGTAGGCGATCTTGCCGCACACGATCAGGACCATCATGGCGAGCAGGACGCGAAGCTGCTCGGCCTTGAGATAGACGCCGATCCTCGTGCCGATCTGCGCGCCGACGACGCCCCCCACGATCAGCAGGATGGCGAGGATCATGTCGACCGAGTAGTTCGTCGTGGCGTGCATGATGGTCGCGAAGCCGGTCACGAAGATGATCTGGAACAGCGACGTGCCGATCACGACCTTGGTGGGCATCCCGAGCAGGTAGATCATGGCGGGCACCATGATGAAGCCGCCGCCCACGCCCATGATCGCCGCCAGCACCCCCACCAGGAGCCCGACCAGAAGCGGCGGGATCACCGAGATGTAGAGGCCCGAGGTGCGGAACCGCATCTTGAAGGGCAGCGCATGGATCCAGCCGCGATGCTTGCGCACCGGGGCGGGCGCGCCGCCGCTGGCGCGCGACCGCCGCAGGGCGCGCAGGCTCTCCACCAGCATCAGCGCCCCGATGACCCCCAGGAAGACGACGTAGCAAAGCTGCACCACGAGGTCGATCTGCCCGATCCTGCTGAGGGCCGAGAACACCTGCACCCCGACCGCCGCCCCCACGAGGCCGCCCGCCAGAAGGACCGTTCCCATCTTCAGATCGACGGTCTTCCGCCGGAAATGCGCCAGCACGCCCGAGATCGACGAGGCCACGATCTGGTTGGCCTGCGTCGCGACGGCGACGGCGGGCGGAATGCCGATGAAGAACAGGAGCGGCGTCATCAGGAAACCGCCGCCGACCCCGAACATCCCCGAAAGGATCCCCACAAGCCCGCCCAGCCCCAGCAGCAGAAACGCGTTCACGCTGACTTCGGCGATGGGAAGGTAGATCTGCATGGGCGTCCCCGCGTGTCCCCTTGTGGGGCTGCGCCTACAGATGACACTCCACCACTCGCATAGTCCAGACCCGCGGCGAACCCGATCGGGTCAGGACGTGGCGAGGAAGCGTCGCAGGACCCGCTCCAGCTTGGCCGCGCCGCGGGGCGCCATGGCCTTGGTGTGCTCGTGGCTGATCTGTTCGTCCGAAAGTCCCGCGGCCTTGTTCGTGATCGTCGAGATCGCGCCGACGCGCAGCCCCAGGAAACGGGCGAGGATGACCTCGGGCACGGTCGACATGCCGACCGCGTCCGCGCCCAGCGTCCGGATCGCGCGGATCTCGGCCGGGGTCTCGAAGGAGGGGCCGGGATACCACGCGTAGACACCCTCGGGGAGGGCCACGTCCTCGGCCTGCGCCGCGGCCTTCAGGCCGGCGCGGAGCGCGGCGTCGTAGGCCTCGGTCATCGGGACGAAGCGCGCGTCCGTCGCCTCGCCGATCAGGGGGTTCAGCCCCGAGAAGTTGATGTGGTCCGACAGAAGCATCAGGTCGCCGGGATCGATGTCCGGGTGCATCGACCCCGCCGCGTTGGTCAGGATCAGCGTCTCGGCCCCCAGCGCCTTCATCACCTCCAGCGGCAGGCGCATGGCGTCCGCGCGCCCGCTTTCGTAATAGTGCGCGCGGCCTCCAAGGACGGCGACGCGCGCCCCCTCGAGGTCGCCGATCACGAGCTTCGGGTTGTGGCCCGACACGCCGGCATGGGGGAAGCCCGGCAGATCCGCGTAGTCGATGGCCGTGCCGTCCACTGCCTCGGCGAGATGTCCAAGCCCGGATCCAAGCACCAGCGCGACCTTCGGCGCCGCAGCCCCCGCGCGCGAGCGGATCAGTTCCGCGAGATCCTCAGCGTTCCTTGACATAGGCCTCTCCTCCTGCGCGCGGCGGGATCGCGCGTCCGACGAAGCCCGCAAGGATGATGACGGTCAGGATGTAGGGCAGGGCCTGCATGAACTGCACCGGGATGACGAATTCCGCGACCTGGATGTTCTGGTAGCGGTTGCCGACCGCGTCGAGCAGCCCGAAGAGAAGGCAGGCGTACAGCGCGTACCAGGGCCGCCACTTGGCGAAGATCAGCGCGGCCAGCGCGATGAAGCCGCGTCCCGCGCTCATGTCCTTCACGAAACCCGCCGAGAGCGCGGTGGCGAGGTATGCGCCGGCCAGTCCAGTCAGCACGCCGCAGATCATCACCGCGGCGTAGCGCAGGCCCACGACCGAGATGCCCGCCGTATCGACCGCCGCGGGGTTCTCGCCCACCGCCCTCAGCCGGAGGCCGAAGCGCGTGCGGAACAGCACCCACCACGTCAGCGGCACGATCAGAAGCGCGAGGTAGACGAGGATCGAGTGGCCCGAGATCAGCTCGGAATAGACCTGCCCCAGAGGCCCCTGCGCCTGGATGCCGCGAATGGTCGATTCCGCGCCCGGAAGGACGATGTTCTCGAACCGCGCGCCGCCCGACAGCGCGGGCGTGCGCCCCCCTTGCGAGAACCACGTCTGCGCGATCACAACGGTCATGCCGGCCGCGAGGAAGTTGATCGCAACCCCCGAGATCAGCTGGTTTCCCCGGAACGTGATCGAGGCAAGCCCGTGCAGGCCCGAAAGCGCCATGGAGGCCGCGATGCCGGCGAGGAGGCCGATCCACACGGAGCCCGAGGTGTAGGCGATGGCCGCCGAGAAGAAGGCGGCGGCCAGCATCTTGCCCTCGAGCCCGATGTCGAAGATGCCCGCGCGCTCGGAATAGAGCCCGGCGAGGCAGGCCAGGAGAAGCGGCGTGGCCAGCCGCACCGTGGAGTCGAGGATCTGGAGGATGGTCAGGAAATCCATGGTCTCACTCCGGCTTGCCGGGGCCGCCGGCGCGATGCTGCGCGGGGGCCGGCCTTGGGTTCGGTGCCGCGGGGGCGGCGGCCATCGCCGGGTCCGACCGGCGGCGCAGCGACAGGAACAGGCGTTCCATCGGCATCCGCACCATGTTGTCGAGCGCGCCGGTGAACAGGATCACGAGGGCCT
Source organism: Roseicyclus salinarum (assembly GCF_029624655.1). GTDB lineage: Bacteria > Pseudomonadota > Alphaproteobacteria > Rhodobacterales > Rhodobacteraceae > Roseibacterium > Roseibacterium salinarum. Next base: position 114,886 of record NZ_JARRSA010000002.1, read on the forward strand.
GGATCACCACGATCATCTCACGGCTGATCGCGGGCATCTCGAATTGAAGCTCCGCGCCGCCCTGGTAGAGCGCCCCGAACAGAAGCGCCGCCAGCACGACGCCCACCGGGTGCGAGCGTCCCATCAGCGCCACGGCGATGCCGACGAAGCCCGCGCCCTCCACGAAGTCCAGCACCAGCCGCTCGGCCTCGCCCATGACCACGTTGACGGCCATCATCCCGGCCAGCCCGCCCGAGATCAGCATGGTGATCATGGTGATCTTGACGGGATTGATCCCGGCGTAGACGGCGGCCGACTGCGAATGGCCGAAGGCACGGATCTCGTAGCCGAGGCGGGTGCGCCAGATCAGCAGCCACACGAAGACGCAGGCGACGAGCGCCACGAAGAAGGCGAAGTTGAGCGGCGTCGATCCGCGGAAGCCGAGGAAGGCCGCGAAGTCCGAGGCCGAGGGCAGGTGAACGGCCTCGGCGAAGGTCGCGCTTTCGGGCGCCATCGAGCCCTCGACGCGGAACACGTTGACCAGCAGGTAGACGAGAAGCGCGGCGGCGATGTAGTTGAACATGATCGTGGTGATCACGATGTGGCTGCCGCGCCTGGCCTGGAGGTAGGCAGGGATCGCCGCCCAGGCCGCGCCGAACAGCGCCGAGAAGACCATCGCGGCCAGAAGCGCCACGGTCCAGTGCGGCCACGCGATGCCCAGCAGGATCACCGCCACGCCCAGGCCGCCGACCGCCGCCTGCCCCTCGCCGCCGATGTTGAAGAGGCGCGCGTGGAACGCCACCGCGACCGCGAGGCCGGTGAAGATGAAGTTGGTCGCGTAGTAGAGCGTGTAGCCCCAGCCATAGGCCGACCCGAAGGCGCCGCGCACCATGATCTCCATCGCACGCACCGGGCTTTCACCGATCAACGCGACGACAAGACCGGACACGATCAGTGCCAGAAGCACGCTGATCAGCGGGATCAGGACCACGTCGGCCCATTTCGGCATCTTGTCCATGATCTACGCCGCCCCCTCGGTCACGCCGGCCATCAGGAGGCCAAGCTCGTTCTCGTCGGTTTCCCCGGGAAGCCGCTCGCCCATGATGTGCCCGTCGAACATGACCGCGATGCGGTCGCTCAGCCCCATGATCTCGTCAAGCTCCACGCTGACCAGCAGGATCGCCTTGCCCTCGTCGCGCAGGCGCAGGATCTCCTTGTGGATGAACTCGATCGCGCCGATGTCCACGCCGCGCGTCGGCTGGCCCACCAGAAGGAGGTCGGGGGCCCGGTCCATCTCGCGGGCGACGACGATCTTCTGCTGGTTCCCGCCCGAGAAGTTCCGGGCGGGCAGGCGCGGGTTGGGCGGGCGCACGTCGTAGCGCGCCATCTTGTCCGCGCAGTCGTCCTTGATCGCGCCGTTGTCCATCAGGAGGCCGTGATTGTATTTCGCGTCCTTGTGGTAGCCGAAGGCCACGTTCTCCCACGCCTCGAAGGGCATGATCAGGCCCTCGTCCTGCCGGTCCTCGGGAACGTGGCCGATGCCGCGCGCGCGCCTGGTCTGACCGTTGGAGTGCTTGCCGGAGATGTCTATCGGCTCTCCGTGCAGGGTCACCGTGCCGCCCTGCGCCGGGATCATGCCGCCCAGCACTTCCAGCAGCTCGGTCTGGCCATTGCCGGCAACGCCCGCGATGCCGAGGATCTCGCCGGCCCGGACCTGCAGGGACACGCCCTTCAGTCGCTCCACGCCGTGGCGCATGACGCGCAGGTTCTCGACGTCCAGGACCACGGGTCCGGGTCGCGCGGGGGCCTTGTCCACCTGCAGAAGGACCTTCCGGCCCACCATCATCTCGGCCAGTTCGGCCGGCGAGGTGTCGGCCGTCCTGACGGTGTTCGTCATCTCGCCGCGGCGCATCACGCTGACCGTGTCGGTGATCTCCATGATCTCGCGCAGCTTGTGGGTGATCAGGATGATCGTCTTGCCCTCGTCGCGAAGCCGCTCGAGGATGCGGAACAGCTGGTCGGCCTCGGCGGGCGTCAGGACGCCCGTGGGCTCGTCGAGGATCAGGATGTCGGCGTGCCGGTAGAGCTGCTTGAGGATCTCGACGCGCTGCTGGTGGCCGACGGACAGATCCTCGATCACGGCGTCGGGATCGACCTTGAGGCCGTATTCCTCCGAAAGCTCCGTGAGGGTCTTGCGCGCTTTGGCGATCGAGGGGTTCAGCATCGCGCCGTCCTCGGCGCCGAGGATCACGTTCTCGACCACCGTGAAGTTCTCGACCAGCTTGAAGTGCTGGTGGACCATGCCGATGCCGGCGCGGATCGCGGCCTGGCTGTCGGGGATCGGGGTGGGCTTGCCGTTGATCACGATCTCGCCCCGGTCGGCCTTGTAGAAGCCGTAGAGGATCGACATCAGCGTCGACTTGCCGGCGCCGTTCTCGCCCACGATGCCGTGGATCGTGCCGCGCTTCACGGACATGGAGATGTCCTTGTTGGCCTGCACGGGGCCAAAGGCCTTGGAGATGCCCCTCAGTTCGATGGCTGGCGCGTCTGTCATGTCGGAAACCCCCGGATGGGTCTGAGACGGAACGGGCCGCGGCAGCTCTCGCACCGCGGCCCGTGGCCTGGTCTTGGTATCAGAGGCTCACTGCATCTGCACGGGGCAGGAGCCATCCTCGGTGTAGTTGTGCACCATGATCTCGCCCGCGATGATCTGCTCGCGCGCTGCGTCCACGGCGGCCATCATCTCTTCGCTGATCAGCTCGGCGTTGAACTCGTCGACCGAGTAGCCCACACCTTCCTCGGCGAGGCCGAAGACGTGGATGCCGGTCTCCACGTCGCTGCCCTGCGTGAAGGCGTCGTAGACGGCGACGTCGACGCGCTTGAGCATCGAGGTCAGGACCGAACCCGGGTGCAGGTAGTTCTGGTTGCTGTCCACGCCGATCGAATAGATGCCCTCGTCCGCCGCGACCTGCAGGACGCCGAGGCCCGTGCCGCCGGCGGCCGCGTAGACCACGTCGGCGCCCTGGCTGATCTGGCCACGGGTCAGCTCGCCGCCGCGCACCGGGTCGTTCCATGCGGCCGGAGTCGTCCCGGTCATGTTGGCGATCACGGTCGCATCGGGGTTCACGGCGACGACGCCCTGGGCATAGCCGCAGGCGAAGCGCGAGATCAGCGGGATGTCCATGCCGCCCACGAAGCCGACGGTGCCGGTCTCGGAGGCCATCGCGGCCAGCATCCCGACGAGGTAGGACCCCTCGTGCTCGGAGAAGATGACCGAGCGGACGTTCGGCGCGTCGACCACGCCGTCGATGATCACGAAGGTCGTGTCCGGATAGTCGGGAGCCACCTCGGAAAGTGCGGTGGCCTGGCTGAAGCCGGCCATGACGATCGGGTTCGAGCCCGCCTCGGCGAGGCGGCGCATGGCCTGCTCGCGCTGGGCGTCGGACTGAAGCTCGATCTCGCGGTAGCTGCCGCCGGTCTCTTCCGCCCAACGCTCGGCGCCCGTGAAGGCCGCTTCGTTGAACGAGCGGTCGAATTTGCCGCCGAGGTCGAAGATGATGGCCGGATCGGCCATCGCGCCCGTGGCGGTAAGCGCCAGCGCGATGGCGGCGCTGCCGAGTTTCTTGGTGAGGTTCATGTGTTTCTCCCGGTTGGTGGGGCCGGGCCGATTGGCAGGCCGCGTGCCCTCGCTCAAAAAAGATCTGATGCGATCCCCGGCGGCGATTAAGGGCCAAGGTCGTGGGGGCGGTCAACCGGATTCTAGGTCGCGCAGGGGGGCGGCGCATTGCCCTCGGGTCAGCTTCCGCGATCCGTGCCCGAATGCTGGGCAGGCAGCGAAACGGCCATGGCGACGGCATCGGCGCGGGTGCCGTCCGGGCGGCGGTAGTAGCGCGGCCTGCGCCCGGTCTCGGCAAGGCCCGCCGCGGCATAGAGCGCGCGGGCCGCGGCGTTGTCGGCCGCGACCTCGAGGTGAAGCGTCTCGCAGCCCGCCGCCGCGGCGGCCGCGAACACCGCGCGCAGAAGATCGCGTCCGACCCCGCGCCCCTGCGCCCGTGGGTCGACGGCGATCGTCAGAAGCTCCGCCTCGGGCGGTAGCGCCTGCACCAGCGCGAAGGCGTCGGGCGGGTGCGTCACGCTCAGGGTCCGGGGCCGGTCGAGCAGGGCGCGGATCGAGGTCTCGTCCCACGTCTCGCCGCCCGCGAAGGCGGCCTCGTGGATCGCGGCCATGCGCCGCGGCGTCATGGCAGAAGGATCGGCGCCGCCTCGGAGGAGGGCGCCGCGTCCGCGGGTCGCAGGTAGAGCGGCGCGGGCCGCGGCCAGTCCGTGGCCGCGGGCGCCGCCGCGAGGCGCCTGAGGGCCGCGAGCGCGACCGACGGCGCGGGCGCGGGCGCCTCGATCGCGACGGCCCCTGTGCGCGCGGCGATGTCGGCGGCCGCATGTCCCGTGACGTGCAGGCCGGGCGCGTCCCATCCGTTGCCCACGTCGTCGAGTGCGGCGATCTCTGGGCCGCGGGCCTCGCGCCCGAAGAGCTGCAGGTAAAGCCGCTCGCGGCGCGCGTCGATCGACACGAGGAGCGGGCGGGGCAGGCCCTCGGCGAGGGCCTCGTGGCTGGGAATGCCGATCGCCGGGCGCTCCAGCGAAAGCGCGAGCCCCCGTGCGGCGGAGACGGCGATCCTGAGGCCGGTGAAGTTGCCCGGCCCCGTGCCCACGGCCAGGGCGTCGAGGTCCGCGAGCGCCGCGCCGGCCTCCTTCATGACCTCGGCGATCAGGGGAAACAGACGCTCGGCCTGGCCCCTCGTCATGTCCTCGTGCAGATGGGCCAGCACGCGGCCGCCCGAAACGACAGCGGCCGCGCAATGCGCGGCCGACGTGTCGAACCCCAGGATCAGGGGATCAGACGTTGACAGGGCGCACCTCCACCACCTCGGGTATGTAGTGCCGCAGGAGGTTCTCGATCCCCATTTTCAGGGTCAGCGTGGACGAGGGGCAGCCGGCGCAGGCGCCCTGCATGTGCAGGTAGACGACGCCGCGATCGAAGCCGTGGAAGGTGATGTCGCCGCCATCTTGCGCGACGGCGGGGCGCACGCGGGTGTCGAGCAGGGTCTTGATCTGGCCCACGATCTCCGCGTCTTCGCCCTCGTGCGCGGCGTGGCCGCCCGAGGTGTCGGCGTCACCCTCCATCACCGGGGCGCCGGACTGGAAGTGCTCCATGATCGCGCCGAGGATGGCGGGCTTGAGATGGTCCCACTCCGCGCTCTCGGCCTTGGTGACGGTCACGAAGTCGGTGCCGAAGAAGACGCCGGTCACGTTGTCGACGTCGAAGATGCGCCGCGCGAGCGGAGATTTCTGCGCCGCCTCGGACGTGGGGAAATCCGCCGTTCCCATCTCGAGGACGGACTGGCCGGGCAGGAATTTCAGCGTCGCCGGGTTCGGCGTGGATTCGGTCTGGATGAACATCGGTCGGATCCTCCGGGGGTTGTCCGAGATATGCGGGCCGGACCCGCCGAAGTCAAGATTTGGAACCGTTCTAAATTACACCCCCGATCAGGTGATCTGCTCCAGCTGCTCCTTCGAGAGCTCTCCGGGAACGATCGTGATCGGCACCGGCAGCGATCCCGCCTGCTTCGTCAGCGCCGTGACCAGCGGCCCGGGCCCGCCCTTGCCCGAACCCGCGCCGAGCACGAGCACCCCGATCTCGGGCGTCGCCCGCACATGCTCCAGAAGCTCGTCCAGCGGCTCGCCCTCGCGGATGACGAGCGTGGGGTCGACGTGCTGCCGGTCGCGCATCCATTTGGCGAAGACGTTGAAATGCGCCTCGATGCGTTCTCGCGCCTCGGCGCGCATGACCTCGCCCACGCCGATCCAGTGGTTGAACTCGTCGGGGGGAATGATGGCGATGATCTCGACCCCTCCGCCCGTGCTTGCCGCGCGCATGGCGGCGAAGCGCATCGCGTTGAGGCATTCGCGGGTATCGTCTAGGACCACGAGGAATTTGCGCATCAAGGGCTCCCTTCCGGGGTGGAAGTCTGCGCCACGCGGGCGGCCGGTGCAATCTTGAAGGTCGGTTCAGTCCTGCACGACGGTGCGGGGCGCTCAGGCGGTGCCGCGCGCCGTCCGGTCGCTTCCGGCCCAGTCCCAGTAAAGCTCGCGCGCGCGCCGGGCCATCGGGCCGGGCTGGTAGACGGTGCCGTCGAATTCCGCCACCGGTGTCACCTTGTTAAGGTTGCCGGTCATGAAGGCCTCGTCGGCGTGGCGGAAATCGTCGAAGCTCAGCACCTTCTCGACCACCTCCACCCCGTCGGCGCGCAGGTTCGCGATATGTCGGTTGCGGGTGATCCCGGCCAGGAACGTGCCGTTCGGGATCGGCGTGAACACGACGCCGTCGCGGACCATGAAGATGTTGGCCGAAGCCGTCTCGGCCACGTTGCCGAGCGCGTCAGCCACCAGCGCGTTGTCGAATCCCTTGGATCGCGCTTCGGCCAGCATCCGAGCGTTGTTGGGATAGAGGCAGCCCGCCTTGGCATTGCAAACGTTGTCGGCCAGAACCGGGCGGCGGAACTGCGTCGTGGTCAGCCGGACGGCTGCCTCGGGCGGGGCCATCGGCACCTCCTCGAGGCAGACGCAGAAGCCCGCCGGCCCCTCGCCGGGCAGGATGCCCAAGGGGCCGCAGTCGACGCCCCAGAACATCGGCCGGATGTAGACGGCCGCGTCGCGCGGATAAAGGCCAAGCCCCTCCCACACGATGTCGAAGATGTCCTGCGGGGACTGCGCCGGGTGCAGCATCAGCGCGCGCGCCGAGGCGACGACCCTTTCGCAATGCGCCATGAGATCGGGCGCCATGCCATCGACGTGGCGGGCGCCATCGAACACGGTCGTTCCCAGCCAGGAGCCGTGATCGGCGGCCCGCATGACGGGAACGTCGCCCTCGTGCCACGCGCCGTCGAAGTATGTCCTGATGTTGGTTCCCGTCGCCATGCCTGACCTCCGTCTCCCGAGCGGGGCGGAGGTTAGGCTGGGCTCAGGTCAATTGGAAGGGCCCGAGGTGAAGCCCATCTGGTAGTCCATCGTCGCACCGCGCGGGGTGCGAACGGCGGGCGTGGGCCGCTTGACCGGTGTTTCCGCGCGGCGCACGGGCGCCGTCGTTCGAGGCGATCCACCAGTGCTCTCGGCACGGACCACGATGCGACCGGAGCGGCGTAGCTCCGCCATCTGCGTCTTGCGCATGGCATATCCCCCTTGGTTATGAATTTTCTGAGTTCGGAAGATATATGCCGTGCAAGTGTGAAAGTCCAATGAAATTGGCAGCGCTAACATGCGCGGTTGCCGGGCCGGGGGCGTTCAGGCCTCGGAGAGCAGGGCGTCGAGGTCGATCGGATCGTTCGACATATGGAGCTGTCCGGCCGCGTCGCGCGGCCAGTCCGCCTCGGCCCGGTCGCGGTAGATCTCGATGCCGTTGCCGTCGGGGTCGCGGAAATACACCGCCTCGGACACGCCGTGATCCGCCGCGCCGTCGATGGGGACGCCGGCGTCGATCACCTGTTGCAGCGCGCGCGCCAGCGCCGGCCTGTCTGGATAAAGGAACGCGACGTGGAACAGCCCGGTCGTGCCCGGCGCCGGCGCGGGTCCGCCCCGGCTCTGCCACGTGTTGAGGCCGATGTGATGGTGATAGCCGCCGGCCGACATGAACGCGGCCTGGGCGCCGTAACGCTGCGTCAGTTCGAAGCCCATGACGTCGCGGTAGAACGCTATGGAGCGGTCGAGGTCGGCGACCTTCAGGTGGACATGGCCGATGGCGGTCCGGGGATGCGTGGTGTAGGGCATGTGCGCTCTCCTTCTGCGCGCAGCATGCCCACGTCGGCAGCCTCGTGAACAGTCTCACCCGCTCACGCAGCCTGTGCGCCAGCGCTCAGCTCCGCAGCATTCCCACGATGTCGTAGGTCCGCTCGAGGATCGGAACCGTGATCTCGCGCGCCCGCTCGGCGCCGCGTCCGAGGATGGCGTCGATCTCGGCGGGATCGTTCATCAGGCGCTTCATCTCGGTCGAGACCGGGGCGAGCTTTTCCACGGCAAGATCGGCGAGGGCGACCTTGAAATGCCCGAACAGGGCGCCCGAGTGCTCGTCCAGCACCGCCTGCTGCGTCGTCTCGGCCAGCGCGGCGTAGATGTTCACGAGGTTGCGCGCCTCGGGCCTCGCCTCCAGCCCGTCCACCGCTTCCGGCAGGGGGTCGGGGTCCGTCTTGGCCTTGCGGATCTTCCGGGCGATGGCGTCGGCGTCGTCGGTCAGGTTGATGCGCGTCTTGTCCGAGGGGTCGGACTTGGACATCTTCCTGGTGCCGTCCTGCAGGTTCATCACCCGCGTGGCGACGCCCTCGATCACGGGTTCGGTGATCGGGAAGAAATCGGTGGCGTAGTCGTGGTTGAACTTCGCGGCGATGTCGCGCGTCAGCTCGAGGTGCTGCTTCTGGTCCTCGCCCACGGGAACGTGCGTCGCGTGGTAGACGAGGATGTCGGCGGCCATGAGTGCAGGGTAGGCGAACAGCCCGAGCGAGGCCGCCTCGGCGTTCTTGCCGGCCTTGTCCTTCCACTGGGTCATGCGCCCCATCCAGCCCATCCGCGCCACGCAGTTGAAGATCCAGGCGAGCTGGGCGTGTTCGGGAACCTGCGACTGGTTGATGAGGATGGACTTCTCGGGGTCGATCCCGATGGCGAGGAAGCCTGCGCACAGCTCGCGCGTGTTCTGCCTGAGCGTGTCGGCGGGCAGCAGCGTCGCGGTGATCGCGTGGAGGTCCACCATGCAGTAGATCGTCTGGTGCGTGCCGGCGTCCTGCATCTGCACGAAGCGCTTCATCGCGCCGAGATAGTTGCCAAGCGTCAGCCCGCCCGAGGGCTGGATCCCCGAGAATACGCGCGGTGTGAAGGTCGCCTCGGCCATGTCGTGCCTTTTCCCCGTTGTCGCGCCGGGTCCGTCCCTCTGGCCAAGCGCCGCGGCATCGCTTACCCACGGGCGCAAATGGCGTCAACCGAAGGCCCTCCGCCGATGGAGAACCACAACGTCTCGCCCTTCAACGCGCTGCCCCCCGTGGTCGTGGCGCTCGCCGCGGTCATCGCCGGGCTCGAGGTGCTGTTCCAGCTTGCGACCGCGGGCGTCCTCGGAGGACAGGGCGGCATCGGGTGGCGGCTTGCCGCGATCCAGGACTACGCCGTTCTCGACGAGGTGGTGGACTGGATGCTGGCCAACGGGCGCTATCCGCCGGATCAGCTTCTGCGGTTCCTGACCTATCCGCTGATCCACGGCGGCTTCGTCCATGCGGCCTTCGTCGTCGTGTTCGTCCTTGCGATCGGCAAGATGGTGGCCGAGGTCTTCTCGCCCCTCGCCTTCGTCACGGTCTTCTGGATCTCGGCCATCGTGGGCGCACTGGGCTACACGCTGCTTCTGGACAGCCCCTATCCCCTGATCGGCGGCTATCCCGGCGTCTATGGCCTGATCGGGGCCTTCACCTTCCTGATGTGGGTGGACGCCTCGCGGCGCGGGGACAGCCGGATGCGCGCCTTCGGCCTGATCGGGGCGCTGCTGGCGATCCAGCTTCTGTTCGGCGTCATCCAGGGCGATTTCGGCAGCGTGACGGCGGACCTTTCGGGCTTCGTGGCCGGGTTCCTCCTGTCCTTCGTGGTCAGTCCCGGCGGCTGGCGCCGCGCGCTCGACAGGCTCAGGCAGCGCTAGCCGCGCCGCAACGCGCGCCGGAACTCGCCCAGCCGGAACGCGCCCAGCAGCTGGCCAAGGCCCGCATAGAGGGCCATCCCCCCCGCGATCAGCACGCCGAGCGCGAGATAGCGCCATGTCGGGACGCCCAGAAGCGGACCGAGCAGGACCACGCCCAGCCAAAGACCGGCGCCCATCAGCGCGGAGGCCGCGAGGATGCGCCAGATGCGCCTGCGGAAGCGGTCGTCGAAGGTCGCGACCTCTCCCATGCCGCGCCGTCCCCGGTGCAGCAGCCAGACCATCGCCCATGCCGCGAGCGTCGTGCCGATCGCCGCGCCGACGAAGCCCAGCGTCCATGCGAAGCCGATCGCCGCGACCGCGTTCACGACCATCGCGACAAGCGCGTAGCGGAACGGAGTCCGCGTATCCTCGCGCGCGAAGTAGAGCGGTTGCAGAACCTTCTGCAGCACGAAGGCCGGCAGGCCCGCGCCGTAGACGGCCAGCGCAAGCGCGGTCGCCGCGGTGTCGTCGGCCCCGAATTCGCCACGCTCGAAAAGGACCGAGACGATGGGCACGGGGATCACGACCAGCGCGACCGCCGAGGGGATCGTCAGCGCCATGGAGATCTCGCCCGCGCGGCTGAGCGCCTCGCGCCCGCCCGCCCCGTCGCCGGCCCTGAGCCGCCGCGCGAGGTCCGGCAGCAGGACGACGCCCACCGCGATCCCGACGACGCCGAGCGGCAGCTGGTAGAGCCGGTCGGCGAACGATAGCCACGCGATCGCGCCCTCGAAGAAGCTGCCCACCTGCCGCCCCACCAGAAGGTTGATCTGCACGACGCCGCCCGCAAGCATGGCGGGCCCTGCGATCATGGCCAGACGCCGCATGTCGGGCGTGAGGCGCGGCAGGCGCGGCACCAGCCGGAATCCCGCCCGCGCCGCCGCGACCCAGACCAGCGCCATCTGCGCCGCGCCCGCCACCAGCACCCCCCAGGTCAGGAGCGTGCCGTGGCGCACCAGAAGCCCCTCGGCGCTGTCCACCGAGCTGATGTCGATTGCGATGCCCGGGAACGCGCCGCGTTCCGCCGCCACGAGCGCGGCGACCAGCACGACGTTGAGCAGGAGCGGCGCGGCCGCCGCCGCGGCGAAGCGGCCCGAGGCGTTCAGGACGCCCGACAGGAGGGCCGCCACCGAGATGAACAGGATGTAGGCGAAGGCGATGCGGCCGAAGTCCACGGCAAGCTCGAAGCGCACGTCGCCCGCGAAGCCCGCCGCCATCGCCAGGACCAGCGCGGGCATGAAGACGATTGCCGCCACCGTCAGCACGACCAAAAGGCTCGCCAGCCCCGACAGCGCGTCGCGCGCGAACCCCTCGGCGTCCTCGCCCGCCTCCAGCTTCTTGGAGAACATCGGCACGAAGGCCGTGTTGAACGCCCCCTCGGCGAAGAAGCGGCGGAACATGTTTGGCAGCGAGAAGGCGACGAGGAACGCCTCAGCCACCGGTCCGGTCCCGATGTAGGCGGCGATCATGATGTCTCTCACGAAGCCCAGGACGCGGCTGAGCAGCGTCCAGAAGCCCACGGTCACGAAGCCCGTCACCAGGCGGATCGGGCGGGCCGCGGCCATGGCTAGGCCCCGGCCCGTTCGGCGACGCGGGCGATGGCGTCGCGCAGCTTGCGCTCCAGGGTCTCCTGCCGCGCGCGGGTATAGAGCTTCAGCCCGAAGAGGTCCTTGACGTAGAAGACGTCGACCACCTGCGCGCCGTAGGTCGCGATGACCGCGTGCGAGATGTAGATGTTGCTGCCGGCCAGCGTCTTGGTCAGGTCATAGAGAAGGCCCGGCCGGTCGCGCGTGTCGACCTCGATGATCGTGTAGATCTCGGACCCCTCGTTGTCGAAGGTGATCGTCGTGGGCACGTCGAAGGGACGCTCGCGCTTCTTGATCTTGTCGCGCCCCTCGAGCGCGCGGGACGCCACGACCTCGCCCTTCAGGGTCTTGTCGATCATCCCCTTCAGCCGCGGCAGGCGCGCGGCCTCGTAGGGATTGCCCTCGGCATCCTGCACCCAGAAGACGGCCGTCGCGAAGCCGTCCTTAGAGGTATAGGTGCGCGCGTCCACCACGTTCGCGCCCACCAGGCTGAGCGCGCCGGCGAGCCGCGAGAAGATGCCGGGATGGTCGGACAGCGCGAAGCACACGCGGGTCGCGTCGCGGTCCTCGTCCTGGCGGGTGTCGATGCGGATCTCGTCGGCGCCGATGCCGCGCAGCATCCCCGCGAAGGTGATCTGCGTCGGCAGGTCGAGGCCCTGCCAGTAGGGGCCGTAGTGCCGGTCGATCTCGGTCTTGAGCTCGGCCTTCGGCCACTCCGCCAGCGCCTCGCGCAGCGCGCGCTTCGATTCGCCCTCGAGCTTCTCGCGGTTGAGGTCCTCGAGCCCGGTCTCCAGCGCCGTCTCCGTCGCTCGGTAGAGGCCCCGCAGAAGCGTCGCCTTCCAGTTGTTCCAGACGTTCGGGCCGACGCCGCGGATGTCGCAGACCGTCAGCACCGTCAACAGCTCCAGCCGCTCGCGCGTCTTCACCGCCTTGGCGAAGTCGCGAACGGTGCGCGGGTCGGAGATGTCGCGCTTCTGGGCCATGTCCGACATCAGCAGATGATAGCGCACCAGCCATTCCACCGTCTCGCACTCGGCGGGCTTGAGGCCCAACCGCGGGCAGACGTTGCGCGCGATCCGCGCGCCGACGATGGAGTGGTCCTCCTTGCGGCCCTTGCCGATGTCGTGCAGCAGGCAGGCGACGTAAAGCACCTTTCGGTTGACGCCGCGCTTGAGGATGCCCGAGGCGACCGGAAGCTCCTCGAGGAGTTCCTCGCGCTCGATCTGCGCCAGCGTCGAGATCACCTGGATCGTGTGCTCGTCCACCGTGTAGCTGTGATACATGTTGAACTGCATCATCGCCACGACCGGCGAGAACTCGGGCAGGAAGGCTGCCAGCACGCCCAGCTCGTTCATCCGCCTCAGCGCGCGCTCGGGGTTCCCGTGCTTCAGCAGCAGGTCGAGGAAGATGCGCACCGCCTCGGGGTCGCGGCGCACCGCGTCGTTGATCGTGTCGATGCGCGCCTGCACCTCGCGCATCGCGTCGGGGTGGATCAGGTAGCCGGTCCTCAGCGCCTCCTCGAAGAGTCGCAGGATGTTCACCTTGTCGGCAAAGAAGGCGTCGGGCGCTTCCACGGTCAGCCGGTTCTGCTTGATCGCGTAGCCGTCGCGGACCTTCTTGCGCCGTTGCCTGCGGCCGCGCAGGAAGCCAAGGATAGCCGGTTCCTGCTTGACGTGGCGGGCCTCGAGCTCGGTCAGGAAGATGCGGGTCAGCTCGCCCACCTGGGTGGCGTGCCGGAAATAGTCCTGCATGAAGTGCTCGACCGCACGGCGGCCGGAATGGGCGTGGTAGCCCATGCGCTCGGCGACCTGGACCTGGTTGTCGAAGGTCAACTGGTCCTGGGCGCGGCCGGCGATCAGGTGCAGGTGGCAGCGCACGGCCCAGAGGAAGCGCTCGGCCGCGTCGAAGGCCGCGAATTCCTCGGGCCGGAAATTGCCCCGCTCCACAAGCTCGGCCACGCGCGCAACGCCGTGCTCGTATTTCGCGATCCAGTAGAGCGTCTGGAGGTCGCGAAGCCCGCCCTTGCCCTCCTTCACGTTGGGTTCCAGCATGTAGCGCTGGCCGCCCTGCTTCTTGTGCCGGGCGCTGCGCTCCTCGAGCTTGGCCTCGATGAACTCGCCCACCGTGCCCTCGAAAAGCTGCTCGCGCAGCGCGGTCTGCAACTCGCCGGCCACCGCTCGGTCGCCCGTGAGATACCGCATCTCCAGCAGGCTCGTGCGGATGGTCACGTCCTGTTTGCCCAGGCGCAGGCACTCCTTCACGGTGCGCGAGGCGTGGCCGACCTTCATCCGCAGGTCCCACAGCATGTAGAGCGAGGACTCGATGACCTTCTCGATCGCCGCGGTCATCTTCCACGGCATCACGAACAGCAGGTCGACGTCCGAATAGGGCGCCATCTCGCCGCGCCCGTAGCCGCCGACGGCCATCACCGCCATGCGTTCGGTGTCGGACGGCATCGGGTTGGGGTGGAGCGCGGTCTGCGCGACGTGCAGGACCTCCCGCACGAGGCAGTCCGTCAGGTAGGCGTAGGCCCGGGTCGTCCGGCGCGCGGCGAGGGGCGCCGCGTCGAACCCGGCCTCGATCGCCGCGCGGCCGCGCGCGTTCGCCGCCGCCAGCACGGTGACGGCGGCCGCGCGCATGGCGGCGGCGTCGTTGGCCTGCGCCAGCGCGTCGGAGATCCGGGCCCGCACCGTCGCCGCGTCGAAGATCTCCTCCGCCGCGACGATGAGCGTTCCGGGTGCGCTGGCGTCGGTAAGGCGCGGGTTCCGGTCAGAGACCGGGAGCGCCGAGGCGTCTTGGGGCGGGGTCAATGATTGCCACCTGATTGTCGATCACTTGGGCGATCGCCAGCGCCCTCTGGTTGGTGCCGTCCGGCAGCAGGCGGAAGACGCCGTTGGCGCCCTGGACCTCGCCCGCTGCCGCAAGCTCGGCGGCGCCGATCCGGCCCGAGGCGGCCGCCGTCAGCGCGATGGCGCGCATACCGTCGTAGGCCAGTGCCGCGAGGCTGTGCGGCGGCGACCCGTAGGCCGCGGAGTAGCGCGCCTCGAAGGTCGTCAACGCGCCCTGGTCGGGCACCGCGAACCAGCCGCCCTGAAGCCCGGCGAACTCCAGCGTCTGCGGCGGCGTGTCCCAGCGCGTCAGGCCCATGACGCGCACCGTCTCGGTGTCGAGGCCGTTCTCCGGGAGAAGCTGCGCGAAGAAGGGCAGCGCCCCCGCGCTGTCGGAGGTCAGCAGCACCGCGTTTGCGCCGGTCGAGCGCACGGCCTCGACGACCTGCGGCACGACGTTGATGACGCCGGTCTGCGAGAATTCGTAGGGGATCGCCGCCGCGATGGTGGCGCCCGAACGGGCCGCGGCGCGGCGCGTGGCGTCCCGCGCCACCTCGCCCGCGAGGTTCGAGGCGTGCACCAGAACGATGGTCCCCTGTCCCTGCCGCGCGGCGTAGGAGACGACGCGATCCGCGGTGTTGGCGAAGGTGTGGCCCAGCACGAAGACGTTGCCGCCCGCCACCTCGGTGTTGTTCGAGAAGCTCAGGACCGCGACGCCGGAATTCGCGACGGCGACGCCCACGGCCGCGGCGGCGTCAGAACGCAGCGGCCCGAGGATCACGTCAGCGCCCTCCTGCACCGCCTGCCGGGCGACGGCGGCGGCCTGCGCCGGGGTGCCCCCGGTGTCGTAGAGCTCGATGTTGAAGGTCGTTCCGGCCTCCTCGTCGGCGGCCAGGCGCGCGGCGTTGGCCAGCGAGCGGGCGATGATCGCGTCGCCGCCCTGCTGCGAACTGAGCGGCAGAAGCATCGCGACGTCGACGGTCTGCCCGCTGACCCGGGGCCCCGAGTTCAGCATCGGCGCACCGACCTGGCAGCCGGCCAGGACCAGCGCGGCAAGGCACATCGCGGCCATCCGGAGCGGGTTGCGAACTCGGCGGAATGCGGAAAACATCTGCTGTGCTCCTCCGTTGGGCGCGGTCGGCTTGCCCGGTGTCGTGACTTCGTCCATGTCTGGCGCCAGGCGTGTGCAGCCGGCATGAACGCAAGGCTAAGGTGTCGGGGCGGCCAAGTAAACGGACCTTGGCCGCGCCACCATTCACGGGGGAGGCATGACCATGGCGGGCGGAAAACGCAAGGCGCCGCACGACGCGCCGCGCGACGACGGCGGCGCCCCGCCGGTTTCCGCGGCGGCCCTCGCGCCCGGGCTGCACTTCGTGGCCACGCCGATCGGCACGGCCGACGACATCACGCTGCGCGCGCTCGACACGCTGCGGGCGGCCGATGTCATCGCCGCCGAGGACACGCGCACGGCACGGCGGCTGATGGAGATGCACTCCATCCCCGTCCGCGGCCGGCCGCTGGTGCCCTACCACGACCACAACGGACCCGAGATGCGCCCCAGGCTCATCGCGATGCTGAAGGACGGCGCGCGCATGGCCTACGTGTCGGACGCGGGAACGCCGCTCGTGGCCGACCCCGGCTACCAGCTTGCAAGGGCGGCGATCGCGGCGGACATTCCGGTGACGGCCGCGCCCGGCGCCTCCTCGGTGCTGGCGGCGCTGACGGTGTCGGGGCTGCCGTCCGACAGGTTCCTGTTCGCGGGCTTCCCGCCGCCGCAGGCAGCCGCCCGCCGGACGTGGATCGAGGGGCTCGTCGCGGCGCAGGCGACCGTGATCATGTTCGAAAGCCCGCGGCGCGTTCACCGATTGTTAGGCGAATTGTGCGAAGTCTTCGGAGAGGAGCGCGAGGCGGCATTCTGCCGGGAATTGACCAAACGCTTCGAAGACGTGCGGCGCGGGTCGCTCGGGCGGCTCCGCGACGACCTTTCGGGGCAGCCTCCGAAAGGCGAATGCGTCCTCGTGGTGGACCGGCGCCCGGACATTCGCCCCTCCGAGGCTACGCTGGAGGACGAACTGCGCGACGCGATGAAACGCGAAAGCCTGAAGGTTGCCGCGGCGGAAGTGGCGCAGAAATTCGGGATGCCGCGGCGGGACGTCTACCAGACGGCCCTTCGGCTGAAAGGAGAAAGCGGCAGTGGAGAACGCGACTGAAGGACGGGATGCCGGCCATGGGATGCGTGGGCGCGCGCCGGTGGTGGACGGGTCGGGCGGTGGCCGTGACGTCGCTGCGTCCCGGCAGGCCCTGCGCGGACGGCGCAACTTCCATGCCGGCGCGGCGGCGGAGGAACAGGTGGTGCGCTGCTACGAACGCAGCGGGCACCGGGTCCGGACGCGCCGCTGGCGCGGGGGCGCAGGCGAAATCGACATCGTCCTGGAGAAGGCCGGCGAGATCGTCTTCGTCGAGGTGAAGTCCTCCGCGACCCACGCGCAGGCCGCCCAGGCGCTGACGCAGCGGCAGGTGCGCCGGCTGCTGCAAAGCGCCGAGGCGTATATCGGGCAGATGCCGCGCGGATCACTCACGCCGATGCGCTTCGACGTCGCCCTCGTGGACCGCAGCGGACAGCTCGACATCATTCCGAACGCGCTCTGCGCCTGATTCCCGGCGCGCTCTGCGCCTGACCCCATTGCGCTCTTGGCGATACCGCGCCATCAAGGCCGCGTTCCGGGCATGGGAGACAGGGCATGAAGGTTGCGTTTCAGATGGATCCGATCGGTTCCGTCGATTTCCGGGCCGACAGCACGTTCCGTCTCGCCGAGGAGGCGCAGGCGCGCGGTCACGAGCTTTGGCATTACACGCCCGAGCACCTGTCCTTCCGGGAGGGGCGCGTCATGGCGCGCGCCGAGCCGCTTTCGGTGCAACGGGTCGAGGGGGCGCATGCCAAGCTCGGCGCGACCGTGGATCTCGACCTCGCGGAGGTCGACGTGGTCTGGCTGCGGCAGGATCCGCCCTTCGACATGGGCTATATCACCACGACGCACATCCTCGACCGGCTGAAGGACAGGGCGCTCGTCGTCAACGATCCGTTCTGGGTGCGCAACTCGCCCGAAAAGCTTCTGGTCCTCGACTTTCCCGAGCTGACGCCGCCGACCGCCATCGCGCGCGACATCGGCGTGCTGCGCGAATTCAAGGATCGGCACGGGGACATCATCCTCAAGCCGCTCTATGGCAATGGCGGGGCGGGCGTGTTCCGTCTCGATCCCAACGACCGCAATCTCTCGTCGCTGCACGAGCTGTTCACCGGCATGAGCAGGGAGCCCCTGATCGTGCAGAAGTTCCTTCCCGACGTGTCGATGGGCGACAAGCGCATCATTCTCGTGGACGGGACGCCCGCAGGCGCGATCAACCGGGTTCCGGCGGCGGGCGAGACGCGCTCCAACATGCATGTCGGGGGGCGGCCCGAGAAGGCAGGCCTGACCGACCGCGAGCATGAGATCTGCGCCGCCATCGGCCCGCGCCTGCGCGACATGGGGCAGGTCTTCGTCGGCATCGACGTGATCGGCGGCTGGCTGACCGAGATCAACGTGACCTCGCCGACCGGCATCCAGGAGCTGGAGCGTTTCGACGGCACGAATGTCGCGGGCATGATCTGGGACGCCGTCGAGGCGCGCCTCGGAGGCTAGAGCTCGGGCGCGCCGATCAGGCGGTAGCTGACCGCCTCGGCGACATGGGGCGTCGAGATCGTCGCGCAGCCGTCGAGGTCGGCGATCGTGCGCGCGAGCTTCAGGATCCGGTGATATCCGCGCGCCGAGAGGCGGAAACGCTCGGCCGCCTTCAGCAGCATCTCCCGCCCCGCCGCGTCCGGCGTCGCGATCCGGTCCAGAAGCGCGCCCTCCGCGTCGGCATTGACGCGGGCGGCGGCCTTCAGTTCGCCGAAGCGCGCGGCCTGCACCTCGCGCGCGGCGCGCACGCGCTGGGCCACGCTCCGCGACGTCTCGCCGCCGGCCGGGATGTCGAGGTCGCGGTAGGAGACCGCGGGCACCTCGATGCGCAGGTCGAAGCGGTCCATCAGCGGGCCCGAGATGCGCGACAGGTATTCCTGGCCGCACACCGGGGCGCGGCCGCAGGCCTGATCGGCGTCGTAGAGATGGCCGCAGCGGCAGGGATTGGCGGCGGCGACCAATAGGAAGCGGCAGGGATATTTCACGTGCGCGTTGGCGCGCGCCACGACGACCTCGCCCGTCTCGATGGGCTGGCGCAGCGTCTCGAGGACGGCGCGCGGGTATTCGGGGAATTCGTCGAGGAACAGGACGCCGTTGTGCGCCAGCGAGATCTCACCCGGTTCCGCGCCGCGCCCGCCGCCGACGATGGCCGCCATCGAGGCCGTGTGATGCGGCGCGCGGAACGGGCGGGTGCGCGAGATGCCGCCCTCGTCGAGCAGTCCGGCGAGCGAATGGATCATCGAGGTCTCCAGCGCCTCGGGCGCGGACAGCTGTGGCAGGAGGCCCGGCAATCGCGCCGCGAGCATCGACTTGCCCGACCCCGGCGAGCCGATCATCAGCAGGTGATGACGCCCGGCCGCCGCGATCTCGAGCGCGCGCTTGGCGCGTTCCTGTCCGCGCACCTCCGACAGGCAGCCCGGCACCGGCGTCTCGTCCAGTTCGCCCGGGCGCGCGGGTTCCAGCGGCGCGCGGTCGGTGAGGTGGGCGATCATCTCGGCGAGGCTTCCGGCGGCGTAGACCGGCGTCGCCCCGACCCAGGCCGCCTCCGCGCCGCAGGCGGCGGGACACAGAAGGACGCGCCCGTCCTCCCCGGCGGCAAGTGCCGCGGGGAGCGCGCCGAGGACCGCGACGAGGCGCCCGTCGAGCGATACCTCGCCCAGCGCCATGCTTTCCGCAATCCGGTCCGGCGGCACGATGCCGATGGCCGCGAGAAGCGCGAGCGTGATGGGCAGGTCGAAATGCGACCCCTCCTTGGGAAGGTTGGCGGGCGCGAGGTTCACGGTGATGCGCTTGGAGGGCAGGGCAATCGCCATGGCCTGCAGCGCGGTGCGCACGCGCTCGCGCGATTCGGACACCGCCTTGTCGGGCAGGCCGACGACGGCGAAGCCCGGCAGGCCCGGCGTGACGGCGCATTGCACCTCGACCCGCCGCGCCTCGAGCCCCTCGAAGGCGACGGTGTGGCAGCGCGCGACGCTTTCGGGCCGGTGTCCGTCAAACATGGTTAACGTTTAGCGGCCAAGCGTTTACGAACGGTTAAGCCGTCCTTCGCGGAGCGCCGTGAACCGTGGCCAGGCTTCCGGGTCGGCGACGGTCTTGTCGCGGCAGAAGCGGTTGCAGAAGCCGAAGACGTCCCCGCCGATCTCGGCGAGGTGCGTCACGGGCTCGCCCGAATAGGGGCAGGCGTCGTTCAGGGGCGTTCCGTCGTCCACGGCGCGCGCCGCGATTGTCGGGGGGGCCGGGAATGGCACGCGCTCCAGCGGCATCCGGTATTGCGATAGGTCGGCGCCGCCCTCCGCGGCGCCCATGGCGCGCCATCGGCGGATGTCGGGATGCGCGAGCATCGCGTCGACGTAGCGGCGCGCGTGGTCGGGACCGGGCAGGCCGTATGTGGCGATCCGGGTGGCGACGGGCCCGTGAAAGACGTCGGCGAGGGTGAAGCCGCCGAACAGCCAGGGCCCGCCCGAGCGGTCGAGCGCGCGGCCCCAGAGGTCCGCGATGCGGCCGAGGTCCGCGAGGACGTCCTGCGAGGGCGCGAAACCGGCCCAGCCCGTGCGCAGGTTCATCGGGCACGCGCGGCGAAGGGCGGTGAAGCCCGAATGCATCTCGGCGACGATGCTTTGCGCCTCGGCCCTCGCGCGGCCGTCCGCGGGCAGGAGGCCGTGGTCGGGAAAGGCCTCCGCGAGGTGCCACGCGATGGCGAGGCTGTCGTCCAGGATGCCGCCCTCGGGCGTCCGGGCGACCGGCACGGTCCCCTTGCCGCCGAAGGCCGCCACGTCGGACGCGAAGGCGTCCGAGTACAGGCGGGTCGTGACCACCTCGACGGGAATACCGAACGCGGCGAAGGGGAGCCAGCCGCGCAGCGACCACGAGGAGTAGGATCGTTGTCCGATGAGAAGGCGATATGTCATCGCGCCATGAGCGGTGGAGGGACCCGTGCCGTCAATCGCGATTTCCTGATGGGGGCGATCAGGCGAGGTGATTGACCGAAACGATGCGCCACCCCGCGCCGTCGCGGTCCAGCCGCGTGACCGACAGCGGCTCGATCCGGTGCCCCAGCGCCTTCATGGGGCCGAGGCCCCCGGCATGGCCGAGGTGGCTCAGGATCACGCCCATGTGCGCCACGGCCACGAGGTCCGCGCCGGGGTGCAGGCGCGCGAGCGCGTCGATCGCGTCCGACACGCGCGCGGCGACGCCGTTCCATGTCTCGCCCCCGGGGGCCGCGACGGTGCCCGGCGTCTCCCAGAAGGCGCGCGACAGGTCGGGGTCGCGCGTGGAGACCTCGTCGAACACGAGGCCGTCCCATTCGCCGAAATCGAATTCGCGCAGGCGCGGCTCGTCGGGAAGGCGCGTCCGCCCCGCGCCCAGCCGGTCCGCCGTCGCCGAGGCGCGCGCGAGATCGGAGGACACGAGAAGGGCGTCCCGTGGCAGATGCGCGTCCAGCCGCGCGAGCGCCGCGTCGTCCGACAGGTCCGCCGGCACGTCGCGCCAGCCGGTGAAGGCGCGTTCGTGCGTCGGGCCGTGACGGACCCACCAGAGGCGCGCTACCAAGACGTGCCGCCCGGGTGGTCCGGGGCTTCGGCGTCAAGATCGTCGGCCCAGTCGTCTTCCGCCCGGTTCTCCTCGGGCGCCGGGGGCGCGCCCTTCAGGACCGACGGCAGGCCCGCAGTGACGAGGACCACGAGATCGGCCTGCGCGGCAAGGCGCTGGTTCAGCCGCCCCTGCGCGGCGCGGAAGGCGCGGGCCATCGCGTTC
The DNA here is from genome assembly GCF_029624655.1 of Roseicyclus salinarum. Lineage (GTDB taxonomy): Bacteria > Pseudomonadota > Alphaproteobacteria > Rhodobacterales > Rhodobacteraceae > Roseibacterium > Roseibacterium salinarum. Next base: position 136,007 of record NZ_JARRSA010000002.1, read on the forward strand.
TCGGGCACGATGCCGCCCGAGACGTCGTTGGTGACGATCACGACCGGTTGTGACATCTGCGCGAGAAGGTCGATCAGGGCGTCGGTTTCCTCGGCGAGGTCGGCCTCGTCGAGCATCTGGTTGGTCAGCCAGAAGGTGATGCAGTCCACCAGGACCACCTCGCCGATCTCGGCGTTCAGCAGCGCGCGCTCGAGGTCGAGCGGCGCCTCGATCGTGCGCCAGCCCTGTCCGAAACGCCGCGCGCGATGCTCGGCGATCTTGGCCTCCATCTCGGCGTCGTGCGCTTCGGCGGTTGCGACGTAGACCTTGGCCAGACCGCTTTGCCGCACCAGCCTCTCGGCGAAGGCCGACTTGCCCGAGGATGCGCCGCCGATGATCAGCGTGAGAGGAGGAAGCCGCAATTTTCTTTTCCGAAAAGTGAACCAAACGAGATTTGGCTGCGTAACACGGACAAAGACTGCTTGCGAGACCATCAGGGAAACCAACATCGGGGGTGCGTCATGGCACTTGACATGGGTGGAGATCAGTCGCTTTCGCGTCGTGCGATGAAGGCCGAGCTTCTGGACGCAGAGACGGAGCTCAAGCTGGCGTACGCGTGGCGCGACCATCGGGACGAGGAGGCGTTGCACCGTCTCGTGACCGCCTACATGCGCCTGGCGATCTCCATGGCGGCCAAGTTCAAGCGCTACGGCGCGCCGATGAACGACCTGATCCAGGAAGCCGGCCTTGGCCTGATGAAGGCGGCCGACAAGTTCGACCCCGACCGCGGCGTGCGCTTCTCGACCTACGCGGTGTGGTGGATCAAGGCGTCGATCCAGGATTACGTGATGCGCAACTGGTCGATGGTGCGCACCGGGTCCACGTCCTCGCAGAAGTCGCTGTTCTTCAACATGCGCCGCGTCCAGGCCCGGCTCGAGCGCGAGGCGATGGCCGAGGGTCAGACGCTCGACAAGCACCAGCTTCGCCAGATGATCGCGACCGAGGTCGGCGTGCCGCTTCACGACGTGGAGATGATGGAGGGGCGCCTTGCGGGGTCCGACTACTCGCTGAACGCCACGCAGTCCGTCGACGACGAGGGCCGCGAGTGGATCGACACGCTCGAGGACGAGAGCGAACAGGCCGCGGCGGCGGTCGAGCACGCCCATGACATGGAGACGCTGCGCGACTGGCTGATCAACGCCATGGGCGCCCTCAACGAACGCGAGCGCTTCATCGTCCGCGAACGCAAGCTCCGCGAGGATCCGCGCACCCTCGAGAGCCTCGGCAACGAGCTTGGGCTGTCCAAGGAACGCGTCCGCCAGCTTGAGGCGGCGGCTTTCGGCAAGATGCGCAAGACGCTCGAGATGCAGTCGAAGGAGGTCCGGTCATTCCTCGCCGTGTGATCCTCCACGCCCCGCTGGCGCTTTTGGCGCTCATGTTCGGGGCGAGCCTCATGCTGCGTGCGCCCGACGGCGGATTGTCGGCGGCGCCCCTGGGAATCGCGGAACGTGCCGCGAGCGGGGTGGTGTCGGACGCTGACGGCGATGGCGCTTTGCGCCCGGCGCTTTTCGCCTTCGCCGACTGATCCACGCCGCAACGCACGGGGACCAGCCTCATGACCGACGACCCCGCGCGCCGCCGCACGCGACGCGCTCCGCTTCTGCTTGCGGCCATTGCGCTTCTGCCGGCGCAGGGATCGGCCGAGCGCATCGACGACGCTCTGGAGCTTTCGGCGCGCGCTGCCGGCTCGGATGTCGTCGTTCTGGGCGAGATCCACGACAGCCCCGCGCATCACGCCTTCCAGGCCGAGGCCATGGCGGCGCTGGGGCCGACCGCGATCGTGTTCGAGATGCTCACCGACGAGGAAGCGGCGCGCGTGACGCCCGAGCTTGCGGCCGACGCCGGCGCGCTCGAGGCGGCGCTTGCCTGGGGCGAGTCCGGCTGGCCCGATTTCTCGATGTACTACCCGTTGCTGGCCTACGGAACCACGCTTCCCATCCTCGGCGCCGAGGTGCCGAGAGCGCGCGCGCGCCAGGCCTTCGCAGACGGCGCGGCCACCGTCTTCGGCGGCGACGCGGCCCGCTTCGGCCTGACCCGAAGCCTCGATCCGGGCGAGCAGGCCCTGCGTGAGGCCGAACAGCTCGAGGCGCACTGCAACGCGCTTCCCGAAGACATCCTGCCCGGCTTCGTCGAGGCGCAGAGGCTGCGCGACGCGATGCTGGCCGATGCGGCCCTGAAGGCGCTGGCCGCGCACGGCGCGCCGGTGGTCGTCGTCACCGGAAACGGCCATGCGCGCCGCGACTGGGGGGTGCCCGCGCTTCTGGCCGAGGCGGAGCCCGGTCTGTCTGTCCTCAGCCTCGGCCAGTTCGAGGCGGAGCCCGAGGGCGAGGTTCCGTTCGATTTCTGGACGGTCGCCGATCCGGTCGAACGCGAGGACCCCTGCGCGGCCTTCCGCTGACCCTCGCGCCGCGCCGCCGCGCCCTGCCCTTCGATGCCCCTCCGGTCGCACCGAAGGGGGCCGGGGGCGACCGTCCCGCCGATCCGGAATTCGGCATTGCCCCCACCGGGGCCGGGACCTAACCTTCGACAGGGGCAATCACCGGACCGGACATGCTGGCCGACAGGACCATCCTTCTCATCATCGGCGGCGGCATCGCGGCCTACAAGGCGCTGGACCTGATCCGGCGCCTCCGCGAAAGAGGCGCGCGAGTCGTGCCCGTCCTGACGCGGGCCGCGGAAGAATTCGTGACGCCGCTGAGCGTCTCGGCGCTGGCGGGCGAGAAGGTCTTTCGCGACCTCTTCGACCTGACCGACGAGGCCGAGATGGGCCATATCGAGCTGTCGCGCGCCGCAGACCTCCTCGTGGTCGCGCCGGCGACGGCGAACCTCATGGCGAAGATGGCGGGCGGACATGCCGACGATCTCGCCTCGACCGTCCTGATGGCAACCGACAAGCGCGTCCTGATCGCCCCCTCGATGAACGTGCGCATGTGGGAGCACCCGGCCACCCGGCGCAACCTCGGCACGCTGCGCGAGGACGGCATTCTCGTCGTCGGCCCCGCGGACGGCGCGATGGCCTGCGGCGAGTTCGGACCGGGACGGATGGCGGAAGTGCCACAGATCCTGTCCGCGATCGAGGCCGCGCTGGGCGCGGGGCCGCTGGCGGGCAGGCATGTCCTCGTCACGTCGGGACCGACCCACGAACCCATAGACCCGGTTCGCTACATCGCCAACCGTTCGTCCGGGGCGCAGGGGACGGCCATCGCCGCCGCGCTGCGCGACCTCGGCGCGCGGGTGAGCTTCGTGACCGGTCCGGCATCGGTGCCGCCGCCGCAGGGCGTCGAGGTGATCGCCGTCGAGACCGCGTCCGAGATGCTGGACGCGACACTCGCCGCGCTCCCCGCGGACGCCGCCGTCTTCGCCGCCGCGGTGGCCGACTGGAAGGTCGAGAACGCCTCGGGGCAGAAGATCAAGAAGACCGCCGAGGCCGCCGCGCCCAGCCTGCGCTTCGGCGAGAACCCCGATATCCTCGCCACGGTGTCGCGGATGGAGGCGGGGCGGCCGCGCCTCGTCGTGGGGTTCGCCGCCGAGACCGAGGCGGTGGAGGACAACGCCACCGCCAAGCGCGCGCGGAAGGGCTGCGACTGGATTGTCGCCAACGACGTGTCGCCCGCGACGGGCATCATGGGCGGGACGGAGAACGCGGTGACGCTGATCACCGGGGAGGGGGCGGAGGCCTGGCCCCGGATGTCGAAGGACGAGACGGCGCGGCGGCTGGCGTCGCGCATCGCCCTGGCGCTCGGCTGAGTGGCGGCGCCGGTATCTTGCGTATTTGGAGAAAGATGAAGGGGACGCGCGTGTCTGGTCTGCCGGTGACTGTTCCGATCGAGGTCTTGCGCGAGGACTGGGCCGATCCGGCCGTGCCCCTGCCGCATTACGCGACGGCGGGCGCCGCGGGGGCGGACCTGCGCGCGAACCTCGTCCCCGGGGACCGCGAGGCCGGGCTGGTCCTCGCGCCGATGCAGCGCGCGGTCGTTCCCACTGGGCTGCGGGTGGCGATCCCCGAGGGATACGAGATGCAGATCCGGCCGCGCTCGGGACTTGCGCTGAAGCACGGCATCACGCTGCCCAACACGCCCGGCACCATCGACGCGGACTATCGCGGGCCGCTTGGGGTGCTTCTGGTGAACCTCGGGGCGGAGCCCTACAGGATCTGCCATGGCGACCGGATCGCCCAGGCGGTGGTCGCGCCGGTCGTGCAGGCGCGGTTCGTCGTGGCGGGGAGGCTGGACGAGACCGCGCGCGGCGAGGGGGGCTTCGGCTCCACCGGGGTGAGCTGATGCTGTTCGTCCTGTTCGTGGCGGCCGTCATCTGGGGGATCGGGCACTTCATGGGCGTGCCGAGGGCCGCCCGGCTGAACATGCTGGGACTGCTCTATGTCGCGGTGCTGGCCGTGCAGGTGGCCCTGCCCGGCGGCCATCCGGTCCGCGAGCTGACCGGTGGCTCGCCCGCGCTGTGGCTGCTGCTGGGGGCGGGAGCAGTCCTCGTGCTGATCTATCGCGCGATCCTGTCGAAGGTCCGGGGGCGGGCGGAGGCCGCGGAGGCGGCGCGCGAGCCCGTGACCGGGCCAGAGGAGGGCGCGCCCTTCAGCGACGTGGAACTGGAACGCTACGCCCGCCACATCACGTTGCCCGACATCGGAGGCGGCGGGCAGTTCGCGTTGAAACGCGCGCGTGTCCTCGTGGTGGGGGCGGGGGGCCTCGGCTCTCCGGCGCTGCTTTATCTCGCGGCGGCGGGCGTGGGTCGGATCGGCGTGATCGACGGCGACGTGGTGGCCCTGTCGAACCTTCAGCGGCAGGTGATCCATACCGACGAGCGGCAGGACATGCCCAAGGTCTTCTCGGCGCAGGCCGCGATGACGGCGCTGAACCCGCACGTCGAGGTCCGGCCCTACAACCGCGCGCTGACCGCCGAGATCGCCGCGACGCTCTTCGAGGACTACGACCTGATCCTCGACGGGACGGACACCTACGAGACGCGGGCGCTCGTCAACCGCGCGGCCGTCGCGGCGGGACGGCCCGTCCTTGCCGGCGCGATCAGCGCGTGGGAGGGGCAGGTGACGCTTTACGATCCGGCCGCGGGCGCGCCGTGCCTGACCTGCGTCTTCCCCGAGCCGCCCGCCCCGGGGCTTGCGGCGACCTGCGCGGAGACCGGCGTGATCGGCGCGCTGCCGGGCGTCGTCGGCTCGCTGATGGCGCTGGAGGCGGTCAAGCATGTCACCGGCGCGGGCGAGGGGCTGCGGGGCCGGATGCTGATCTACGACGCGCTCCATGCCGAGATGCGCACGATCCGCGTGGCGCGCCGCCCCGACTGCCCGGTCTGCGGATCGATCTGACGCCGTCGCCAGCGCGAGGCCGCGGGGCGCCTTTCCGGCCGCCTGCGCAGGGGGGCCTCGCAACCGGGGCGGCGGCGGACTAGGTATCGCGTGACACGAGGGGAGACCGACATGACAGACGCCGCCGCCAACCCGTTGCTCGCCGACTGGGACACCCCCTTCGGCCTGCCGCCCTTCGCCGCGATCGAGGACGGCCATTTCGCGCCGGCGCTCGACGCCGCGCTCGAGGAGGGGCGGGCCGCGATCCGCGCCATCGCCGAGAACCCCGCGCCGCCGACCTTCGCGAACACGGTCGAGGCCCTGGAACTGGCCGATGCCACGCTCGACAGGGTGGCGGGCGTGTTCTTCAATCTCGCAGGCTCGGATTCCAATCCCGCCCGCGAGGCGCTGCAGCGCGACTTCGCGCCTAAGTTCTCGGCCTACGGCTCGGAGATCGTGAACAACGAGAAGCTCTTTGCGCGCATCGCCGAGCTTTGGGAACGGCGCGACGAGCTGGGGCTGTCGGAGGAGCAGATGCGCGTTCTCCACCTGACGCACCGCAGTTTCGTGCGGTCGGGGGCCGCGCTGGAGGGCGAGGCGCGCACGCGGCTGACGGAGGTGAAGTCGCGTCTCGCCGTCCTTGGAACGTCCTTCACTCAGAACCTTCTCGCCGACGAGCGGGAGTGGTTCATGGAGCTGTCCGAGGCCGACCTCGAGGGGCTGCCCGATTTCGTCGTCGACACCGCCCGCGCGGCCGGCACGGAAAAGGGCGCGAGCGGCCCGGTGGTCACGCTGTCGCGGTCGCTGATCGTGCCGTTCCTGCAGTTCTCGCCGCGCCGCGACCTGCGCGAGCGCGCCTTCAGGGCCTGGACCGCGCGCGGCGAAAATGGCGGCGCGACCGACAACCGGGAGATCGCGGCCGAGATCCTGCGGCTGAGGCAGGAGCGTGCGGGGCTGCTGGGATACGAGGATTTCGCGGGCTACAAGCTCGAGACCGAGATGGCGGGCAGCGCCGATCGGGTGCGCGAGCTACTGATGGCGGTGTGGGAGCCTGCGAAGGCCTCGGCCGACGCCGATGCGCGGGTTCTCGAGGAGATGATGCGCGAGGACGGCGTCAACGGTCCGCTGGAGCCGTGGGACTGGCGCTACTACGCCGAGAAGCGGCGGCGCGCCGAGCATGACCTCGACGAGGCCGAACTGAAGCCGTTCTTCGGTCTGGAGGCGATGATCGAGGCCGCGTTCGACTGCGCCAACCGTCTGTTCGGGCTGGAATTCGCACCGCTCGACGTGGATCTCTACCACCCCGACGCGCGCGCCTGGGAGGTGACGCGGGGCGGTCGCCACATGGCCGTCTTCGTCGGCGACTATTTCGCGCGCGGGTCGAAGCGCTCGGGCGCGTGGTGCTCGGCCATGCGCAGCCAGAAGAAGCTCGGCGGCGAGGTGCGGCCCATCGTGGTCAACGTCTGCAACTTCGCCAAGGGCGACCCCGCGCTTCTGTCCTACGACGACGCGCGGACGCTGTTCCACGAGTTCGGCCACGCGCTGCACCAGATGCTGTCGGACGTCACCTACGGGTCGATCTCGGGAACTTCGGTCGCGCGCGACTTCGTGGAATTGCCAAGCCAGCTCTACGAGCACTGGCTGGAGGTGCCCGAAGTCCTGAGGACCCATGCCCGCCACGCGAGGACGGGCGAGCCGATCCCGCAGGACCTTCTCGACCGGCTGCTGGCGGCGCAGACCTACGACATGGGGTTCCAGACGGTGGAGTATGTCGCGAGCGCGCTCGTGGACCTCGATTTCCATGCCGGCGCCGCGCCTGCGGACCCGATGGCCGCGCAGGCGGAGACGTTGGCGCGCATCGGGATGCCGCGCGCGATCCGGATGCGCCATGCCACGCCGCACTTCGCCCATGTCTTCGCGGGCGACGGCTATTCCTCGGGCTACTACAGCTACATGTGGTCCGAAGTGATGGACGCCGACGCCTTCGCGGCCTTCGAGGAGGCGGACGGCCCGTTCGATCCCGAGATCGCCGCGCGCCTCGAGCGTCACATCCTGTCTGCCGGCGGCTCGCGGGAGGCGGACGACCTCTATACGGCGTTCCGGGGCCGGATGCCGGGGGTCGAGGCGCTTCTGAAGGGGCGCGGGCTCGACCGGGTGGCCTAGGGGCCGGGTGGCCGGGTGCGCACCAGCGCGAAGGCGCGCCTGACCGCGTCGCCCGCCGCCGTCGGGGGATAGCGGGCCGGATCGTCGTGCAGCTCCACGAGCATCTCGTGGACCGAGGGCTCGGGCCCCTGCCTCCGGTCCGCGCCGAGCGCCTCCATCAGCTCCATCATCGGGCGGTTCGCGCGCATGACGTAGCCCAGGAGCCGGTCGACGCCGTTCTGCCGGGCGATCGCGGCAAGCACCCCCAGCAGCAGGCTGCCGAGGCCGAGGCGCTGGTAGCGGTCCACGACCGTCAGGGCGAACTCGGCCGTCCGCGGATCGGCGGCCAGGCGGATGTAGCGGGCGGTTCCGGCGGGATCGAGACCCTCGGGCAAGGGGACGGCGGCGCCGATGGCGACGTGGTCGCGATCGCTTTCGCTGGTGAAGGCCGCGACCTGCTCCTCGCTCAGGGTGCTGATCGCGCCGAAGAAGCGGAAGTGCCGCGAGGTCTCGGACAGGTGATCGAAGCCGAGCCGCAGAAGCGCGGCGTCCTCGGGCGTCACTTCGCGGATCAAGACGGGCCTGCCGTCCCGAAGGGTCGTATGAAGCGGTTCAAGGATCAATCGCGGCCTCGGCTCGGACGGACGGGCGGGGGGTGGCTGCGGCTGACTATAGCGCGAAGCCCCCCCGCGGCGTCAGTCCTCGCGCGCGCCTTTCGTCCCGGTCATCGCGGGGGCGCGCTTCGATCCGCGCCCGTGCCCTCAGTCGAAGACCTCGTCGGCCTCGACGCCCCAGAGCGCGCGCTGATCGACCCAGCCGCGGTGGCCGCCCACCTCCATCAGGCACCACGACGGGCGGCATTCCCTGAGGCGGCCGATCACGCCAAGCTCGGCGCGGGCGCGCACCGGACTGTTCGCGTCGGGGCGGCTGTAGAGGGGGAGCATGTCGCGGTCGACGATGGCGGTGCGCACGCCGGAGAGAAGCGAGTAGTGCATCCATCCGCCGACGCCGTCGCGGTCGACGACCCGGCGCCAGTGGCCGTGTTCGGCGACGATCATCACCGGCATCTCCCGGCGGGTGAAGACCCAGTCGATGCGGTGGCTGCGCGACGGGCCGCGGCGGGCATTCGCCTCGGACGCGCCGAGCGAGACGTAGCGCGGCAGCGGGAAGCCCGTGACGGGGCCCCGCCGCACGTCGGCGGGCGCCGCGCGGACCGGGACCGGGTCGGGCGCGGCCGCCTCGCGCGCCAGCGCGGGCAGGATGCGGGCCGCCGCCGCCTCCGGCGTCGCCGCTTCCGGGGCGCCCTCCGTCTGTGCGCCCGCGAAACCGAGGGTTATGAACGCCACGACGATCATCACCGTCATAGCGCCGCCAAGCGTACTTGCCAGGTTGCGGGTCACTCTGCTGCCTCTGTCGTCATCGCCCCCGTCCGGTCTTGGCGCCGGCGCACGGGGAATGCGGTTATTGTCGCGGGCGGGAGGCTCGTTCTTGCGCCATCCCCGCGGATGCGAGAGTGTCACTCCCGGTTGCGGAATGCCAGCAGGGGGAAGCGTCAGATGGCAGGTGAGCGCTTGAGTGTTGTCGTCACGCGACGGTTGCCCGAGGCCGTCGAGGCTCGGATGCGGGAGCTTTTCGACGTCGAGCTGAACGAGGACGACCTCCCCATGACCAAGCCCGCGCTGGTCGCGGCGATGAACCGGGCGGACGTGCTGGTGCCCTGCATCGCCGACCGGATCGACGCCAGTATGCTAGGCCAGGCGGGCGACAGGCTTAAGCTGATCGCGAATTACGGGGCCGGGGTGGATCACATCGACGTCTCGACCGCGCGGCAGCGCGGGATCCTGGTGTCGAACACCCCCGGCGTCATGACCGACGACACCGCCGACATGGTGATGGCGCTGATCCTCGGCGTCCTGCGCCGCGTGCCCGAGGGCATGGCCGTCATGCAGGAGGGCAACTGGAAGGGCTGGGCGCCGACGGCCTTCATGGGCGGCCGCGTCGGCGGCAAGCGCCTCGGCATTCTGGGCATGGGCCGGATCGGGCAGGCGGTTGCGCTCCGCGCGAAGGCCTTCGGGATGCAGGTCCACTACCACAACCGCCGCCGCGTCCACGAGGACATCGAGACGGCGCTGGGGGCGAGCTACTGGGAAAGCCTCGACCAGATGATCGCACGCATGGACGTGGTCTCGGTCAACTGCCCGCACACGCCCTCGACCTTCCACCTGATGAACGCCCGCCGTCTGAAGCTGATGAAGCCCGAGGCCATCATCGTGAACACCTCGCGCGGCGAGGTCATCGACGAGAACGCCCTGACGCGGATGCTGCGCGCTGGCGAGATCGCGGGGGCGGGGCTCGACGTCTTCGAGAAGGGGCGCGAGGTGAACCCCCGCCTGCGCGAGCTGCCCAACGTGGTGCTTCTGCCGCACATGGGCTCGGCCACGCGCGAGGGACGCACCGAGATGGGCGAGAAGGTCATCATCAACATCAAGACCTTCGCCGACGGCCACCGCCCGCCGGACATGGTCGTGCCCTCGATGCTGTGATGGCCGCCGGGTCGGCGCCGGGCGAGCGCTGGTCGCGCGCCGCGATCCTGCTTGCGCTCGCCTTCGCGGGGCAGGCCGTGATCCTGTCGGTCCTGCGCAGCGGCACCAGCGTCGATGGCGCCGAGCAACTGGTCTACACGCAGGTGCTCGACTGGGGGTACGGGCGCTCGCAGCCGCCGCTCTACACATGGCTTCTGATCGGCGTGCAGCAGGTCCTCGGCGTCAGCCAGATCGCGGAGAACGCGCTGAAATTCGGGCTGCTCCTCGCGGGGTTCCTGGGCATCCGCGCGCTGTCGATGCGGCTTGGCCATGACGGGCGGGTGGCGACGGCCACCATGATGTCGCTGTTCGCCGTCGTCGAGATCGGCCTCGAAAGCCAGCGGAACTACGCCCATTCCGTCCTGCTTTTCGCGCTGATGACCTGGGCCGCGGTGCTTTACCTCGACATCCTGCGGCATGGCGGGGGACGGCGCTTCGCGCTGCTGGGGATCGTGTCGGGCCTGATGCTCCTGTCGAAATACAACAGCGCCCTGTTCCTCGGCGCGCTGGTGGCGGCCGATCTCTCGATGCCGCGCGCGCGCGCGCTCCTGCGCCCGCAGGCGGTGCTGGCCGTGGGGATCGCTGCCGCGATCGTCACGCCGCACCTCGTCTGGGCGCTGTCGAACGCCGACGCCGTCTTCGCCCTCACCGCGGGTTTCGTCCCCGCGGCGCCCGAGGGCGCGGCGGGCGCGCTGCGTGGCGCGGGGCTTTACCTCGGCGCGACGGCAAGCCTTTACCTGCTTGTGTCGCTGATCGCCGCGGCGGCGTTCTTCCTGTCGGGCGGGCGGGTCTCCGACATCCAGCGGCCGGTTGAGGCCGCGCCCGCCCTCCTGTCGCGCTGGGGCCTGATCCTGTGGGCCCTCGGCCTGGTCGTGGCGATGGCCACCGCCGCGACAGAGGTGCGGATGCGCTGGCTGGTGCCGGTCTGCGTGCCGCTTCTGCCGATCGTGATGGGCGCGGCGCTTCGGGGGCGGCCCCGCGCGACGGCGCTGGTGCTTGCGGCTGGCGTGCTGCTGGGCGTCCTGTCGACCTCGGCGCAGTGGGTCGAAAGCACCCGGATCAACCCCCGGACCGACTACGACTATGCCGCACTCGACGCCGCGTTGCGGGATGCGGGCCTGCCCGAGCCCGTGATCGCGCCAAGCTACTGGGTGCTCGCCAATCTTCGGCTGCAGGCGCCGCGCGCCTTCGCGACGCCCGAATTTCCGCAGGCGCAACATGTGGTTGCGAAGGCCGGGGCGGCGACCCTTCTCTGGGAGGACGGCGGCGACGGCGCCGCCACGCGCGACTACGCGCGGCGCCTCGGATTCTGCCCCCTGCCGGCGGCCCGCCCTCGCGACTTCGACCTTGTCCGGCGGCACGACGGCGCGCCCCTGCGCGTCAGCGCACTTGCGGCAAGCCGCGCCGCGTGCACGGACTAGGGGCGGCTTCTGCGATCATGTCGCTTTCAGCCCGCATTGTGTCGATTGGGCGAGGCGTATCCCCTCGCGCTCGGGCAATGAGGGCGAGATTTGAGAATCCCGTATCGGAGCGGCGCGCCAGATGAAAACCCATGTCAAAGCCCTCGTCGTCGGCGGCGGCGCCGTCGGCGCATCCATCGCCTACCACCTCGCGCGCGAGGGGTGGCAGGACGTCATGCTGCTGGAGCGGGACGAGCTGACAAGCGGCTCCACATGGCACGCCGCCGGTCTTCTTCCGTTGTTCAACATGGGCTACGCGACCAGCCACATCCACGACTACTCGGTCAGGTTCTACAAGTCGCTCGAGGAGGAGACGGGCCTGAACGCAGGCTTCTACGTCGTGGGCAACCTTCGCATGGCGCAGACGGACGCGCGCATGGACGAATACATGCTCTATGCCTCGACCGCCGAGACCGTGGGCATCCCCTTCGAATTCATGACGCCCGACGAGATCAAGGCGCGCTGGCCGCTGGTGCGGACCGAGGACCTGAAGGGCGCGATCTTCCATCCCACGGACGGCTACATCAACCCCGCCGACGTGACGATGGCGATGGCCAAGGGCGCGCGCCAGCGCGGCGTCGCGATCGAGCGGAAATGGCAGGTCGACGGCTACGAGTGGACCGGCGCGGAGTGGCGCGTCAGCTGCACGAAGATGGTGGAGAAGGGCGGCAACCTCGTGCCCTCCGACGAGCAGGTTGTCGTGACCGCCGAGCATGTCGTGACCGCCACAGGCAACCACGCGCAGCGCACGGCGCGGCTTCTGGGGATCAAGCACCCGGCGATCCCGGTCGAGCATCAGTTCATCGTGACCGAGCCCGACCCCGCGCTGGTCGAGTATCGCCGCTCGAACCCCGAGCATCCGGTCCTGCGGGACGCCGACGCCAAGTGGTATGTCCGCGAGGAACGCGGCGGCTGGATCCTCGGCCCCTACGAGCGGAACGCGCCCGCGCGGTTCCTCTACGACGTGCCCGAAAGCTTCCGCGCCGACCTCTTTCCCCTCGATCTCGAGCGGATCGAGGAGGAATACATGTCGATGATCCACCGCATTCCATCCTCCGAGACGGTGGGCCTGAAGGACGACTACAACGGACCGATCTGCTACACGCCAGATGGCAACCCGCTGGTCGGCCCCGCGCCGGGCCTGCGCAACATGTGGCTGGCCGAGGGCTTTTCCTTCGGGATCACGGCGGCGGGCGGCACCGGCCACTACCTCGCGCAGATGATGGTCGAGGGCGAGGCCGAGATCGACATGGCCTCGCTCGACCCGCGCCGCTTCGGCGGCTGGATGACGACCGAATACGCCGCCCGCAAGAACGAGGAGGCCTACGAGCACGTCTACATCCTGCACCATCCCGACGAAGAGCGCGAAGCCTGCCGCCCGCTGCGCACCGCGCCCGCGTACGAGCGGCAGAAGGCGCTGGGCGCGCAGTTCGGCTGTGTGAACGGCTGGGAGCGGCCGAACTACTACGGTCCGGCGGACGCGCCCGAGGGGTTCGATCACGACACGCGCAGCTTCCGTCGCGGCGGCTGGTGGGACTATGCGAGGGCCGAGGCCGAGGCGGTCCGCAACGGCGTCGGACTGATCGACGCGACGGCCTTCACCAAGCACCTCGTGCGCGGGCCGGGGGCGACCGCATTCCTCGACGGCTTCACCTGCAACAGGCTGCCCAGGGTGGGGCGGATCAACCTGACCTACGCGCTGACCGAGCACGGCACGACGCGGACGGAATACACCATCGTGCGCCTCGCCGAGCACGAATACTACCTCGTCTCGGCAGGGGCATGGACGGCCTACGACGCCGATTTCATGCGCAAGGCGGCCGAGGACTTCGTGGCCGGGGGCGGCGCATATGTCGACATCCACGACGTCACGACCCAGTGGGGCGTCTTCGCCATCGCGGGGCCCAGGTCGCGCGACGTCCTGAAGGAGATCGTGAAGGACGCCGACCCCGAGACGGTGCTGGGCAACAAGCGGTTCCCGTGGCTTTCGATGCGCCAGATCGAGCTTGGCATGTGCCCGGTCCGCGCCATCCGCGTGGCCTACACCGGAGAGCTGGGCTGGGAGCTTCACCACCCGATCGAGATGCAGACCTACCTGTGGGACCAGCTGATGGCTGCGGGCGAAAGGCACGGGATGAAGCTCGTCGGCGCGCGGGCGCAGAACTGGTTGCGGCAGGAGAAGTCCTATCGCGCGTTCGGCACCGAGCTTGGCCGCGACGCCACCCCCCTCGAGGCGGGGCTGGACCGGTTCGTCGACACGGACAAGGACTTCCGCGGCAAGGCGAAGATGCTGGAGACGGGGATCCGCGCCAAGTGCGTCACGGTCCTGATCGATGGGCCGGAGGACGCCGATCCGTGGGGCCGCGAGGCGCTCTATTCGGGTGACGAGAAGGTGGGGCGCCTGACCTCGGGCGGCTATTCGGTGGCGTTCGGCAAGCAGATCGGGATGGGCTATGTACGCCCCGACCTTGCCACGGTCGGCACCAAGCTGAAGGTCCGCATGTTCCGCGAGCTGTTCGACGCCGAGGTGGTCGAGGACAGCCCCTACGACCCTGCGAACGCGGTCATCCGCGTGGACGGTTGATCGCGGTCGCGAGCCACGCCGCACCTGCCGGGTTCGCCTGGCGGGCCCCGTTTCGGTCGATGCTGGCGCTTGGCCTGTCCCTTGGACGCCTCGGCTGGGGCGCGGGACCTGCCGGGTCTTGCCACGGCGGCTCCGCCTGGCGAGCCTCGCGGTGGCGCCCTCGGTCCTCGTGCGTCCGCTCCTCGGCGCCTACGCCATGCTTTTCGCGCAGAGCCTCGCCGCCGACGCGGCCAGCGCCGGCAGGGCCGAACGGATGCACGGCGTTTCGCTGGCCGCCGTTCTCGCGCTGAACGCGTGGCGTCACGCGGCGGCGGCCCGCAGAAGCGCGGCCATCGCGGGATCGCCGTCGGCCTTCGCCGTCTGAAACACCTCCGAGGCGTGCTGGTAGCCCATCTCGTAGAACAGCTTGTGCTTGTTCCATGCGAGAAATCCCGCCCCGCTCAGGCCCGGAGGCCGGATCATCATGTCGGTCGACCGCAGCGCCTTGAGCATGTCGGACTGCCCGACGAGCAACGAGCGCATGACGGTGGACACCAGGCCGGGCGCCCGCGGCGCACCCTTGCCGAAGGGCATGACCGACCGCTTCAGAAGCTCGGCGCGTCCCGGCAGGCGGGCGTAGTCGACATGGAAGCGCTGGCCGGTCTTCTTCTGCACGTTGACCACGACGTTCGGTCCCGACTTCAGCCGATGCATCGTGCGGAACGGCATGTTGTCGATGCAGCCGCCGTCGACCAGCATCTGGCCGTCGGCATTGTAGAAGGCGGGAAGGATGCCCGGGATCGCGGAGGACGCGCGCACGGCCTCCCACAGGGGGCCGCGCCGGATCTCGACCATCTCGTTCGACGACAGGTCGGCGGCCACGGCGAAATAGGGCAGCCAGAGGTCCTCGATCGGCTCATCGCCGTAATGCTTGTGCAGCGCCGCATCGAGGACCTTGTGGTCGAGAAAGCCGTATTTCGGAACGGTGACGCGGCGCATTGCGCCGGAGCGGACGAAGATCTCCTCGACCCGCGGCCCGATTTCCTCGGCGGACAGGCCGAGCGCGATGGCGCCCGACATCGCCGAGCCGACCGAGCTTCCGCCCACGATGTCGAGCGGGATGCCGATGTCGTCGAGCGCCTTCCACACGCCGACATGCGCGACACCGAAGGCGCCGCCTCCCGACAGGGTCAGGCCGATGGCCTGCCCGGCAAGGAACCGCCCCAACCGCGCCATGTCGGCCCCGTCCGCGGTCATCGCGACGTGGTGATGCATGAAGACCGGACGCGAGTTCAGCCAGATGCCCGTCCCGGAGGCGCGCTGCATCCTGTGGGGATGGATCAGCACCAGCCGCCGCTGGCTTTCGGGGATCAGGTCGAGGGCGAGGGCCTCGATCTCCGAGGGCGGCGCATGGCGCGCGGCCTGCGCCACGAACACGGCGTGATCGGCCTGCTTGAGCGCGGCGCGCGACCAGTCCGACGCATCCGTGCCCGTGACGTAGACCACCGTATCGGCGGTGCGTTCCTGCGCGTTGAGCCAGGACGTCGCCTCGGGTCCGCCGGGATCGGCCGAGGGACCCAGCGCCGCGCGCAGCGCCGCCTCGGTGACGGTCCGCACCGACTGGTGGCGTTCCATCGCCGCCACGAGGTCCGGGACGAAGCGCTCGGGCAGGGGCGCCCCCGCCGCGGGAATGATGCAGACCGTGCGCGCCGGCGTACGCCCGGGATCGGGCACCACCCGCGCCGAGGTCCGCGCCAGCCGCGCGGCTAGCTCGGATGCGATGGCCTGCTGCAGGCCCGCCGTCTCGGTGCACAACAGCTCGTAGGCCGCCCGGTCGATCCTCAGCACGACCGAGTCGCGCGCCGCCACCACGTCCGCCGTCCGCGCGCCGCCGGCGAGGAAGGCGATCTCGCCGATGACGTTGCCCGCCCCGATCTCGGCGAGGTCGACACCGTCGCGCCGCACGCGGAAACGGCCGGTCTCGACGAGATACATCGCCTCGGCCGCGCTTCCGGCCTCGATCATGCGTGTGCCGCGCGGCACGGTCTCGCGCGCGAGGCGCGCAATCGCCGGCCCTGCGAGAAGGGCGAACAGGCCCTCCTCGGTCTCGTCATGCTCCGATCTCACGCGAACCTCCCTGCCGGCGCGCCAGCATCGCCTCCCTGCGTCCTGCAAGCATACAGGCAGAAACAGGCAATTCACCAGTGGGTTGGCGCGCGGGCGGCCCGTCGGGCGGATGACCTTGCGTCACGTCCGTTCGAAGACCAGCAGCAGGTTGTTGGCGGGCATCCGGACGGTCTCGACATGCGAGAGGCCGGCGGCGACCAGCCGGGCCGCGACCTCCGCCACGTCCTTGTAGCCCAGACCGGTTCCCCGCGCCCTGAGGCTTTCGTGGAACGCGGCGTCGCCCTCGCTCGTCGTCTCGCCGTCGCGGAGGAAGGGCCCGTAGATCGCCGCGATGCCGCCCGGCGCGAGAACCCGCGCAATGCCATCGAGCGCGGTCCGCGCGCCCGCGTCGGTCACGAGGTGCAAGAGGTTGACGAGGACGACCAGCGCGGCCCCCGCCTCGTCCTCGGCCCAGCCGGGGCGCGTCACGTCGAGATCGCGCGGCGCGGCGACGTTCCCTGGCGCCTCCGCCGCGATCCACCCGGCGATTGAAGCGCGCTGGCCGGGATCGGGGTCGGTCGGCTGCCATTCCAGCCCCGGCATCGCCCGCGCGAACCGCACCACGTGCTCGCCGCTTCCCGACGCGATCTCCAGCGCCCGCCCGCGCCCCGGCGCAAGCCGCGCAAGCTCGCGCGCGATGGCGTCGCGGTTGCGCAGCGCGGCCGGCGCGGACCGCCGCGGATCGCCGCCGTCGGTGGGGGGCGCCTGCGTCACGCGCCGCCTACCGGGTGCTTTCCATGATGATGGCGAGCGCGCCCGACCCGGCCAGCTTCGCCGACAGCCAGTCCAGCATCCCGCACTCGGCATAGGCGGCCTGGAACTCGGCCGGGGTCATGCCCTGGGGCGGGTCGAGCCGGATGCCCCCGAGGTCCGAGGCGCCGTCTGACGCCCCTTCCACGGTCGCGGCGTAGTTCTCCAGAAGCTGGCTCACCCCCGCGCCGCCGGTCTGCGCCTCGACCGCCTCGATCAGGCAGGCGCCGTTCTCGCGCATCGCGGCGTCCCATTCCAGCGAAGGCCGGTATCCCGACAGCGCCGGGATCTCCGCCTCGAGCGCATCGAAGACGAGGGCGTTCATCCGTTCGTCCAGCGTCTCCAGCCGCTCCAGAGCGGATTGTGCGGCCCCGGGGCCGGCGGCGAGCGTGGCGCAAGCCGCGAGCGCCGCCATCAGCGCCGCCAGTCTCGGCGTCGGACGGAGGGCAAGGCTGGCAATCGGACGGAGCGTCAGGCGGGGCATCGCGGTCATCCTCGGTAATCGTGCTCCGCCATGTTCCGACGAAACTCCGCCCGATCGCAAGCGCGCCCCGCTCACGTCGCGCTCAGCCGGCGGAAATCCCTCCCGTGCGCAGGCGGTCCGGCCGCAGCGCCGCGACGATGCCGGGCGGCAGCTCGGGCCGCCTGCCCGCCACGAGGTCGGCCACAAGCCGGCTCGCCGCGGGCGCGGTCTGGAAGCCGTATCCGCCCTGTCCCGCCACCCAGACGAAATCCTCGCGCCCCGGCTCGGGCCCCAGGACGAGGCAGCGGTCGGGCGCGAAGGTCCGCAAGCCCGCCCAGCTGCCTGTCACGCGCGTCACCTCCTCGGTCACGAAGGGCTGGTAGCGCGCGATGCCCTCCGCCAGCACCATGTCGTCGCTGAACGCGTCGTGCGGCTCGGGGACGGGATCCTCCTCGGCGGGCGACACGAGCCATGCGCCCGCGTCCGGCTTGGCATACCAGCTCTCGCCCGCACCGAGGAGCGTGGGCCAGCCCGACACGTCGTGGCCGCCCGGCGCCGGCATCCTCGCCACGGACCTCCGCAGCGGCGTCAGGCCGAGTGGCGCGATGCCTGCCATGGCCGCGATGCGGTCGGCCCAGGCGCCTGCGGCGTTCACGAGGACCCGTCCCTCGTGAGGGGTATCTCCACAGGTGACCCGCCATCTCCCGCCCTCGCGCGCGATCGCCTCCACCCGCGCGCCGGTCAGCACGGTGCCGCCCGCGCCGCGCACGGTGCGCGCGAAATGCTGCACCAGCCGATCGGTGTCGATGTCGAGCGCGTCCTCGTGCCATGCCGCGCGCGTGATGTGGCTCGGATCGAGGATCGGCACCCGCGCCACCGCCTCCGCCACCGGCAAGGGCGTCAGCTCCATGTCCCGGATGTCGGCCTCCGCCAGCGCCTCCTGTCCCGGCCCGCCCAGCAGGATCAGCCCGCGCGGCGACAGGACGCCGCCATCCAGCGTCTCGTGATCCGGCCGCGAGGCGCGGTTCAGCGCCACCGTGGCGGGATGCCCATAGGTCTGCTCGTAAAGCGCCGCGGAACGCCCCGAGGCGTGGTAAGCCAGCGCCTCCTCGGCCTCCAGCACGAGAACCGAACCCAGCCCGGACAGTCGGGCGGCCGCCGACGTTCCGGCGATGCCGCCGCCGATGACGATGAAATCGTGGACCATGCCCCGGAATGGCACGGCTCCGGTAGCGCGGCAAGGGGCGGCCCCGCACCCTGGGCATCGCCGCCTCGGCATCCTTCACCCTTGCAAAAAAACTCCGGGGGAGGGCCGCAGGCCCCGGGGGCAGCGCCCCCGTCCGTGCCGCGCCCCGGCGCGGCGCGACCCTGGATGACGAAAGGGCCTGCGTCTCGCAGGCCCTTTCACCTTCATGCCCGTCTTCGGACCCTCGGGGTCAGTTCGGGATGTCGCCCGTGAGCCCCTCGACGTAGAAATCCATGCCGAGCAGCGTGCCGTCGTCGGCCACTTCGCCCTCGCCCAGCCAGGCCGTGCCGTCCTGCCGGTTGATCGGCCCGGTGAACGGGTGGTACTCGCCCGATGCGATCGACGCCTGCAGCGCCTGAGCCGAGGCGCGGACCTCTTCGGGGATCGCGTCGGTCATCTCGCCGATCACGACCATGCCATCGTCGATGCCTTCCCAGACGTCCGACTGCTCCCAGGTGCCGTCCATCGCCTCGCCGACGCGGCGGATGTAGTAGGGCGCCCAGTTGTCGATGATCGAGGCCACGCGGGGACGCGGGGCGAACTGGATCATGTCCGAGGCCTGCCCGAACGAGATGATGCCCGCCTCCTGCGCGACGGTCTGCGGCGCGGTCGAATCGGTGTGCTGCATGATCACGTCCGCGCCCGCGTCGATCAGCGCCTGCGCGGCGTCCGCCTCGACGGCCGGGTCGAACCAGGTGTAGGCCCAGACCACGCGGAACTCGACGTCCGGGTTCACTTCCTTGGCGTGAAGGTAGGCCGAGTTGATGCCGCGGATGACCTCCGGGATCGGGTAGGACCCGATGTAGCCGACGATGTTGGATTCCGTCATGTGGCCCGCGATGTGGCCGATCACGGCGCGGCCCTCGTAGAAGCGGGCCGAGTAGGTCGAGACGTTCGGCGTGTCCCGGCGGTAGCCGGTGGCGTGCTCGAAGTAGACGTCCGGGAACTGCGCCGCGACGGCGTTCGTGGCGTCCATGAAGCCGAAGGACGTCGTGAAGATCATGTCGGCGCCGCCGAGGATCATCTGGGTGATCGACCGCTCGGCGTCGGCGCCTTCCGGCACGTTCTCGAGGAACACGGTCTCGACCGCGTCGCCATAGGCCTCCTCGACCGCGAGGCGGGCCTGGTCGTGCTCGTAGGTCCAGCCGTAGTCGCCGGGCGAGCCGACGTAGATGAAGCCGACCTTGAAGGGGTCGTCCTGAGCCACGGCCGGGCTCATGGCGAGGCCCGCGACGGCAAGCGCCGAGGCGATGATCCTTCTGGGTGATGTCATTGTCTTCTGTCCTCCGTGTTGGGGTCTCTGGGGTGGTTTTCCGGGGTGCCGCCGTCAGGCGGCCGGGGCGTGTCCGCCCCCCGTCCGCCCTGCATGAGGGCGGACGTGATCAGGCCGGCGGGCACGGCGATGACGCCGAAACCCACCAGGAGCACGAGGCCGGTGAACATCCGCCCGCCCGTGGTGACGGGGTAGACGTCGCCGTAGCCCACGGTGGTCAGCGTCGCCAGCGCCCACCACAGGCTCGCGGGGATCGAGGCGAAGGCCTCGGGTTGGGCGACATGCTCGAAGTGGTAGATGCCGACCGCTGCGAGATACAGGATGACGATCGCGATCATCAGGAAGATCACGAACTCCGCCCAGACCTGCTGGAAGGCGCGGGCGATCCGGTCGAGCGCCCGGTTCGCCTTGAACAGCTTCATGAGCCGCAACAGGCGCACCAGCCGCATCGCCCTGATCGTCGCGAGATCGGGAAACAGGAACAGGATCGCCGGGACCACCGCGATGAAGTCGACGATCCCCCAGAAGCTGAGCGCGTAGGACAGCGGCCTCGGCGCGCAGGCGAGCCTGAGCGCGTATTCCACCGCGAAGACCGCGATGATTGCCATCTCGACGATCCGAAGCGCCCTGTGCGCGGCCGGCGGCAGGGCGGGCATCGTCTCGACCGCGATCACGATGGCCGAGGTCACGATCAGGGCGTAGATGCACAGCGCCACACCCCGCCCGACCCGCGGGTGGGTGCCATCGAGAATGTCGATGATCTCGGTCCGTCGCATGGTTTCCCCTAGCCGCTGGCATGGAACACCTTGCCGAGCGCGGCCGGTGCGTTCAACGCGGCGCGTGTGCGGTCCGAGGAAATCAGCACCAGGACGACGATCGTCACGAGGTAGGGCGAAGCGTCGAGGAGCGCGACCGGAACGCCCACCTCGGCGGCCTGCAGGCGCAGCTGCAACGCCGAGATCCCGCCGAAAAGGTAGGCCCCGAACAGCACGCGCCACGGCTTCCACGACGCGAAGACCACGAGCGCGAGCGCGATCCACCCCGCGCCCGCCGTCATGCCCTCGATCCAGTTCTGCACCCGCGCGACCGACAGGAAGGCCCCCGCGAGCCCCGCGCAGGCGCCGCCGAAGAGGATCGCCATTACGCGGATGCGGACCACCTTGTAGCCAAGCGCGTGGGCGGCGTCGTGGCTTTCGCCCACCGCGCGCAGGATCAGGCCCGTGCGCGTGTGCCGCAGCACGAACCACACCGCCCCCACGAGCAGGACGGAGACGTAGATCATCGGCGAATGGCCGAACAGGATCGGACCCGCGACGGGGATCGCCTGCATCGCCGGGGGGAACAGGTCTGCCGAAACGGGCACCTGCTGGCCCGAATATCCCACGCCCAGCAGCGCCGCGAGCCCGAGCCCGAACAGCGTCAGTGCCAGTCCCGTCGCCACCTGGTTCGACAGCAGCACCTGCGTGAGGAAGGCGAAGACCGCCGAGAGGATCATGCCGCCCGCCATTCCGGCGAGGAAGGCGAGGGCCACGGACCCGGTCTCGACGGCGGTCATGAAGCCCGTGACCGCGCCGATGATCATCATCCCCTCGACGCCGAGGTTCAGGACGCCCGCCCTCTCGACGACGAGCTCTCCGATCGCGGCCAGCAGGACCGGCGTGGAGGCGATGATCAGCGCGACCACAAGCGTGACGGGATCGATCATCATGCGGCGGCCTCGCGCCTGGTGCGGATGCGGTAGTTCGACAGCACGTCGAGCGCGAGCAGGAAGAACAGAAGCATCCCCTGGAAGGCCTGGATCGCCGGGGCGGGCACGCCCAGCATCAGCTGCGCAAGCTCTCCGCCGATATAGGTCAGCGCCATCAGGAGCCCCGCAAAGAGGATGCCGACGGGATGCAGGCGGCCGAGGAACGCCACGATGATCGCGGTGAACCCGTAGCCCACGTTGAAGTCGATGGAGATCTGGCCGGCGGGCCCCGATACCTCGAAAAGGCCGGCCGCACCCGCCAGGGCCCCCGAGACCCCGAGACACAGAAGCACGAGCCGTCCGGGGTTCACGCCCGCGAAGCGCGCCGCGCGCGGCGCCTGCCCCGCGAGGCGGATCTGGTAGCCAAGGACGTGGCGGTTCAGGAGAACGTAGGCGGCGATGACGGCGACGAAGGCCAGAAGCACGCCCCAATGCATGCCCGTCCCCGCGATCAGCTCGGGATTGTCGGTGCCGGGATGCCGCGCGAGGTTGCGGCTTCCGGGAAAGCCCATCGCGTCGGGGTTCCTCAACCAATTGGTCGCGGCGGAGGCGAGGATCGCCTCGGCGACGTAGACCAGCAGCAACGACACGAGGATCTCGTTGGTGCGGAAGCGTGTCTTCAGGATCCCCGGGATCATCGCCCAGGCCCACCCGCCCAAGACCCCCGCGACCACCATGCCCGGATAGATCAGCGGGCTTTCGGACGGATAGAACGCAAGCCCGAACGCCGCCCCGCAGATCGCGCCGATGATGTACTGCCCCTCGGCGCCGATGTTCCAGATCCCCGCCCTGAACCCGAGGCTGAGGCCGATGGCGATCAGGATCAGCGGCCCGGCCTTCACCAGAAGCTGCGGGCGGGAATAGCCGGCGAACTGTTCCGAAAAGAGCGGGTCCCAGAAGATGATGCGGATGGCCGCGAAAGGATCCTTGCCCAGAAGCGAAAACATGACGCCGCCCGCGATCATGGTCATGATCACCGCCACGACCGGCGTCGCCGCGCCCCAGAAGCGGGACGGGCTGGGGCGTTTCTCCAGCCGGATCAAGGCACCGCCTCCGCAAGCCTGCCCGTCGCCGCGCCGTCCCCGGCGAGGTCGTGCATGTCGTGGGCGCCGCCCAGCATCAGGCCGACCTCCTCCATCGACAGGCCGCGCGCGGGCCGCGGCGCCGAGAGCCGCCCCTCGTTCAGCGCGCAGAAACGGTCGGAGATTTCCAGAAGCTCGTCGAGGTCCTGGCTGATGACGATGACCGCGGCCCCGTCCGAAGCGAGGTCCAGAAGCGCCTGCCGGATCGCCGCGGCCGCCGAGGCGTCAACGCCCCATGTCGGCTGGTTGACCACCAGCACGTCGGGCGCCTGCAGGATCTCGCGGCCGATGACGAATTTCTGCAGGTTGCCGCCCGACAGGGCGCGCGCGGCCACTCCGGCCCCTGGCGTGCGCACGTCGAAGCGCGCGATGATCTCCTCGGCGAAGGCGCGCGCCTTGCCCCAGCCGACGAAGCCCGACCGGTCGAGGCCGCGTCGCGCGCGTCCGGTCAGGACGGCGTTTTCGGTCAGGCTCATGTCGGGGGCGGCGGCATGGCCGAGGCGTTCCTCGGGCGCGCACAGAAGGCCCGCGCGGCGCCGCGCCTCCGGCCCGGTCGCGCCGATGGCCTGGCCGCGAAGCTCGATCATGCCGGGCGCCACGGGCCGCTCGCCCGACAGCGCCGCCAGCAGTTCGTCCTGCCCGTTGCCCGCCACGCCGCCGATGCCCAGCACCTCGCCCGCCCGCACCTCGAGGCCGACATGCCGCAGCGGCGTGCCGAAGGGCGAGGCGGGCTCCAGCGACAGGCCCGAGACATGCAGCAGGACTTCGCCCGGTGCGGTGGCCGCGCGCGCCGGTGTCGACAGCGACTTGCCCACCATCAGTTCCGCCATCCCCGCCGCCGAGACCTCGGCCGGGACGCAGCTTCCCACGACCTTTCCCAGCCGCAGGATCGTGGCCGCGTCGCAAAGCGTGCGGATCTCCTCGAGCTTGTGGGAGATATACAGGATCGCGGTCCCCTCGGACGACAGCTTGCGCAGCGTGTGGAACAGGATCTCGACCTCCTGCGGGGTCAGGACCGAGGTCGGCTCGTCCATGATCAGGAGCTTGGGGTCCTGCAGAAGGCAGCGGATGATCTCCACCCTCTGCCGCTCGCCCGCGCTCAGGTCGCCCACCATCCGCCCGGGGTCGAGCGGCAGGCCGTAGGCGCGGCTGACCTCGTGGATGCGGCGTGAAAGGTCACGCGGCTTCGGCGGGCTCTCCATGCCGAGCGCGATGTTCTCGGCCACGCTCAGCGCCTCGAACAGCGAAAAGTGCTGGAACACCATCGCCACGCCCGAGGCGCGCGCCGCCCGCGGCTCGGCCGGTGCATAGGGCGCGCCGTTCAGCGTCATCGTTCCGCTGTCAGGCCGCACGAGGCCGTAGATCATCTTGACCAGCGTGGACTTGCCCGCGCCGTTCTCGCCGAGAAGCGCATGGACCTCGCCCGGCGCGATCCCGAAAGACACGTCGTCGTTGGCCACGACACCGGGATAGGCCTTGGTCAGCCCCCTGATCTCGAGGAGTGCCGTCACGTGCCCGCGCTTCCCTTCATGCTTCCCCGTGGCCCGCTTCGCGCGCCGAATCCCCATCTGCCGCTTCCTTGGGCATATGCTCTTTCAGTAGCCGCGCGGCGACCCCGACGGCAATGGCCTGCGGGTGCTTGCCAAGGCTCGGGTCGCCGATCGGGCAGTCGATGCGCGAAATTTCAGCAATCCCGTGGCCCATCGCCGCCAGCCGCGAACGGAACCGCGCCCATTTGGTCGCCGACCCGATCAGGCCGCACCCCGCGAAGCCGTGCCCGAGGGCCGCGTCGCAAAGCGCGAGATCGATGTCGTGGGAATAGGTGAGGATCAGGTGATGCGCGTCCCGCGGGGCGTGCTGCATCAGCCTCGGTGGATCGGCCGCGACAAGGCGCGTGACCGCGTCGGGGACCTGCGGCGGAAAACGGTCCTCCGCCGTGTCGATCCATGTGATCGCAACCCCGGGCAGCGGCGCGAGCACCCCGACCAGCGCGCGCCCCACATGGCCCGCGCCCCAGACCCAGAGCGGCGCGCCCTGGGACCTCTTCAGCCCCTCGGCCGCCTCGAAGCGCAGCTCGACCGCCCCGCCGCAGCATTGCCCGAGGCCGGGCCCGAGCGAGATCCGCCGCTCGGCCCGCGCGACGCCCTCCGCCAGCATCCGCCGCGCCTGCGCCATCGCCTCCCATTCCAGAGCGCCGCCGCCGATGGTGCCCCGCGCGCCCTCCGCGGTCACGAACATCTGCGCGCCCGCCTCGCGCGGGGCCGAGCCGCGGGTCGCGACGACCGTGACGCGGATGCCCGTCATCGCCCGCCGCGCGCCCGGTTCACCGCCGCCAGCACGGCCTCCGGCGTCGCCGGCGCGCGCAGGTCGGGGAAATGCGGCCCGCAGGCGGCGCAGGCCTGCCCCAGCGCCGAGAACACGCTGATCCCGAGCATGAACGGAGGCTCGCCCACGGCCTTCGAGCGATAGATCGTCTCTTCCCGGTTCTCGCCGTCCCAGAGTTGCACGTCGAATTCCCGCGGACGGTCCGAACACGCCGGGATCTTGTAGGTCGACGGCGCATGGGTCCGCAGCAGCCCGGCGTCGTCCCAGACGAGCTCCTCCATGGTCAGCCATCCGGCGCCCTGCACGAAGCCGCCCTCGATCTGCCCGATGTCGAGCGCCGGGTTCAGCGACGCGCCGCAATCGTGCACGATGTCGGTTCGCAGGATGCGGTTCTCGCCCGTCAGCGTGTCGATCGCCACCTCCGAGCAGGCGACGCCGTAGGCGAAGTAGAAGAACGGCCGCCCGCGCCCCGCGATCCGGTCCCATTCGATCTTCGGCGTGCGGTAGAACCCCGTCGCGCTCAGCGAGACGCGCGCCATGTAGGTCTTCGTGACCGCCTCCTCGAAGCTCATCGCGGCGCCGTTCGCCCGCACCATGCCGTGCTCGAAGACGACCGACGCGGGCTCGGCCTGCAGCTCGGGCGCCACGACGGCCGCGATGCGCGCGCGGATCTCGTCGCAGGCGGCCTTGACCGCCATGCCGTTCAGGTCGCTCCCCGAGGACGCTGCGGTGGCCGAGGTGTTCGGCACCTTGCCGGTGTCCGTCGCGGTGATCTTCACACGCTCCGGCGCGACCCCGAAACGGTCCGCCGCCACTTGCGCGACCTTCCGGAACAGGCCCTGTCCCATCTCGGTGCCGCCGTGGTTCATGTGGATCGAGCCGTCCTGGTAGACATGCACCAGCGCGCCCGCCTGGTTGAGATGCGTCAGCGTGAAGGAGATGCCGAACTTCACCGGCGTCACCGCGATCCCCCGCTTCAGGATCTCGCTGCCGGCGTTCCACTCCGCGATGCGCGCCTTGCGCTCGGAGACGCGCGCCCCGGCCTCCAGCCGTTCGGTCATCGCGTGCAGGATGAAATCCTCCACCTCCATTCCGTAGGGCGTCGTGTTCCCGGCGGCGTCGTGCGGCGCGGGCGAATGCGCCGCGCCGAAGCGCGACGCACCCCCCGATCCCGTCGCGACCCTGACCGAGCCGCGCCCGGCAAGGTCGGCGGTCTCCAGCACCCCGCCCTTCATCTTTCCCGAAATACGCGTCTCGCCGCCCGCCACGGGCGCCTCGGCATAATAGTTGCGCCGCCGCACCTCGAGCGGATCGAGACCCAGCGCGTGGGCCACGTGGTCCATGACGCGCTCGATGCCCACCATCCCCTGCGGTCCGCCGAAGCCGCGGAAGGCCGTCGCGCTCTGGGTGTTGGTCCTCAGCCGATGCGACGTGATCCGCGCGTGCGGCAGCAGGTAGGCGTTGTCGGCATGCAGCATCGCGCGGTCCGCTACCGGCAGGCTCAGGTCCATCGACCAGCCGCAGCGGATCATCTGCGTGAAGTCCACGCCGAGGATCCGCCCGTCCTCCTGCACGCCGACGCGGTAGGCGATGCGCGCGTCGTGGCGCTTGCCCGTCACCACGAAGTCGTCGTCGCGGTCGTAGCGCATCTTGGCGGGCCTGCCGGTCCGCGCCGCCACCACGGCGCAGGCGATGGCGAGGTGGTTGCCCTGGCTCTCCTTGCCGCCGAAGCCGCCGCCCATGCGCCGGACCTCGACACGGACCGCATGCATCGGACGCGCGATCGCGTCGGCGACCTTGTGCTGGATCTCGGTCGGGTGCTGCGAGGAGGAATGGACGATCATGTCGCCGTCTTCCTGCGGCATCGCCAGCGCCGACTGCCCCTCGAGGTAGAAATGCTCCTGACCGCCGATCTCGATGCTGCCCTCGATCACGCGCGGCGCGTGCGCGAGCGCGGCCTCCACGTCGCCCTTGGCGTAGATCCGTGGGCCGTCCTCGAAGATCGACCCCGCCGCCAGCGCCTCGTCGATGCTCAGGATCGGCGTCTCCGCCTCGATCCCGGCCACGGCGAGCGCGGCCGCCTTCCGGGCCAGCAGGTGGCTTTCGGCGGCGACCAGGAACAGCGGCTGGCCCGCGTAGTGGATCGCGCCGTCGCTCAGGAGCGGCTCGTCATGGGCCGAGGGCGAGCAGTCGGGGATGGTCTCGAAATCCTCGCCCGACAGCACCATGACGACGCCGGGCGACGCGCGCACCGCCGCGAGGTCGAGCCGCTCCAGCCGCCCCTTCGCCACCGTCGATACGCCGAAGGCGAGGTGCAGGCAGTCCGGCGGCACGGGGATGTCGTCGACGTAGCGGGCGGCGCCGGTGACGTGCAGCGGGGCCGCATCGTGCGGCAGCGGCTTGCGGACGCTCACGGCGCGACCTCCAGGACCGAGACCGGCGCGCCCGAGATGTCGTGGAAGTAGCGCACCGCCATGTTCGCCGCCGTCTCCAGCCTATAGCCCGCAGATGCGCGCATGTCGTCGAGCGGCCTGAAATCCCGCGCGAAGCCGTCGCGCGCGGCCTCGAAGGTCTCGAGGCTCCAGGGCCGTCCGACCAGCGCCGCCTCGACATGGCCGGCCCGCTTCGGGATGCCCGCCATGCCGCCGAAGGCGATCCGCGCCGCGGTGATCACGCCGTCCTCGACCGTCACGTTGAAGGCGCCGCAGACCGCCGAGATGTCCTGGTCGAACCGTTTCGACAGCTTGTAGACGCGCAGCCGGTCGGGCTGGACCGGGAAGGAAACGGCCTCGACGAACTCGCCGGGGACGCGATCCTGTTTGCCGTAGTCGAGGAAGAACGCCTCGAGCGGGAGGGACCTGCGGACCGGGCCCCGGCGCAGGTGCAGCGTCGCGCCGAGCGCGATCAGCGCGGGCGGGCTGTCGCCGATGGGCGAGCCGTTGGCGATGTTTCCGCCGACCGTCGCGGCGTTGCGGACCTGCACCGAGCCGTAACGGCGCACCATCTCGGCGAAGCTGGGGTGAAGCTGCGCGACGAAGGCGCCGAAATCCGTCAGCGACGTCATCGCGCCGACGCGGACGGTTTCCCCGTCCGACGAGACGCCCCGCAGATCGGCGCAGTTGTTCAGGAACGCCACGGGAGCGAGATCGCGCAGCGCCTTCGTCACCCAGAGGCCCACGTCCGTCGCCCCGGCGATCAGCGTGGCGTCGGGATGGGCCTCGTACCACGCGGCGAGCGCGTCGGCGCTTTCGGGCATCGCGACGCCTTCGGCACGGCCGACGTCCTGCGCCAGAAGCTCCAGCGCCTCGGCGTCTTCGGTCATCCAGTCGGGCACCGGTTCGGCGGCGGCGGCCTCGGCCGCGCGGATGATTGGCGCATATCCGGTGCACCGGCAGAGGTTGCCTGCGAGCTGGTCGTCGAAATCCGTCCGCCCGTTCAGATGCGCGGTGGCCATCGACACGATGAACCCCGGCGTGCAGAAGCCGCATTGGCTGCCGTGATGCTCCACCATCGCGGCCTGTACCGGGTGCAGCGCGCCGTCGGGGCCTGCGATGCCCTCGACCGTGCGCACCGCGCGGCCGTGCAGCTGGGGCATGAACAGGATGCAGGCGTTCAGCGCGCGCGCGCCGCCCGCATCGCTGACCATGACCGTGCAGGCGCCGCAATCGCCTTCGTTGCAGCCTTCCTTGGTGCCGGTCAGGCGCTTTCGTTCGCGCAGCCAGTCGAGCAGCGTCGTGGTCGGAGCCGTGTCGACCGACTGCGGTTCCCCGTTGAGAAGAAACCGGATCGTCATGGGATCTCATCCGCCGCGATACCTTTTCCGGGGTGGTCGTCCGGCCCTCGATGCGGCGTAGAGGGCGGCCCCGTTTTCGTGGTCGACCGCAGGCTAGAAGAACGGCCCCGGCCCCGCTTTGCAAGAGGAGTGCGGTCGCAGGGGCGAAGTGCCCGCATTTCGGGCGTCCGAGGCCCGCGGTGCCGGGCCGGGCTTGCGCAGGATCAACGACGCGGCAGCGCAGGGTCGATAGTTCGGCGCGAAAGATCAAGGAGGCGGCACATGACGGGTCTCGAATTCGCGGGCGTCGCGCTGGCGCTCGGTGTGGCGGCGGGCGTCGCGGCCCACCTCGTATCAGCCGCGCGGTTCCGCGCGCAGGCGGCCCGTTTGGCCTCGGCGATCGCCGAGGGGCCAGCGGCCTCCGCGGCCGATCCGCCGGACGCCCCGCGGCGCTTCGCCCTCGGCAACATCCGCGGCGACCGGGGCCCGTTCCGGGCGATCCGGATCGTCCAGGATGCCGATTTCAGAAGGGCGGAGACGTGGGGCCCGATGCCCGCCGTCCAGCACATCTGCCTCGGCGCGCCGGGCTTCGTCTGGAACGCGCGCGCGCCCGGTCCCGGTCTTCTTCCGGGCCTGCCGATGTTCACCGTGATCGACGCCCATGTCGGGGGCAGGGGGCTTCTGCGGGCCAACGCCCTCGGCTCGATCCCGGTCGCCCGCGCCGAGGGGGCCGTGCTCGACCGGTCCGAGGCCATGCGCTACCTCGCCGAGCTGCCGTGGGCGCCCGACGCGATCCTCGGCAACCCCGACATCGCGTGGCGCGAGACCGGCGCGGCCGAGGTCGAGGCGCGGATCGAGACGCCCTCGGGCCCGGCCGCCGTCCGCCTCGCCTTCGATGGGGCGGGCGACATCGTCGGAATGACGGCGCTCCGCCCCGACACGGGCCCCGGCGGCGCCGAGATCGCGCGCGAGTGGCGCGGCGTCTTCACGGATTACGGCTGGCTCGGAGAGCGTCGCATCCCCACGCGGGGCGAGGTCGGCTATGTCGAGGACGGCGTGTTCCGGCCCTACTGGCGCGGGCGGGTGACATCGCTGGAGCTTCTCCGCTGAGGCTACAACAAACAGCGCGGACCTTGCGTCGATCCACAAGATGATGCGGCTTCGGTCTTTCCCCCGCGGCGCTCCTCGCCTAGCATCCGCGCCATGGCCGCGCCGCGATTCATCCATCTCCGCCTGCACACCGAATATTCGCTGCTGGAAGGCGCGATGCGGGTGAAGAAGCTTCCCGGCCTCGTGGCGAAGGCGGGCATGCCCGCCGTGGCCGTGACCGACACCAACAACATGTTCTGCGCGCTGGAATTCTCGGAGACCGCGGCGAAGGCCGGGGTGCAGCCCATCGTCGGCTGCCAGCTCGATGTCGATTACGCCCCAGTGCGCCCCGGCGAGGCCCCCAATCCCTACGCGGCCGTGGTGCTGCTGGCGCAGGACGAGGCGGGCTACCGCAACCTCATGAAGCTCAACAGCTGCCTCTACCTGCGCGCGGACGGCGCCTTGCCGCATGTGACGATGGAGGAGCTCGGGGCGCATGGGCAGGGCCTGATCTGCCTGACGGGCGGGCCCGACGGTCCGGTCGGGCGGCACCTGCAGAACGGCAACGCGACCCGCGCCCGCGAGACGATGGAGCGCCTCGCCGCGATCTATCCCGGCCGCCTCTACGTCGAGCTGCAGCGCCATCCCGCCGAGGGCGGCGCGCCGCAGGCCGAGCGCCTGACCGAGCGGGGCCATGTCGAGCTTGCCTACGACATGGGCCTGCCGCTGGTCGCCACCAACGACGTCTACTTTCCCGAGCCCTCGATGTACGCGGCCCACGACGCGATGATCTGCATCGCCGAGGGCGCCTATGTCGACCAGTCCGAGCCGCGCCGCCGCCTGACCTCGCAGCACTATTTCAAGACGCCCGAGGAAATGGCCGCGCTGTTCGCCGACCTGCCCGAGGCGATCGAGAACACCGTGGAGATCGCGCGCCGCTGCGCCTTCCGCGCCCGGACGCACGACCCGATCCTGCCGCGCTTCGCCGACGACGAGGTGGACGAGTTGCGCCGTCAGGCGCGCGAGGGCCTGAAGGCCCGCCTCGCCGTCATTCCGCACGCCGCCCCGGTCGAGGACTACGAGAAGCGCCTCGACTTCGAGCTGGGCATCATCGAGGGGATGGGCTTTCCGGGTTATTTCCTGATCGTGGCCGACTTCATCAAGTGGGCCAAGGACAACGACATCCCCGTCGGGCCGGGCCGGGGATCGGGCGCGGGCAGCCTCGTGGCGTATGCGCTGACGATCACCGACCTCGATCCCTTGCGCTACTCGCTCCTGTTCGAGCGCTTCCTCAACCCCGAGCGGGTGTCCATGCCCGACTTCGACATCGACTTCTGCATGGACCGCCGCGAAGAGGTCATCCGCTACGTCCAGGAAAGATACGGCCGCGACAAGGTGGGCCAGATCATCACCTTCGGCGCGCTCCTGTCGAAGGCCGCCGTGCGCGACGTGGGGCGCGTCCTTCAGATGTCGTTCGGGCAGGTCGACAAGCTGTCGAAGATGATCCCGGTCGAAGGCGTCAAACCCGTTTCCATCGAGCAGGCCATCGCGCAGGAAGAGCGCATCCGCAACGAGATGGTCGAGACCGAGCAGGACCGCCGCGAGGGCCGCGAGAACCCGGTGCGGCGGCTGTTCGACTACGCGGGCAAGATCGAGGGGCTTCTGAGGAACGCCTCGACCCACGCCGCGGGCGTGGTGATCGGCGACAGGCCCCTCGACGAGCTGGTGCCACTCTACCGCGATCCTCGGTCGGACATGCCCGCCACCCAGTTCAACATGAAGTGGGTCGAGCCCGCGGGCCTCGTGAAGTTCGACTTCCTCGGCCTCAAGACGCTGACCGTGATCCAGAACGCGATCGAGCTGATCCACGCCGGCGGCCGCAGCCTTCACGAGGCGGCCGACGGCCGCCGTCTCTACGATCCGCCCGAGGGCGCGGAGAACCAGATCAACGCGATCCCGCTCGACGATCCGGCCACCTACGAGCTCTACGCCTCGGCCAAGACGGTCGCGGTGTTCCAGGTGGAAAGCTCGGGCATGATGTCGGCGCTGATGCAGATGAAGCCCACCTGCATCGAGGACATCGTGGCGCTGGTCGCGCTCTATCGGCCCGGCCCGATGGAGAACATCCCGAAATACTGCCAGGTCAAGAACGGCCTCAGCGAGCGCGACTACCTGCACCCGTCGGTCGATCACATCCTCGACGAGACGCAGGGCATCATCGTCTACCAGGAACAGGTGATGCAGATTGCCCAGGAGATGGCGGGCTACAGCCTCGGCGGCGCCGACCTGCTGCGCCGCGCGATGGGCAAGAAGATCCAGGAGGCGATGGACGCCGAGCGTCCCAAGTTCATCGCAGGCGCCAAGGAAAACGGCGTCGACGACGCCAAGGCGCTGGAGGTCTGGAACCTTCTCGACAAGTTCGCCAACTACGGTTTCAACAAGTCGCACGCCGCCGCCTACGCCGTCGTGAGCTACCAGACCGCGTGGCTCAAGGCGAACCACCCCGTCGAATTCATGGCCGCCGTCATGAACTGCGACATCCACCTCACCGATAAGCTGGCCATCTACAAGGCCGAGGTCGACCGCATGGGGATCGAGGTTCTGGCGCCTTGCGTGAACCGGTCCGACGCGAGCTTCACGGTGCGGGAGGGCAGGCTTCTCTATGCGCTCGGGGCGCTGAAGAACGTGGGCGTTGACGCGATGCGCCTCATCGTGGAGGCCCGCCGCGGCGGGAACGGTCACGACAGGCCCTTCGCCACGCTCTACGACTTCGCCCGCCGCGCGGACCTCAAGCGCGTGGGCAAGCGGTCGCTGGAGATGCTGGCGCGTTCGGGCGCCTTCGACGCGCTCGACCGCAACCGCGCCCGCGTGCTGGCGGGCCTCGACGCGCTCGTCGCCTATTCGGCGGCGATCCACGAGCAGAAGGGCAGCGCGCAGGTCTCGCTTTTCGGAGAGGCGGGCGAGGACCTGCCCGAGCCGCGTCTGCCCGATGCGGAAGACTGGATGCCCGCGCACATGCTGGCGCAGGAACATCAGGCCGTCGGCTTCTACTTCTCCGGCCACCCGCTCGACGACTACATGTCCGCGCTCAAGCGCAAGGGCTGCCTGACCCATGCCGAGGTCGAACGGCGCGCAAGCCGCGGCGATTTCGTCACCTGGATGGCCGGCGCCGTCGCTTCGCGGCAGGAACGCAAGAGCCAGCGCGGCACGCGCTTCGCCTTCGTTGGGCTGTCCGACCCGACCGGCACCTACGAGGTGATGCTGTTTTCCGAGGCGCTTGAGGCGCACCGCCACATCCTCGAGCCCGGCACCAACGTCCGAATTCAGGTCAAGGCCGAGGTGCAGGACGGCACGCTGCGCCTGCGCGGCGAGACGGTGCAGCTCGTGGACGACGCCGTGGCCGCCGAGGCGCGCGGCCTTCGCGTCTTCGTCGACGACTGCGCGGCGCCCACCTCGGTCGCGCAGCTTCTGGCGCGCATCGCCGCGGAGGACGCGCGCGCGCCCCGCGGCCCGGTCTACATCTGCGCCATGGCCCCCGACTTTCCGGACGGCGCCGCCGAGGTCGAGGCTCTGGTGGGCGAGGGGCTTCCGGTGTCCCCGCAGATCAAGGGCGCCCTGAAAAGCCTCGGCGGCGTCGTCACCGTCGAGGAGATCTGAGGCGCTATCCCGGCCAGGCGAAACCCTGCGCCGCGCGCACCAGCGCCGCCGTCGCCGGCGCGTGCCTTCGCCCCGGCACCGTGGCAAGCGTCACCTTCCGCGCCACGGCGGGCTCGATCAGCGGCCGCTGCACCAGTCCTGGCAGGCTCACCGAATACTCCGGCATGAACGCGAAACCGATCCCCGCCAGCACCATGGCCTGCACCCAGTCCTCCCGCTCCGAGCGGAAGCGGGCGTAAAGCGCGACGCCGTCATCCTCGCAGACCCGCATGACCATCTCGCGCATCTCGCACGACAGGCGGTCGACGTAATCCTCGCCCGACAGGTCCCGCAGGCTCACCGCGTTCATCTCCCCCAGCCGGTGCTGCGGCGGAATGACCACGACGTAGCGTTCCTCGTAGAGCGGATGGAGTCTGAAGGCCTCGGCGATGCCGTCGATGTCGGTCAGGATCGCCGCGTCCAGCCGTCCCGCCTCGAGGTCGCGCCGCAGCCTCGCAAGCGGGCCCTCGCTAACGGCAAGCTCGATGCCGGGATGCGCCGCGCCGAGCCGCGCGAGAAACCGCGCGAGGCGCATGTGGCCGATCGTGGACAGGACCCCCAGCCTCAGCGGCGCCTTCTCGAGAAGCCTGAAGCTTTCGGCCAGCGTCCGCGCGGCCTCGGCCTCGTCCGCGATGTGGCGCAGGTGCGGCAGCATCGAGCGCCCGAACTCGCTCAGCGCGACGCGCCGCCCCTCGCGCAGGAACAGCGCCGCACCCAGATCCTCCTCCAGCGCCTTGATCCCCTTGGTCAGCGCCGGTTGCGTCACGTGGCACTCCTCGGCGGCGCGCGTGAAGTTGAGTGTCCGCGCCGCCGCCAGCACATAGCGGATCTGCGACATCTCCATGGGCGTCCCTCCTGCCGCTCCACACCTCAGGCGCAGATCATACCGCATTTTCCCCAAACCGTGGGGAATGGAACGATAACGCAATTGCAGTTCCTCCCGGCGACGCGGTGCGGTGCAATGGCCGCGTTGGCAATCTCGATACGAGGAGACAGGACAATGCCGGTTTTCATGGTGGAACGCGATCTGAAGGGCATCGCCATGGAGGATCTCGCGGGCGCGCAGCGCGCCGCGATCGCCCAGGCCGCCGAGATGCGCGGCGCGGGGCAGCGCATCGATTACATCCGCTCGACCTTCGCCCCCGAGGACGGGCGCTGCATGTGCCTGTTCGAGGGCGAAAGCGCGGCGCAGGTGCAGGCGCTGAACGACGCGGCCGGGCTTCCCTACGCCCGCGTGGTGCCCGCGCTCGACCTCACGCCCTGACCCGCGCGAGGCCTCTATACTCCTGGGCGTGGCCGCCATAACGTCGCGGCCATGTCCGTGCTCGACTCCCGCATTTCATGGCGCCGCCTCGGCCTGTCGCTCGCGCTTTCGCTTGTCGGCAACGCGGGGATGTGGGCGATCATCGTCATCCTGCCAGCCGTCGAGGCCGAGTTCGGCGTCGACCGCGCCTCGGCCGCGCTGCCCTACACGCTGACGATGGCGGGATTCGCGCTCGGCAACTGGGTGATCGGCCGCTGGGTCGACCGCCACGGCGTCGCCCGCGTGCTGGCCGTCGCGGCGCTCCTGATGGGCGTCTCGTTCGCGGGCGCCGCCGCCGCGCCCGACATCGCCACGCTCTGCGCGCTGCAATTCGCCATCGGCTTCGCCACGGCGGCAAGCTTCGGGCCCCTCATCGCCGACGTGAGCCAGTGGTTCCTGCGCCGCCGGGGCATCGCGGTGGCGATCATCGCGTCGGGGAACTACCTGTCGGGGGCGATCTGGCCGCTGATCCTGGCCGACATCCTCGCGGGCCCCGGCTGGCGCACGGCCTACCTCGTCATCGCCGCCTCCGCGATCCTCGTGATGCTGCCATTGACCTTCGCGCTGCGCCGCCAGCTCCCCGACGAGGCGATCCACGCCTCCACCGCCGCCGCCGCGCTGCGCCAGCAGTCCGCGGGGCTGTCGCCCGTCACGCTGGTCTGGCTTCTGGCCGCGGCCGGCGTCGCGTGCTGCGTGGCGATGTCGATGCCGCAAGTGCACATCGTCGCCTATTGCGTGGACCTCGGCTACGGCCCCGCCGTCGGCGCCGAGATGCTCTCGCTCATGCTCATGGGCGGCGTCGTCTCGCGGCTGGTGTCGGGGCTGCTGGCCGACAGGCTCGGCGGCGTGCCGACGCTCCTCATCGGCTCCACGCTGCAGATGCTCGCGCTGTTCCTCTACCTGCCCACCTCGGGGCTCGCGCCGCTCTATGCCGTGTCGCTGGTCTTCGGGCTGGCGCAGGGCGGCATCGTGCCGTCCTACGCGATCATCGTCCGGGAATACCTGCCGCCGAAGGAGGCGGGGGCGCGGGTCGGCTTCGTCATCATGGCCACCATCGTCGGCATGGCGCTCGGGGGCTGGATGTCGGGATGGATCTACGACGTCACCGGCTCCTACGCCTGGGCCTTCCTGAACGGCATCGCCTTCAACGCGGTGAACGTCGCGATCATGCTCATGATCCTCCTGCGCTCGCGTCCGCGCAGTCCCGGCGCCGCCGTCCCTGCCTGAGCCTCCTTCATCTTTCCCGAAAATACCGCCGGGGGGAGGGCCGAAAGGCCCCGGGGGGCAGCGCCCCCCGTCCATGGCCCTACCAGTGCGGCGGCTTCTGATCGGCAAGCGGGACCTGCCCGCCCGCGTCTGCCTCGCGTTCGGCCTCACGCGCCATCAGCGTCTGGACCCGCGAGGTCAGCCGCGCGATCTCGGCATCCTGCCGCGCGACGACGTCCGACAGGTCGTCCACCGTGCGCACGAGATGCGCCAGCACTTCCTCGAGATCGTTCCTGTCGCTCATCTCACCCCTCCTTGCGGACCGCCATGGGCGGCTCCGGCCGCCTTGCCCCGCCCGCGCCCCTCGGATAGACGGGCCGCGTCAGGAAAGACAAGGCATCCCGACCCCATGGCCAAGACCAAGAAACAGCCCCGACCGAAGGCGGAGACGCCAAAGGGCTTCCAGGACCATTTCGGCGCCGAGGTCACCGAGCGCAACGCCATGCTGGCGAAGATCGCCGCGGTCTACGACCGCTACGGCTTCGATCCGCTGGAGACCTCCGCCGTGGAAACGGTCGAGGCGCTGGGCAAGTTCCTTCCCGACGTGGACCGGCCGAACGCGGGCGTCTTCGCGTTCCGCGAGGATGGCGACGCCGACGAGGACGGGACCTGGCTCGCGCTGCGCTACGACATGACCGCGCCTCTCGCCCGCGTCGCGGCGCAGTTCCGCAACGACCTGCCGAACCCCTACCGCCGCTACACGATGGGCCCCGTCTGGCGCAACGAGAAGCCGGGGCCGGGGCGGTTCCGGCAGTTCTATCAATGCGATGCCGACACGGTGGGCGCGGCTTCGGTCGCCGCCGACGCCGAGATCTGCGCCATGCTCGCCGAGACGCTGGAGGCCGTGGGCATCCCGCGCGGCGACTACATCGTGCGCGTGAACAACCGAAAGGTCCTGAATGGCGTCCTCGAGGTCGCGGGCCTTTCGGGCGAGGACAAGGCCCACGCGCGCGGCATCGTCCTGCGCGCCATCGACAAGCTCGACAAGTTCGGACCCGAGGGGGTGCGCCTCCTGCTCGGCAAGGGCCGCATGGACGACAGCGGCGACTTCACCGAAGGCGCCGGCCTGTCGGAGGCGCAGACCGACACGATCATGGGCTTCATGGACGCCCGGCGCGCGGACGGGCATGCCACCGTGGCCCGGCTGCACGAGCTGGTGGCGGGCTCGCCGACGGGTCTCGAGGGCGTGACCGAGCTGGAGACCATCGCCGAGCTTCTCGCGGCGCAGGGCTACGGTCCCGACCGCATCGTCATCGACCCTTCCGTCGTGCGCGGTCTCGGATACTACACCGGCCCCGTCTACGAGGCGGAGCTGACCTTCGAGATCACCGACGAGAAGGGCCGCCCGCGGCAGTTCGGCTCGGTGGCCGGGGGCGGGCGCTACGACGACCTCGTCAAGCGCTTCACCGGGCAGGAGGTGCCCGCCACGGGCATTTCCATCGGCGTCGACCGCCTTCTGGCCGCGCTGCGCGCCACGGGCCGCGTCTCGGGGACCACCCCTGGCCCGGTCGTCGTGACCGTCATGGACCGCGACCGCATGGCCGACTACCAGGCGATGGCCGCCGAGCTGCGCGCCGCCGGCATCCGGGCCGAGGTCTATCTCGGCAATCCGAAGAATTTCGGCAACCAGCTGAAATACGCGGACAAGCGGTCCAGCCCCGTCGCCGTCATCCAGGGCTCCGACGAGGCCGCGCGCGGGGTCGTCCAGCTCAAGGACCTGATCCTCGGCGCGAAGCTGGCCGAGGATGCAACGCTCGAGGAATGGAAGAGCCAGCCCGCCCAGACCGAGGCCGCACGCGCGGATCTCGTGGCCGGCGTGAGGGCGCTTCTGGACCGGCACGCGTGACGCCCAAGGCCGACATCCGCGCCGAGGCCGAGGCGCTGCGCGACGTCTTCACGCGCGCCGGAGCGACGCCCGTGGAGGCGCCGTTGATGCTGTCGGCCGACCTTCTGCTCGACCTCTACG
Organism: Roseicyclus salinarum; assembly: GCF_029624655.1. Taxonomy (GTDB): domain Bacteria; phylum Pseudomonadota; class Alphaproteobacteria; order Rhodobacterales; family Rhodobacteraceae; genus Roseibacterium; species Roseibacterium salinarum. The sequence goes on from NZ_JARRSA010000002.1 coordinate 174,251, forward strand.
GCGAGGACATCCGCGCCCGCGCCTACACCACCGATGATCCCGACCGCGGCGAGATGATGCTTCGCCCCGACTTCACCGTGCCGGTGGTGCAGGCGCACATGGCCCGCGCCGCCCGCGGCCGGGGCGCCGAGCCCGCGTGCTACACCTATCTCGGCGAGGTCTTCCGCAAGCAGCCGGCCGGGTCGGGCCGGCCGTCGGAATACCTCCAGCTCGGCTTCGAGCGGTTCGGCGACGGCGACCCCGCGCGTGCCGACGCCGCGGTCTTCGCCCTGTTCCACGAGGCGTTGGCGGGGCTGAACCTTCGGGCCGTCACCGGTGACATGGGCATTCTTCTGGCGGCCATCGAGTGCCTGTCCACGACGCCCGTGCGCAAGGCCGCGCTCAGGCGGCATGTCTGGCGTCCGCGCCGCTTCCGCGCGCTGCTGGAGCGCTACACCGGGCGCAGGCCGCCGCCCGCGGGTCGGGCCGAGCTGCTGGCGAAGGTGGCCGAGGCGGGCCTCGACGCGGTCATCGACGCGGCGGGCGTGGAGACCGGCCTGCGCTCCCGGAGCGAGATCGCGGCCCGCGTCGCGCATCTTCGCGCCGATGCCCGCACGCCGCCCATCGCCGCCACCGAGGCCGAGGCGCTGTCCGCGATCCTGAACCTCGAGGCCAGTCTGCCCGACGCCTGCGGGCGGTTGCGCGACCTCGAGGGGGACCTGCCGGGCCTCGCCCCCGCGGTCGATCGCTTCGCCGCGCGGATCACGGCGCTCGAGGCGGCCGGGCTCGACCCCGCCGCGCTGCCGTTCGAGGCAAGCTTCGGACGCACGACGATGGAATACTACGACGGTTTCGTCTTCGGCTTCCTCGCCGAGGGGCGTCCCGACATGCCGCCCGTCGCCACCGGCGGCCGCTACGACGCGCTGACCGCGATCGTGGGGCAGGGCGCGGCGATCCCGGCGGTCGGTGGCGTGATCCGCCCGGAACTGGTGCACGAGCTGCGCGGGGGCGCGCGGTCATGACGCTGCGCCTAGGCATACCGTCCAAGGGCCGCCTGATGGACAAGACCTTCGACTGGTTTGCCGCGCACGGGCTGTCGATGCGGCGGACCGGATCGGACCGCGACTACGCCGCCGCCGTCGATGGCGCCGACGTCGAGCTTCGGCTGCTGGCCGCCGGCGAGATCCCGCGCGAGCTTGCCGCGGGGCGCATTCACCTCGGCGTCACCGGGTCGGACCTCGTGCAGGAGCGCATCCCCGCCTGGGACCAGGCGGTCGAACGGCTTGCGCCGCTTGGCTTCGGCCATGCGGACCTGATCCTGGCGGTTCCGGTGTCGTGGGTCGATGTCCTGACGCTGGACGATCTGGATGCCGTGGCGGCCGAGTTCCGGGCGCGTCACGGATATCGCCTGCGGATCGCGACGAAGTATCACCGGCTGGTGCGCGAATTCCTGCGCGAGGCGGGCGTGGCCGATTATCGCCTCGTCGACAGCCAGGGCGCGACGGAGGGCACGGTGGCCCACGGCACGGCCGAGGCCATCGCCGACATCACCTCGACCGGCGAGACGTTGCGGGCGAACCACCTGCGGCCGCTCGCGGACGGGCTGATCCACCGCAGCGAGGCGACGCTGTTCCGCTCGCGGGTCGCGGACTGGGACGCGGCTGCGGTCGACGCCTTCGGCCACGTCCTCGACCGGCTGGACCTGAAGTCCTGAACGCCCGAGGGGCCGGGCGCGACGAAGGCCGCGCCCGGTGTCGTCGCAGGCTCAGCCCTTGCGCCGGCGCATGAGGGCGAGGCCGCCAAGTCCGCCCAGCAAGAGGACCGCCGAGGCCGGCAGCGGCACTGCCGAGATCTCGGCCGCACCCACCGGCAGGGTCGCGACGTAGCCGGGGCCTCGCTGCAGGCCGTTGTCGAAGTTCGCGTCGACGAAACCGCCGTGGATGACGTATTCGCGCAGGTCGAGCGGAAAGAGATCCCGGGCCGTGTAGTCCCGGCCCGAGACCGTGCTGAAGATCGGGCCGTTCTCGGGGGTGTCTGACATCAGGTCATAGGTGATGTCGTAGGTCACGCGGCCCGCGTCGTCCGCGAAGGGGCCGTTGTGGTTGCTGGCCGGCGTCGGGTTCTCCTCGAGCGACAGAAGCACGTCGCCATACTGGTCGAAGCCCTCGAACACGTCGACGAAGCCGTCACCGTTGCTGCCGTTGGCGATGTCGTCCTCGGCCATGGTCGGCGTGACGGAATTCCGTGGCGTGCCATCCTCGTTGAAGCGTCCATGGATGTGGTTCACGTGCGGCATCAGGGGCACGAGCCCCATGATGTCGGCGCGCACGCGAAGCGTCTGGGCGCGGGTGTCGTGGTCGAACAGGACCAGTCCGCTGACGCCGGACCGGTTCAGTTCCTGAACCACGGCCTCGTATTTCAGCACGACCGCCGAGGCCGGCGCGGCGAGCGACGCCACTGCGGCGGCGAGTGCGATGATTTTCCCTGTGGACATGGGCATCTTGCCTCCATTCGGTTCCTGACGGCAGGACAGCCGCCAGTGAAGCCACGAGCGCGCACGACCGTTGGTTTCAGCGAATGTGGATTTTTTAAGGCGGGGCCTGTCGGCGGCGTCAGAGAACGCCGATCTCGGCGAGGGCGGATTGCAGCGCGGGGGGCAAAGCCTCTTCCTGCGCGCGGCCCTTGGGCAGGTCGCGCGGGGCGTCCTCGGGCTTGAGGTAGCGCCAGCCCTGGAACGGGCGCCTTGGCGTCGCGGCCACCGCGATCGCCTCGGGGTCGAGGACGATCCCGCAGCGCAGGACGCCGTCGCCGCCTGCCACCTCGTCGAGGCGCAGGACGCGCTGGCGGCACAGCACCAGCCCCTTGAACACCCAGTAGAGCGATCCGCCCGAAAGAACCTCGTCGGCGCGCTTTGGCCACATGCGGGTGACGTGGCGCGGCAGGCCGTCGGGGCCTTGCGCCCTTGGGTTCGCCTGCCACGCCATCAGGTCCTCGACACGCTCCGCGCCGACGCACAGCTTGATGAGATTTACATGTTCCATCGAATCCCCGCTCGCCATATATTGTATTGTCCGCGCAGATGCATTCAAGCCGTTGTGGCGATTTCCACAGCCTGTTCACCATGGAGACCAGTCCCGATGAGCCGTTTCGCCGCGCCGATATCCGAAGCCATCTGGGACATGAAATACCGCTTCAAATCGGCGGAGGGCGCGGCGCTCGACCAGAGCGTCGAGGACACGTGGCGCCGGATCGCCCGCGCGCTCGCCTCGGTCGAGGCCGCGCCCGAGACGTGGGAGCCGCGGTTCTACGAGGCACTCGAGGATTTCCGCTACCTGCCCGCCGGCCGGATCGTCGCCGGCGCGGGGACGGGGCGGTCCGTGACGCTGTTCAACTGCTTCGTGATGGGAACGATCCCGGATTCGATGGCGGGCATCTTCGAAAGCCTCAAGGAAGCGGCGCTGACGATGCAGCAGGGCGGGGGGATCGGCTACGACTTCTCGACCATCCGTCCCAAGGGCGCGCCCGTGTCGGGCGTGGCGGCGGACGCATCCGGCCCGCTCAGCTTCATGGACGTCTGGGACGCGATGTGCCGCACGATCATGTCGGCCGGCTCGCGGCGCGGCGCGATGATGGCCACGATGCGCTGCGACCATCCCGACATCGAGGCCTTCATCGCCGCCAAGGCCGACCCTGCCCGCCTGCGCATGTTCAACGTGAGCGTGCTGGCCACCGACGCCTTCATGCAGGCGGTGAAGGAGGACGGCCCGTGGGAGCTGGTGTTCGACGGGCAGGTCTACAGGACGGTGCGGGCCCGCGACCTGTGGAACAAGATGATGCGCGCGACCTACGATTACGCCGAGCCCGGCGTGATCTTCATCGATCGCATCAACGCCGAGAACAACCTGTCCTACGCCGAGGAGATCGCCGCGACCAATCCCTGCGGCGAACAGCCCCTGCCGCCCTACGGCGCCTGCCTGCTGGGGTCGATCAACCTCGCGCGGCTCGTGCGGGAGCCTTTCGCGGACGCCGCGCGGATCGACGACGACGAGCTTTCGGACCTCGTGGGGACGGCGATCCGCATGATGGACAACGTGGTCGACGCGAGCCGCTTCCCGCTCGAGGCGCAGGCGCAGGAGGCGCAGGCGAAACGCCGGATTGGCCTCGGCGTGACGGGCCTTGCCGACGCGCTCGCCATGACGGGCCTGCGCTACGGCTCGCCCGAGGCGGTGGCGCGGACCGGCGACTGGATGCGCCTGATCGCCAACGCCGCCTATCGCGCCTCGGCGCTGATCGCGGGCGAGAAGGGGGCCTTTCCGCTCTATGACGCGGAGGCCTACGCGAATGCGCCGATGATCCGCCGCCTCGACCCCGAGGTGCGGGCGCTGATCGCCGAGCACGGGCTGCGGAACGCGCTTCTGACCTCGGTCGCGCCGACCGGCACGATCAGCCTTTTCGCCGGCAATGTCTCGTCGGGGATCGAGCCGGTCTTCGCCACCTCCTACACGCGCAAGGTGATGCAGCCCGACGGGTCGCGCACCGAGGAGGAGGTGGTGGACTACGCCGTCCAGATGTGGCGCGACCTTCACGGCGACGCCGACCTGCCAGAGCAGTTCGTCACGGCGCAGGACCTTGCGCCGATGGACCACGTCCACATGCAGGCCGCCGCCCAGCCCTGGGTGGACAGCTCGATCTCCAAGACGATCAACGTGCCGGCCGACATCGACTTCGAGGCGTTCAAGGACGTCTACCTCGAGGCCTACGAGACGGGCTGCAAGGGCTGCACGACCTATCGCCCGAACGACGTTACGGGGAGCGTGCTGAGTGTTGCGGAGGACAAGGGCAAGGCCGGCGGCGCGGTAGCCACCGAGACGGCTTCGGACGGCGAGGTCATCTACATGTCCGAGCCCCTCGACCGTCCACAATCCCTCGAGGGCCATACCTACAAGCTCAAGTGGCCCGGCAGCGACCACGCGCTCTACATCACGATCAACGACATCATCCTGAACGGCCACCGCAGGCCTTTCGAGATCTTCATAAATTCCAAGAACATGGAGCACTACGCCTGGATCCTCGCGCTGACCCGGATGATCTCGGCGGTGTTCCGGCGCGGCGGCGACGTGTCGTTCGTGGTGGAGGAACTGAAGGCCGTCTTCGACCCGCGCGGCGGGGCGTGGATGGGCGGCAAGTATGTCCCGTCCATCCTTGCCGCGATCGGCGGCGTGATCGAGCGGCACCTGATTTCCATCGGCTTCATCGACGGCGAGGGCATGGGCCTGAAGTCCGATCCGCAGGCCGAGGTCGTCAACCTCGGCCGTCCCCGAGGCCCGGCCTGCCCTGCCTGCGGCCAGTACGACATGCGGATGGTCGAAGGTTGCCTGACCTGCGCCAATTGCGGCCACTCCAAGTGCGGCTAAGCACTGGACGAGCGTTTTGAAGCTATTGCCACTACCAATTAGTGGCCACCGGCGGGCTTCGGAGGTCCATTTCGCAAACGAATAAGGTCAATCGGGCGTAGGCGCCCGATTTTCCGTTTTTTCGGCCTTTTCTCGCGGGAACGAGGGTTCGACTCTGTCCTGAGGGATATAGGCATCGGAAGCAGGCGGCAGAAACGATTTTCGTAAACTTTCTCAGGCTTGATCGTGGCCGTGGCGTTCTTGGGTTGGCGGCGTAGTTTCCGCCGCCGGTTATCGCGAGCCACTTCTCCGGAACGAGCACAACAGCGACTTTTTCGAAGTCTGGCCGTGAAGTTGATGTACAATGTCGGCATGCCTTGCACCAACGAGCGCAAGGCATACAAAAAGGGCGGCTTTCGCCGCCCTCGTCCGAGATGTCCGAGTATTTGTTATTGTGATCGCCAGAGCTTCAGCGCGTCTTCGATGCGCGTATAGGCTTGGATGACTTCGTGCTTCGAGTGATGGCCGTCGCAAAACTGATGGCCGTAGGTGTCTGCGCGGGTGTCTTCGATCCTGTAGCCGAGCGCGAGAAACGCCTCGTGCGCCGCCTCGGTCAGTCGCGCTGGATGGCGCGGCGAAGTGATGACAGTCACGCCGGCGATCTCCGGTCCGATCTGCGTGTAGTGCCGGTCCACCCAGACGTGAACACGAGACAGGCTGTGCTTCTCGATGAGCCACAGCGTCACGTCGCAGATGTCCTGCTCCATCCCGAACTGATCGGGATGGACGCTCAAGCGGCGCCGGCGCGCCAGCTGAAGGACACAGCGTGCCCCGGTCTCAGTCGGCATGGCGGAATCGCCCGAGAAGCTCGCTGACGCGCGCGCCATGCCACCGGGTCATGTCGGAAGCTGGCAGGCCCCTCACATGCCCGATCCTGTCGAGCGACGTCGGCGCCTGGTCGGCCAGGATACGACGGATATCGCGCAGCGCGGCCTCGACGGCATCGGCATCCGGGATAGGCTGCCCGAAGGCACCATGCAGATCGCAGAGCGCCGCGAACCCACTCGGATCATCGAGCGCGTCGAGCAGGTCGCAGAGGCTCGCACCATGGCGGCGGAGGTGCTGCTCCACCGCATAGGCGGCGCCAAGACGCGCCTCGGCGGTGTCGATTGTGGTGGTGTTGAGCATGATGATCTCCCTTTCATGCGGTTCGGAAACGGTGCTGGGTGCCTGATTCATCGGCGTCATGTTCCGTCGCGGGGAGACGCGGGGGCGTTGGCAGGGTCCTTTCGGTTGGTTGCGAAGCTGGTCTTGGGTGCTGGTGACGAGAACATTGGTCGTTCATCGGGATGACGAAGAGGAAATCTGCTGGGGGCATGGTTTTTTCTGTTCCTGGACCGTGCCGCCGCCGTCGGTGCCCTGTCGGAAGACTGCGCTTTGCGGTCATCCCGGAGCATGACGCCGACCGTGCAAACTGCGCATGGTCGGCGCCGCAGTTCAGGCCGCGTCCTGCACCGGGAGGGCAAGTGCCAGCGCATCCCGCTCATCGTCCAGTTCTCCGATCTCGACCAGGAGGTCGTAGAGCCGGTCAGTGAGAAGGCAGAGCTCTTCCACCTCCGGGCTCGCGGGATCGAGAAAAACCCAGGACGAAAGGTCGGGTTCGAACTCATCGATGACCGGGTCGAGAGACAAAAGGCGGTGCAGATCGACCAGCCTGCGGCGCGTCGCCCAGTCCAGGCGCGCGGCTTCGCGCAAGCGGGATATGAGGCGCAGGACACGGGCCGTTCCGGCGTCGCCGTCGATCAGGCCCGCGGCGTTGCACAGCGCGGAACCGTGCTTGTCAAATTGCGCGCGAACGGCAGCGAGTTGCAGATCTGCGGACAGGGTCTTCGTCGGGAACTTACGCAGCATGGTGGTCCTCCTTGGTTGCGCGTCTGCCGTTCGTGGCAGCATCAAGCCTGTCCGCAGTCGTTTCCGGGGGGCCTCCTTCTCATCTCTTGGGCTCGCTGGTCTTTGTATCGGTCCTCGAAATGGAGATTGGCCAATAGTCTGCGGGGCGAAGAAAAAAGTTCGCCATTGCCCGTGGCAATCGGGTGTCCCGGCCCAGCAAGTCGCCGGTCAGATGCATTCTCGGAAATAAATGAACAGGGCAGGCGCCCATTCGCGCTTCAAATGCGTCCCGAAAGGTTCCCGGCTGTCCGAAATCTGCTACACCTTGGAAAAGACTGGTAGTTTGGTGCAAATGAACCTCGCCTCAAAACCTTTCCTGAGGTTCCTGGTTGACCCTCTCGGCCGACATCCAAGGTCCCTAACTCTGCAAGACAGGGGCATTGCGGCACGCGGGGCGGGTTCGCCCCGCATAGGGTTTGACGCTCTCGCAGCGCGACCCTCAGTGAAGAAAGGCCTTCTTTCGTCGTCGCTATCGCTCGATCTTGGTGGCGGCGGCAACCTGACCTTGCCAGCGGTGGATGCCTCTGCGGCCAGAACCTTCGCAGAGGCGGTTACGACCGCCTGGACGAATTTCAATTGGGCGGAGCTGCAAAAGGAAGACGCAGCGGTCCGGCGCATCCTTCACACGCTCGATGCGCTCAAGGTGCCGGATGTTTATCCTGCCGCATGCCACGTAGCGCCGCTGGCGCGCGACGCTGCCGATCTAAACAGCCGTGTGCTTTCCAAGCTGAACGCGGAGGCCGTCGGCAACGAGGTGATGTCCCGGATCGCCCCTATCGTGGCCTTCGCTGCCGATCCGAACACCGTCCGGGACGCGGCTATCGAGACGTTCGTGGAAGCTCAGCTGCTTCGGTGGAAAGACTTCTTCGACACGGTCGAATCCATGCCGCTGACACCGGAGCAGCGCCTGTCGGTGGTCGTCGACGAGGACGCAACGTTGGTTCTGGCCGGCGCGGGGTCCGGCAAGACCAGCGTTATCACGGCCAAGGCCGCATACCTGGTGAAGGCGGAGATACGGAAGCCAAGCGAGCTCCTGCTCCTGGCCTTCGCCAAAGATGCTGCAACCGAGATGTCCGAGCGCATCGAGGCGCGGTGCGGGGTCCCCGTGGCGGCGCGCACCTTCCACGCATTGGCCTACGAGATCATCGGTGAAGTGGAGGGGGAGAAGCCCCCCTTGGCGCCGACCGCGACGGACGACAAGGCCTTCCTATCCCTCATGAAGGAGATCCTTCGGCACATCGTCGCGACCGCCAGTGACATCGCGCAAACCGTGATCGGCTGGTTCGCCGGTTTCTTCGACGACTTCCCGACAGAGTGGGACTTCAAGACGAAGCACGAATGGTATGCGCAGATCGAAAGCCGCAACCTGCGGACGCTGCAAGGCGAGACGGTGAACAGCTTCGAAGAGCTTCTGATCGCCAACTGGCTGTTCCGGAACGGCATCGCCTACGAATACGAGCCGAACTACGAGCACAAGCTCCAGAAGACCGGGCGTCGCGTCTACACGCCCGATTTCCGGCTGATCGAGAGCGGCGTCTACATCGAGCATTTCGGCGTGCGCAAGAAACGCGGCAGGGATGGTAAGGAGGAGTTGACCACGGCGCCCTATATCGACCGCGATGAATACCTTGAGGGCATGGATTGGAAGCGGCAAGTCCATGCCGAGCACGAGACGATTCTGGTCGAAACCTACAGCTGGGAGCGTGAAGAGGGGCGACTGCTCGAGGCTCTTGCCGAAAAGCTCAAACCCCACGTCACGCTCCGGCCGATCCCGGACATCGAGGTCTACGACCGTGTGGCCGAGGTCGGCGTGGTCGACAGCTTTACCTCGCTGATGGGCACCTTCCTGCGTCACTTCAAGAACGGCGGCTACCGGGTTGAGGACTGTTCGGACAAGGCGCAAACGCTGGAGATGGGGAAGCGTGCCGAAGCATTCCTGAAGATCTTCGGCGCCGTTTTCCGGGAGTATCAGTCCCGCCTGGGCGATCGGATCGACTTCGAGGACATGGTGAACCGCGCCACGGCCCTCGTCGAAAGCGGGCGCTATCAGAGCCCGTTCAAGCATATCCTCGTCGACGAGTTTCAGGACATCTCCACCGGGCGAGCTAAACTTATCCAGGCACTCAAGCGCCAGCACTCCGACGTTAAGGTGTTCGCCGTCGGCGATGACTGGCAGTCGATCTACCGCTTCGCTGGGTCGGACATTCACATCATGCGCAACTTCGGTGCGGAGTTCGGCGGGACCTATGCAGGAGCCACTGGTGTCCATCGCACCGTCGACCTCGGCCGGACCTTCCGATCAGTCGACAAGATCGCCCTTGCGGCCCGTCGCTTCGTTCTGCGCAACCCGGCACAGATCACTAAGACGGTGATACCGGCAGGCGAGACGGACGAGCCTTCGATCAAGATCGCCTGGACGCGCCGCGACACCGGGGAGACGGTTTTGAACGACGCCGTGGCTGGTCTTGCCGCCACAGAAGGAAAGGGTGGCGGGAAGCCGTCAATCCTGATCCTCGGTCGATATCGGTTCCTGAGGCCCGATGTCGGGCGGCTTCAGCGCCAGAACTCTGGTGCCACGACCTCCTTCAAGACCATCCATGCCTCGAAGGGGCTGGAGGCGGATCACGTCATCATCCTCGGAGCCGACAACGCCAAGATGGGCTTCCCGTCGATGATCGTCGACGACCCACTGCTCAGCCTGGTATCGCCCGAGGCTGAGCCATATCCGAATGCCGAGGAGCGTCGCGTCATGTATGTCGCCATGACCCGGGCCCGGCGAACAGTGACCATTCTTGCCTCCGAAGCGCGCCCCTCCGTCTTCGTCGAGGAGCTGATAAAAGAGCCCGAATTTGGCGTGGTTGTGCCGTTGGAGGCCCAGAAGCACACCCACACCTGTCCGGGTTGCGGCGGGCGTTTGCTCCACATGGCAGGCAAGGACGGCCGCGACTGGTATCGCTGCGAGCATGTGAAGCTGTGCGGCAGTCGCATGCCGGCATGTCCCGCCTGCGGTGTCGGCTTTCCGGTCCGTTCCCGAACCAGTGGGGACCTTGTTTGCGGTGATTGCGGCGAGACGCAACAGGCCTGCCCAAGTTGCGATGTAGGATGGCTTGTCGAGCGCCGTGGCCGCTATGGAGCATTCCTCGGCTGTGTCCGCTTCCCGGACTGCGATGGCAAAGCGAAGCTGCAGAAAAGTGCATGACCTGCTTTAAGAGCCCGATCCAGCCATTGATACGACCTCTGACGAAGGTTGGTAGGTAGCGCGTTCCGGCGGTTCGTGGCTGTCGCCGAGAACCGCGGCCCCCATCCGGCTCAACGGACAAGTCGTGCCTGGCCCTTTCCGGCCATTGGCTCCATCCACGAAATTTACGGTGCAGCTTCACACGATCGGCAGTTCTTCTATCGCGCAACACTTTCGAAGGAAGACTGTCGGTAGTGCGGACAAGCCGACGGTGCGTCGAGGCATGGATCAAGGTCGAAAGCAGCCGCCATTTTGTGGTCTGCTACACAAGGCGACCGGCAAGAAAATCATTTCGACCCTTTGCGGCAAGGTGCTGACTATGACCATGAGTCGGAACCGACTACTCTTTTTCTAACACCTTGGAACGCCTCAGTCCGCGTTCAAACTGACGAAGGGGCATGTAATGGAGATCGCCAGTTTACAGATCGAAAATTTCCGGGGCGTACAGAACGGTATTATCCGTTTCTCGGCGCACACGGTGCTGGTCGGTGCGAATAACTGCGGAAAGACTACCGTGATCGAGGCGCTGGCCCTACTGTTTGGCCGGGATCGGATGATCCGACAGCTGACCGAGCATGATTTTCACGGCAGCAACCCGCAGCCAGCAGATCGCATACGTTTGACCGCGACGGTGATCGGATTCCAGGGCGACGACCCCACCCAGCATCCAGGATGGTTCCGCGACGACAGGGGCATCGTTAAGTGGTGGAACGCGGCGACCGGCACCGTTCATCCTGCTCGTGCCGATCCCGAATGGAGGCTCGCCTGCCAGATCGCTTTTTCGGCGCGGTTCCATCGGCCGTCGCTCGAAGTTGAGACGCTTCGTTACTTCCACGACGATGATAGTGTCGGAGATGTGTTCGACGATGAGACGGCGACCCCGCTCCCCGCCCGCTTAATCCGCGACCTGGGCTTCTTCTTCGTACCTGCTGCCAGGACCTGGGATCGGACAGTGTCGTTCGGCTCAGAGCTCTTCCGACGCGTTGTCGCTGCCGGCGACGGCCAGCCTTCGGAATCAGTTCTTGCCGAACGCGATCGTTTGCGCGAGCCGGCTGAGAGGCTCGAGCAGGACGGACGGCTCTCGCCGATTGTTGACCGGCTCAATCAGGAACTGCGCGGCTTTTTCCGGACTAACCCGACACTGCATTTGCGCGTGACACCCACCGATTCCGAAGGGCTGCTTGGGTCAGTAGTGTCACACTATTCGCACGCCGAGGCGGACCTACCGCTACCCGCTAAACGTCATGGCAGCGGGCTGTTGTCGCTCCAGCATCTTCTGTTGCTTCTGCAATTCGGAAGGCTGCGTGCCGAGGCGGAAGAGAATTTTTGGATGGCGCTGGAAGAGCCTGAGCTGCATGTCCCCCCGGCGTTGCAGCGTCGGCTGGTGCATCGCATCCAGTCACTATCACGCCAGACCCTGGTCTCCACCCACTCGCCGATGGTCGCTGCGCTGGCGGACCCGAGTGGCGTCGCGGTCCTGCGCAACGAAGGGGGCGTCCTTACGTCAGTGCCACTGTTGCAATCGACCTTGCCTGCTGACACGCCTAATAGCGTCCGTAAGCTGTTCCAGGTAAACCGCGTCGAGACGATCGCAGCGGTCATGCATGAATTCGTGCTAATCCCCGAAGGCAGGACGGATTATGAATGGCTCGGTCTTCTTGTCCGAGCTGTCGACCTCCATCAGAGTTGGACAGCCGCCGATGAATGTCGCTTCGACGCCTTTGTCGGCGTAATTCCGACCCATGACGGATCTGTCGTGCGCACCGCGGCGGCGATGTCGCCGCTCCACCCGCGCGTAGTCGCGCTGGTCGATGGCGACTCCGAGGGCGTCGGCTATGCCACAACGCTCGCCGCAGCTGGTGCTCCGAATTCGGGAATCATCCTGCGCTGGGCTGAAGGCCAGATGCTCGAGGACGTGATCGGATGGATCATCGATGCCGACGCGGCCGCGTGCCTGCCGACCATCTCGATCGACGATCCTCCTGCAGACGTCGCCAGTCTTGTCGCGCGCCTCAAGGACGATGTGCGAGCAACTGGCGGGCTCAAGAAGGACAGTTCGAGCTACGAGGCGATTGCCGGAGCGATCGGCGCAAACGACGCATGCTGTGAGCGAGCGCGATCACTCCTCAACGCTATCACTGAAGTCGCCGAGGGTACCGACAATCCGCTGTTCGTGGCGGACCCGAACCATCCGACGATCAAGGTCTTTACGCCGTGACTATCCAAGCTGTCGAAGGCGGCGCCGGTTGTGGGAAGACATATCGGCTCATGGCGATGCTCGCTGAACGTCTCCAGACCCACCCGTTGGACGACGGACAGCGGGTCCTCGCGCTCACCTTCATGCATGGGTCGCGGCGACGGCTGTCCGAACGGCTGCGCTCGGTCGATAACCTTCGCGGACGTGTGGAGTGCTGCACGATCGATGCCTTTGCGTGGCGCATCTTTCGCCGGTGGCGGGGGTTAGCAGTCGCGCTTGGCATCGCTCCTGCGACCGAGGGTGAGTTCGATCGCGTCTGCGAGGCATCCGGACTTCTGCTGGAGCTACCGACAGTTTGTGCTTGGGTCGCGGCGAGCTTCCCGATCGTACTTGTCGATGAAGGTCAGGATCTCAGGCCCGAGCGCCTGCGTATGCTCAAGGCGCTCGCGGGCTCCGTCCATGTGCTGATTGCCGCCGACGAATTCCAGTGTCTGGATCAGACGCTTCGTCCCAATCCACTTGTAGAATGGCTGCAACAGGACGCAGAACCGGAGACACTGGTGCAGGTGCGCCGCACGAATTCGCCGGGACTGCTGGCTGCAGCGACTGCGATCTGCGCGGGCAATGCGCCTGTCAACGGTGCCGGCTTCAAGCTGCTCCCGTCGAGAGGCGGCGTGCCGTTTGCCACGGCAATGCTCGCCAATGCCATCGCCTGGCGGCAGGGGGGTGATGTCGCGGTGATAACACCGGCGCTGCAAGGCGGGTTTGCCAAATCCGTTGTTGGCCGGCTTGCTGAGGGGCCGTGCGGGAGACATCAGAACGGACCCTACACCGTCCACTGGGAAGGTAACGACCGCGACGAGGCGCAGGCGATCATCGCAGGTCTTGATCTCCCGGCCGACGCGCCGTCGGCAGATGTATGCGCTGCGCTGCGGGCGATCCCGCGGAACGGCCCCGTGCATGCGGCATTGTCGTGGGTCGAGAACCAAGTGCACGCGTGCGGCCGGGAAAATTTTGCCCGAACGGAGATCGAGGAAATCATTGCGCGGCAGGTCTCGCTGCGACGGCAGCATGGTGGCGGCGCGTCGCATCAATTGGCGGCGATGACGGTGCAGCAAGCCAAGAACAGGGAGTTCGATGGCGTCGTGGTCATCTGGCCGTATCAGGTGGGCGGTGATGCTGAACACAAGCGTCGCCTACTATACAACGCGATTACGCGGGCGAAGCGATGGTGCAATGTCATTGTCCAAGGTCAGAATATTCTCACTGCTCCGCCGTTCGCCTGAATGCTCGATTCCATGTGGCTGGCTTGGTGCCGGAGCGGATATAAGGGATAATGGCATCTGCCTCGCTGTGATGCGCGAACGTCGAATGATACAAATGGCAAAGACGGATTCAACGTCATGCGTCGAGTCCGTCGTGTCTGCATGCGAGGTTTCGTGTGTCATTAGGTCCCCGGTGTCGCGCATGTCGTAGAGGCCTATCGTCTTGCGAAGATAATTCGCACCGGTTCGATCGACACTACAAAGGCACATCGGATTCGGATAATTTCGTCGCAAGGTGATAAACGAACCGGGTAAAGGCGGCGCGTTTCTTTGGGGGGCAAGTTTGAGCACAAGTTACTTCACGGAGCGCGAATATGGAGCGCGACCGGCAATATCAGAAACTATCGACGAGCGGGTTTGGGGTGCCCTCCATGCGCTTGTGGATATGCGCACCGGAAATGGCGCGTTTGGCTTTCGATTCCCCGAGCAATGCCCGGACGGAAAAGGGCCGTGCGGCTGCGACCAGCAGGCTTTTGGACAATTCCTCCAAGCCGAAGTCCCGTGGATCGAGTGGCCGCTGCGAGGCGACGAGCTACCCGAGACACCGGTCGTGCTGGATCTACTGGAGTTCTGCGCCAAGGCGGTCGGCGAACCCATCCTCGGCAGCTACCACTCCTACTATGGTCATCATCACTTGACGTGGGACAGAGCCGCTGGTCTCGCCTCCTTTGTCGCGGACGTCAACCTCCTGTTCCAGCGGAATGGCATCGCCTTCAAGCTCGATGATCACGGCCGCGCGCAGCGAATTCTACCGCAGCCGGTCGCACAGACGCTCGGCTGGCAAATGTTCGATACAGGTGAAACGGAGCTCGATCGCCTACTGGAATACGCTCGCTCACGCTTCCTTTCCCCAAAGTTCGAAGATCGCCGGGATGCGACCGAAAAGCTGTGGGATGCCTTCGAACGCATGAAGACGCTCGAGCCAGGTTCGGATAAGCGCGCGCAGGCAGATGCTCTGCTGGATCGCGCCGCTGCCCCCGGAACGAAAATGCGTGCCGCGCTTGCTGACGAGGCGAAGGCGCTCACCTCTCTCGGCAACTGCCTGCGAATTCGCCATTCCGAGGTAACGCAGGAAATGATCGATCGGTCGGAGCAGTTGGACTGGCTCTTCGTCCGCATGTTTGGCTTCTTGCGGCTGCTCTTGCTGTCGTCCGGGCGGAGCACCAAACCAACGTCCACAGTTGGGAGACGGTAGGGAATGAGCATTGATGTTACGAAGGCAGATGTCGGCGTCGCTGTTGGAACCGTCACCGCCATCGCAGGTGTCCTCGCTGACCTGAAGTTCGACAATTCAGTCACAACGGCTTTGACCGCGGCCGGCGTCATTGCGACCGCGTTGTCGAGCTATTTCAAGTCGCGCAGTGCGGCCAGAAGTGCTCGGGAAAGCGCGCGCGAGGTAGCCAATATCGCGGCTACGGCTTCGATCGACAACACCGCCAAAACGGTTCTGGTGCAGACGGTCACCGCAGAGCGGGCGAAATGGCGAGCCGAGATGCGCGACCAGACCGAAAGGCTGGCGGGGATCCTGCGCACCCGAAAACGAGGCGAACCCGAGGTCGACTGGGCGCAGTTCGACCGTCTGCGAACCGGGATCAGGCTGCGCCTCAATCCGACCGGGCGCACTCCGGCTCCTGCCGAGGGTGACACGCATGATGCCGATCGTGCGGTGCACCAGGTTCTTGATGCCATAGCGAATGCAGGCAAATCAGGGGTGTCGCCGAACACCGAGTTGGCCGACCAACTCGAGGAGTACATGGCGGCTCTTCTCAAGGGCGAGTGGGACAAGTCGAAGCGCGAAGCGGTGTCGGGGAAACTTGGCAGTTTGTAACCGGTCGGCGAAGAGGTGTTATGAAGGTAACGAAGGCAACGAAGGGCGAGACCGAGGCCCAGCTCGAAACCCGGGCGCGCGTCGCGCTTCTGAAGGCACTGCCGTGGCTCGACGGTAAGGAGATCAAACAGCAGGTCAGCTTTACGATCCGCTTTGGTCACGCCGTCATCCACGTGGACGGCAAGGAGCGAGAGCATGTCACGGGACGCGCCGACATCCTCGTGACAGCGAACGGGGCGCCCACTCTGGTCCTGGAGCTGAAGCGTCCCGAACTCGGTATTAACGAAGACGACGTGGAACAGGGACTCTCCTACGCCCGCATACTCCACTCCATCCCAGACCGCCACTGGTGCTGGCGACGGACGGCACGGAGAGCCGTTTGGTCGAGACGCACACCGGAATGGACTGGCGCCCCGCGTCCCAGGATGAGGGCCCAAACCGGACCTTCGCCCCTTTCATAATTTCTGCAGTGCGACCAGCCGAACCGGACCTTGCCACAGGTAAAATTCACTCGAGACCTGGATCACTTGTGTGTCGACCGAAAAAAGCTTGATTGCAGTCTTCAAGAATTCCCAGCCGATTCAGTTGAGGTTCGACTATCCTCCATCCACAGCCAACAACTCGGTTGACCCGTGAAAGATATGAAGCGATTGCCTTTGGAGCAGTTGAGTGCTCGATTTCGTCAGTACCAGATTTCCACCGCTTCATGCAATGTTTGGCAGCCAGAAATGTCAAACCTGTGATGCCGGCCCGCGGCACTGTTTGCCGGTCAATATCAAGAGCCAGGCGCCGAAGAACTGAAAAACATAATATCGCATCAAAGTAATCGAATTTTATTACGTCCCCTTCTTTGAACGTTTTAAGCTTCAGAGGACCATGTTCGTGCGTGCGTTTTACCCAGCTTTGAAGTGCATCGGCGAGCCTGGTTGAGTTAGCCATAGATTCGAGTTCAGAACTTGCCACACCACTGCGATGAATTATGCAGTTGCGAGCAGAGCGATAATAGTCGAAAACTGGAACGACAAAGTCCTCCCTCGACGTATCGAAACCGTGACGGAGATAAAACCGTTCAAAATTCAGACCCGTTTCATCGACTGTGCCGACTGCTGATCCTACCTGAGTTGAGACTTGTGACGGCGAGAGGAGGTTATGGTATTCGAGACTGGATAGCTCCGCTTCCACATCAGTCAAAAATCTATCAAAAGCAGAAAAGCTTCTGGCGAGGCCGAGATTTGCGACTTCCGAATAGGCGGTCTCGATGATTGTATCGGAGAACATTGGCTTAGTGCCCCACTGCTCAGCCAACAAACCTACTTGTGACCAAAGTGCTGCTGAAGATGTTCCGGCTTGGATTTCTTTGGTTGTTAGCGAAAGCCCTACACTTACCACTTTCAAAGCATTTCCAAGTTCTTCATGCGTATTGCTGAATGTCTTGAACGCCGTGGAGTTTGCCTTTGCAATGTTAAGTTCCGACATGGTGATTTTCTCCTCCCGGCCCAGAGCTGACCTACGGCACAGATTCCAATATTGATTTGCTGCATCGCCGAAGCGGACCCCGAGGGTTTCCGCAGCATCCTCGGCAGGTAAAACGATCACTTTCTTAGCGTCATCAGCTACCAGTTTAGTTGACGTCCCCCAGCGTGCGTCGTTGGTGTGAATATTGTGGGCCGATAGTTAGTTCGTCGGCGTCGAGTTCCGGATTGATCGTTGAGGTCGTGAAGATAATCTGGTGGTCGAGTTTCGCTGCTGCCGACGCTTTCACGATAATGTTTTGAAAGTTATGACTTCGCTTGTCTTCCATACCCTTGTCCTCAATATTGTCCATGAGGAGGAATCGCGGATGGAGGAATTCCTCGTCTTGGGTTGCTGCGGCAAAGAGCGCCAAGATGACGGAGTTTTTGACGATCACATTGCTGCTTTCCGCGAAGTTCAGATCGCCGTCCACAAGGATGGAGTTATCCCGGAAATTCACCTCCACCGAGTCCGCATGCCGGAACTCGTCCTGTCGGTCGAGGTCTTGCCGCAAGAAGGTCTTCGCCTTTTCGGAGACGTTAGTCAGCGCGATCCGCCGCCTCAGCGCACTGGCGGCTTCAAGCGCCTTCTGGCGGTCTTTTTTCGTGTCGATCTCGGCCTGTATGGCCGACTTGCGCGCGCTCACATCCTCAAGTTCGCCCGCGCGCTCACGAAGGCGCGAAAGCTGGGTTAGTTCTCGGTCGATCTGTCCCAGACGTTGATAGCGCTCGGCCACGAAGCTTTCGCGCGGGCCGTTACTGATCTCGTAGCGCACCGTGAATTCTGAGAGCTGCTCCCGATAGTCGGAGCGGAGCCGCCGTAGTTCCTTTTTGGCATGCGCCGTTCCGGCCTCCTTGTCGTCAAGTAGCTGACGCGACTCCCTGATCTGGATATCCAGGTCGAGCTTGATCTGGAGATATCGCGATCGCTCCTGCTCCGGATCGGTGTCGCTGCCACAAAGAACGCAATGGTCGGGATCGCTCGTGCCGTTGAGCGGCGCAAGGCAGGCAGGGCAATGCGTGAATTCAATACTGCCGATGATCTCTGACGACCTTTGCGCTTTTGGTAGCTTCTCCGAAAGTTCTTCAAGATGGGCGATGAAGTTCGTCAAATCTTCAACTTCGAGGGCATTGGTATGGATTTGTTGCTCCAGATCGGCGATACGACCGCGAACTTTTCGGATATCGGCTGCTGCCCTTTTGCTCTCCGCCAGAAAGCCTTTGACCTCCTCTCTATCGATCACCTCGTCAGCATTCGCGATCTCTGCGGAAAGGCGACCGTATTCAGCTTCAAGCTCTTTAAGCCGGACATCGACACTCTCAACCCGTGCCAATGCCTCATCCTCGGGTAAAGATTTGAGGAGCGCCTTGTATTGCGCGTCGAGTTCATCGAACTGCTTGTTCAGTTTCCGGAGTTCGAGTTCGATCTCGTAGGACTCATATCCCCGGATGCCATAGACAAGATCACCTACTGCCTCTCTAATCTCTCCGGTGTCAAAGGACTCATACCGGAATAAAAATGAAGCCGGTGTCCGCTGGTCTGCATAAACGAGCCTAAGGAGCTGGTTCATCGTGATATTGGCCGCACCCTGACTTTGCGCTTCGGGTATTCCAGACGCCCTGAACATTATCTGGGAAAAGCTCTCGTTACCTCCACCTGATCGCCGGATCGGATAGCTTTGCCAGCCATCGAGGCCCTGTGCCGCCGCTTCCTCAAAGGACCCGAAGAATACCATAGCCGGTGTCTGGGCCTTGCCGATCGGGCGTCTTACGGTGAGAATACCGCTCGCTGTGCCGATCTCGGCTTGCACTTCATCGCAATTAGCGGCGACGGATTTCCAGTTATCGAACTCGCCGCCGAGGACGTAGAAAATAAAGTCCGCAATTGTCGATTTTCCCGAGCCATTCTCACCACGAATGATGTTCACGCCCTTATGGAAACCCTGATCATAGACCGGAACGCCGCCTTGCATGACTCTCAGGCGCTTGATGTGGAACTGCGAATAGCTCATCTGACAAGCCTCCGAAGTCCGGTGCTCTGGCGGATTTCAGATATAGACCTTGTTTCTGGTGCATAACGCCCGACAAGAAACGCACCTATCTGTCGTTCGCTGTCGGAAAAGAGCAGCAAGAACTCTTCCTGAAACAGTGTGCGCCCCTCCTCGGACGGCGCCACATTACCGCTTTCAAGCTGCGGTAGTTCAATGAGTCCTTTGCCGGACAGGGTCCGGAAGGCCTGTCGCTGCACCTCGTCCATTTTCTGAAAGAGGATTTGCGCTGAAGGGTAGCTGACGAAGGATTTCTCGGGTCGCGGCACGCCAAGCGTGCCAAATTCATTTCGCACCGCCTGCGGCATATGCGTTTTGTGGAGAAGCGGCGCGTTCGCGAGGAAGAAATCCATGATGAAGAGGCGCTCGGGCGACGGCAAGGTTTTCCCTTGCCACAAGCCGAGAAGGCCACCGAGCCTGCGCACGGCGTCATAAACGTCGAGCTGCGGAAACCAAAGCCGTCCGGTCATGGCTTGTCCCACTGAATATGGCATTGCTCGGTCAGGTAGTAGAGCGCCTGAAGGATTGTGCTGTTTGTGAGCTTCCCGTGTTCGCTCGACGCGCAAAGCGGATCGATCACGTGCTCCTGCAAAGCGGCCGCGATTTCAGAATTTGCTGCGCCTGCACAGATTACCGGACCGTAGACATGAGTCAGAAAGCGCTGCTCGACGGCAGAAAGGATTGTGTCGTGACGCGTTTTGGCCTGGGTGAACAGACCAAGCTTGTGGTATCTGCGCGCAAACCTGCTCTGGAGATTATTAGCATTGGCGTAGTCGTATTCGCGGCCGGCGTCGATCAGCTTGTCTTGGAGGGTTCGCCGATCATCCTTTGAAGGCACCGAATAATCATCTGGACCCAAGTCACCATCTTGATCGCCATCACTTACGGCCGGACAATCCGCCAAGACCTTCTCGATGTGTCGGCGCATCGAAAGATAGATCATCGCATCTTTAGAAGTAGGTTTACAGATTGCGATGTGGTCGGCGTCCACTGGAATAGGTCGTGTTTTCGTGCAACCGGGATCAGCCGAATCTTCGGACACCACGAGAGCCGCTCCTTTCGTCTTGTATTTTTCGTAATAGGCGAGTGTCGTAAGGCCCGTTTTTGCGGACAGGTCGCGATAGCCGATATTCAGGTTCGTGAGAAAGCCGCTGTCGTTGCTTAGCGCCTCGATGGAGGACGAGGTAACCCCTGATATCAGCGCCTTCACGATGGCGGCGAGTGCTGCGCCCTTATGGGGCGTGGCTAAGAACACTACGAGCTTGAGCTGGTCGCCAAGCGCATTCCAGTCCTCGTCTTGCGCTTCGCAGCAAGCCCTAAACATCTCTTTTGCAAGCAAGCCGCCAAGACTATGGCAGATGATGATCAGCGGCCGCTTCCCGATGCCGCTTGAGACCATGTACTCGGCGAGACTGGAAGCACGCTCGTGAAGGGTCAATTCCTTCTTGGCCCATTTCGCGAATACACTCGAGGGATACCCCGCCGTGTGAATGCAAACACCGGGGAAATCGTCCACGAGCCAGCACGGCCAAAAGGTACCGCCGGAATTTGTCCAAGTTTCCTTAGGATCGCCCGTTAGTCCGTGGATAAAGACAATGTCGAGCACCGCAGCATCCTTGTGACCGCAAACGCTTTCGAACTGGAGGCCGTCGCTCATTCCATTCCCTTGAAACCGAACAAAAAACTGATCATTCTTGACGCTAAAGAAACCTGCCTGAAGCATCAACCTGATTTGGCCCGTCGATTCAAGCGACTGTTACTGACTGCCAAAAACTCCCTTGGCAAAGAGTTTCCACTCCCCACGCAGCACTCTGTTGATCCCGCTTCTGCCGGGAACCTTTGCTTCCCGCCCGTCGTGTCGATCTGGCCAGCGCCTGAGCGGAGATTGGCTAAATGTTCGCTCCCGGCTTTCTCGTATCTTCATCTCACGACTGCAGCGAAAGTCGATTTCCTGCCCTTAGAGCCCGGGTCGGCCACCTCCGCATGCAGGGCATTTCCGTTGAAAGATGTCGGATCCGTTTGCGCCGTAGCGGTGGCCGCAATCGTGGCACTCCAACAGATAGACGATCTGGTTGTGATCGTTCCCGGGCAGACCTGTGCTATGCAGAACCTGTTGCCGATTTCTGTTCACGTACCCGGGCTTGGTGGTCTTGCTTACATTACTACTGACGGCCTCTCGGCGGCGAGCGGATTTCTGCTGTGGTGGCCAGCTTGCGCCCAAGATCCAGCCCTCGACGGCGGCATATCCAGCGATTGCTTGCGGCTGGGGCGGTTGAAGAACTGCCCTGAGCGCTCCTGTCAGGTCGGCGTCCTGCAACCAACGCGCAATGGAGTAGGCGTCGTGCTGGTCCTGGGTGCGGTTCTCCTGCGGGTAGTTGGAACTCCAGAGCCGCGGATAGGCCTCGATGATCACGGATTTTCCTGTGGCGGGCTCCCAACCATCGAAAGGCCAGAAATGCAGTCCCGGGTGTGCGGACCGGATCCGCCTCAGCCAAGGGATTCCGGCATGGGTGGATTTCGCAACAGAACCCTGAATGTCGAAGTGAAACACCGATTTCGCCGAGCCGGTTGCCTCTTCCGTCAGTCGACGCCATGCCCGCTCGCCGCTGCGCGCGGCACCGTTTCCGACACTCCCGTCCCTGACGAAATCTACATAGGTGTGCGGGGCATCGGTGGGCCAATGGGTGCAAAAATCCTCCAGGAAGACATCCCAGTCTGGGGCGAGGCCATGCCTTTCGAAATAGCGCATGGGGAAAGAGAAGCTGTGATCGATACCGACGATGGTTGGAGCGCCGGATTCGAGCTCCGCAATCAACCACTCGGCCAAGCCTCGGCGCGTCCAGTATTTCCTTGAGCTGGGTGGAGGCTGGATCTCGAGCGGTGTCCCATCGTCTCGGGCTTCATAGACCCTGAGGCTTTTCAGGCTGGATTCAGCCGTCTGAGCCCCTGAATAGTCGATGCCAATGGTCCGGCGAAACATGCGATCTTCGCCTATCATTCAAAGCTCGCCCGAAAACTTGTGGCGGTCAGCGAGACGTGCGCGTCCAGCGGCGGGCGCAACTCGAACGCCTTGGGATCCCGGGCGAAGTCGTGGAGGCGGAAGAGATGCCAATGGTCGCGTCTTTCTTCCGCTACCTCCAACTCGTTGCGCGAGATATCGAAGGGCGTGCGTTCCCATCCGTTGGTTGTCTTTACCTCGATCAGACGATCCTGCCCGTCCGGTGTGAAGCTGGCGATGTCGTAGCCCAGACCGTCGCCATCCTCCTTCGATACCCATCGGACGCGCCGGGCGAGGTCGGCCCTGCCGTGAGAGTTCAAGGTCGCACGTTCATGGTGAAACACACGCTCTTCTCCGGCGTAGCCCAGGACGCGGTTGCGCTCATCGCGTCCCGCGGCGTCGAAGCGGCGGGCGATGTGCTGCATCTGTTCCAGCTCGTCCGGCGGCGGTGCATTCCGCAGGGTGGGGGCTACGCCGACAAAAATCGGTGAGGGTTCGGCCATCTGGCGCTGCTCCGTCCGATGCAGCGCAATCTCCCACTCCGGGTGTTGCGCCAGCCAGCGGGCCGCAGCCTCGGCGAGCGCCATCTGGAAGTTGAACCGGGGCGCATAGCCTTTGATGATTGGCAACCCGAGGCCGCGCATGGCGGCGGAGATGTTGCACAACTTGAACTCAATGGAGCCCCGACTGCGGTCGATCTGTCCTTGCAAGGCGCGGTTCTGGGCGGCCTTGTTGTAGCGCCGCCCCGATAGCTCGTCGCTGAGCATCGAGAAATACGCTGCCACCACAGCCTCGTTTTCGAAATCAGACCAATCCGTTGTTTCCATGTCGGCACGGTAGGAGGTGCCGAAGGCCTTGTCATTCTGAAAGGTCCGATGCGGTACGCGTCGTTCTGCACCGCCCTCAGTCATCATTGTCAGGCGAGACCTGACGATTCACCGCAATGCGAATCGTGAGAAACGAACGGTCGGGGATTCGAACCATCGCCCCGAGATCCGTTTCTAAAGCCGCGTGACAATAATGCCACCCCGGGTGCTCGGGGTTGGAGGCGTTTTGAGGGGAGCTTCGGGCTCGCGGAAAAAAGTTGGGCTGAGAGCCGCTCCGGAAATTCAAACTTGGACTACATAATAACGAATTATTTCAGTGACTTAATGGTTTTCAAGCAATCGCTTGGGTTCACTCTTCTCTGGACGATAACGATTCCGGAAAACTTTTTTCGGCCGAAATAAGCTGTTGTTGGAGGGTCCGAGATGGGTAGTTTCTCGGCCTCAAGCGAAGGATGACCGGCAGATCACACCAACCGGGACGCAGATTTTTCTTCGTGAGACAGGCAGACAGCCAACCTCTCATTCAACAACGTCGGAGCCCGGCGGACGGTCGAGAGGTCAAGGTCAAGAGGAGACGAACCACCACGGTCCCCGGCACAGGGTAGACCACGAGACACAGCAGGACGATCCGATGTGATGCCTGCGCCCGGAGCACCGGAACACACCAGCTCCGTCAATGAAACCAGAAATCAGTATCGCAGCCCACGGGCAGCGTCGGAGCGCATTCCGGCGAACGATACTCTCATGCCGAAAGGAACAAGAGCATGATGAAGATGCCGGATGGCGGGATCACGATGCCGGAGCGCGTGCAACTTGCACGGAAGACGGCTGTCGGCGCCCGCGAACACCAAAGCGGGCAGATCACGATGGACCCCGATGAGGGGTATACCATGGGCTACGACAGCAACACCGAAATGAAGTGGAAGGTTGTCCTTCTCGCCCGCCCGGGTGTGGCCTGGATCGAAAGCCAGGTACACTTCCAGTGGCTCGATGCCGACCGGAAGAAGGGGGAGCACTACTTCGACTTCCGCGTGCTCATGGCCGACGGCAAGCGCGTCGCGATCATGGTGAAGTCGGAATATCGCCGCAACCAGTCCAAGGTTCAGGACGAACTCGCCGAAATCGCGGCTCGGGTTCCTCGGAGTTTCGCAGACCAGGTCGTCGTGATGACCGAACGCGATATCGACCCCGTCGAATACTTCAATGCCGAGATGATGCACGAGATGCGTCGCCCCGATCCTGATGCAGACGCCGGCGCACGGCGGCTCCTTGGCGAGATCGTCGGGGCTGTCCGGATCCAGGATCTGGTCGATGCCATTGGCCTGGGCCCGCGCGGCTTCCGCGCCGTGGTTCGCCTGCTCCGCTCTCACGAACTCGAACTCACACTCAACGTGCGCATCACGCACGAAGCATATGTCCGCCGGAGTATGTCCAAATGATCGCCGTCAAACCCAGCCCCGTTCAGCCCAACTTCTCCTTCTCGAAATACGATGGCATCACAATCGGGGGGCAGCCTTTCCGCTATTTCGAGACCCGCGAAGAAGGCCACATGTTCTTCAAGGTGACCGGCGAGGGCGTTCGTTCCTCAGGTCATGACCAATGCCGAGATCAGCCGCTACCTCACGGTCGGAAATTTCAAGTGTATCCCGAACGAGCACCAGCCCGAGCATCTGCGTGCGCGTGCTCTGCCGGATGGGGAGCTCCTCTCCCTCCGGGACACAAAGGCTCACAAGAAAGCGGCCATGCGTCTGGCCGTGGTCCGCGCGTTTCGTGAATTCCTGGACGACGAGACCAATAATATCACCCGGACCGCGACGTCGATCAGGCCGTATCTGCGGGCTATCAGGTTTCGCGCTGGCGAGAATCTCGAAGAAGGCGAGCCCGACAAGGAAGATGACACCTTCTCCGTGCCGAAAAAGCTTGGCGCAAAAACCGTGCTGGACTGGGAGCGCAAGGAGCGGCGGTTCGGACTGGCGGGCCTGTACGACAGGAACTCCGAGCGTGGTAACCGTGACCGCCGGATGACGGCTGATGAACTCATGATCATGGGCAAGGTCGTGGGCAAATATCTCAACGACCAATGCCCGTCGCAGAAGATCATCTTCGATGAGGTGAAGATTGCCTTCGCTGACGAGAACGACCGGCGCCGGGCTGCAGGCGAGCCGGAAATCGTCTGCCCGTCCCGTGAAACCGTTCGGCAGGCGATCCGCAAGCTCAATCCCTTCGATATCACCCTGACCCGGAAGGGCCGCGAGGCAGCAAACCGGCAGTTCGCTCCGGTCGGTATGGGACTGGATATCGCGCGTCCGATGCAGCGTGTCGAGTTCGACGAGTGGGAGGCCGACGCCATCACCCTGATGGCCGAAGGCGGACTGTTCCATCACCTGACTGACGAGCAAAAGAAGGTCCTCGGCCTGGACAAGAAGAAGGCGCGGTGGTGGATCACCGTCGCCATCTGCTGCGCGACGCGGTGCATCGTCGGGATGGTTATTTCCCGGCAGCCCAACTCGCAGAGCGCGCTCCGGGTCATCGAGATGATGATGCGCGACAAAGGTGTCTGGGGCGATGCCTGCGGTGCGCTAACGCCTTGGAACCAGTTCGGCTGGCCGTCGGTCATCGTGACCGACTGCGCGAGCTACAACATCTCGAGCCTTGTCCAGGCACGCGTGTCTGATCTCGGCATCACGCTGCAGTATTGCGCCGCTGCCAATCCCGAATCCAAAGGCACGATCGAGCGCGTGTTCGGCACCTTCGCGACCCAGCTCATGCCGCGGCTGAGTGGGCGGACCTTCAGTAACGTCGTCGAGCGGGGCGATTACGACTCGGTGAAACGTGCCGCGCTCAACCCGGAGGAGTTCTGCTCGGTGCTGGTTCGCTACATAGTCGACGTCTACCATCGGACCCCGCACAGCGGGCTGAACGGCGAAACCCCGCTGGACTGCTGGAACCGGCTGGTCGAGAAATTCGGTGTCCAGCCGCCCCCGGACCTCGGCCGCCGGCGCCTGATTTTCGGCCATGAGCGTGAACGGACCGTGACCCGGCAGGGGATTACCATCCTGGGGGTCCGGTATCACTCGGAGGTCCTGGCACGCTTCATGACCAAGGCGCAGGAGCGCAAGGTCGCGATCCGGTGGTATCCCGAGGACATCGGCGCCATCTGGGCCGAGCTGAATGGGCGCTGGTTCGAGATCCCCGCCGTGTTCGATCGGTATCAGGGTGTCTCCGCCCAGGAGTGGGTAGATGCCGCGGCCGAAATCCGGGCCCAGAACGCGCGCAATGCCGAGGTCAACTTCGCCGTCGTCCGCCAAGCGCTCGACTTCATCAAGGAAACCAACAGCGCCGCCATGACCCGCGTCGGGCTCGTCATGCAAGACTGGTCCGAGACACGCATGGAATACGAGCACGATCGCCTTTTCGTCGGCTTCAAGGTCTCCGAGACGGAGCCTGAGAACCCCTATGACGCGGACCGGGATGAATGGGGGACCCGCCTTGCCAGCGGTGGATCCACGCCCTCGGGCGACCCCGCCGATGAAAATCACTCCGGTGCCGAACATTCTGCTTCCGGCAAATTCGGCCCGATCCAATTTCCCGATCATCAGCCTGGCTACGGTGCCGATGCGGCTGATGACGGCGACGACTGGACCCTGGAGGACGAGTGACCATGAGTGCATCAGCTCTCAACATCAACGATAAACTCGCAGCCGTGGACCGGCTGCGAGACAAGTATCTCGCGACCCCGCGGGACGCTCAGTTCCGGAGCTACCTGGACCGGCTGCTGCAGCGCGATGATCAGGGCAACCTTCTTCCCAAGGCCCGTCTTTTCAACAAGGCGGGCGATGCACGCGGCATCGCGGTCGTGGAGCCCGCCGGCGGAGGCAAGACCTCGCTCGTTCTTCATGGCCTCAAGACCCATCCGGCCCTGCAACCGCGCGATGCGGCGCATCAACCTTGGGTCGGGGTCCGGGTCCCGAGCCCGCCCACCGCCAAGAGTCTCGGGCTCGAGATTCTCAAGGCCAGTGGGTATCCTGCGGTCTCGCGCCGGTCCGTGACCGAATACGACATCACGCAAAAGGTGCGTGATCATTTCAAACTGCGGGGCACGGCTGTCCTGTGGATCGACGAGGCACATGATCTATTCGGTGCTGGGAGCAAGCATAAGGTCGACGTTTCACTGAAGATCCTCCGTAACCTGATGCAGGGGGATGATGCCGTCAGTGTCGTTCTGAGTGGCATCGAAAGCCTTTGGCAGATTGCGTCCTGCGATGCCCAGGTCACACGCCGCTACTGGCGGCTGCCGCTCGCTGATGTCTCGCCGCATTCCGACCGAAAGGCGCTCTCCAAGGTCATCGCCAATTTCTGCGATGCCGCTGGCATGCGGCCGCCCTCGGACGCGGACCTCGTGGATAGGCTCGTCCACGCGAGCCGAAACCGTTTCGGCCGTTGTATCGAAAATATCCTCGCGGCACTCGAGGCGGCGGCCTTGGACGATGCCAATGAATTGACGATCAACCACTTCGCCGAGAGCTGGGGTATGCAGGAAGGCTGTGGCATGGGTCAGAACGTCTTCCTTGCCCGTCACTGGGCCAAAATCGATCTGGGTGAGGCGCAGCTGAACTGGGAGGGCGCGCGCTGATGCTCGCGCCCCACATCCCCTTCGACCCGCAGGAGAGCCCCCTGTCTTACGCGGCGCGCCTCGCCGGGGTTCACGCTAATGATCGCCTGGTTCCATTCCTTCGGGATATCGAAATTGAGCCTGAAGATATGGCGGCCAACAAAGACGAGGCACTCAGCCGTCTGGCCGAGCTTTCTGACGTCCCGCTTGGCGACTTGCGCGCCAATGCCCCGGTTCCGCTTGGGGAGCGGACCTATGATCTTCGCGGGGAACTGGTCACCGCAGAGTTCCTTGCTAATCCCTACACCGTCTTCTGTCCGGCGTGCTTGGCAGAGGATGATCGGACGGGCGGGCGTCGCGGTCGCTGGGAATGGGCGCTGTCGGTCGTTCGGACGTGCTCGCGCCATGGCATTCCGCTCCTGCGTCAAGCCAAGGGGCCGTGGGATGATGCATTCCGTGAACTCGAATACATCGTGCCTGAGCGTGGCGAAGGCCTTCAGGCCCTGATCGACAAAGCCGAGCCGCGTGCGGCCTCGCCGCATCAAGAATACGTTGTCCGCCGTCTCAATGGGGAAGCTGGTCCCGAATGGCTGGATGCGCAGACTTTGGACCAGGCGGTCCGGGCAACGGAGCTTTTGGGGGTTCTGGTCGAACACGGGCCGGATCAGCTCTTGCCAAAACTGACACCGGATGACTGGGATCACGCCGGTCGTGTCGGTTTCGGGTTCACGTCCCGCGGCGAGGCAGGGATCCGGGAGGCGCTGCTGGCGCAGTTTCGGAAATTTGACGAAGCGTCTGGCGTCCCAGGCGCCCGTATGACCTTCAGGTGCCTCTACGAAGCCTTGGCATACTCAAAGTCGCACAAGGAGCCGGGCGACATCGCGCGCATCCTTCGCGAGGTCATCACCGAAAACATTGCCATGCCGGCCGGCGCCAAGGTGTTGGGGAAACAACTCGCAGAGCGTCGCCTGCACACCGTCGCGTCACTGGCAAAGGAGCAAAACCTCGACCCCAGGACGCTGCGCGATTTGCTGATTGTGACAGGGCTGATACCCGAAAAGGCACCCGCACACTACCCGATCCCGGTTCAAAAGGGACGCGAGGTCGCAAGTCGCGTGAAGCGGATGGTTACGGTCATCTCATTGCCCGATGCGTTGGCTTGTACGCGTCCCTTGGTGGATCAGCTTTTTGATGACCGGCTGCTCAAACCCATCTTTTATGGGAGGCCGGGAATTCAGGGCCACACCCAGAAGGGCGTCGATAGCGAAGAGATTGTCAAGCTGGTTGGCAAGCTGCACGCGACGGTGGTCGAACTGGATTCCGAAACTGACGGGCTGGTACCGGTGTCGAAAGCCGCGGAAAAGGCCAAGGTGCCGGCAGTCACCGTAGTGCACATGATCCTCGGCGGCTTCCTCGAGCGCGTCTTTCGCCTGGCTGATCAGGACGGGATCGCCGCGCTTCGCGTGGATCCGGCGGAGGTCAAGCGGCACCGGGCATTCTGCACGGAGGGGCTTTCGACCGTCGAAGCGTTCACTTCTTTGAAGATCTCGCGGGACATCCTCTGGCGTCTGGTTGACCGTTGCCCGGAAGAGCTGAGTCTTTCCGTAAAGTGGATCTTTGGTAACGATGCGGAACACAGGATTCCGCGGTTCGAACCAACGGTCGTGGCGAACTTCAAAGACCGCTTCACCCATCCTGCGCGGATTGCCGAGCAGCATGGTCTCCAGGTGGGAAAGGTGGTTAGTCGGTTGAAACGGCGGGGAGTTCGGCCTGCGCTGACAAAAGGTGAAGTCGGTGAAGATTTCTACCGGACCCGCGATCTGAAGACGGATCTGTTCACTTAACATAAGGGGCCTTACCGGACGGAAGCCCTTTGAATAAAAGGCTTAGAAATTATCGTGGCAACAGGTCAGGAGGCATCGGATTGACTGAGCAGGACAAAAGGGACGATACCGCGCGAGACCTATCCTCGGTACTTGCGGACCTGTCAGGAGTATGGACAAAGCAAGCTCGTGAAATCACTGAAACGTTTAGGGCGTTGCGAGAAAAGCACGCCGCAGATGTGGCAAAGATCCGCGAGGCATTCATAGCCATAAATGCGAACTGGCAACCGTTTTTCGCAGAGTTTCGAAAGCATCAGCAGGCAAAGCAGGCTCTTCGAGAAACGTCAGGGCTGTTACCCCACGCCACTACTCCGTGGGAGCAATTTTCGGAGGACAATCCCGCGCTGTTTGGCCCCACCGTCGTCAGTTTCTACAAGGAGAGCTGGGACGCCGCCGAAGAGAAGTTTCGCATTGACCTGGAAGAGTACGATGTGAGCGACGAGGCGAAGCGCGCCATGCATGATGCACTCATTTGCCACCGTCACGAGTTGTTTCGCTCAGTAGTTTTGACGTTGCTTCCCTATGTTGAGATGGAATTCCGGAAAGCGTTCCAGATTGATGTTGGGGGTCACGCTGCCAGCCTGCAGGAGCTTCGGGACATAGTATGGAAAGTGCCCGCAGGCATTGTGCTTAGCCACGCTGCCCCGATGGACTTGCTCGAAATCCTGGATGCTCATCTCTACGAGAAAGTTAAGACGGCCGAGGCTTTGTCACGGTTTCAAGCGGATCAAATTCCGAACAGACATGCAGCGATACACGGCTTGATCGAGTATAGCTCCCTTGAGAATAGCCTAAACACCCTGATTGTTGCGGATTATGTATTCTTCATCATCAGCCAACTCAGAAAGCACTCGTCGGAGTAGTTCTGTTGTGAACACCAGGCGAAGTGAGGCCGTTGAAAATTCTCTGATACTTGTGCCACCCTGCGGGGTGGCTTTTTTGTTGGATAGAATATCCCATTGGCCACTCAGAATTTCTTCGACGGCCGATAGCCTTGAAATGCTTGTGCAATGGCCTTGGCGGCCGCCGAGTGAAATGCTTGGCTGAAAGAAATCAATGGCTTAGCCGATGCGGATTGCTAAGTAATGTTTGCCGCGACAGAAGCGTGAAGCAATTCCTGGCCATTTCGGAGGTCGAAATGTCCATTCGGCCAGCCGTTCGTGGCCATCGGGTGCTTCTCGCCCAGAAATGACCCTGCGTGCTCTTTACCGGAACAGGTGGTCATCCCCGGATGTGGAGGAAGGCCTGCCGGATCTCGGCCACCGATCCGAAAACGGCCATCGCGTCGTTCGTGCCGTCCGTCACGCACATCCTGCGGCAGATCCCGCCCACGCTCGTGCCGGCCTCGGCCGGCGTCAACGCGAACGTGGGCTGAACTTGGGCTGCTCGTCGGCACCCCGTTTCTTCGGCATCCGGGCACTCACCCCGTAACCGAACCGCGCCCGAAAATTCGCGATCGGGGCGAACCGGTTTCGGGGCAAGACCACTCACCTACCAGAGAACCGACTGCTCGCCGCCCAGCTTCGAGTGTCCAAGTGCCTCGGCATCACGTCAGGTTGCGCGGCTTGCCCGGCGTTTGTTGATCGCGATCAAGGTGAACGAGGCCTTTACGGTGCAAGGTTTCTCAAAAGCCTGTTTTCAGGTGGACGGAGGACCGGAAACATGGAGCGCGGGGCCAGCAGGATCATGGCCTGCCTCGCGATGGGCGTCGCTTTCGCCTCGTGCGGCTCGTTTGCGTTGGCACAAGCAAGTGTTCAGGATCGTCTGGCTCCCGGCCAGGGGCCGGTGATCGCGCCATTCCGCGGTGTGGCGGGTGGGTATCCCGAGAGCTCGCTTGCGGGAATGCGCGAGGCGCTCTCCATCGGCGCCGAGATGATCGACATCCAGGTTCAGATCACCGCCGATGGGCACCACGTTGTGTTTCACGATCAGTTTCTTAACCGCATGACCGATGTCGAAGCCGTGTTCGAGGACGGCGCCCCGGGCGGCCCGACGCGCACGGAGCGTGCCGGGCGGGACTACTTGAGCGATTACACGCTTGCCGAACTGCGCCAGCTTCGCCTGCTGGTCGATGGAACTCCGAGCGAGCAAGGCATCCCGACCCTGGGCGAAGCGTTGGACCTGATCGCTGGCGAGAGCCTTGCGATCCTTACGCTCAATGATTTCGATCTTGATGCCCTCGTGGCGGAATTGGGGGACAGGCCGACCGGCCATCTCCTTGCCTACAACATCGACCCCGAAATCCTGCAGCACGTCGTGGCGGCAACGCAACTGCCGGCCTTTGTCTCGATACGTCGCTCGCGCCTGTTCGATACGACGGACCACGTGGCCATCCTCGATGCGCAGCTTGAGGTGCTGGGGTCCTCGATCGCGCTTGCACACATCAACGGCACCAGCCTCATGACGCCGGAACTTCTGGCCCGAACACAAGAACTCGGTGTGCGCCTGTCCGTAATGGGAGGTCGGGAAGATTTTGCCCTGGAAGACGGCGATACGGCCCCCTGGCAAGAAGCCCTGAGGACTGACGCGGCCGTGTTCTGGACAACCCACCCCGAGCAGGTTCTGGCGCTCGTGAGCAGGTAGCATCATGCCATTCCGACAGGTTCGCTCCCCGATCCGCCATCTCCGTCTTTGTGGGTGGACGACGCTTTGCCCTGGTCTTGGGAACCGGTTTGCTTTCCCGCCTGCGTCCGCAAACGCCGGAATGATCGGTGGGCCCTGGTCGATCATCGAACGATAGGCGTTCTTCGCGTGGCGCGGCAGCCGGAACGCGACGGGGCGGCGGCGGTTGCCTCGACAGGGAACGCGCGCAGGGCGGCGGGCTCGACGCGGTCCCTCGCCGCAGTTCGGCAGCAACGGGAGGCATGACGGCATGATGTGGGGTGACGGATATGGAATGGGCTGGGGACTTGGGATGGTCGTCTTCTGGGTCCTTCTCATCGTGGTGATCGTCTTGCTGGTGCGCGCCTTCCCCGGCCCGCGTGCCGAGCCGCCACGGCGCGACGCGCTCGACACACTCCGGGAGCGCTACGCCGCGGGCGAGATCGACGACGAGGAATTCGAGCGGCGCAAGAAGACGCTGGAGCGGTAGGCCGGCGGCCGAGATTGTTGGTCTGCGGGACGTGGGCCCGTCCCGACCTGTATCCCCGTCCGGCGTGCGTCTGCGGCCCCGTGGCCCGAGGCGGCACCTCGCCGAGGCCGCCGTTTCCATGCGCACGAAAGCACAGCTCCTGTGCCCCGCTGAGGGTGGTTCGGCGTGCCGGGATCGCGCACCTATCGCGGCATGACGGGCGCCACGGGCCCGGCACCGAACCTTCTCAATGGGTGTGTTCGGCACCCGCGACATCCAAGGGCTGGAACAATGAACGACAGACTCGCTACCATCGCGCCGATCGCGCGCGCCCTGCTTGCCGCGATTTTCATCATGGTAGGCCTTCAGAAAATCACCGGCTACGAGGGGACGGCCGGCTACATGGAGATGATGGGCGTCTCCGGTG
The DNA here is from genome assembly GCF_029624655.1 of Roseicyclus salinarum. Taxonomy (GTDB): domain Bacteria; phylum Pseudomonadota; class Alphaproteobacteria; order Rhodobacterales; family Rhodobacteraceae; genus Roseibacterium; species Roseibacterium salinarum. The sequence continues at coordinate 207,537 of NZ_JARRSA010000002.1, forward strand.
CGCTCCTTCCGCTGGTCATCGCCGTCGAGGTCCTTGGCGGGCTTGCGTTGCTCGTCGGTTTCCACGCGCGCATCGCGGCATTCCTGCTGGCGGGCTTCACCGTGATCGCGGGCGTGATCTTCCACCTGGTCCCAAGCTTCGGGATGGAAGGGATGGCGGCGCAGGGCGAGATGATCCACGTCATGAAGAACCTCGCCATCGCGGGCGGACTTTCGATGGTCGTCGTGTTCGGCGCCGGCGCCTGGTCGCTGGACAATCGCCGGTCGGCGGACGCCGTGCCTGCCGAGTGACGCGACGCTCGTTCTTGGCGCGCCCGTCCGCACGGGAC
>NZ_JARRSA010000030.1 GCF_029624655.1 Roseicyclus salinarum
CGCGCGCCTCGCGTGCCGGCGAGGCGCGCGCCAGGCGTCATTCGACCGAGACGACCTCGACGTCGAAGATCAGGTCCTTGCCCGCAAGCGGATGGTTCGCGTCGAGCGTGACCTGCGCGTCGGTCACTTCCGTCACCGTCACCGGCAGGGCGCGGCCATCGGGCGTCTGCACCTGCAGCTGGGTGCCGAGGTCGAGCGGGATGTGATCGGGAACCGACTCGCGCGGGACTTGCTGGATCGCCTCTTCGCGGTGCGGGCCGTAGGCCTGTTCGGAGGGGATCGTGATGGTCTTCTTCTCGCCCACCGACATGCCCGAAAGCGCGCTTTCGAGGCCGGGAATGATCTCGCCCTCGCCCAGCTTGAAGGTCAGCGGGTCGCGTCCCTCGGAGCTGTCGAACGTGGTGCCGTCGGAAAGCGTTCCGGTGTAGTGAATGGACACGGTCGTGCCCGGCTGTGCCTGGGTCATCATGATACTCCGGGTTCTGTTGGGGTGGGTGAATTTCGCGGGGCCGCGCAGGGCGCGCAGGACTGCCGCATTCGATTACCCTTTCAAGACTAGGCCCTCCGTTCCCGGATTTGAACCCTTCCATTGCGAATTGTCGCCGGGGTCTGGCTGTGCGAAGCTTGGGTTTCAAGTGAGGGAGGGCGACCATGACCGGCATCGAGGCCTGCGTTTTCGACGCCTACGGCACGCTTTTCGACGTGTCGGCGGCGGCGCGGGACGTGGCCGCGCAGCCTGGCCGCGAGGCCTTCGCGGGCGTCTGGCGGCAGGTCGCGGCGGACTGGCGGCTGAAGCAGCTCCAGTATTCGTGGCTCAGGGCGGTCACGGGCGATCACTGCGATTTCTGGCAGGTCACGCAGGACGGCCTCGACTGGGCGCTGGAGCGCGCGGGCCTGCAGGACCCCGACCTGCGCGAGACGCTTCTGGGCCTCTACTGGAAGCTTGCGGCCTATCCGGAGGTGCCCGCGATGCTGGCGCGGCTGAAGGAGGCCGGGCTGTCCACCGCGATCCTGTCCAACGGCAGCCCCGACATGCTGTCGGGCGCCGTCGGCAGCGCCGGGATCGGCGCGCTTCTCGACGACGTGCTTTCCGTCGAGGCGGTCGGCGTCTTCAAGCCCGCGCGCGCCGTCTACGACCTCGTTGAGCGGCGCTTCGAGGTGATGCCGGACGCGGTCCTCTTCGTCTCGTCGAACGGCTGGGACGCGGCCTGCGCGGCGTCCTACGGGTTCCGCACGCTCTGGGTGAACCGCGCGGACGAGCCCGTCGACCGGCTGCCGGGGCGGCCGGACCACGTCGCGCCGGACCTCACCGGGGTGCCGGCCCTTCTGGGGATCGAGTGATGCACTACGCGACTGCCGGGGACGGCGTGAAGCTGGCCTACCGAGAGGCGGGGGAGGGCACGCCGCTTCTGTGCCTGCCCGGCCTGACCCGCAACATGGACGACTTCGAACCGGTGGTGGAGGCCTTCGCGGACCGCGCGCGCGTCATCCGCATGGATTTCCGCGGCCGGGGCGCGTCGGGTTCGGCCGACCCCGCGACCTACCAGGTCGGACAGGAGGCGCTCGACGTCCTCAGCCTTCTCGACCACCTCGGCATCGCGCGGGCCGCGATCCTGGGAACGTCGCGCGGCGGGCTGGTGGCGATGATGCTGGGCGTCATGGCCCCCGGCCGTCTGTCGGGCGTGATCCTGAACGACATCGGCCCCGAGATCATGCCCGAGGGCCTGTCCGCGATCATGGACTACATCGGCCACCCGCCCGCCTTCCGCAGCCATGCCGAGGCGGCGGAGGCCTTCCCCTCGCTCTATGGCGACAGCTTCGCGAATGTGCCCCCCGCGACATGGGCCGACCTTTCGCGGCGGCTCTACCGGGAGGAGGACGGGCGGCTGCATCTGCGCTACGACCCCCGCCTGCGAGAGGCCGTCGCCCCCGCCTTCGAGCCGGGCGCGGTCCAGCCCGACCTCTGGCCGCTCTTCGACGCGCTTCAGGGACTGCCCCTCGGCCTGATCCGGGGCGCGAGGTCGAACATCCTGTCGGCCGCGACCGCCGCCGAGATGCGCAGGCGGCGCCCCGACATGGCCTTCGCGGACCTGCCCGACCGGGGGCATGTGCCGTTTCTCGACGAACCTCAGGCGCGCGAGGTGATCGCCGCCGTTCTGGACAAGGTGGAATGATCGACATCTCCATGATCGAGGCCGCCGCGCTGCGCGCCAGGGGCGTCGTGCGGCGCACGCCGATGTTGTCCTCGCCGTTTCTCGACGAGATCGCGGGGCGGCAGGTGCTGGTGAAGTGCGAGGCGCTTCAGCACACCGGCAGCTTCAAGTTCCGCGGTGGCTGGTCCGCCGTCTCGGCATTGCCCGAGGATGTGCGCGCACGGGGCGTTCTGGCGTTCTCGTCGGGCAACCATGCGCAGGGGGTGGCCTTCGCCGCCCGGCTTCACGGCGTGCCCGCGACGATCATCATGCCCGCCGACGCGCCGCGCCTGAAGATCGCGAACACCCGCGCCTTCGGGGCGGAGGTCGTGCTCTACGACCGCGCGGGCGGCGAGGACCGCAACGAGATCGGCGCGCGCCTGCGCGACGAGCGGGGCCTGACGCTGATCAAGCCCTTCGACGATCCGCAGGTGATCGCGGGGCAGGGGACCTGCGGCCTCGAGATCGCGGAACAGGCGGCCGAGGCCGGGATCGATGCGGCGACGGTGCTCGTGTGCTGCGGCGGCGGGGGCCTGACCTCGGGCATCGCGCTTGCGCTCGAGGCGCGGGCGCCCGCGCTGCGGGTCCGCCCGGTGGAGCCCCAGGGGTTCGACGACACCGCGCGCTCGCTGGCCGCGGGCGAAATCCTGCGCAACCACGGCCCCGAGGCGGGGTTCTGCGACGCGATCCTGACGCCCGCGCCCGGCACGATCACCTTTCCCGTCATGCAGCGGCTCTGCGGCCCCGGCCTTGTCGTGACCGAGCCCGAGACGCGCGAGGCGATGCGCCTCGCCTTCGAGCGGCTCAAGGTCGTGGCCGAGCCGGGCGGCGCGGTGGCGCTGGCCGCGGCCCTCTTCCACGAGCGTGACCTGCCCGAGGGGCCGGTCATCGCCACGATCTCCGGCGGGAACGTGGACCGCACCGTCTTCGCCGAGGTTCTCGGGGGCTAGCCCGCCTCACGCTGCCGGCATGGGTCGCGCCCCGCGCCGGTTGGCGGCGGCGAAGACGAAGAGGGCAGTGGCCATGAGGCAGGCGGACACGAGGAACGGCGCGCCCGGCAGCCAGACGGGCCCGCCCTCGCGGGTGGCCCAGAAGAAGGCCTGCGTCATCACGAGGGGCGACAGGATCATCGACAGCGCCGAGATCGAGGACAGGACGCCCTGCAACTCGCCCTGCTGGTCGGGCCCAGCCGCGCGCGACATCACGCCCTGCATCGCCGGCGCGACGATCGCGCCCACCGCCGAGATCGGGATCATCACCCAGATCATCCAGCCCTCCGAGATCAGTCCGTAGATCACGAGGCAGACCGTGTTCAGGATCAGCCCCCAGAAGACCGCGCGCACCTCGCCGAGCGCGGGCAGGACGGCGCGGATCAGGCCGCCCTGCACGACCGCCATCGCCACTCCGTATGCGGCCAGCGACGTGCCGACGAGGCGCGCGTCCCAGCCGAAGGCCGCCTGCGTCCAGTAGGCCCATATCGCGGGGTAGACGAAGTTCGAGATCTGGTAGGCGAGCATCACCAGCAGCAGCGTGCGTACGCCAGGAAGCCTGCCGATCTGCATCATTCCGCCCGCCGGGTTCGCGCGGCGCCAGTCGAAGGCCCGCCGCCGCGCCGCCGGTAGGGATTCGGGCAGGACGAACCAGCCGAACGCGAAGTTGCACCCGGCGAGGATCGCCGCCGCCACGAAGGGCGCGCGCGGGTCGAGCCCTCCCAGAAGCCCGCCAAGGAGCGGCCCGAGGATGAAGCCCATCCCGAAACCCGCCGAGATCAGCCCGAAGTTCTGCGCGCGGCGTCCCGGCTCGGTGACGTCCGCCATGAAGGCGAGCGCGGTGGCGTGGGTGGCCGCGGCCATCCCCGCCACCACGCGCCCCGCCAGCAGAAGCCAGATGGAGCCCGCCAGCGACATCACGACGTAGTCCGCCGCCATCACCGCCATCGACAGCAGAAGGACCGGCCTCCGCCCGAAGCGGTCGGACAGCGAGCCGATGGTGGGGGCGAAGCCGAACTGCATCACCGCGTAGGCGGCCGAAAGGATACCGCCCCAGAGGGCCGCGTCGGCGATGGTGACGCCGCGCACCTCGGCGATCAGGTCGGGCATGACCGGCAGGATCAGCCCGATGCCCATCGCGTCGAGCGTGACCGTGATCATGATGAAGACGACGGGAAGGCGCATGAAGCCCCGTGATATGTCCAGCAGGTGTCAATCTAGATTGACACCGCCGGATTGACAATCTCGGAATTCAGTCCCGTGCGACGGCCGAGGCGCGCGTCCGCGCCGCCGCGGCGAAGGCCAGTGCCTCGGCCGGTGCGGTGCCGAGCGAGGCGGGCGGCGACAGGTCGGGCAGGCGGGCGTCGGGACGGGCGCGGGCGACGAGGTCCGGCAGTGCGGCGCCCGTCTCGCGCGCCTCGAGCGCCAGCGACTTCACCAGCGCCTGCGCCTCGGGGCGCTTCATTACGGAGGCGAGCGCGAAGGACAGCGCCTCGGCATGGACGAGGCCGAGGGGGTCCGCCGCGCGGGCCTCCATCGCGTCGGTCCGCACCTCGAGGCCCGCGGCGAGATCGCCGAGGATGGCGACCGCGCGCGCCGCCGCCGCGACGAGCGGGGGCAGGGCCAGCCATTCGGCGAACCATGCCGCACCGTCGCGCGCCTCGGCATGGACGGCCGCGCCCTGCAGGACCGAGGCTTGCGCGGGCGCGAAGCGGGCCAGCGCGACCATGACCGCGGGCGCGACCGGGTTCCGCTTCTGCGGCATGGTCGAGGACGCGCCCGCCCCCGGCAACGCGATCTCGGCGATTTCCGAGCGCGCGAGAAGGGTCATGTCGCCGCCGGCCTTGCCGCAGGCGGAAGCGAGGTCCGCGAGCCAGCCCCCGATCTCTCCGATCCGGTCGCGGCTGGCGTGCCAGCTGCCGCCCGGATCGCCAAGCCCGAGGTCCGCGGCCAGCGCCGCGCGGAGCGCCGCCGGATCCGGGCCCAGCATCGACGCGGTTCCCGCCGCGCCCGACAGGGATACGCACAGGCAGCGCGGGCGCATCTCCTCCAGCCTGTCCAGCATCCGCAGAAGCGGCGCGCCCCAGCTTGCGGCCAGCGCCCCGAAGCTGGAAGGAGTGGCGAGCTGCCCGTAGGTGCGCGCGGCCTGCGGCGTCGTGGCGTGGGCTTCGGCACGATCGGCGAGCGCCGCGAGCGCCGCGGCCATCCGCGCCTCGATCAGGGCCAGCGCCCGCGACAGGCGCAGCATCAGCGCGCTGTCCTGAATGTCCTGGCTGGTCGCGCCCCAATGCAGGTAGTGCGCGTGCTCGGGCGCATCGAGCGTCTTGCGAAGCGCCGCCACGAGGCCCGGCACCGTGACCCCGTTGCCCCCGGTGGCCTGCGCGAGGCCTGCGGGATCGACCTGCGCCTCCATCATGGCGCGGTGCAGGAAGCGCCCGCTCGTCTCGGGGATCGCGCCTTGCGCGCCCTGCGCCTTCGCGAGCGCGCCGAGGACCAGCATCATCGCGCGTACCTCGGCCCCGTCCGAGAACAGCCGCGCGATCCCCGCGTCCCCGAAGAGGTCGCGGTAGAGCGCGCTGTCGAAGGGCGAGACGCTCACGCCACGTCCTCGGGAAGATGGCCGATGTCGCGCAGGAAGCGCATCAGGATCACGGCGAAGTCGTCGGGCTTCTCGACGCAGGGCAGGTGGCCCGCGCCCCGGATCAGGTCGTAGCGCGCGCCGGGGATCAGCTCGGCCAGTTCCTTGACCAGATCGGGCGGGGTGGAGCCGTCGGCGTCGCCCGCGATGACCTGCGCGGGCAGGCGCAGCGCGGCGGTCGTGGTGTAGAAATCCGTGCCACTGATGGCATGGGAACAGCCTGCGTAGCCCGCAGCCGGCGTCGTCTCGACCATGCGCCGCCACGGGCTGACGGCGGGACTTTCGCGGAAGGCGCGGGTGAACCAGCGTTCCATGATCGCGTCCGACATCGTTTCGAGACCGCCGCCCGCGACCTGCGCGATCCGCTCCTCCCACAGGGCGCGGGTGCCGATCTTGGGGGCGGTGTTCGACAGGACGACGGCCCGCACGAGGTCGAGCCGCTTGGCCGCGAGCCCCTGCGCGATCATGCCGCCGATCGACAGGCCGACGAAGACGACGTCCCTCAGCTCCAGCGCCTCGATCAGCCGCTCGGCGTCGTGGATCAGCTTGCCCATCGCGTAGGGCGCGGGCGGGCAGGTGGTGAGGCCGTGGCCCCGCGTGTCGTAGCGCACGACGTGCAGCCCCTCGGGCAGCCGCGCCACCACGTCGTCCCAAAGCCGCAGGTCCGTGCCGAGCGAGTTCGAGAAGACAACGGGCGGGCCGCCCGGCGTCCCGTCCTGCCTCACGTGCAACGTCACGTCGTCAAGCTCGATGCATTCCATGGTCGTCCTCCTCGTGGCATCCGGAGTTGTGGGTCAGAACGCGGCGTCCTGCAACCGTATCGCCCCGTGGTGTCCCCCGCATCGCCCTGCGTGCAGCACCCCGTGCCGCCCCCCGCATCGTCCCCGGTATCGTCCCCCGTAGCGTCTCCTGTGCCGCACCCGGCCCGCCGCGCGGCGAAAACCTGCTTGCGGGCCGGCCGCACGGGCCGCAGGGTGGCGGCAGTCGAGCGCGGAACGGGGGGAACGTCAGGTGCCAAGCGAGATCCGGGCAGCGGTCTGCCACGAATTCGACTCCCCCCTCAGGATCGAGACGGTCCGCCTGCGCGATCCCGGTCCGGGCGAGGTGGAGGTCACGCTCGAAGCCGTCGCGATCTGCCATTCCGACATCTCCTACATCGAGGGCGGCTGGGGCGGACCGCTTCCGTCCGTCTACGGCCACGAGGCGGCGGGACGGGTGACGGTGCTGGGTCCGGGCGTGGCCGGGGTCGCGGCGGGCGACCGGGTGATCGCGACGCTGATCCGCTCCTGCGGCAGCTGCCCGTCCTGCGCTTCGGCCAAGCCGGTCTTCTGTTCCGGCAACGCGCCGCTGCCGCCCGAGCTGACGTTCCCCGACGGCCGGGCCCTCAACAAGGGCCTGAAATGCGGCGCCTTCGCCGAGAAGGTCGTGGTCCACGCAAGCCAGATCGCCCGCGTCGGCGACGCCATCCCTGCGACCAGCGCCTGCCTTTTGGCCTGCGGCGTGCCCACCGGCCTCGGCGCTGTGGTCAACACCGCCCGCGTCCGCCCCGGTGAAAGCGTCGTGGTGATCGGCTGCGGCGGCGTCGGCCTGAACGCGGTGCAGGGCGCGCGCCTGTCGGGCGCCGCGCGGATCATCGCGATGGATCTCGAGCCCTCCAAGCTCGAGGACGCGCGCGCCTTCGGGGCGACGCACGGGGTGCCTGCCACCGAGGAGAAGCCCTGGCAGGCGGTCCGGGCGCTGACCGGCGGGCGCGGCGCGGACCACGTCTTCGTTTCGGTCGGCGCGATCCCCGCCTACGACATGGCGCCCCGGCTGCTCGCGCCGGGGGGCACGGTCTACGCCGTGGGGATGCCGCACACGGGCGCGATGTCGAGCTACGAGCCCGTGATCATCGCCGCCACCGGACAGGGGATGCGCGGCAGCCTGATGGGCGAGATCGTGCTGTCGCGCGACGTGCCGTGGATGGTCGACCTCTATGAACAGGGGCGGCTCGAGCTGGACGCGCTGGTGTCGCGGACATGGCCGCTCGACCGCATCAACGAGGCCATCGCGGACACGCGGGCGGCGAAGGCGCGGCGCAACGTCATCGTCTTCTGACAGAGGGGAGGGGCGGGAATGCGCCTGAAGGATCTCGAGATCTTCGCCGTCGCGCCGCCGCCGCCCGGCTGGGGCGGGCGGCACTGGCAGATCGTGCGGGTGACGACACAGGACGGGATCACCGGCCTCGGCGAGGTCTATGCCAGCGCGCTCGGCGTGACGGCGATGCGCGCGGCGATCGAGGACGTCTTCGCGCGCCACATGGAAGGCGAAAGCGCCGAGAACGTGGAGCTGATGTTCCGCCGCGCCTATTCGTCGGGCTTCACGCAGCGGCCCGATCCCACGGTCATGGGTGCCTTCTCGGGCCTCGAGATGGCGTGCTGGGACATCATGGGCAAGGCGCGGGGGCGGCCGGTCTGGGCGCTTCTGGGCGGGCGCATGAACGAGCGGGTGCGCGCCTACACCTACCTCTACCCCGAGCCGCAGCACGACCCCGACCGTTTCTGGGTGGACGCCGACATGGCCGGCGAGGCCGCCGCGGCGCGCGTGGCCGAGGGCTGGACGGCGGTGAAGTTCGACCCCGCCGGCCCCTACACGATCCGCGGCGGCCACATGCCCGCGCGCTCCGACATCGCGCTTTCGGCGGCATTCTGCGCGGCGATCCGGGGCGCGGTGGGGAACCGTGCGGATCTTCTGTTCGGCACGCACGGCCAGTTCGTCCCCGGCGGGGCAATCAGGCTGGCCAAGGCGATCGAGCCGCACGATCCGCTGTGGTTCGAGGAGCCGGTCCCGCCCGACGATCTTCCCGCGCTCGCCGCAGTCGCGCGGGCCACGTCGATCCCGGTGGCGACGGGCGAGCGGCTGACCACGAAGGCCGAGTTCGCCGCCGCGCTCGCCCATGGCGCGCGGATCGTGCAGCCCGCGCTCGGCCGCGCGGGCGGGCTGTGGGAGGGCAGGAAGATCGCAGTCCTCGCCGAGGCGGCAGGCGCGCAGATCGCGCCGCATCTCTATGCGGGGCCGGTGGAATGGGCGGCGAACGTCCATCTCGCCGTGAGCTGTCCAAACCTCCTGATGGTCGAGGCGATCGAGTCGCGCTTTCACGACGCGCTGGTGCGCGGTCGGCCCCGCGTCGAGAACGGCTTCGTCGAGGCGCCGACCGCGCCAGGCCTCGGGATCGAGCTGGACGAGGCTGTGGCGGCGGCGCATCCGGTGACGCGCGACCGGCTGCACCTGGAGATGCAGGAGGCGCCCTGCGACTGGCAGAACGGCAACGCCTTCGCCGGCGGCTCGGCGGACTGAGCGGGGGATCGAACGGGTCGGCGCCCGAGGGGCAGCATTCGGTTTGCCCTCAGCGCGCTCCGCCCGCGGCTTTTCGCGATATGGGGGCTCCGCCTGCGGCCTTTCGCGATATGGGGGCTCCGCCCGCGGTTTTTCGCGATATGGGGGCTCCGCCCCCCGGCCTTGCGGCCGTCCCCCGGCGTATTTCGCGGAAAGATGAAGCCCAGGCTCAGCGGTCCTGTTCGTGCTCGTACCGCAGCCGGGCCACGGCCTCGTTGGCTTCGGCTTTCTTCTGGTCCTCGAGCGCGCCCTCGATGAAGCTGAGATGCTCCACCACGGCGGCGCGGGCGGCGTCGGCGTCGCGGGCCTGAAGCGCGTCGTTGATCGCGCGGTGATGTTCGAGCAGGAGATCGCGCGTCGTGCGGTTCTTGAACATGATCTGACGGTTGAAGAAGACCCCCTCGCGCAGGAGGTCGAACATCGAACGCATCATGTGCAGGAGGATGACGTTGTGGCTGGCCTCGATGATGGCGAGGTGGAACTCGGCGTCGAGTTCGGCCTCGTCCGAGGGGTTCCGCTTGGAATGGGCCGCTTCCATCTTGGCGAAGACGGTGTCGATGACCTTGAGGTCGGTATCCGAACCGAGCGTTGCGGCGCGGGCGGCGGCGATGCTCTCGAGGTCGCGGCGGAAGGCGATATAGTCGAAGACAGCTTCCTCGTGGGCGGCGAAGAGGCGGATGAGGGCGGGCGAGAAGGCCGAGCCGAGGACGTCGGCCACGTAGATGCCGGCGCCCGCACGCGCGGCGAGGAGGCCGCGGGACTGCAGTTCGGAGACCGCCTCGCGCAGGGAGGGGCGCGACACGCCGAGCCGTTCGCTGAGTTCGCGCTCGGAGGGAAGGCGTTCGCCCGGGCGCAGGATGCCGCGAAGGATCAGTTGCTCGACCTGCCTGACGACCGAGTGCGACAGCTTCTCGGCTTCGATGCGCTGGAACGGCATCGCCCTCTCCCTCCCCTGAATTGGTAAGGGAGTATGACCACTCGGGCGCGCAAGTCCAGTGGTCCCGGCGCGCCCGGCCCGGTTCAGCTCATCGGGCGGATGACGACCTCGACGCGGCGGTTCTGGGCGCGGCCCTCGGGGGTGAGGTTGGTGGCGACCGGCTGGCTTTCGCCGCGGCCGAAGCTGCGGACCCGGAACGGCGCCACGCCTTCCTCGAGCAGGACCCCCGCGACCGCCGAGGCGCGGCGGGCGGAGAGGTCCATGTTGTATTCGGCCGAGCCTTCGCTGTCGGTGTGGCCGATGACGTCGACGGTGGTCTCGGGGTACTGCCGCAGGTTGCGGGCGAGCGCGCGCAGGTCGGACTGCAGGCTGGCGCGGATGGCGGCGCTGTCGAAGTCGAAGAGAATGCCCTCGGGCATCGTCACGATCAGCTCTTCGCCGGTGTTCTGGATCACGATCCGATCGTTGGAGAGGTTGGCGCGCAGGTCCTGCGCCTGCCGGTCGAGCGCGGCCCCGATGGCGCCGCCCGCGATCGCGCCCGCGGCCGCGCCGAAGACGGCGTTGCGGCCGCGGTTGTCGTCGTCGGAGGCCGCGCCGAGGAAGGCGCCGAGCATTCCGCCGACGATCGCGCCGTCGCGGGTGCGGTTGGCGTTTGGATCGGCGGCGGTGGTCTGCACGCATCCGGTCAGCGCGAGCGCGCCTGCGGCGGCGATCATGGTGAACTTGGCGGAAATGGTCATGGCTAAGGCCCTCTTGTTTCTTCGTCGCGGGCCTCCCGCCCGCGTCGGAGGCAGGGCGGGGCGCGCGCATCGAGTGGTCTATAGCACCCCGCCGGACGGGACGCAGGCGGAAATCGCGCTCGGGCGGAAACCCGCGCATGGTCTCGCGCAGACGTGATGGCGGGACCGGGCAAGGTTTCCGGCCGGTCAGGCGGTCTGGCTGGCCTCGGCCTCGGCCCAGTCCCCGGCCCAGTCCACGGCCGTGTCCCCGGCCGCGTCGCGCCGCGCCGCCTCGCGCGCGAGGAGCGCACGCTTGATTGGAAGGCCCCAATGGTAGCCGCCAAGCGCGCCCGACTTGCGCAAGGCGCGGTGGCAGGGGATCAGGCAGGAGACGGGATTGCGTCCCACGGCCGTGCCCACGGCGCGCACGGCGGCGGGCCGGCCGATGGCGCGCGCGATCTCCGAATAGGTCGTGACCTCGCCCGAGGGGATCGCCAGGAGCGCCTCCCAGACCTTGATCTGGAACGGGGCCCCGATAAGGGCGAGCGGCACGGGCCCATCGGGGCGCCTGCCCGAGGCCAGGCCGAAGGCGGCCTCCGCCATCGGGCGCAGGGCCGCCGCGTCCTCGACGAAGGCGGCGTTGGGCCAGCGTCCGGCGAGATCGGCCATGGTCGCCGCCTCGCCCAGCTCCTCGGAGAAGCCTAGCCCGCAGATGCCCCGGCCGGTGCCCATTACGAGGGCCCGGCCGAAGGGGCTGTCGAACCAGCCCCACCGGATCTCGAGGCCCGCGCCGCCAGAGGCGTAGGTGCCGGGGCTCATCGCCTCCCAGGTCAGGAACAGGTCGTGCAGGCGTCCGCCCCCCGACAGGCCCACCGCGCCGGCGGTGGCGAGCGTCGTGAATCGCTCGCGCAGGAGCGTGCGGGCGTGGTCGAGCGCGAGATACTGCTGGTAGCGCTTGGGGCTGACGCCGACCCAGGCGGTGAAGACGCGCTGGAAATGGGCCGGGCTCATGTTCATGCGGGCGGCGAGCGCCTCGAGCGTCGGCGGGGCCTCGGCGCGGTCGATCTCGTCGATGGCGCGGCGGATGACGTGGTAATGGTATGTCTGGTCTTCGGTCATGGGGGCAGTCTACGCTCCGAAGCGGCCGGACGGCGACCCGGAACTTGCGCAAGCGCGCATCGGCCCGCGTCGAGGGGGCGCTGCCCCCGCCGGCTTGCGCCGGCTCCCCCGGAGTTTTTCGCAAGGATGAAGACGACGTCCCGCGTCCCCTCTTCATCCTTGCATGAAAACTCCCGCCGGAGGCACGAGCCGCGGTGAGGGGCCTTCAGGTCCCGAGCTGCGGCTGCCCCTTGCCGCCCCGCGGCCGACGGGCCAAAAGGGAGCCCATGGCCAGACAACTTCCATACGCCACCATGCTCGAGGTCTTCCGACGCTTCAGGGATGCGGAACCCGAGCCGCGGGGCGAGCTCGAGCATGTGAACGCCTACACGCTGCTCGTCGCGGTGGCGCTGTCCGCCCAGGCGACGGACGTGGGCGTCAACAGGGCGACGCGCGCTCTCTTCGAGGTGGCGGACACTCCGCAGGGCATGCTCGATCTCGGCGAGGAGCGGCTGGTCGAGCATATCAGGACCATCGGGCTCTTCCGCAACAAGGCGCGCAATGTCATGAAGCTGTCGCGCATCCTCGTGGAGGACTACGACGGCGAGGTGCCCTCGTCGCGCGCGGCGCTGCAATCCCTGCCGGGGGTCGGGCGCAAGACGGCGAACGTGGTCCTGAACATGTGGTGGGGTTATCCCGCGCAGGCCGTCGACACGCACATCTTCCGTCTCGGCAATCGTTCCGGCATCGCGCCCGGACGCGACGTGGAGGCGGTGGAACGCGCCATCGAGGACAACGTGCCCGTGGAATTCCAGCGCCACGCCCATCACTGGCTGATCCTGCATGGCCGCTACATCTGCGTCGCCCGCAAGCCCAAGTGCCCCGCCTGCCCGATCCGCGATCTCTGCGCCTACGAGGACAAGACCATGGAAGCCGAGGCCGGACCCAGAAGAAGGACCACAGCATGAGCCACCGCTACGACGTCGTCGGCATCGGCAACGCCATCGTCGACGTGATCTCCCATGGTGACGACAGTTTCCTGGAGAACATGGGCATCACCAAGGGCATCATGCAGCTGGTCGAGCGCGAGCGCGCCGAACTGCTCTACGCCGCGATGACCGACCGGGTGCAGGCCGCGGGCGGATCGGTCGCGAACACCATCGCGGGCGTGGGTTCGCTCGGGTTGTCGACGGCGTTTCTCGGCAAGGTGAAGGACGACGCGCTCGGCCGCTTCTATGCGGACGGCATGGCCGAGCAGGGCACGGATTTCCCGAACCCGCCGGTCGCGGGCGCACTGCCGCCCACCTCGCGCTCGATGATCTTCGTGTCGCCCGACGGCGAGCGGTCGATGAACACCTATCTCGGCGCGGGCGCGGATTTCGACGAGGATGACGTCGATGCCTCCGTCGCCTCGGGCGCGGCATGGCTGTTCCTCGAGGGCTACCTCTACGACAAGCCCGAGGGCAAGGCCGCCTTCGCCGCCGCCGCGCGGCATTGCCGCGAGGGGGGCGGCAGGGTCGGCATCACGCTCAGCGATCCGTTCTGCGTCGACCGCCACCGCGGCGACTTCAGGCGGCTGATCGAGGCCGAGATGGACTACACGATCGGCAACCACGAGGAATGGCTCGCGCTCTACGAGACCGACGACCTCGATGAAGCGCTGAGCCGGGCGGCCGCCGTCTGCGAGGTCGTGGTCTGCACCCATTCGGGCGATCCGGTCAGGCTGATCCGGGGGGGCGAGCGCGCGGAGGTCGCGGTGGAGCGGATCACGCCGGTGGACGCGACGGGCGCGGGCGACCAGTTCGCGGCGGGGTTCCTTTATGGCATGGCGACCGGGCGCAGCCTCGAGATGGCCGGGCGCATGGGCGTCGCCGCCGCCTCGGAGGTCATCCGCCATGTCGGGCCGCGCCCGAAGCGGCCCCTGACCGAAGTCTTCAGGGAGCAGGGCCTGCTTTAGGCAGCAGCCCCGGCGGGGTGGGGGGCGGCTCCGCATCGCGGCCCGGATCCCGGATTGTCATGAAACCTTCACACAAGGCCCCGCGAGAATCGCGATAAGGACCCGTCCGTGCTTCGGGCACGACACGCAGACCCTGCGGGACGTCGCGCCGGCGGCCCGGCCGCCGCCTCGAGGACCACAGCCTTCATGGACGACCCCGTATCGATCACCGCGCTCCTGGTCCTCGGGCTGGGGTTCAAGATGATCGGCTTCGCGGTGCGGGACGAGTTGTTGCTGCGCATCCTCGTGATGACGGGCCTTGCCTGCGATGCGCTGTTCTACGGCCTGCGGGCCGATCCGGTCATCCCCTCCGTCCTGACCAACACGCTTCTGATCTGCGTGAATACCGCGCTCGTGCTTCTGATCGCGACGGAGCGCACGACGTGGCGGATGTCGAGGGACGACCGCGCGCTCTATGCGCATTTCCCGACGCTGACGCCGGGCCAGTTCCGCCGTCTCCGCCCGCTCATGCGCCACGAGACGGCGGCCGCGGGCGCGGCCCTCGCGCTCGAGGGTGAACCGGTGGCGGACCTGATGCTCGTGTTCTCGGACCGGATCGAGATCACCAAGCAGGACGAGACCTTCCCGATCGCGGGGCCGACCTTCGTGGGCGAGGTCGCGCTTCTGACGGGCAATCCCTCGAGCGCGGGCGTGGTGCTGCCCGCGGGCGGAGCCGTCGTCCGTCTTCCGATCGCCGCGCTCCGGGCACGGATGGCGCGCGCGCCGGCGCTGTCGAACGCGATGGTGGCGCTGTTCGGGCAGGAACTGGCGCGCAAGGTCGCCGACAGCGTGCCGATGGGCCGCGCCGCCCTGCCGCGGGGGGCGGCCGGGGCGCGTCTTCCGGCCAGCGTCAGATGACGCGCTCGACCGGGCGGGTCGCCGCGGCGGGCGCATCGGCGCCGGCGTTCATGGCCTGAAGCTTGCGACGGATCTCGGCCTGCAGGGCGTTGCCCACGGCAAGCATGATGTCGGGCGTGTCGTTCATCCGTTTCAGAAGCTGGCCGCGCGGCAGATGCAGCACGCGCGCTGCCTCGGTCACGGTCACGTCGGCCGTCGCGGCGCCGCCATGGATCAGCGTCATCTCCCCGACCAGCGCGCCGGGCGCGAGCGTGGCGACCTCGCGCCCGTCCGCCCTGACGCTCGCCGCGCCCGCCGCGAGATAGAGCAGTCCGCCGACCTCCTCCCCTTGGCTGGCCAACGCCTCTCCGGGGGCGTGGTCGCGCCAGCTGCCCCGGCGCAGGACGGCGTGGGCCTCTACCAGCGGCAGCGCCGGCATGTGCCGGGCGAGGAATTCGCGGTCCTCCTCGCTGAAGCTTATCGCCGAGCGTTGCCAGATGCGCCGGCCGATCCCGATGACGGAGATCACGATCCACGAGCTCTGGATCAGCGCCGAGGACAGGTTCCACGTCTCCAGAAGGCTGAGCAGCACGAGGCTCGCGGCCGTCAGGTTCAGCAGCGTGTAGCTCAGCGAGGCGCCGCGGAGCAGGCCGAATTGCAGCGCGGCGTAGGCTCCGAGATACAGCAAGACGCCGATCAGGCCGAACAGGCCCGTCAAGGATATGGCGGTCATCGCGTTCTCCCGTGCCGGTCCCGTGGCGGCCCTCCACGCCTAACCCGGCCGCAGGCCTCGGGTCAATTCCCCGGCATTTGCCAAATCTCCGGAATTCGCCCATGGTCTCGAAGGGTTGGCAAGACGGAGGCATGTGTGCCCAGACGGTCGAACGACAGGGTCCGGCGCGCGCGGACCGCGGGGCCGCGCGCCTGATGCGCCGCCTGATCCTTGCCCTCGGGCTCGCCGTCACCGTCGTCATGCTCGCGCTGACCGTCCTTGCGCCGCCGATCCTGCAGCAGGCGCGCGACGCGGTCTTCGACGCCTACCAGCGCGCCAGCCCGCGCGACTACGACCCGCAGGCGCCGGTGCACCTGATCGACATCGACGAGGCGGCGCTGGATGCCTACGGGCAATGGCCCTGGCCGCGCAGCTACCTCGCGACGCTGACCGACAGGCTGTTCGCGCATGGCGCGGCGGCGGTGGGGTTCGACATCCTCTTCCCCGAGCCCGACCGCACATCGCCCGAGCGCATCACCGAAAGCTGGACGCGCTTTCGTCCGGGCATCCCGCCGGTTCTGCCCGACCTCGGACTGCCGCCGCACGACCAGCTTTTCGCCCGCGCCATCGAGGGGCGGCCCGTCGTCCTGTCGGTGGCGGGCGCGCAGGAGGGCGAGGTCCCCGTGCCGCGCGCGGGGGTCGCGGTCACGGGCGCGGTGCCGACGTCGCTGGTGCGCTACCCCGCGGCGATCGTGAACCTGCCCGAACTGACGGCGCAGGCGGCGGGCATCGGGATGATCAGCCTCGGGCGGACCGCCGACGGCGTGACGCGCAGCGTGCCGATGGTCACGGGGGTGGAGGAGACGCTGGTGCCCTCGCTCGCGGCCGAGTTGCTGCGCGTGGCGCAGGGGGCGGGCGGGCACATCCTGCGGACCTCGGAGGCTTCGGGCGAGGTGTCGGGCGGGACCGCCTCGGCGGTGGCCATGCGGACCGGCGCGCTGAGCTATCCGGTCGAGGCGGACGGTCGCTTCCGCGTGCATTTCTCAGGGTTCCACCCCGAGCGCATCACGCCTGCGGGCCGCCTTCTCGAGGCCGAGGGCGTCGATCCGGACCTGCAGGCGCGCCTTGCCGGGCGGATCATCCTCGTGGGGTCCTCGGCGCAGGGGCTGTTCGACATCCGCACGACGCCGCTCGACGCCGGGATCGCGGGCGTCACGCTCCATGCCGAGATCATCGAGCAGATCGTGTCGGGCGAGTTCCTGAACCGGCCCGACTGGATGCCGGGGCTCGAAATGCTGCTGGTCGCCGTCGCGGGCCTGTCCATCACCGCCCTCCTCTTGCGCGAGCGGCCGCTTCTGGGGCTGGTCGCGGGTCTTGTCGTGGGGCTGGGGCCGATCGCCGGGGGCATCCTCGCCTTCGATCTGGCGGGGCTTCTGTTCGATCCGGTGATGCCGGTCCTGACCGCGCTGGCCGTGTTCGTTCCCGGCACGACGCTAGGCTTCCTCGCGAAGGAGCGCGCGCGGCGCGCGATCCGCTCGCGCTTCGCCTATTTCCTGCCGCCCGAACTGATCGGCAGGATCGAGGCGAATCCCGACGCCGCGCTGACGCCCGAGGGCGCGGAGCGCGAGTTGACGGTGATGTTCGTGGACATGCGCGGCTTCTCGACCGTGACCGAGGCGATGCCGCCCGACAGGGTCGTCTCGCTGGTGAACACCTATCTCTCGGCGGTGGCCGAAGCGCTCGTGGACGGGGGCGCGACCATCGACAAGTTCATCGGCGACGCCGTCATGGCGTTCTGGAACGCGCCGATCTCGCGCGGGGACCATACCGAGGCGGGGCTCTGGGCGATCGATGCGGTGGAGCGCGCGGCCGCGCGCGCCTCGGCCGACCTGGTCGCCGAGGGCCTGCCGCCGATCCGGGTGGCGATCGGGCTGAACGCGGGCCCGGCCTATGTGGGCCTGATGGGTTCGCGGGACCGGCTGAGCTATACCTGCGTGGGCGACACCGTGACGCTCGCCGCCCGGCTCGAGGGGCTGACGCGGCAATACGGCGTGTCGAACTGCGTCGGGCCGGACGCGGCGGCGGCCTGTCCCGACGGCTTGCGCGCCGTGCCGCTCGACCTCGTGGCGGCCAAGGGCTTCGCGCGGGCGGTCGAGGTCTCGACCGTGGTGCCGGAGGGGGCGGTGGGCCTCGACGCCTTCGCGGGGACGCTCGGCGCGGCGCGTGCGGCCTATCTGGCGATGGACTGGGACGGCGCGGAGGCGGGCTTCACCGACCTCGCGAGGCTCGAGGTCGGGTTCTGCGAGACGGTGCGGCTGGCCGAGCTTTATCTCGGCCGGATCGCTGCCATGCGCAAGGAGCCGCCCGCGCCCGGATGGGACGGCTCCGCGATCGCCACGTCCAAGCGCTAGCGCCCTGTCAGCGCAGCGGCGGCAGCTCTGGCTCCGGCTCCGGCGGGGCGGGGGGTGGCGCCGCCTCGGGCGGGGTGAGCGTGTCGATCAGCCCCAGAAGCGTGTCGCTGTCGAAGCCGTTGTCGAAGACCTGCGTGTCGTAGCTTTCCCCGTCGGGCGAAGTCGGCGCGCTGCCCGGAGGGGCCGCGTCGCCGATGCCGGTGCCGCCCCCGGTGCCGCCGCCGCCCGACGTCACCACGACCGGGCCGCCGTCGACCTCGTTCAGGACCGCCGCCAGGAACTCGTTCGAGACGCGGCCCTGGTAGCCGTCTTCGTTGATCATGCCGCCGGGACGGCTGGTGCAGTTGCGCCCCGAGCCCGCAGAGAAGCAAAGGCGGTCGCCGGCGAGAAAGATCGCCGTGGTGCGGCCGTTGGAATGCAGGATCAGCGTCGAGGAGCCGCGGATGCCGATGGTGGAGGTGGGCGTGGTGATCACGGCCTCCTGGTTGCGCGCGAGCGACCCGCCGATGAAGCGCAGCGCGCCCTCGGTCAGCTGCACGCCCAGCTCGCCCGAGCCCTGGTCGGGATCGAACACGAAGCGGTCGAGGACGATCGTCGTGTTCGGCGCGATCGAGAGGGTTGTCTGGTCGAGGAACATCAGCTGCGCGCGCCCGGTGGCCGAGCTTTGCACGGTTTCGTCCTGCACCAGCGCCGAGCCGAGTGCGAGGTCGCGCGTGGCGCCGCCGGGCGGCGTGCCGCGCAGCGTCGGCTGACTGGAGGCCACGGTGGCGACCTGTTGCGCGGCGGCGGGCAGGGCGCAGGCGACCGCCAGAAGGCCTGCGGCGAGATACTTGCGACGAAATGGTACCATGTCAGAACTCCCAGCCAAGCTGCATCGACACGAGGGTCTCCTCGGTGCCGGTGCCGCCGTCGCGCCGCAGGTGGCTTGCGCGGGTCTCGATGAAAAGGTCGCGGCCCAGGTAGGACCTCAGGAACAGTCCGGCGGATCGCACGGTCTCATCCCGCTGCGTCGCGGCCTCGGTGATGTCGAACCAGTCGATGCCCGCAAAGGCGCCCGCCAGCCAGTTCCTGGCGTCGAGTGCGGCGGGCGCGGCGAAGGCGCGGACGTAATCGGCGCGCAGGCCGTGTCCGTCCTCCTCGCGGTCCTGCTCTTCCTCGCGGGAATAGGAGGCGGCCATGCGGAACTGCGCCTCGCGCGAGGGGCGGTAGGTCAGGCCGCCAACGGCATAGAGGAAATCCATCGTGTCGCCCGACGCGCGGCGCTCGCCCCGCCCGATCGAGGCGTCCGCGAAGCTGCTCCACTCGGCGCTGTAGGTGTTCTGGTAGGCGAGCCCGAGATAGACGGCGTCGAAATCCGATGCGGAAGCGTCAGGATAGCGCACGGCCTCGAGCTCGACATAGGGCTGAAGCCTCGGGCCGAAGGCCTCGCCGGCCAGCTTCAGCTCGGGGCCGGTGCGCAGCAGGATGCGCTGGCTGTCGTTGGTGTCGGCGCCCGCGCCCGCGCCGAGAACGAAGCTCGAGATGCCGATCTCCGTCACCCAGTCGGTTGCGTTCGCGTCGCCGAGGTCGATGCGCCAGTCGAGCTGCGCGGTCCCCAGGAATCCGGTCTCGCCCTCCGACGTGACCGCGCCCGCGGCAATGACGCCGCTCAGGCGGCTGGGGCGGTCCTGCTGCGCGGCGGCGGCGCGGTAGGCGTCGACCGCGCCCGCCTGCGCCGGCGTCAGCGCGCCCGACGCGGAGGCGATGTCGAAGTGGTAATTCGCGAGGGGGTAGTTGCCGAGGGCGTAATACGCCGTCGCAAGCTCGAGGCGCGCGCCGGCATTCTCGGGCTCGAGGTCGATCAGGCGCTCCAGGGTGGCGGCGGCCGCCTCGTAGTCGCGCATCTCGACAGAGAGGCGGGCGTATTCCTGCATCAGGGCCCGGTCGGACGGCGCATCGATCAGGGAGGCGAAGACGGCCGCGCGCCGTTCCGGCACCGAGCCTGCGTCCTGCGCCGAGGCCGTGGAGGCCGAGACGGCGAGGGCACCCGCGACGCCAAGCGCGCACAGCGCCTTCAAACCAGAACCAGCCTTCATTCAAGCCCCCGGATATCCGTGAATTTCCCCTAGGGAAACGTAGCTGCCGGACCCTTGCAAAGCAACAATGTTGACGCGTGAATCAATAGCGGCCCCGAAGTGCGGCACGGGTGACACGCTCAATCCCCGAGCTTCGCGTGCACCTCGTCGAGGTCGATCTCGCCCAGCGGCATCCTGTTTCCCGGACGCTCGAAATCGTAGCGGAAGAGATCGAAGTCGCTTTTGTATATCTCGTAGACGAGGTGCATCGACAGGTCGTCGAAGTAATCCTCCACGGGGTGTGCCCGTTTCGGGCCGTGGAGCGCGCTTTCGTTGAAGCGGGGGACCTGGGCAAGCGTCACGGGGTGGGGCAGCGCCACCGCGTCCAGCACCGACTGCATCCCCTCCTCGAAGCGCTCGGCCCAGAAGATCCTGTCGTAACGGCCCCCATTCGTCACGAAGGTCGAGACATGACCCGAGACGGACGACCAGTGGATGTCGGGGTCCATCGGCTTGCGCCACCGGATCGTGTCGCGTGCGAACAGCAGGAAGCGCCGGAAGCTCGCGATCTGGTCGAACTCCGCGCTTCCGTCCTCGCCGCCCACGTCGATCCCGTATTTCTGCACCAGCATGGGCACGAGGTTGCCGCGGTAGCGCCGCCCGTTGCGCTGGATGCCGCAGATCTTGTCGAAGAAGCTCGAGAGGATGCGGCTGTAGGGGTTGCGCACGCAGGTGAAGGCATAGGCGTCGCGCGCGCGCGCGCGCGCCTCGATGCGCGGCTGGCTGTGCTCGAAGGCCCATTTGTGGAGGCCCGTCTCGGCGTCGTGGATGTCTCCGTCGTAGAACGCGCCGTTGTCGCCGTAATGCATGATCTGGCCGATGGTCGAGCAGGCGCATTTGGGCACGACGCGGTAGATCATGGTTTCGCTCGTCGTCATCCAGGTTCCGGGAAACCCCATCGCGCCGCCTCGTGCCTCGTTGCATGCCCGCGCAGGATGCGGGGCCGCCGCGGCGGAGGGAAGCAAAGAAGTGATGTTTCTTCAATCGCGCTGCGCTATGGCTTGGGCTGCAAGGAAGCGGGCAGCGGCGCGAACCGATCGAGCATGGCAAAGATCGCCTTCATCCTCCTGTGCCACAAGGAGCCCGAGACCGTCGTGCGGCAGGCCGAGAGGCTGACGGCGAGCGGGGACGGCGTGGCGATCCACTACGACGCCCGCGCGCCCGCTGAAGATTTCGCGCGCCTCCGCGCGGCCCTCGGCGGCAACGCCCGTGTCGCCTTCGCCGCGCGCCGGGTGAAATGCGGCTGGGGCGAGTGGAGCCTCGTGCGCGCCACTCTGAACACGCTCGAGGCCGCCGCCGCGGCCTTTCCCGACGCCACGCATTTCTGCATGATCTCGGGCGATTGCGCGCCGGTGAAGTCGGCCGCCCACGCCCACGCCGTGCTGGACGCCGCCGACCGTGACCACATCGAAAGCTTCGATTTCTTCGCCTCGGACTGGATCCGCACGGGGCTGCGGCGCGAGCGGCTGGTCTATCGCCATGTCTTCAACGAACGCACGCACAAACGCCTGTTCCACGCCTCGATGGACCTCCAGCGCCGCCTCCGGCTGGAGCGGCGCATCCCTGCCGACCTTCAGGTGATGATCGGCAGCCAGTGGTGGTGCCTGCGCCGGGCCACCGTCGAGGCGATCATGACCTTCATCGCCGCGCGCCCCGACGTGGTGCGCTTCTTCCGCACGACGTGGATCCCCGACGAGACTTTCTTCCAGACGCTGGTGCGCCACCTCGTGCCCGACGCCGAGATCGAGAACCGCTCGCCGACCTTCAAGCTGTTCAGCGACTACGGGATGCCCGTGACGTTCCACAACGACCAGTACGACTTTCTCCTCGCGCAGGACCACCTGTTCGCACGAAAGATCAGCCCCGGCGCCACGGTGCTGCGGGAGCGGCTGGGCGCGTTGTGGACATCGGGACGCATGGATGTCGCGGCGGGCACGGAAGGGGCGCAGCTCTACCGCTACCTGACCGGGCGGGGGCGGGGCGGCCGGCGCTTCGGCGCGCGCTTCTGGGAGCGGGAGGGCACGCTGGGGGCCGAGCGCGAGCTGGTCATGATCGTCTGCAAGAAATGGCAGGTGGGCAAGCGCCTGATGCACGCGGTCGAGGACACCCTGGGCATCCCGGGCGCGGAATACGTCTTCGACGACGCGACATGCCCGCTGCCGGACCTTGGCGGGACCGAGCGGACGCTGGAGAAGCGCAACCGCCACCGCCGCGCGTTCCTGCGGCTTCTCTACGACCGTCACGGCACCGACCGGATGGTGATCTGCCTCGATCCCGAGAATGTCGGACTGATCGCCGACTTCATGTCCGACAGGGCGAGGACGCGCCTTCTGGAGGTGCACTGCGCCCATGACGACCGCTATCTCGTCGGCCACGCGCGGCGCGCGGGCCTCGTCACCTCGGCCACGCCGCAGGAGGTGATCGCCCGGATGCTGCCCACGCTCCGCCAGGAGTTCGAGGACCACGCGACCCGCATCCGCGAGGCGGGCTTCCCCAACCACTGGCGCCTGCGCGAGCAGGCCTCGGCGGCCGAGAACGCGGCCGTCCTGTCGGAGGTCTTCGACATCGGCGCCGAGACCGGCCATACCCTCGCCGAGACACCGCACCTGTTCGCAGACTGAAGGAGCCGAGCGACCATGCCCTATCACTACGACGACCAGAACATCTTCGCGAAGATCCTGCGCGGCGAGATCCCGAACTCGACCGTCATCGAAACCGAGCACACGCTCGCCTTCAACGACATCCGCCCGCAGGCGCCGGTCCACGTGCTGGTGATCCCGAAGGGCGCCTACGTCACCTTCGACCATTTCGCCGCCGAGGCGAGCGAGGCGGAGATCGTCGATTTCCACCGCGTGGCGGCGCGTATCGTGGCCGAGGCGGGCATCGGGCCGGGCGCGGGCGGGGCGGGCTACCGGACCCTGTCGAACGCGGGCGAGGACGCGGTGCAGGAGGTGCCGCACTACCATCTCCACATCCTTGCAGGGCGGCCCCTTGGCCGGATGCTGCAGCCCGCGCGCTGAACCGGCGGGCGTCCGCGCGGGGACGCAGCCCGTGTCATTTGCGTATTTGGGGAAAGATGAAGGGAGGAGGGCGCGCGAGGCCCGAGGGCGTGGCGCGGATTGCGTGGCGCCCGCCCTTGCCCGGTGCGCGCCAACCTGCCATATCGGCGGACGAGCACCGACCGAGGACGAGCGCAAGATGCCGATAGACCCGCCCGAAACCGAGATCGTGACACAGTGGCGCGTCGCCTGCGACGGCGGCGAGGGCGCGCTGGGCCATCCGCGCGTCTGGCTGTCGATCGACCGCGACCTGGGCTACGTGGAATGCGGCTATTGCGACAAGAAGTTCGTCCATGCCGACTTCGCCGGAACAGCAGCCGGAAAGGACGCCGGGCGCGCCTGAGGGCGCCGGGTAAAAGGCCTGTCGCTCCCGCGCCGCCGGCGCGCCGGAGGCGGGTCGGGAAATCGCGGAGGGGCACATGACCGGCGAGACGGCGGCATTCGGCAAGGGGCATCACCTGCACCTCGTGGACGGGTCCGCGTTCATCTTCCGCGCCTACCACGCCCTGCCGCCGCTGACGCGCAAGTCCGACGGGTTGCCGATCGGGGCCGTGGCGGGCTTCTGCAACATGATCCACCGGATGATCGAGGCCAATACCGGCCCCGACGCGCCGACGCACGCCGCCGTCGTCTTCGACAAGGGCAGCCATACGTTCCGCAACGACCTTTACGATCTCTACAAGGCCAACCGCGACGCGATGCCCGAGGACCTGCGCCCTCAGATCCCGCTGACGCGCGAGGCGACGCGGGCGTTCAACCTCGCGTGCCTCGAACTGGAGAACTACGAGGCCGACGACATCATCGCCACGCTCGCGCGGCAGGCGCGCGAGGCGGGCGGGCGCGTGACGATCATCTCGTCGGACAAGGATCTGATGCAGCTGGTGGGCGGCGGCGTCGAGATGTACGACGCGATGAAGAACCTGCGCATCGACGCCGAGGGCGTGGAGGCCAAGTTCGGCGTCGGGCCGGACCGGGTGGTGGACGTGCAGGCGCTGGCCGGCGACAGCGTCGACAACATCCCCGGAGCGCCCGGGATCGGGGTGAAGACCGCGGCGCTGCTGATCAACGAGTTCGGCGACCTCGAGACGTTGCTGGAGCGCGCAGGCGAGATCAGGCAGCCCAAGCGCCGGCAGACGCTGATCGATAATGCCGAGCAGATCCGCATGTCCAAGCGCCTCGTGACGCTGGACGACCGGGTGCCGATGACGGAGACGCTCGAGGACCTGGAGGTGCGCGCGCCGGACCCCGAGACGCTGCTGGCGTTCCTGTCGGAGATGGAGTTCCGCACGCTCAGCCGCCGGATCGCGGGCGAACTGGGCGTCGAGGCGCCGGCGATCCCCGAGGCCGCGCCCGAGACGGCCCCCGATGGCGGGGGCGTCGAGGCTGCGCCCGAGTTTCCGCCGATCGACACGGAGAGCTACGAGATCGTCCGCGACATCGAGGCGCTGCGTCCCTGGCTCGACGCGGCGCGGGCGCGGGGCGTGGTGGCCTTCGACACCGAGACGACCTCGCTTGACGAGATGACCTGCGAGCTCGTGGGCGTGTCGCTGGCGATCGAGCCCGGGCGCGCCTGCTACATCCCGCTGGGGCACAAGGGCGAGGGCGGAGACGGCCTTTTCGCCGACAACGCGCTGGCCGAGGGGCAGATGCCGATGGCCGACTGTCTCGCCGCGCTGAAGCCGGTGCTGGAGGACGACGCGATCCTGAAGATCGCGCAGAACGCGAAATACGACGTGAAGGTCCTGTCGCGCCACGGCATCGACGTGACGCCCGTGGACGACACGATGCTGATGTCCTACGCGATGAACGCGGGGCTCCACGGGCATGGCATGGACACGCTGGCCGAGCGCTACCTGTCCCATTCCTGCATCCCGATCAAGGAGCTGATCGGCTCGGGCAAGGCGCAGGTCAGCTTCGACCGCGTCGAGATCGCGCGCGCCGGACCCTACGCCGCCGAGGATGCCGACGTCACCCTGCGCCTGTGGCACCTCTTCAAGCCGCAGCTGCACCGCGCGCACGTCACCACCGTCTACGAGACGCTGGAGCGGCCGATGGTGCCGGTGCTCGCGCGGATGGAGCGGGCGGGGGTCAAGGTCGACCGCGACACGCTTTCGCGCATGTCCAACGCCTTCGCGCAGAAGATGGCGGCGCT
Source organism: Roseicyclus salinarum (assembly GCF_029624655.1). Lineage (GTDB taxonomy): Bacteria > Pseudomonadota > Alphaproteobacteria > Rhodobacterales > Rhodobacteraceae > Roseibacterium > Roseibacterium salinarum. The sequence continues at coordinate 25,230 of NZ_JARRSA010000030.1, forward strand.
GGAGGCCGAGATCCACGAGCTTGCCGGGGAAAGCTTCAACGTGGGCTCGCCCGCGCAGCTGGGCGAGATCCTGTTCGAGAAGATGGGCCTGGACGGCGGCAAGAAGGGCAAGACCGGCAAGTATTCCACGCCCGCCGACGTGCTCGAAGACCTCGCCACCGTCCATGATCTGCCCGCGCGCGTCCTCGACTGGCGGCAGCTGTCCAAGCTGAAGTCGACCTATACCGACGCGCTGCAGGACCATATCGACCCCGACACGGGCCGCGTGCACACGTCCTATTCCATCGCGGGGGCCAATACCGGGCGGCTCGCCTCGACCGATCCGAACCTGCAGAACATCCCCGTGCGCAGCGAGGAGGGGCGGCGCATCCGCGAGGCCTTCGTGGCCGGCAAGGGCCGCGTTCTGGTATCGCTCGACTACAGCCAGATCGAACTGCGCATCCTGGCCCACATTGCCGGGATCGAGGCGCTGAAACAGGCCTTCCGCGAGGGGCAGGACATCCACGCCGCGACCGCCTCGGAGATGTTCGGCGTGCCGCTCGACCAGATGACGCCCGACGTGCGGCGGCAGGCCAAGGCGATCAACTTCGGGGTCATCTACGGGATCTCGGGGTTCGGGCTCGCGCGGAACCTGCGCATTCCCAGGGCCGAGGCGCAGGGCTTCATCGACCGCTATTTCGAACGCTTCCCCGGCATCCGCGACTACATGGACGAGACCAAGGCCTTCGCGAAGGAGCACGGCCACGTCAGGACGCTGTTCGGGCGCAAGATCCACACGCCCGAGATCAACGCCAAGGGGCCGACCGCGGGGTTCGCGCAGCGCGCGGCGATCAACGCGCCGATACAAGGCACCGCCGCAGACGTGATCCGCCGCGCGATGATCCGCATGGAGGCCGCGATCGAGGGGCTGCCCGCGACCATGCTTCTGCAGGTGCATGACGAGCTTCTGTTCGAGGTGGACGAGGGCGCGGCCGGCGACCTGATCGCGCGGGCGCGCGACGTCATGGAGGGCGCGGCGCATCCGGCGGTCCACCTCTCGGTGCCGCTCGTGGTCGATGCGGGGCAGGGGGCGAACTGGGCGGAGGCGCATTGAGCCGGCCCCGCCCCCGCGCCCGCCGCCCGCAGCAGGCCACGCGCCTCGTCGCGTTCAACAAGCCCATGAACGTTCTCAGCCAGTTCACCGACGACGGGACGTGGCCCGGTCTGGGACGCTTCCTCGACATGCCCGGGATGTATCCGGCCGGGCGGCTCGACCGCGACAGCGAGGGGCTCTTGCTGCTGACGAACGATGGCGGGCTTCAGGCACGGATCACCTCGCCCAGGGCGCAGACGCCCAAGACATACTTCGCCCTCGTGGAGGGTGTGCCGACGGCCGAGGCGCTTGGCGCCCTGCGCGCGGGCGTGACGTTGAACGACGGGCCGACGCGGCCCGCCGAGGTCGAGGCGGTGCCCGAGCCGGGCTGGCTCTGGCCGCGCGACCCGCCGGTGCGGTTCCGCAAGTCCGTGCCCGAGGCATGGCTGCGCCTCACCATCACCGAGGGGCGCAACCGGCAGGTGCGGCGCATGTGCGCCCATGTCGGCCTGCCGGTCCTGCGCCTGATCCGCTGGTCGGTGGGGGCGCATGACGTGGGCGGCCTCGCCCCCGGCGCGTGGCGGGACGTAACCGTCGGAGGCCCGTGACGAAACCTTGCAGGCCGGTCCGGCACCCCACCCCCGCGCGACAGGCACGTTGAGGATCCATGTCCACGTTTCTTCAAGGATGGGCCGAGGCTGGCGCATGCCGCCATGCATCGCGGCGGTCTTCCTTCCCGGGCTGATCGCCGCCGCGCTCGTGCCGCACTGCGGCTTCGACCGGCCAGGCATCGCGCCCGAACCGCCGCAGAAGGGGCTGCCCGCGCCCGAGGGCCGTCTTGCCCCCGAAGACACGTTCTGGCTCAACGCGGGCTTCCCGGCGCTGACGGCGGCGTTCGCCTGGATGGCGCGGCCGTCCCGCTGGACACGACCGGGGCACGACCGCGGCAAGGGCGGGGCGCGCTTGCCCGCGTGCCGACGTGGCTGGCGCTGGCCTCGTATGCGTGGCTCGGCGCGGGGCTGGTCCTGTGGGGTGCGGGGGCCACGGGCCGAGGCTCGGCCCGAAACGGAGAACGGGGCCGCAGCTTTCGCGCGGCCCCGCAGGTGCGCGCCGCCCATCCTCCCGGGCGGCGCTGTCGGGCTTCAGGCGAGCATGACCATCGGGTTCTCGAGATTGTCCGCGATCGCCTTGAGCAGTTCCGCCCCGAGCGCGCCGTCGATGACCCGGTGATCGACGCTCAGCGTGACCGACATCACCGTCGCCACGGTCAGTTCGCCGTCCTCGCCCACCACGGGCTTCTTCACGCCCGCGCCGACGGCGAGGATCGCGCCGTGGGGCGGGTTGATGACGGCGTCGAAGTTGTCGATGCCATACATCCCGAGGTTCGAGATCGCGAAGGAGCCGCCGACGTATTCATGCGGCGCGAGCTTGCGGTCGCGGGCGCGGGTGGCGAGGTCCTTCATCTCGGCCGACAGCGCCGAAAGGGATTTCTGGTGCGCGTCCTTCAGAACGGGCGTGAAGAGCCCGCCGTCGACGGCCACGGCGACCGCCACGTCCGAGGGCTTCAGCCGCAGCATCCGGTCGCCCGCCCAGACGGCGTTGGCGTCCGGGACGGCCTGAAGGGCGTTCGCGCAGGCCTTGATGATGAAGTCGTTGACCGAAAGCTTCACGCCGCGGCCCTCGAGTTGCCTGTTGAGCTGCGAGCGGAACTTCAAAAGCGCGTCGAGGCGGATGTCGCGGCGCAGGTAGAAGTGCGGGATGGTCTGCTTGGCCTCGGTGAGACGCGCGGCCACGGTGCGGCGCATCCCGTCGAGCTTGACCTCCTCGTAGTCGCGGCCCTCGTACATCTTCGTGACCTGCTCCGCGCCCATGCCCGCGGGCATCGCGGGCTTGGCGCCGGCCGTCGCGGCGGCGGGCGCGTCGGCGGCCTCGGGGGCCTTCGCGGCGGCGGGCCGGGCCTCGGCCGTCTCGACATCCGCCTTCACGATGCGGCCATGCGGCCCCGAGCCCTTGATCGCCGAAAGGTCGATGCCCTTGTCCTTGGCGATGCGGCGGGCGAGCGGCGAGGCGAAGATGCGGCCACCGTCCTGCGAGACCGGCGCGGCCGGAGTGGGCGTGGCCGCCGTCGCGGCGGCGGCGGGCGTCGGCGCGGGGGCCGGGGCCTCGGCCGGTTTCGGCGCGTCCTCGGCCTTCGCCGCCGGGGCGTCGATGTCCTCCGCGCTTTCGCCTTCCTCCAGCAGGATCGCGATCGGCGCGTTGACCTTCACGCCCTCGCTTCCCTCCGGCACGAGGATCTTGCCGATGGTGCCTTCGTCCACGGCCTCGAATTCCATCGTGGCCTTGTCGGTCTCGATCTCGGCGAGGATGTCGCCTGCCGAGACGGTGTCGCCTTCCTTCACCAGCCACTTGGCCAGCGTTCCATCCTCCATCGTGGGGCTCAGCGCGGGCATCAGGATCTCGGTGGGCATCGTCGGGGCTCTCCCTTGTCTCTCGCCGCGTCAGTCGCGCGCGGGCTCGAGCGTGATCTGGTCGAAGGGCGCCCGCGGACGGGCGCCGGAATGAAGCGTGCGGACTGCATGGACGAGCGCGTTGGCGCGCGTCTCGATCCAGTCGTAGGCGGCCTGGTGCGGAACCCTCCGCTCCGTCCCGTGCTCGGCCGACAGAAGCGCCTCGGTCACCAGTGCCACGACCTCGGATCCCTCGATCCGAAGGCCGACGCGGTAGGCGTCCGAAGCGGTCGTCTTGCCGAGCACGCGCATCATGGGCTCAACCCTTGTAGGTCACGGCCTTGACCGCCTCGATCACCTCGGCGGTCGAGGTCAGCGCAAGCTTCTCGAGGTTGGCCGCGTAGGGCATCGGCACGTCCTTGCCGGTGCAGTTCAGCACGGGCGCGTCGAGGTAATCGAAGGCGTGCGTCATGATGTAGGCCGACAGGTGGTTGCCGATCGAGCAGACCGGGAAGCCTTCCTCGACGGTCACGCAGCGGTTGGTCTTCTGCACGCTTGCAATCACCGTGTCGTAGTCGAGCGGGCGCAACGTGCGCAGGTCGATCACCTCGGCGTCGATGCCGTCCTCGGCCAGCTTCTCGGCGGCTTCGAGGGCGTAGGTCATGCCGATGCCGAAGCTCACGATGGTCACGTCCGTGCCTTCGCGCCAGATCCGCGCCTTGCCGAAGGGGATCGTCAGGTCGTCGACCTGCGGCACGTCGAACGAGCGGCCATAGAGGATCTCGTTCTCGAGGAAGATCACAGGGTTCGGATCGCGGATCGCCGTCTTCAGAAGGCCCTTGGCGTCGGCGGCCGAGTAGGGCTGCACGACCTTGAGGCCGGGCACCGACGAGAACCATGCGGCGTAGTCCTGGCTGTGCTGCGCGCCCACGCGGGCGGCCGCGCCGTTGGGGCCGCGGAAGACCATCGGCGCGCCCATCTGGCCGCCCGACATATAGAGCGTCTTGGCGGCCGAGTTGACGATGTGGTCCATCGCCTGCATCGCGAAGTTGAAGGTCATGAACTCGACGATGGGGCGCAGCCCGCCGAAAGCCGCGCCGACGCCGAGGCCCGCGAAGCCGTGCTCGGTGATCGGCGTGTCGATCACGCGACGCGCGCCGAACTCGTCGAGCAGCCCCTGCGTGACCTTGTAGGCGCCCTGGTATTCGGCGACCTCCTCGCCCATGACGAAGACGCTGTCGTCGCGGCGCATCTCTTCGGCCATGGCGTCGCGAAGCGCCTCGCGGACGGTCATCTTCTTCATCTCGGCGTCCGCCGGCCAGTCGGGCGATGCGTTCGACGTCACCGGCTGCGGGGCAGGGGCCGCGGTGGCGGGCGCGGGGTTCGCGCGGCCCTCCGACGTCTCGAGCGCCACGGGCGCGGGGGCCGCAGCGCCCGCGCTGTCGCCGGCGTCCTCGGGCACGTCCTCGCCTTCCTCCACCAGCACGGCGATGGGGCTGTTGACCTTCACGCCCTCGGTCCCTTCGGCCACGAGGATCTTGCCGATCACGCCTTCATCGACCGCTTCGAATTCCATCGTGGCCTTGTCGGTCTCGATCTCGGCGAGGATGTCGCCAGCCGATACGGTATCGCCCTCCTTGACCAGCCACTTGGACAGCGTGCCGTCCTCCATGGTCGGGGAAAGTGCGGGCATCAGGATTTCGGTTGCCATCTGTCGTCGTCCCCCTTCAGGCGTCCTGCGGCGCCACGTCGGCGTAGATGTCTGTCCAGAGCTCCTCGAGCGCGGGCTCGGGGCTTTCCTTGGCGAAGTCGGCGGAGGCGTTCACCACGTCCTTGATCTCCTTGTCGATCTTCTTGAGATCGTCCTCGGTGGCGTGCTTGCCGGTCAGCAGAAGCTGGCGCACGTTCTCGATCGCGTCGCGCTTCTCGCGCATCTCCTGCACTTCCTCGCGGGTGCGGTATTTCGCGGGGTCGGACATGGAGTGGCCGCGGTAGCGGTATGTCATGACCTCGAGGATGTAGGGGCCCTTGCCCGCGCGGCAGTGCGCGACGGCCTTCTCGCCCGCTTCCTTGACGGCCAGCACGTCCATGCCGTCCACGGCCTCGCCCGCGATGCCGTAGGCCGCGCCGCGTTCCCAGAAGTCCGGCGATTTCGTCGCGCGCTTCACGCTCGTGCCCATCGCGTACTGGTTGTTCTCGATGACGAAGATGCAGGGCAGATCCCAGAGCTGCGCCATGTTGTAGGTCTCGGCGACCTGGCCCTGGTTGGCCGCGCCGTCGCCGAAATAGGTGAAGGTCACGCGGTCGTTGCCGAGATACTTGTCCGCGAAGGCGAGGCCCGCGCCGATCGGCACCTGCGCCGCGACGATGCCGTGCCCGCCGTAGAAGTCCTTCTCCTTCGAGAACATGTGCATCGAGCCGCCCTTGCCCTTGGAATAGCCGCCCTCGCGGCCCGTGAGCTCGGCCATGACGCCGTTGGGGTCCATGCCGCAGGCCAGCATGTGGCCGTGGTCGCGGTAGGAGGTGACGCGCTTGTCGCCCTCTTCGGCGGCGGCCTCGAGGCCAACCACGACGGCCTCCTGCCCGATGTACAGGTGGCAGAAGCCCCCGATCAGGCCCATACCGTAAAGCTGGCCCGCCTTTTCCTCGAATCGGCGGATCAGAAGCATGTCGCGGTAGTAGGCTTTCAGCTCGTCAGCCGAGACGTTCGGCTTGTCTGCTGATTTCGAAGCGGTTTTCCGGGTCGCCATCTGGGTAAGGTCCTCCCCGCCAGAGCAGATAGTTTAACGTTGAACTATCATTACCAAAGGCGAAGCGTCATGACACCCCCAGAATGAACGGATAAGGTGACGCAGGGGAAAAGGCGCCGATGACGGCGTGTCCAGAGCCTGTCAGGGAAGGACGATCTCGTCGGGCCGGACGTATCCCAGGACGTCGCGCGCGCGCTCGTCCAGGAGGTCTAGGTCGAGGAAATCGTCCGACAGCCGCCGCGTCAGGATCTCCATCCGGGCGGCCTGTGTCTCCAGGCGCGCAAGCTCCAGCGTCAGCCGCTCGGCCTCGGCTTCGATCTGGATGCGGCGGAACAGGCCGTAATTTCCCTGCACGGCGGTGAAGGTGAAATACGCGCCGACGAGCACGAGGACGACGGTGATGCCCAGCCCGGTGAAGGAGATGTTGCGAAACATTGCCGCTGCCTCATGTGCCGGACGCCTCTGACGGGCGTCTCGCGGCCGAGATTCGCACAGTGCGGCGCAAATGGGAATCCCCCGTGACGCATCGATTCGCGATCCGTATCCTGAGATGCGGGAGGTGTTGCAATGAAGCCCGAAAGCGACCTCGGCAGCCACGAGGTGACGAACCAGCCGCCGCCCAGGGGCGACCGCGACCTGTGGCAGGAGGATCCGGTCCTGCGGACCCATGCCGCCGGCGCGGATGTCGGTGGCCTCGCCCGCAAGCTCGGTTCGCTCGAGGCGGCCGGGTGGGGACGGGAGGCCAATCGCCGCCTGCCGGAGCTTCGCCTTTTCGACGCGGGCGGGCGCAGGCTCGACGAGGTCGTCTTTTCGGACGCCTATCACCGCCTCATGACGCTGGGCCTCGAGGCGGGATACGCTTCGGGTCCGTGGACCGGCGGCAGCCACCTGACGCACGCCGCGACCGTCTACCTGATGAGCCAGGTGGAACCCGGCTCCTGCTGCCCGATGACGATGACCTACGCCGCCGTGCCCGCGCTGCAGGCCGCGGCGCCCAGCCTTGCGGAGGTGTGGGTTCCGAAGCTGACGGCGGCCGCATACGATCCCGCGGTGGCGCCCCTGTCGGCGAAGCGCGCCGCGACCCTCGGCATGGCGATGACCGAGAAGCAGGGCGGCTCGGACGTGCGCTCGAACGCGACGCGGGCCGAGCGGGAGGGCGAGGCGTGGCGCCTCATGGGCCACAAATGGTTCTGTTCCGCGCCGATGTCGGACGGGTTCCTGACGCTGGCGAGGACGGAGGCGGGCGTGAGCTGCTTTCTCGTTCCGCGCTGGCTCGAGGACGGGACGCGCAACGCCGTCCGCCTGCAGCGGCTTAAGGACAAGCTCGGCAATCGCGCCAACGCCTCGGCGGAGATCGAGTATCACGGCGCGCGCGCGCATCTCGTGGGCGAGGAGGGGCGCGGCATTCCCGCGATCATGGCCATGGTCCACCACACGCGGCTCGACACCGGCCTCGCGCCCGCGGGCCTGATGCGCGCCGCGCTCGACCACCTGTCGCACTGGGTGCTGCACCGCACGGCCTTCCAGCGCCGCCTCGCCGACCAGCCCCTAATGCGCGCGCTCCTCGCCGATCTCGTCCTCGATTGGGAGGGCGCGACCGCGCTCGGCTTCCACGTCGCGCGCGCCTTCGACGATCCGGCCCGCGCGCCCTTCGCCCGGATCGCCGTCGCGCTGGCGAAATACGTCAACAACAAGCTCGCGCCGCGCGTCGTCGTGGAGGCGATGGAGGGCCTCGGCGGCATGGGTTACGTCGAGGACACGCCCCTGCCGATGCTCTACCGCGAGGCGCCGCTGAACGGCATCTGGGAGGGGTCGGGCAACGTCATCTGCCTCGACATCCTGCGCACGCTGGCGCGCGAGCCCGAGGCGGGCGGCCAGCTGGCGGCCGAACTCGATGCCGCGATCGGCGCGGACCGGCGCTACGACGCGGCGCTCGAGGCGCATCGCGCCCGCTGGCCCAGAGCGCCCCGCGAGGCCGAGGCGCGCTGGTTCGCCGAGCGCCTCGCGCTTCTTCTGGCGGCCTCGGTCCTGCTCCGCCACGCGCCCGCCGCCGTGGCCGAGGCATTCGTGGCCACGCGCCTCGCGGGCGATCGCGGCCAGGTCGCGGGCAGCATCGCCCCCGCCGACGCGGCCCCGATCCTCGCGCGCCTCGGCCCCGGCTTCAGGTGATCGAGGCCTCGTAGATGGACTCGATCGCGTCGGCGATGACCGCGTTGAAGTCCTCGTCGGATTGCTGCGCGGTCAGGCCCTCGGTCAGGGCGCGGCTGAAGCTTGCGATCATGCCGTGGTTTTCGGCCAGCTTCGCGTTCGCCTCGGCGCGCGAATACCCGCCCGACAGCGCCACGACCCGCAGGACCATGGGGTGCTCGATCAGCGGCCGGTAGAAGTCGGCCTTCGTGGGCAGCGTCACCTTCAGCATCACCGGCGTGTCCAGTCCGTCGAGATGCCGCAGGATCGACGCCAGCAGCATGTCCTCGGCCGCCGCCTTGTCGGCGATGCTGATCGTGACCTCGGGCTCGAGGATCGGCACGAGACCCTTGGCCAGCACCTGCCGCCCCAGATCGAACTGCTGCGCCACGATGGCCTCGATGCCGGCCGCGTTCGCCGCCGAGATGACCGAGCGTTCCTTGGTGCCGAAGACGCCGTGCGCGACCGCCCGGTCGAGCAGGTCGTCGAGGCCGGGGATGGGCTTCATCAGCTGGACGCCGTCGGCCTCGGCCTCAAGCCCCTTGTCGATCTTCAGGAACGGCACGACGCCGCGTTCTTCCCAGAGGAACTTCGCCGAAGGAATGCCCGCGATGTCGCGGTCCATGGTGTTCTCGAACAGGATCGCGCCGATCACCCGGTCGCCGGTGAAGGCGGGCGCGGTGGCGATGCGGGTGCGCATCTCGTGGATCAGGCCGAACATCTCCTCGTCGGTGGCGTAGGCGTCTTCGCCGATCCCGTAGAGTTTCAGCGCCTTGGGCGTGGAGCCGCCCGACTGGTCCAGCGCGGCGATGAAGCCCTTTCCGGTCCTCATCTGGTCCCGCATCGCGTCCTGCGTCATGAAAAATCCCCTGTGTTTGCCCGAATGCGCTTCGGCGCGAAGGAATAGGGGCAGGTCCCGGCGCTGTCCATCATGGTGGCGCAAACATCGGCCGGGGAACGTCCAGGTGCGCGCGGGTGGTGTGTCGCGGCGCGTCGTGTCGCCCCGTGTCGCCCCGTGTCGCCCCGTGTCGTGTCGTGTCGCGCCGCTCGGGGCCGGCAGGCGCGCGCCCGCCGCCACCGCCTAGGCCGATTGTTCCAGCGCGGCGACCCCCGGAAGTGTCTTGCCCTCCATCCATTCCAGGAAGGCGCCGCCCGCGGTCGAGACGTAGCTGAACCGCCCGGCCGCGCCCGCCCGGTTGAGCGCCGCGACCGTGTCGCCCCCGCCCGCGACCGACACCAGTTCGCCCGCCGCGCTGCGCGTCGCGGCATGTTCCGCCGCGGCGTTGGTGGCCGCGTCGAAGGGCGGGATCTCGAAGGCGCCGAGGGGGCCGTTCCAGATCAGCGTGCGCGCCCGGTCGATCGCCTCGCGGATGCGCGCGACGCTCTCGGGCCCGGCATCGAGGATCATGGTCCCCGCCGGCACCGCCGTCGCCGCGACCGTTGTGTTGGGCGCATGGGCCGCGAAATCCTCGGCCACGACGACATCGGTGGGCAGGATGATCTCGCAGCCCGCCGTCTCTGCCCGCGCCAGGATCTCGCGCGCGGTCTCGCCGAGGTCGTGCTCGCACAGCGACCTGCCCACGTCGACGCCCTGCGCGGCGAGAAACGTGTTGGCCATACCGCCACCGATGACCAGCATGTCGACCTTGCCCGTCAGGTTCGCCAGAAGCTCCAGCTTGGTCGAGACCTTCGCGCCCCCCACGACCGCGAGGACGGGGCGTTCGGGATTGCTCAGCGCGGCCTCCAGCGCCTTCAGCTCGGCCTCCATCAGACGCCCGGCGCAGGCCGGCAGGACATGCGCGAGGCCCTCGGTGGTGGCATGGGCCCGGTGTGCCGCCGAGAAGGCGTCGTTGCAGTAGATATCGCCAAGCGCGGCATAGCTCCGCGCCAGTTCGGGGTCGTTCTTCTCCTCGCCTGGATCGAACCGCGTGTTCTCCAGAAGCGCGACGCTCCCCGCGGGCAGGTCCTCGAGCGTCTTGCGTCCGGGCGCCTCTAGGAACGCCACGTTCCGCCCGAGCGCGGCCTCCAGCGCGGGCACGACCTGCCGCAGCGACATCGAGGGGTCGGCCTTGCCCTTGGGTCGCCCGAAATGCGCCAGCAGGACCGGCGTGCCGCCCGCGGCGAGAATGTCGTTCACGGTGGGCACGATGCGCTCGATCCGCGTCGCGTCCGTCACCCGCCCGTCCTCGACCGGCACGTTGATGTCCACGCGCGTCAGCACGATCTTCCCGGCCAGGTCCATCTGGTCCAGCGTCTTCCAGCTCATAGCGGCCTCCAAGGCTTGCCCGCCGCGGCGGGATGGCGGCGCACCCGCCGCCGGCAAAGGGGTCTCATGCCTCCGCAGTGCGTATTTTCGGAAAGATGAAGACGGGGGACGGCCCCCCTGCCTGCGCCTTCATCTTCTTCAAATACGCACGTCCCGGCCCGACGCCCGTTACAGGTACTTGCCCATTTCGACGGCGGTGTCGGCCATCCGGTTGGAGAAGCCCCATTCGTTGTCGTACCACGTCAGGATGCGGCACATGTTGCCGTCCATGACCTTGGTCTGGTCGGTGTGGAAGATCGACGAGTGGGGGTCGTGGTTGAAGTCCATCGAGACGAGATGCTCGTCGGTAAAGCCGAGGATGCCCTTCAGCGGGCCCGATCCGGCCGCCGCGCGGATCGCGGCGTTGATCTCGTCGACGGAGGTGTCGCGCGCGGCCTCGAAGGTCAGGTCGACGACCGAGACGTTGGGCGTGGGCACGCGGATCGCGACGCCGTCGAGCTTGCCGTTCAGCTCCGGCAGCACGAGGCCCACGGCGCGCGCGGCGCCCGTGGAGGTCGGGATCATCGACATCGCGGCGGCGCGCGCGCGGTAAAGGTCCTTGTGCATCGTGTCGAGCGTCGGCTGGTCGCCGGTGTAGGAGTGGATCGTCGTCATGAAGCCGCGGTTGATGCCGATGGCCCCGTTCAGCACATGCGCCACCGGCGCGAGGCAGTTGGTCGTGCACGAGGCGTTCGAGACGACGAGATCCTCGGCGGTGAGCGTGCCGTGGTTCACGCCGTAGACGATGGTCTTGTCGGCGCCCTTGGAGGGCGCTGACACCAGCACGCGGCTCGCGCCGTTCTCGAGGTGGACCTTCGCCTTCTCCTTGTCGGTGAAGATGCCGGTGCATTCCAGCACGATGTCGACGTCTGCCCAGGGAAGCTCCTTGGGATCGCGCATCGCCGTGACCTCGATCGGGCCGCGGCCCACGTCGATGCCGGTGTTCGTGACCTTCACCTCGGCGGGAAATCGGCCGTGGACGCTGTCGTAGCGCAGGAGGTGCGCGTTGGTCTCCACGGGGCCGAGATCGTTGATCGCCACCACCTCTATGTCGGTGCGCCCCGACTCGATGATGGCGCGCAGGACGTTGCGCCCGATGCGTCCGAATCCGTTGATCGCAACCTTGACAGCCATGTTTCCTCCGATCCTCGACGGGCCCGTGCCCGCCAATGTTACCGCTAACGCGGCTTGCTTCGCGCGGTTTAGCGCCGCGCCTGCGCTTGTGCAAACGACAATGGGATGACGCCGTCGCGGACACAACCCCGCAGGCCGGGCCCCGGGTCCCGCCGCCGCGGTCTCAGCGCCAGAAGGCCATCCATTCGATCACCCGCGCGAGCCTGAGGGCGAGGAAGAACAGGACCTGCCCGTCGTTCAGCGCCAGGTCCGCGAGCGCGCCCGCCAGAAGGATCGCGGCCAGCCAGGCCGCCACCGTGTTGGTCATGTCGCGCCGCCGCTCTCTTCCGCCCGCCTCGCGTCAGCGTGGCACGGCGCGCCGCTGCCTGCCATGGCTATTTCTTCTGTCCCAGGACCGGATGGGCGATGTCGGCGTGGTCCACGAGGTCGGGCGCGAGGCCCGCCTGCCGATAGATCCGCTTGCCGAGCCGCGCATAGTCCGCCACGTCGTGGTCGAGGCGCTGACCCGCCACGATCAGGCGCAGGGTATCCGCGCCGGTGTTCACGATCGTGTGCGCGTGTCCGCCCTTGCGGTAGCCGATGAAGTCGCCCGGTCCGATCGCGTGTTCCTCGTCGCCGATCAGGGCGGTGGCGCGCCCCGCCAGCACGAAGACGCATTCGTCCTCGTGATGGTGGACGTGATACTCGGTCGTCTCTGCGCCGGGCTCGACCTCGATGATGTGGAAGCCGAGGCCGGTCAGCCCGGTGGCATCGCCCAGCGACTTGTTGATCCGCCGCGCGTGGGGATTCAGGAAGTGCGTCTTTGCGAGCCCCGGCATCGCCGCGATCTCGTCCGCGCGGATCAGGTAGGTGTCGGTCATGGGGGAGCCTCCGGGCGGTTGCGGCCCGAGGTTCCCCCATCGGCGCGCGGGGCGCAAGGCTCAGTGCAGGAGGCGGCCCATCGCGGCCGAGACGTCAGCCATCCGCGCCGAGAACCCCCACTCGTTGTCGTACCATGCAAGCACGCGCACGGTGCGCCCGCCCACGACCTTGGTCTGGTCGGGCGCGAAGATCGAGGAATGGGTCGTGTGGTTGAAGTCGATCGAGACCTTGGGCGCTGGATCGTAGGCCAGCACCGAGCCCATGTGGCCCGAGGCCGCCTCGCGCACGATCTCGTTCACGTCCTCGACCGTCACGTCGCGGCCCGCCTCGAAGGTCAGGTCCACCGCCGAGACGTTGGGCGTCGGCACCCGCAGCGCGGTGCCGTCGAGCCTGCCCTCCAGTTCGGGCAGGACGTCCTTCAGCGCCTTCGCGGCGCCCGTAGAGGTCGGGATCATGGCCATGGCGGCGGCGCGGGCGCGGTAGAGGTCGTCGTGGCGGCGGTCGAGCGTGGGCTGGTCGCCGGTATAGCTGTGGATCGTCGTCATGATGCCGCGCTCGATGCCGATGGCGTCGTTCAGCACCTTGGCGAGCGGCGCGAGGCAGTTCGTGGTGCAAGATCCGTTCGAGACGACGTGGTGCGTCTCCAGAAGCTCGCGGTGGTTCACGCCGTAGACGACCGTCTTGTCGGCGTTCCTCGCCGGCGCCGAGACCAGCACGCGCCGCGCGCCGCGTGTGAGGTGCACGGCGGCGGCCTCGCGGGAGTTGAACTTGCCGGTGCATTCGAGGACCACGTCGCAGCCCTCCCAGTCGAGCTCGGCGGGATCGTAGGTCGAGAACACCTTCATCGGGCCGCGGCCGAGGTCCATCGTGTCGCCCGAGACGCGCACCTCCGAGCCGAAGCGGCCATGGACGCTGTCGTAGCGCAGGAGATGGGCATTGGTCTCGATCGGGCCGGTGGCGTTGACTTTCACGACCTGCACGTCGTTGCGCGCAGCCTCGGTGATGTGCGCAAGCGTGCAGCGGCCAATGCGTCCGAAACCGTTGATGCCCAGTGTGATCGTCATGAAACCCTGCCTTTCCGGAACTCCCGCGCGTCGCGGCTCTGTGCCATCGGCATACGTGCGCATACCGGCGGGGCCAAGGCGAAAGGCGGGCAATTTCCGTATGTTAGCGTAACCGGTAGCGGAAACACGCGAAGTTTGCGCTAACGGCGGGAGGGCACTGGGGGCTTGCCGGGCCGCGTCGCGGGCTAGGTCTGGCGGCATGGCACGGACATTCGACGACATCGCCGTTCTCGTGGGGCGCATCCTGATCGCCGCGCTTTTCCTGGGCGGGGCGGTGCAGAAGGCGGCCGATCCGGCACCGGTCATGGGCCTCCTTGCAAGGGTCGGCCTGCCGGGCGTACTGGTCTGGCCCGCGATGGTCTTCGGCGCGGTCCTCGGCGTGGCGCTCGTGGCGGGCGTGGCCGTGCGCGCGGCCGCGCTTGCCCTCGCTGCCTATTGCGCGGTCACGAGCGCCTTCCACTTCATCCCCGAGGACGCGTGGCAGATGACGATCTTCGTCAAGAACTGGGCGATCGCGGGCGGCTGCCTCGTGCTGGCCGCGCACGGGCCGGGACGCTATTCTGTCGGGACGGTGCGGGCGGACAGGGAGTGAGCACGGCGATGAGCGGACTTCTGGCGCTTCTGGACGACGTGGCGGCCATCGCGAAGGTGGCGGCCGCCTCGGTCGATGACGTGATCGGGCAGGCCTCCAAAGCGGGGGCCAAGGCCGCGGGCGCGGTGATCGACGACGCGGCGGTGACGCCGAAGTATGTCCACGGCTTCACGGCCGAGCGCGAATTGCCCATCGTCTGGAAGATCGCGCGCGGGTCGGTCTTCAACAAGCTCGTGATCCTGCTGCCTGCCGCGCTGCTGCTGTCGGCCTTCGCGCCGTGGGCGATCGCGCCGCTTCTGATGCTGGGAGGCGCCTACCTTTGCTTCGAGGGGGCGGAGAAGGTCGCGCACTGGATTTCGCCCGCCACCCATGACGTGGAGGAGGCGACGAAAAAGAAGATGTCGGCCGAGGACAGCGCGCACCTGGAGGAGCAGAAGGTCAGGGGCGCGATCAAGACCGACTTCATCCTGTCGGCCGAGATCATGACCATCGCGCTGGCGCAGATGGATCCGGGCTCGATCCTGTTCACGGCGGCGGCGCTCGCGGTGGTGGGCGTGGGGATCACGGTGGTCGTCTACGGATCGGTCGCCGTCATCGTGAAGGCCGACGACGTGGGCCTGCACCTCGCCGCCGAAGGGCGCACCGCGGCGGGCCGGGCCATCGGGCGCGGCATCGTCCGGGGGATGCCGGGCTTCATGCGCGCGCTCACCTTCGTGGGCACGCTCGCCATGCTTTGGGTCGGCGGGTCGATCATCGTCCATTCGCTGGCCGAGACCGGCTGGCACTGGCCCGAGGACGCCATCGACGCGGCCGCCCACCTCGCCGTGGGGGCGGGCGGCTTCGCGGTCTGGCTGGCGAAGGCGGTCATCGACGGCATCCTCGGCCTTGCGATCGGCACGGCCCTGATCCCGGTGGCGGCCCGCGTCATCGCGCCGGTCCTGCGCGCGGCGGGCCTCGGCGGCACGCTGCACTGAGCGCGGGGCCCGGGCGAGATCCGGGGGAAGGGGATGGCGCGGGACGCGGCGCCGGCAAGAAGGGACGCCGCGCGCCGTCACGGGAGGCCCGATCATGCGCGCGCTTGGCCCGAGGATCATCGACGAAAGCGTGCAGACGCCAGGATCTGGAACCACGAGCTGGCCGAGCGCACCGGCTGGGACGACAAGCGCCGCGCCGACCGGCTGCTGCGCGCGTGCCGCACGATTGGCACGACCACCTGCGCCCGGACGAGGCGGCGCAGCTGCCGCGTCTGATCCGCGGCACCTCCCGTCCACGATCCGTCGAAGGCGCACATGGTCGAACGCAGCCGCGAAGGCTTCGTCGAGATCGTCCAGCGGGCATTCCGCACCGACCCGACGGGTGACGCGGAGGAGACCATCGGCGCGGTCTTCGCCATGCTCGACACCAATGTCTCGGAGGGTGAGATGACGCAGCTGCGCGAGACGTTCAACACGACCGTCCGGGCGCTTTTCGCGAGGGCCTGAGGGGCCCCGCCATCCATCGCCGCCCGTCGGCGGCCGCCGGTGGAGGCGCGGCCTCGGGCCCCCGTTCCGGGAGCCGCTCGGCCGCGCCTCGCGCGTGGCGCGCGCCTTTTCTTTTGCGCTCCGCGCGGGAGTTTATTGCAAGGATGAAGGAGGGGGGCTCGGGCGCCCCCGTCCATGCCTCAGAGAACCGATTTCGCCTTCTCGGCCACCGCCTCGGCGGTGATGCCGAAGTGCGCGTAGAGCTCGTCCTCGGGCGCCGACGCGCCGAAGCCGTGCATCCCCACGAAGCCGCCCTTCTCGCGCCGACCGCGCTCGCCGTAGAGCCAGCGGTCCCAGCCGAAGCGGATCGCGGCCTCGACCGCCACGCGCACCGGACCGGCGGGCAGGACGCGCTTGCGGTAGGCCTCGTCCTGATCCTCGAAAAGCTCCCAGCAGGGCATGGAGACGACGCGCGTGCCGATGCCCTCGGCCTGCAGCAGGTCGCGCGCGGCCATCGCGATCGCGACCTCCGAGCCCGTGGCCATCAGGATCGCCTGGCGCTTGCCGTCGGCATCCGCGAGGATATAGCCGCCCTGCGCGGTGAGGTTGCGCGTCTTGTGCTCGGTGCGCACGGTCGGCAGGTTCTGCCGGCTGAGCGCGAGGACCGAGGGTGTGGCGGATTGCGACAGCGCTATTTCCCAGGCCTCGGCGGTCTCGACCGCGTCGGCGGGACGGAAGACCAGCATGTTGGGCGTCGCGCGCAGCATCGCGAGATGCTCCACCGGCTGGTGCGTCGGGCCGTCCTCGCCGAGGCCGATGGAGTCGTGCGTCATGACATACTGCACCGGCACGCCCATCAGCGCCGAAAGACGCATCGCGGGGCGGGCGTAGTCGGCGAAGCACATGAAGGTGCCGCCGTAGGGCCTGACGCCGCCATGCAGCGCGAGGCCGTTCATCGCCGCCGCCATGCCGTGCTCGCGGATGCCGTAGTAGACGTAGCGCCCCTTGCGGTTGCCGGGCTCGAAGACGCCGAGGTCGGCGGTCTTGGTGTTGTTCGATCCCGTCAGGTCGGCCGAGCCGCCCATCGTCTCGGGCAGGACAGGGTTGATCACCTCGAGCGCCATCTCCGAGGCCTTGCGGGTCGCGACCTTGGGTTGCGCTTCGGACAGCTGCTTCTTCAGCGCGCGCACGGTCGAGGCGAGCTTCCTGGGCACCTCGCCCGCGAAGGCGCGGGTGAACTCGGCCTGCTTGCCGTCCGACAGGAGGGCGAAGCGCGTCTCCCATTCCTCGCGCGCCGCGCGGCCGCGGGCGCCGATGGCCTCCCACTCGGCCTTGATGTCGGCGGGGATCTCGAAGGGCCCGTGCGTCCAGCCGTAGGCGGCCTTGGTGTCTGAGATGAGCGTCGGGTCGGTCAGCGCGCCGTGCCCCTTGGAGGTGTCCTGAGCGCTGCTGCCGAGGGCGATGTGCGTGCGGCAGGCGATCATGGCGGGGCGGGGGCTCGCCTTGGCCGCGGAGAGCGCGCGGTCGATATCCTCGGGATCGTGGCCGTCGCAGTCGAAGACGTCCCAGCCCGACGCGGCGAAGCGCGCCATCTGGTCGGTGCGGTCGGACAGCGCCACCTTGCCGTCGATGGTGATGCCGTTGTTGTCCCACATCACGACGAGGCGCGACAGTTCCTGCCGTCCGGCCAGCGCGATCGCCTCCTGGCTCACGCCTTCCATCAGGCAGCCGTCGCCGGCGATGACGAAGGTGTGGTGGTCGATGACCTTCGGCCCCCACTTGGCGCGCAGGAATTCCTCGGCCATGGCGAAGCCGACGGCGTTGGCGAGGCCCTGGCCCAGGGGCCCCGTCGTCGTCTCGATCCCCTTGGCGTGGCCGTATTCCGGGTGCCCGGCGGTGATCGAGCCCAGCTGCCGGAACGCCTTGATCTGCTCCAGCGTCATGTCGGGCGAGCCGGTGAGATAGAGCAGCGCGTAGAGCAGCATGGACCCGTGGCCCGCCGAAAGGATGAAGCGGTCGCGGTTCGGCCAGTCGGGCGCCGAGGCGTCGAAGGTCATGTGCCTGTCGAACAGGACGGTGGCGACATCGGCCATCCCCATCGGCATCCCCGAATGGCCGGAATTGGCCGCGGCCACGGCGTCGAGGGTCAGCGCGCGGATCGGCGTGGCGCGGCGCCAATGGTCGGGGTGGGTCTTGGCGAGGGCGGCGATGTCCATCGAGTGCGGTCCTTCGACTGGCTTGGCGGAGTGCGGTGCCCTCGGTCCGGTCGCATCCGCGCGGCGGGGCAGGTTCGCGCGTGATAGCAGGTGGCGGGCGGAGTGCAAGCGCCGCGCACCCCGCTCCGGATGCGCGATGTTCGGCCGCCGGGGGCGGAAAAACTTGCAAATCCTGCCCAATTGCGATTCCGTGGCGGCGGGCGGCGCGCTGCGTTCGCCCCGTTCGGGGCCTTCGTCCAAGACCGCAAAGGCGGGACGGGCTCCGGGGCGCGCGGGAGGACATCCGCGCGTCACATCTGAGCAGGACCGGGACGACACAGGACCATGGGCGACAGCGCTGAATTCGAGAAACTGAGTGCGCTCGAGACGAGGCTCGCCGCCGCGCTCGACCGTATCGCGA
>NZ_JARRSA010000031.1 GCF_029624655.1 Roseicyclus salinarum
GGAGGCGCTGGCCGCCGCGGAAGGCAGGCTGTCCGAGGCGAACGCGGCCGCCGAGGCCGGCGCCGGCCGCGACGTCGCGCGCATGGCCGAGCTGGAGGAAACGCTCGCCGCGCGTGCGGCGGAGCTGTCCGAGGCGAAGGCCGCGCGCGAGGCGCTGGACGCACGGGTGGCCGACCTCGAGGCGGCGGCTGCCGAAATCTCCGGCGAGGCCGGGCGGGCCGAGGAACTTGAGCGCGAGAACGCGATCCTCAAGCGCCGCGTGGAGCGCGCCCGCGAGGAGCGCGACGCCGCGATGGAGGCGCGCGATGCCGCGCAGGACGCGGCCGACGAGCTTTCCGCCGCCTCCAGGGACGACCCCGAGCCGCGCATCGCCGAACTGCGCGCCGAGTTGCGGCGGATGCAGGCGGTCGTGGACGGGATGTCGGGCATGATGGACGAGCTTCGCGCCGCCGCTGCGGCCGGCGGCGATGCCGAGGCCGTCAACCGCGGGCTGCAGGCGCAGGTCGCGGCCCTGACCGAGGCGCGCCGCTCCGAGGCGGCCGAACTCGACCGGATCGTGACGGAACTGGCGGCTGCCTCCGGTCAGGGGCCGGCCGGTCCCGCGGACAGCGTGGAGGCGGGACATGCCTGAGGTTCAGATCGACATCGGCGGACGCAGCTACACCGTCGCCTGCCAGGAGGGCGAGGAAACCTACCTGCGCGCCGCGGCCCGGATGCTCGACACCGAGGCCACGGTGATCCTCGGCCAGATCGGCCGCATGACGTCGGACCGGATGCTGCTGATGGCGGGGCTGATGCTCGCCGACAAGACAGCGGCGCTCGAGGACGACGTGAAGGACCTCAAGGCACGCATCGCGGCGCAGGAAAAGGGCCTGCGCTCGGCGGAGGAACGCCTCGCCGACCGCGCGCGCCGCATCGCCGAGCTGCAGGAGGCCGGGCCCCGCACCGAGCTTCCCGACAGCGTGACGGACGGGCTGGCCGAGCTTGCGGCGCGTGCCGAGGCGCTGGCGGACGAGCTCGAGGTCGGCGCGGCGGAGGACGGGACGGCCTGAACCTGCGCGCCGGGGCGGGTCACGCCCCGGCCGCGCCTTCGTCCTTCATCTTTCCAAAAATACGCAATGACCCGGCCCGACGTGCGCGCGCCCTCCGGGCCGGCTTCCGCGGCTCAGGCGAAGATCGGGCCGAGCAGGCGCGCGGCCTCCTCGCGCGGATGCGCGAGCGCCGTCTTGTCCTCGCCGGGGTAGAAGCGCGCGCGTGTGGCCGTGGGCATCGGCGCGGGGCGCAGAAGGTGCACGTCGGGCGCATGTCGTGCGGTCTCGGCCTGCCAGCAACGCACGAGCGCCCGTTGCGCGGCCTTCGACATCGCGTAGGCGCCCGCGTATTTCTCGTCCCAGTCGTCGTCGAAGAAGACCGCCGTCGCCATGTCGGAGGGCGCGATGAGCGGATCGACCATCGCGATCAGGCGCGCGGTCATCCGGATGTTCGTGGCGATGTTCCGGTCGAGATCCTTGGCGGTGACGTGCGGCGCGGGCGTCAGGGCGGTGACGTGGACCGCGGCGTGCACCCAGATGTCCGCGCGGCCCCAGCGGTCGTGGATCGAGCGGCAGAGATGGGCGATGGCGGCATCGTCGGTCAGGTCGATCGGGGCGAGCGTCGCGTGGCCGCCCGCGGCCTGGATGCGGTCGTCGACCTCTTCCAGCGCGCCGACGGTCCGCGCGACGGCGACGACATGCGCGCCTTGCCCGGCGAGCCATTCGGCGCAGGCGGCGCCGAGGCCGCGGGAGGCGCCGGTCACCAGCGCGACACGATCTTGAAGGGGCTTGTCCATCGGGCGCGTCATGCCGCGTCGCGCGCCGCTTTGCAAGGGCCGGCGCGCGGCGCCTGCGTGCCCGCGGCGGGCCGCTCGCTTGACTTTGGCACCGCCCGCGGGAATACCGGGACGACGAGTGAATTCACTGCATCGGAGGGCGCCCATGGGCCGCGACCAAACACTTCTCGCCGCGACATACGGAGACATGGGCCTTGCCCGGAAGGCCGGCCTTGCGCTTGCGGGCAGCGCCCTGATCGCGCTCGCCGCGCAGGTCTCGGTGCCGTTCTGGCCCGTGCCGCTCACGCTGCAGACGCTGGCGATCCTGGTGGTGGGCTTCGCGCTCGGCTCGCGGCTTGGCGCGGCGGCCGTGCTGGCCTACCTCGCCGAGGGCGCGATGGGCCTGCCGGTGTTCTCCAACGGCGGCGCGGGCGTGCTCTACATGATGGGCCCGACCGGGGGCTTCCTTGTCGGCTTCGTGGGCATGGCCTGGATCGCGGGGGCCGCGGCCGAGCGCGGGCTGGCGCGCGGCGTGGTCGGCACGTCGCTCGTGGCGCTCGCCGCATCGGCCGCCCTCTATCTTCCGGGTCTTGCATGGCCGCTCGCCGTGGCGGGGCTTCTTGGCGTCGAGGCCGGCTGGGCGGGCCTCTCGCTGGCGCAGACGTGGCAGGCCTTCGCGGCCCCGTTCCTGCTCGGCGACGTGGTGAAGGCCGTGATCGCGGCGCTGGTCGTCACCGGCGCGTGGCGTGCGCTGCGCCGCGCGTGACCGCACGTCCCACCGCCTGAAAAGCGAAACGCCGTCCCTCGGGACGGCGTCTTTCGTTTGTCCGTGTGTTTCCTTGGGCTGCGGTCCGGTCGCGTCCCGGCAGAAGGACTATTCCGCGGGCTCGGCCGTTTCGGGCAGCTCGAAGCCCTTGGCGACCATGTCCACGGGCCGCACCGGGTAGTCGCCCGAGAAGCAGGCGTCGCAGTATTGCGGGCAGGACCTGTTGCGGCCCTTGGCCTCGCCCACCGCGCGGTAGAGCCCGTCGAGCGAGACGAACCGCAGCGAGGCCACGCCGAGGTGGCGGCGCATCTCCTCCTCGGACATGCCGGCGGCCAGGAGCTTGTCGCGCTCGGGCGTGTCCACGCCGTAGAAGCACGGCCATGCCGTCGGCGGCGAGGCGATGCGGAAATGCACCTCGGCCGCGCCCGCATCGAGGATCATCTGCTTGATCTTGAGAGAGGTCGTCCCACGCACCACGCTGTCGTCCACCAGGACCACGCGCTTGCCCGCGATCAGCGCGCGGTTCACGTTCAGCTTCAGGCGCACGCCCATGTTGCGGATCTGCTCGGTCGGCTCGATGAAGGTGCGGCCGACATACTGGTTGCGGATGATCCCCATGCCGTAGGGGATGCCGCTTTCGTGGGAAAATCCGATGGCCGCCGGGGTGCCCGAGTCGGGCACGGGGCAGACGAGGTCGGCGTCCGCCGGCGCCTCGCGGGCCAGTTCCACGCCGATCTGGCGCCGCGTCTCGTAGACCGAGCGCCCGCCGATGATGCTGTCGGGGCGCGAGAAATAGACATGCTCGAAGATGCAGAAGCGCGAGCGTTTCTGTTCGAAGGGGCGGAAGCTTTCAAGCTTGCCGCCGCTGATGACGACCATCTCGCCTGGTTCGATCTCGCGCAGGAAGTCCGCGCCGATGATGTCGAGCGCGCAGGTCTCCGAGGACAGGACGTAGCCTTCGCCGACGCGGCCCAGCACCAGCGGACGCACGCCGAGCGGGTCGCGAACGCCGATCAGCTTGGTGCGCGTCATGGCGACAATCGAGAAGGCGCCTTCGACCCGCCGCAGCGCGTCCTTCATGCGTTCGGGGATGGTGCGCTGCAGCGAGCGCGCCATGAGGTGGATGATGCATTCGCTGTCCGAGGAGGACTGGAAGATCGAGCCGCGCTCGATCAGCTCGCGGCGGAGCGCGTCCGCGTTCACGATGTTGCCGTTGTGCGCGATCGCGGCGCCGCCCATTGCGAACTCGCCGAAGAAGGGCTGCACGTCGCGGATCGCGGTGCTGCCCTTGCTGCCCGCGGTGGAATAGCGGACGTGGCCGATCGCCAGCTCGCCCGGCAGCGTCTCCATCACCGACTGCGAGGTGAAGGTGTCGCGGACGTAGCCGAAGCGGTGGGCCGAGTTGAACCCATGCTCGGGATGATGGGCGACGATGCCGCCCGCCTCCTGCCCGCGGTGCTGAAGCGCGTGAAGGCCGAGCGCCACGAAGTTGGCGGCATCCGCGACGCCCACGACGCCGAACACGCCGCATTCCTCGCGCAGCTTGTCGCCATCGAGCGGATCGAAGGGATGTGGGTAGGGAAGATGGTCGTCGCGCATCCGGCGGGTCCCCTGGCAGGTGGAGAAGACCCCGATTCCCGACGGGCCCTTCGCGCATGACATAGGGCAGCGGGGGGGCGGTGTCACCCGCCCTGTCACGCCGATGTCATGCTTTGTCGCGTTGCAGCGTCGGTGTTCGGCCTCACTCGGCGGCGCAGGTGCCGGTGAGCTGGTCGTAGCGGTCCATCAGCCAGCCGGGCGCGTCCTGCGGCATCCGGTCCTCGATCGCCAGCTGCGCCTCGGCGAAGACCATCGCCGAACGGCTTTCCGCGATCTCGGGGATGGGCTCGTCGCCGGCGACGCGCTCGTAGGCGATCAGCACCACGAGAACCAGGAGCACGCCGCGCGCGACCCCGAAGAGGAAACCCAGCCCCGCATCGACGCTGCCCACCGACGAGCGCTGGATCGCCGAGGAAAAGACCGGCGTGAACAGCGAGATGACCACGAGCGCCACCACGAAGACCGCCGCGAAGGAGGCCATGACGCCAAGCTCGCAGGAATCGCCGATGAAATCGCCGAGGTAGGGGATCTCGTTCATCAGCGGCAGCGCGCGGGGCGCGAAGACGAAGGCCAGCACGGCGGCCGCCACCCAGCCGAGGATCGACATCACCTCGCGCACGAAGCCCCGCGAATACGCCAGCACCGCCGACACCAGTATGATGCCCGCGACGATTCCGTCGAAGATGGTGAAGCCGTCCATGTCTGCCCGCGTCCCTCGATTATTGCCGTTTCTTCGTTTTCCGTTCCGTCTCGGCCGCATCGCCGGCCGCGCAGGGTGCCTCTGCCTGCCTCAGCCTGCCCCGAAGACCTCGCCCACGAAGCGGGGGAGATCCTCCATCGTGCGGACCGCCACGCCGCCGTTTTCGGCGATATTACATCCTTTTGGCAGGATTGCGGCGGAAAATCCGAGCTTCAGCGCCTCTTTCAGCCGGTTTTCCGCCTGCGTCACGGGGCGCAACGCGCCCGACAGCGACAATTCCCCGAACACGACCGTCTCGGGAGGCAGCGCCGCGTCCTCGCGCGCCGACAGGAGTGCGGCGGCCACGGCGAGGTCGGCGGCGGGCTCGCTGATGCGCATCCCGCCCGCGACGTTGAGATAGACGTCGAGCCCCTGAAAGCTGATGCCCGCCCGCGCCTCGAGCACGGCGAGGATCATCGACAGGCGCGCGCCGTCCCAGCCCACCACCGCGCGGCGCGGCTGCGACAGCTGCGAGGGCGCCACGAGGGCCTGGAACTCCACCAGCACGGGTCGCGTGCCCTCGATCCCCGCGAAGACCACCGACCCCGGCGCGGGCGTGTCGCGGTCGGACAGGAACAGCGCCGAGGGGTTCGCAACCTCGGCGAGGCCCGCGCCCGTCATCTCGAAGACGCCGATCTCGTCGGCGGGGCCGAAGCGGTTCTTGACCGAGCGCAGGATGCGGAACTGGTGGCCGCGCTCGCCTTCGAAATAGAGCACGGTATCGACCATGTGCTCGACCACGCGGGGGCCGGCGATCTGGCCCTCCTTGGTGACGTGGCCCACCAGCATCACCGCCACGCCGCGCCGCTTGGCAAAGGTCGTCAGCTCGTGCGCCGCCGCGCGCACCTGCGAGACCGATCCCGGCGCGCTGTCGACGGTGTCGAGCCACATCGTCTGGATCGAGTCGATGATCACGAGGTCGGGCGCCTCGGCGTCGAGCGTCGTCAGGATGTCGCGCAGGTTGGTCTCAGCGGCGAGGCTCACCGCGCAGTCGTCGAGGCCGAGGCGCGTCGCGCGCAGCCGGACCTGCGCCGTCGCCTCCTCGCCCGAGACGTAGACCACGCGCGCGCCACCACGGGCGAAGCTGGCGGCGGCCTGCAGCAGAAGCGTGGACTTGCCTATGCCGGGATCGCCGCCCACCAGCGTCGCGGACGCGGGCACAAGGCCGCCGCCGAGGACGCGGTCGAGCTCTCCCATGCCCGAGGAGCGCCGGGGCGGGGGCGCCTCGGGGGTGCGCAGGTCGGACAGGCCGATGCGCCGGCCCTTGGCGGCGCCGAGACCCTGCTTAGAGGGGCCCGCCGACAGCGGCGCCTCCTCGGCGATGGTGTTCCATTCGCCGCATGCATCGCAACGGCCCGACCACTTCTTGTGAGTCGCGCCGCAGGAGGAACAGACGAAGACGGTGACGGGCTTTGCCATGGCCGGGGGTGTAACCGAGAGGGCAGGGGGATGCCATCATGTTGTGGCGGCGGCCGGGCGGCACGGCCCATGTGGCGGTGGGGCCACAAGGGCGCGAAATGGGCACCCGCATGTGCCTGCACTTTGATCGGTTCGCTCCCGCGGACGAATCCCGACAGGAATGGAAACGAGGATGCGGGCACCACGCGCAGGGGTCCGAACCGGCTTTCGTTCGCCGCACTCCTGTCGGGAACGCCGGCCTGCGGGCGCGGGAACCGAGGACGTCCGCTTCGCCGAGGCTGCGCTGGGCGCGGCCTTGTCGCAGGCCATCGCGGGCGGCGAGGTCGTCGCGGGCCTGCGCGCCAGCGGGCTCGACACCAGCGCCGACACGCGACGGGTGCCGGACCTTCTGCTGGACGGCGGCTGGACCGGACGCGTCCCGACCGGGAACCGGGGCGGACTGACACTCGACATCTCAGGCGGGATCGGCGGGATCTGCGGCGATTTTCGCCGGACAGGCGGCGCGCTTCGGGATCAGCTTCTAGGGCGCGGTGCGGGTGGCGCGGGCCGTCCATATCCCGACCCAGAGCGAGCCGAGCACGCATCCCGTGAAAAGCCACAGGCCCCACGCCGTCTCGACCCGGCCCACCGCCAGACCCTTGGCGAGCGTGACGTAGACCGCGACGAGGAACACGTCGGCCATCGCCAGCTTGCCGAGCCACTGGAGCGTGGGCAGCAGGCGCGCCGGCGCGCGGGAGAGGTGCACGAGCGCGAGCAGCACCGTCTTGGCCATGGGCGCCACGAGCGCGAAGAGCGCGACCAGCACCGCCAGCGGCCGCTCGCCCCCGGTCCAGAGCGCGGCGATGCCCGAGAGGACCGAGACCTCCTCGAGCCCGAAGAGCGGCAGGAGGCCCGCCCGAAGGAGCGGCGCGGCCCAGGCGACGGGAAAGAGCACGAGAAGCGAGAGGTTCAGCGCGAAGACGAGGCGCGCGGCGGGGCTGGCTGGCATGGGGGCCCTCATGCCCTCGGGGCGGGTGCGCCGCAAGGGGCCGGCGGCGACGGGGGGCTTTCCGCCCCCCGCGGGCGCGCGGCGCGCGCGCCCGTCCCCCCGAGAGTTTCCGGCAAGGATGAAGGGACCGAAGCGGGGACGCTCAGCCGAACTGGCGCATCCAGACGATGCCCCCGCCGATCGCCGCGGTCAGCGCGAAGCGCACGGCCTCGCCCGGCCACGTCGCCTCGCGCAGGTCGTTGAGGCCCATGTGCACCCCCACCGCGAGGCCCGCGGGAAAGAGGATCGCGATGACGACGACGACCGTGGGAAAGCCGAGGAACGCGCCGAGGAGAACGACGACGAGCAGCGTGATCATCGCCGGGACGAGGTGGCCCGCGAGCTCCACGAAGACGGGGACGTGGCGGCCCCGGTCGAGCCGGGACGCGCGGGCGATCCACTCGATGGCGGCGAGGCCCGCGTAGGTCCAGAGGAGCGTGGCGACGGCCTCGACGAGCGCGATCGGCGTCACCGGCGTCATCGCGCGGTCTCGATCGGGCCCTCGGCCGCGCCGGTGATGAACTGGCGCAGGTAGGGGTCGTCGGCGGCGTCCATGTCGCCGACGGGGCCTTGCCAGCGGATGCGGCCCGCGTGCAGCATCGCCACGCGGTCGGCGATGGCGCGCGCCGAGGTCATGTCGTGGGTGATGGTCACGGCGGTGGCGCCCATCTCGGTCACGATCTCGCGGATCAGCCCGTTGATGACGCCGGCCATGATCGGGTCGAGGCCGGTCGTGGGCTCGTCGAAGAAGATGATGTCGGGATCGGCGGCGATGGCGCGCGCAAGGCTCGCGCGCTTCTGCATTCCGCCCGAAAGCTCGGCGGGGTAGAGGTCGGCGACGTCGGGTCCGAGGCCGACGCGCCCGAGCTTCGCGATGGCGGCGGTGCGCGCCTCGTCGCGGTCCATGCGGTCGCGTCCGCGCAGGAGCCGGAAGGCCACGTTCTGCCAGACGGGCATCGAATCGAACAGCGCGCCGCCCTGGAAGAGCATCCCGAAGCGGGCGAGGAAGGCGTCCCGGTCGGTTTTCGCCACGTCGCGCCCGTCGAGCAGGATCCGGCCCGCGTCGGGCGTCACGAGGCCGAGGATGCACTTCAGGAGCACCGATTTGCCCGTGCCCGAACCGCCGATCACCACGAGGCTTTCGCCGGTGGCGATGTCGAGGTCGACGCCGCGCAGGACATGGTTGGCGCCGAAGGCCTTGCTGACGCCGCGAAGCCCGATCATGCCGAGAAGAACAGCTCGGTCAGGAGGTAGTTCGCGGCCAGGATCATGATCGAGGCCGAGACCACCGCGCGCGTCGTGGCGCGCCCCACGCCGCGCGCGCCGCGCTCGGAGGCCATGCCGTGGTAGCATCCCATGACCGCCACGATGCAGCCGAAGACCGCCCCCTTGATCAGCCCCGAGGCGACGTCCCATGCCTCGAGATAGTCGGCCGTGTTCTGGACGTAGACCGCCGGGTCGAAGCCGAGGCGCGTCGTGCCGACCAGAAAGCCGCCCATGATCCCGATGCTGTCGCCGGCCGCGACCAGCAGCGGCAGCGAGAGGGTCGCGGCGACCACGCGCGGCACGGTGAGATACTTCATCGGGTCCGTCGACAGGGTGACGAGCGCGTCGATCTGTTCGGTGACCTTCATCGTGCCGATCTCGGCGGCGATCGCGGCGGCGACGCGGCCCGCCACCATCAGGCCGCCGAGCACGGGCCCGAGCTCGCGGGTCATGCCGATGGCGACGATGGAGGGGACCACGGCCTCGGCGTTGAAGCGCGCCCCGCCCGCGTAGATCTGGAGCGCGAGCGCGCCGCCGGTGAAAAGCGCGGTCAGGCCCACCACGGGAAGCGACAGCCAGCCGATGTGCAGCAGCTGGTGGGCCAGCTCGCGCGGGTAGAAGGGCGGGCGCAGGAGGTGGCCGAGCGTCGCCGCGAAGTAGAGCGCGACCCGCCCCGTCCCGCCGAGAAGGCCGAGCGTGGCGCGCCCCAGGACGGCGAGGGGGCGCGTCGCTGTCACGGCGCGGTTCACGACGCGCTCGCGAAGCGGCGTGCATGGCGCGCGCCGAGCGATGTCAGGATCTCGTAGCCGATGGTGCCGGCCGCCTCGGCCAGCGCATCGACGCCCTGCGCCGGGCAGAGGATGTCGAGCGCGTCCGGCACCTCGTCGAGCGCGGTGACGTCCACGGTCAGAAGGTCCATCGACACGCGCCCCGCGAGCGGGCAGGCCACGTCGCCCGCGAAGAGGCGCGCCTTGCCCGACATCGCGCGGATCAGGCCGTCGGCGTAGCCCGCCGAGACGGTGGCGATGCGCGTGGGCGCGGCCGCGGCGAAGCTGCAGCCGTAGCCGACGGTTTCCCCTGGCGCCACGTCGCGCACCTGGATGACGGGCAGGGACAGCCGCACGACCGGCGTGGCATCGGCGAAGGGCAGGCCGCCATAGAGACCGATGCCCGGGCGCGTCATCTCGAAATGGTAGTCGGGGCCGAGGAGGATGCCGCCCGTGGCCGACAGCGAGCGGGGCACGGTGGCGCCGCCCGTCATCTCGCGGAAGGCCGCGAGCTGCGCGGCGTTCGCGGGGTGGGCGGGCTCGTCGGAGCAGGCGAGATGGCTGATGAGCAAGGTGAGTGGCCCGGCCTCGGCCTCGGCGCGGAGCGCGGCCCAGTCCGCCGGTTCCATGCCGAGCCGGTTCATGCCGGTGTCGAGCTGCACGCCGTAGGGCGCCTCGGGCAGCGCCTCGCGGTGGCGGGCGAACTGCTCGGGGCTGTTGAGCATCGGCACGAGGCCCGCGTCGCGCAGGTTCGCGGTGTCGCCGGCCATGTGCCCCGAGAAGACGTTGATGACCGGCCGCCCGCCGAGCGCCTTGCGCAGTGCTGCGCCTTCCTCGGCCACCGCGACGAAGAAGTGCCGCGCGCCCGCCGCCGCCAGCGCCCGCGCCACCGGCACCGCGCCGAGGCCGTAGCCGTCGGCCTTCACCACCGCCGCCGTCGCGCAGGACGTCATCGCGTCCAGCGCGCGCCAGTTGGCGACGATGGCGTCGAGGTCGATGTGGAGCGTTCCCGTTCCCATGGCGACTGTCTCGGCGGGTTCCGCGCGGGCGTCAAGACGCAGCCTTGTCCCGGCCTGCGCTCAGTAGTCCTGCGCGCCCTGCTGCCAAGGCTTCACGAGGTTGCCGAACCGCGTGTAGCGGCCATCGAAGCTGAGCTCGAGATTGCCGACGGGTCCGTGGCGCTGCTTGCCGATGATGACCTCGGCCTTGCCGTGCAGCGCCTCCATGTCCTGCTGCCACTTGGTCATGGCCTCCAGGTTGTCCTCGCCGGGCTTCTCGCGCTCCTTGTAGTACTCGCCCCGGTACACGAACATCACGACGTCGGCGTCCTGCTCGATCGAGCCGGACTCGCGCAGGTCGCTCAGCTGCGGGCGCTTGTCCTCGCGGCTTTCGACCTGACGCGAAAGCTGCGACAGCGCGATCACGGGGATGTTGAGCTCCTTGGCCACGGCCTTGAGGCCCTGCGTGATCTCGGAGACCTCGTTCACGCGGCTGTCCTTGGCGGTGGCGGGGCGCAGCAGCTGAAGGTAGTCCACGATCAGCAGGTCGAGGCCCTTGGTCGAGCGCTTGAGCCGGCGCGCGCGGGCGGCGAGCTGGCTGATCGGCAGCGCCGGGGTGTCGTCGATGTAGAGCGGGCAGTGTTCCAGCTCGCCCGCCGCGCGCAGGTAGCGGCGGAACTCGTCCTCTGTCAGGTCGCCCTTGCGGATCAGCTCGGACGGGATCTCGGCCGCTTCCGACAGGATCCGCTGCGCAAGCTGCGCCGATGACATCTCGAGGCTGAAGAAGCCCACGACGCCCCCGTCCACGGTGCCCGTGGTTCCGTCCTCGCGGCGGCCCTCCTTCCAGGCCTTGGCGACGTTGAAGGCGATGTTCGTGGCCAGCGACGTCTTGCCCATCGAGGGGCGCCCCGCGAGGATCAGGAGGTCGGAGGGGTGCAGGCCGCCGAGCATCCGGTCCATGTCCGTCAGCCCGGTGGAGAGACCGGCAAGCTTGCCTTGCCGGTTGTGCGCGGCGTTGGCCGTCTGCACCGCCTCGTGCAGCGCCGACAGGAACGAGCGGAAGCCGCGGTTCGTCGTGCCGGTGGAGGCGAGCTTGAAGAGATCGGATTCGGCCGCGACGATCTGCTCGTCGGGACTGACGTCGTCGCGCATCGCGCGCGCCCTGTCGGAGATCGAGGCCCCGAGGTCGATCAGCGCGCGGCGCACGGCGAGATCGTGGATCAGCTGGGCATAGTCGCGCGCAGCCGAGGTCGCGATCGCGGAGAGTTGGAGCTTGACGAGGTATTCCG
The DNA here is from genome assembly GCF_029624655.1 of Roseicyclus salinarum. Classification (GTDB taxonomy): domain Bacteria; phylum Pseudomonadota; class Alphaproteobacteria; order Rhodobacterales; family Rhodobacteraceae; genus Roseibacterium; species Roseibacterium salinarum. The sequence goes on from NZ_JARRSA010000031.1 coordinate 11,678, forward strand.
AGCCGCCGAGGTCCTTCAGGCCCGCCACGTCGGAGGCGAAGTTCTTGAGCGTCGTGGCGTCGGTGGCGAGGCCCTTGGCGATGCGGGCGGCGGCCAGCTGGAAGATCTCGCGGTGCACCGGATCGTAGAAATGGTCGGCCTTGACCAGGTCCTCGACACGGTCGAGCACGTCGTTCGACGACAGGATTGCGCCCAGAAGCTGCTGTTCCGCCTCGATGTTGTGCGGAATGGCGGACGTGTCCGTTTCGGACGACGCCTGGCCCGTCGGCATGGGAACATGCTCGTTCATCTTTCACCCCTCGCGTTCTCGATCGTCCCTCCGTCCCGCGTCACGCGGAGGGTGTGCCGGCCGGTATAGCGCCTGCGCCTGCGGGCGCGTCAATCCGGCAAAGCTGTGAGTAACCTGTGAGTGCTTTTTTCTGCCAGATGATGCGCCGTGGCGGGCGCGTGACGCCATATCTGGTGAAAACCTAGCAGCGATGTGTCGGATTCGCCACTGGCCAAGCGTCTCGGACGGGGCTGCGGGTCAGGACAGGCCGCGCGCCGCGCGCCAGCCCTCGGGATCGGCGAGGAATCGCTCGACATCGGCGAGCGTGTCGTCGCCGAAGTCGCCGCCGCGCCGCGCCTCGGCGATCACGTCGGCCCAGGTCGCGAGGTAGTGGAGCGCGAGCCCGTGTTCGGCCAGCCGCTCCTCTGTGCCGGGCATGACGCCGTAGTAGAAGACGACGGCGGTATGGCCGCAGGTGGCGCCCGCGGCGCGGATCGCGTCGACGAACTTCAGTTTCGAGCCCCCGTCGGTGGTGAGGTCCTCCACCAGAAGCACCCGGTCGCCCTCGGCCATCTCGCCCTCGATCTGCGCGGTGCGCCCGTAGCCCTTGGGCTTCTTGCGCACGTAGGACATCGGCAGGCCCATGCGCTCGGCCACGAAGGCGGCGAAGGGGATGCCTGCGGTCTCTCCGCCCGCGACGTTGTCGAAGGCCTCGAGGCCCGCGGCCTCCATCACGGTGCAGCACAGGAAGTCCATCATCGTGGCCCGCACCCGCGGGTAGGAGATGATCCTGCGGCAGTCGATGTAGGTGGGCGCCTGCTTGCCGCTGGCATGGGTGAAGAGCTTCCCGGTGTCGAAGTGCACGGCGCGGATGTCGAGGAGCATCCGGGCGGTGAGGCGGGCCATGGTGGCGCGGTCGGGATAGGAGGTGGGGATCATGGGCTGCCGTGGGGATTTGCGTATTTGGGGAAAGATGAAGGGCTCAGGCGAGGACGTGCCAGTGGAGCGGATGGCCGGGGTCGAAGAGGGTGACGGGGCCCGCGCCGGTCTCGATCCGGGCGGGATAGGCCACGGGCCCGGCGCGTTTCTCGAGCGTGATCGTCGTCTCGTTGGGCGCAAGGCCGTAGCGCGCGGGGCCATGGAGGGAGGCGAAGCCCTCCAGCCGGTCGAGCGCGCCCTCCTCCTCGAAGACGTGGGCGAGGCACGAGAGGGTGTTGGTGGCCGAGAACACGCCCGCGCAGCCGCAGGCGGTTTCCTTGGCGGCGTCGACATGCGGCGCGCTGTCGGTGCCGAGAAAGAGGCGCGGATTGCCCGAGGTCGCGGCGCGGCGCAGCGCCTGCTGGTGGGTCGCGCGCTTGGCCACGGGCAGGCAGTAGTAATGCGGACGGATGCCGCCCACGAGCATGTGGTTGCGGTTGATCATCAGGTGGTGGGTGGTGATCGTGCCGGCGATGTCGCCGGGCGCGTGCATGACGTAGTCGATGCCGTGGGAGGTGGTGATGTGCTCGAGCGTGACCCTGAGCTCCGGAAGCTCGCGGCGGAGCGGGTCGAGCACGGTGTCGAGGAAGACCTGCTCGCGGTCGAAGATGTCGACCTCGGGGGTCGTGACCTCGCCGTGGATGCAGAGCGGCAGGCCGATCTCGGCCATTCTCTCGAGCGCGGGCATCGCGCGGCGCAGGTCCCTCACGCCCGAGGCGGAGTTCGTGGTGGCGCCGGCCGGGTAGAGTTTCACCGCCGTCACGAGGCCCTCGGCATGGGCGGCGGCGAGATCGTCGGGGTCCGTCGTCTCGGTGAGGTAGAGCGTCATCAGCGGTTCGAAGGACATCCCCTCGGGCAACGCGTCGAGGATGCGCGCGCGGTAGGCGCGCGCGTCGTCCGAAGTCACGACCGGGGGCACGAGGTTCGGCATGACGATGGCGCGGGCGAAGTGGCGCGCCGTTTCGGGCAGGACGCCCCTGAGCATGGCGCCGTCGCGCAGGTGCAGGTGCCAGTCGTCGGGGCGGCGGATGGTGAGGCGGTCGGTCATGGCCATGCGCTACACCGATCCATCGCGGAAGGCCACGCGAAAGCCGCGCGGTGCCCGAAACTTGGGCATCGGCGCCGCCATCGCGCGATGCGCGTGCGAGCACGCTTGCCAGCGCGGCGACGGCGGCTCTAGGCTCGGTCGCAGGATGTTCGATCTCGCCGCCAGCGATCCGCGCCATCAGCGCGTGAAGGGCCGCGCCGCCGTTACCTTCGGGGAGGGCGGGCGGCTCAGCGGCCTTGCGCAGTCCGGCTCGGCCAAGGCGATGCTGCCGAAGATGCACGGGCGCGCGCCCGAGGTCGTCTTTCTGAACACCGCGGGCGGGCTGACGGGGGGCGACTGGCTGGATTACGCCGTCGAGCTTCGCGGCGGCACCGCCGTGGCCACGACGCAGACCGCCGAGCGCGCCTATCGCAGCGCGGGCGGGAGCGCGCGGGTCCGAACGCGGCTCAGCCTGGGGCCGGGCGCGACGCTGCACTGGCTGCCGCAGGAGCTGATCCTGTTCGAGGGGGCGTCGCTGGAACGCACGCTGGAGGTGGACATGGCGTCCGACGCGAGGTTCGTGATGCTCGAGACGCTGGTCCTCGGGCGCGCCGCGATGGGCGAAACGCTGGCCCGTCTGCGCCTGCGCGACCGCAGGCGCGTGACGCGCGCCGGGCGGCCCGTTCTGATCGAGGGCGCGTTCCTCGACGACGCGGATCTTGCGCGGGCCGGGGCGGCGGGCCTCGACCGGGCGGTGGCGGTGGCGTCGCTGTCGCTTCTGTCGGGGGACGCGGGCGACAGGCTCGGGGCGATCCGGGCCGCGCTGCCCGGCGGCGACGAGGTCCGCGCGGCGGCCTCGGCGTGGGACGGGCGGCTGACCGTCCGGTTCATGGCCCGCGACGCCTGGCCTCTGCGCCGCGCGGTGGCGCGGGCCGTGGCGGCGCTGACGGGGACCCCCTTGCCGCGCGTCTGGCAGATTTGACAAGCATGGAAGACCAAGCATGAACCTCACTCCCCGCGAAAAGGACAAGCTTCTGATCAGCCTCGCCGCCATGGTGGCGAGGGGCCGCCTGTTGCGCGGCGTGAAGCTGAACCATCCCGAAGCGATCGCCCTGATCACCGACTTCGTGGTGGAGGGCGCGCGCGACGGGCGCTCGGTCGCCGAGCTGATGGAGGCGGGCGCCCATGTCGTCACCGCGGACCAGTGCATGGACGGGATCCCCGAGATGATCCACGACGTGCAGGTGGAGGCGACCTTTCCCGACGGCACGAAGCTTGTGACCGTCCACCATCCGATCCGCTGAAGGGAGGAAGGCGCGATGATATTCACCTTTCTGCTCGGGCTTGCGGCAGGTGCGCTGACGCCCCTGGCCGAGCCCTACGTCCGGCAGGCCATGGAGAACGTGGCGCTGTCGAAGATCCCGGTGGAGCAGGCCGAGATGGACCTGCTCACGCTGGTGATCCTGCTGCTGGCCGCGGCGCTTCTCAGCGGCGGCGGCTCGTCCTTCGCGCTGCTTCTCGGGGCGCTTCTGGGCATTTTCGGAAAACGCATCCTCTCGGCGGTGCAAGGCGGAGGCGGAACGCGATGATCCCCGGTGAAATCATCACGGCAGATGGCGACATCGAGCTGAACGCTGGGCGCGCGCCGCTGGTGCTGACGGTCTCGAACACGGGTGACCGGCCGGTGCAGGTGGGCAGCCACTACCATTTCGCCGAGACGAACGCTGCTCTGGACTTCGACCGCGCGGCCGCGCAGGGCCACAGGCTCGACATCGCCGCGGGAACCGCGGTCCGGTTCGAGCCCGGGCAGACGCGCGAGGTGACGCTGGTTCCCTATGGCGGCGGGCGCGAGGTCTGGGGCTTCAACGCCCGGGTCATGGGCCGGCTTTGAAGGGGATCACGCCCTTCGACGCCTGGCGGGCGGGCGCGCAGATGGCGCGCCTCGGCGTCGAGGTGCATGCGGTTCTGTGGCTGCGCGGGCTGGGTGCGGCCGGGGCGTGGAACACGCCCTTCGACGAGGGCTGGCGTGCGTTCCGCGAAAAGCCCGAGGCCTTCGCCGAGGCGCTGGGGCGGGCGGCGGAGGCCGCGATGCGCGGGCAGGGCGCGCCGGAGGTGATCTCCGCGGCCGTGGACCCGCTGACGCGCCGGGTGCGGGACAATCGCGCGCGGCTCGAGGGGCGCGGGCGCAGGAACTGGCCCGCCTGAGCCGGGTTCGGGCGGCGCGGCAGGGAAAGAAGGGCGGGGGCGTGGCCCGCGTCCTGCAAGGACGGCAACCACGAACAGGAGGAACCAGCCGATGTGCGACGTTTGCGTGATGGAAAGCGTGAAGGAGCGGATGCTGTCGCGCCGCGACTTCTTCAGGGGCAGCGCGGCGGCCGCCGCGGGCGCGGGGGCGATGGGCCTGGGCGCGGCGCAGCCGGTCTTCGCGCAGGCGCCGCGGACGGTCCATGACATGACGCACGAGCTGTCCGAGGAGTTTCCGACCTTCGGGGGCGCGCCCGGCATCGCCTACGACAAGCAGTTCGACATCGGCTCGGACGGCTACAACCTCTATGTCCTGACGCTGAACGAGCACACCGGCACGCATATCGACGCGCCGCTGCATTTCTCGGCCGACGGCGCCTCGGTCGCGGAGATCCCGGTGGAGAGCCTCGCCTGTCCGCTTTGCGTCATCGACATCCGCGAGAAGGCGGCCGGAAACGCCGACGCGCAGGTCACGCCCGACGACCTGATGGCGTGGATCTCGGCCAATGGCGACATCCCCGACGGCGCCTGCGTCGCGATGAATTCGGGCTGGGCGGCGAAGGCGGGGTCTTCGGCGTTCCGCGGGGCGGACGATGCCGGCGGGCTGCACTTTCCCGGCTTCCACATCGAGGCCACGCAGATGCTGCTGGAGCGCACGAACGCCGTCGCGATGGCGGTCGACACGCTGTCGCTGGACCACGGGCCGTCGCCCGATTTCGCGACGCACTACGCGTGGCTGCCGGCGGGCCGCTACGGGATCGAGGCGCTGGCCGGTCTCGACATGATGCCAGCCTCGGGGGCCACGCTCATGGTCGGCGCGCCCAAGGTGCGCGGCGGCACGGGCGGACCCGCGCGGATCATGGCGCTGGTCTGATGGCCACGGTCCCGCTTCTGTCGGATGCCGAGCTTTCGCCCGCGGCGGCGGAGGTCTTCGGCGAGATCCGTGCCCTTCGCGGCACGGACCACGTCAACGACTTCTGGCGCGCGATGGCGCATGACCCGGCGACGCTCAGGGCCTTGTGGGACAGGCTGAAGGTGGTGATGGCGCCCGGCGCGCTGGATCCGCTGGTCAAGGAGATGATCTACGTCGCAGTCTCCACCGCCAACGGCTGCCGCTACTGCATCCACAGTCACACCGCTGCGGCGAAGGGCAAGGGCATGACGCCCGACATGCACGCCGAACTCGTGGCGGTGATCGGCATGGCGATGCAGACGAACGGGCTTGTCACCGCGCTGGGCGTGGAGGTCGACAAGGCGTTCGAGGCCTGAGCGGGCCCCCCGGCGCGGCCGCCTGAACATGGCCCCTTGCGGACGGCATGAGGCCGCCGCGCGGGCGGTGCCCGTGTGCCGGGCAACCACGGCGGAGCCGGTGCGGCCCGGCCTTTGGGGTCTGCGCGTGCGGGCGCGGTATGGCGCGGGGGCGGCGGCAGGCCGCCCCCGCGCCTTGCTCCGTCGCAATGGCGCTCCCGTCACCCCACGTCGGGCAGGGCGGGCAGGGTGCGCAGGTAGGCGATGATCGCGGACAGGTCGTCGGCGCTGATCCCGGCGAAATGGCCGTAGGGCATCGGCGGCATCATCGGCGTGCCGTCGGGGCGCATCCCTTGGGTGATCATCGCCGCGATCTCGGTGTCGGTATACCCCGCCAGGCCGTCCTCGTGGCTGGTCAGGTTCGACGCCACGGAAACGCCCCACGGCCCGCGGAACTCGAACCCGCCGCGGCCGAGGTCGGTGTCGAGCATCGGCCCCTGCGGTCCCATCGGCGTGTGGCATTCCATGCAATGCGCGACCGGCCCGGCGAGGTAGGCGCCGTATTCGGCCGTCACGCCGGGCGTGGGCGCCGAGACGCTCTCGATCGGGGGGCCGTAGGCGGGCGGCAGGGGAATGCGGTACTCGGACGTGCCGGGGTCGTTCTCGACCGGGGCCACCGTTCGCAGGAACATGACCATCGACATCGCGTCGTCGTCCGACAGGCCGCGATACATCGCGAAGGGCATTGGCGGCCCGATCAGCGAGCCGTCGGGGCGGATGCCCTCGCGGATGGCGCGGACGAACTCGGCGTCCGACCAGTCGGCTATGCGGCCGGCGGGCGTGATGTTGGGCGCGACGGCGCGGAACGGTTCGATGTCCTCGACGACACGGCCCGCAAGCTCCTGCTCCATCACCGGGCCCTGCGGTCCCATCGGGGTGTGGCAGTTGCCGCATCCCGCGATGCCCCGGACAAGGTATTCGCCGCGCTCGACGCTCGGCTCTGCCGAGGCGGCCGTCGCCACGAGGCAGACGGCCGCCGCCGCCTGAATGCACGCTTTCATGATGTCTTCCTCCCTTGTGGGGCGCGACTCAGCGCACGAGCCGCGCCCGGGCCGATGATAGCAGAGGTCGTGCGTCGATCGGGGCGCCACGTGGGGCGCCGCGAGAGCGCCGGGGCGCCCGGCTTGTGCACAATGCTTCGGCAAGTGACGCGCCGCCGGGGTCCGGCGCGCCTTTTGTCTTGGAGATCAACACGGCGGCGTCCTAGGCTTGCCGGCGACAGGCAATTCACCCGCCGAGGAACACACGTCATGCCCACCCGCATCCCCCGCTCGACCTATGCCGACATGTATGGCCCCACCACGGGCGACCGCGTGCGGCTGGCCGACACCGACCTGATCATCGAGGTCGAGCGCGACCTGACGGCCGAGGCGGTCGGGCGCGCGCTGACGGGCGGGGACGGGCCCAACGCGCAGGTCTACGGCGAGGAGGTCAAGTTCGGCGGCGGCAAGGTGATCCGCGACGGCATGGGCCAGTCGCAGCTGACGCGCGCCGAGGGGGCGGTGGATACCGTCATCACCAACGCGCTGATCGTGGATCACAGCGGCATCTACAAGGCGGACGTGGGCCTGAAGTACGGGCGGATCGCGGGCATCGGCAAGGCCGGCAACCCCGACACGCAGCCGGGCGTGGACATCATCATCGGCCCCGGCACGGAGGCCATCGCGGGCGAAGGGCGCATCCTGACGGCGGGGGGATTCGACGCGCATATCCACTTCATCTGCCCCCAGCAGATCGAGGACGCGCTGCATTCGGGGCTGACGACGATGCTGGGCGGGGGCACGGGCCCCGCGCACGGCACGCTCGCCACGACCTGCACGCCGGGGCCGTGGCACATCGCGCGGATGCTTCAGGCGGCCGACGCCTTCCCGATGAACCTCGCCTTCGCGGGCAAGGGCAACGCCTCGCGGCCCGCGGCCCTGGTCGAGCAGATCGAGGCCGGCGCCTGCGCGCTGAAGCTTCACGAGGACTGGGGGACGACGCCCGCCGCCATCGACTGCTGTCTCTCGGTCGCCGACGACATGGACATCCAGGTGATGATCCACACCGACACCCTGAACGAAAGCGGCTTCGTCGAGAACACGCTTGCGGCCATCGGCGACCGCACGATCCACGCCTTCCACACCGAAGGCGCGGGCGGCGGGCACGCCCCCGACATCATGAAGGTGGTGGGGTTCCAGAACATCCTGCCGTCCTCCACCAACCCCACGATGCCCTACACCGTCAACACGCTGGAAGAGCATCTCGACATGCTGATGGTGTGCCACCACCTCGACCGCTCGATCCCCGAGGACGTGGCCTTCGCCGAAAGCCGCATCCGCAAGGAAACCATCGCCGCCGAGGACATCCTGCACGACATGGGCGCGTTTTCCGTGATGGCCTCCGACAGCCAGGCCATGGGCCGCGTGGGCGAGGTCATCATCCGCACGTGGCAGACGGCGGACAAGATGAAGAAGCAGCGCGGGCGCCTGCCGGAGGAGACGGGCGACAACGACAACGCGCGCGTGAAGCGCTACGTCGCCAAGTACACGATCAACCCCGCCATCGTGCACGGGCTGTCGCGCCACATCGGCTCGATCGAGGTCGGCAAGCGCGCCGATCTGGTGCTGTGGAACCGCGCGTTCTTCGGCGTGAAGCCCGAGATGGTGCTGATCGGTGGCACGATCGTCTGCGCCCAGATGGGCGACCCCAACGCCTCGATCCCGACGCCGCAGCCGGTCTGGTCGCGGCCCATGTTCGGCGCCTTCGGCCGCTCGGTCGAGCGGTCCGCCGTGACCTTCGTGAGCGGCGCGGCGCAGGCGTCGGGCATCCGCGATGCGCTGGGCCTCGCGAAGGACACGGTCGCGGTCGAGGGCATCCGCAAGGTGCGCAAGGCCGACATGATCCACAACTCCGCGACGCCCAAGGTGGACGTGCACCCCGAGACCTACGAAGTGCGGGCCGACGGCGAGCTGCTGACCTGCGAGCCCGCGCGCGAGCTGCCTCTGGCGCAGCGGTATTTCATGTATTGAGGCCTGCCCCCGGGGTGCACCGGGGAGCCCCTGTCGGCCGAGCGCCTGTCACGGCGCGTCCTTTCCACCTCGACGGCGTCGTCCCGGTTACGGGGGCGCCGACCCCGCGACCTATCGCCCACGCGACCTATCGCCCACGCCCCGGAACCGTCTTGCGCGGCGCGCGTTCTGCCCAGGTCGCCGACGCGCAGACCGCGCGCAATCCGGGGAGGACGTCGTGGTGGGACGGTTTTCGAAGTCTCCAGTCAGGGCTGTTCGGCCGCCTGCATTCCTTGCCGCCGCCGCGATTCTCGGGTGCGGTGGCGCGGAAGCGCTCACCCTCGAATACGAGCTGCAAATTCGCTACGAGGGCTACTATTACCGTAGCCTTCTGATCCCCGACCTCGAGACCGAGGACGATATCTACGACATCAGCGGGACATGCAGTTACGGCTCGGCATGTTATCCGATGGACTGGCCCGGTTTCACCGCCGATGCCGGGAGGATCCGGACGCTTCACGTCACGCTGATCGCAGACGAGCCCTACGGGCGGATCGTCGACGGGCTTCTGGATGGCGGCCTCCGGGACGCGTATGTGGACATCAGGGTGGACTGGGATACAGGCGCGTTTTCGGGATATTTCGGCCCCATCGAATCGTCTTACGAATTCTACGGGTCGACGTATCGCGTGATCGACGGAGACTGGTATGACTACTCCTGCGCTCCGAGCAACCCGCCTCCGGGCTTCTGCGGCGAGCAGGATCGCGTGGACGAATACACGATCCTCTCCTGGAGCGTGGAGGGCCTGCCGAACGTTCCCCTGCCGCCGGCCGCGGCGCTGCTCCCGCTGGCGCTGGCGGGGCTTGCGGCCCTCCGCCGCCGGTCCTGACATCTCCCGCCTCGCGGCGCATGCGCCTCGGCGCGGCTGCCGCCGCCCTCACGATGCCGCATCGCGGCAGAAGGGGGATTGCGCGCGCGGCCATCGCCCCTATCGTGTTGTCCGAGCTTCGGTCCATCGTGGAGCCGGGGCCTTGCCGCGACCTTCGGAGAGAGATCATGGCGGATGACCTTCGCGCCGGCCGCGTGCGCCGTGCGGGCCACTGGACGGGACAGCCGTCCGAGAGGCTGGTTCTCGACTACGAGGGCCGGTTCCTGCGGCGCAAGCGCCTTGTTGCGCAATCCGGCCGCGCGGTGCTGGTCGACCTGTCCGAGACGGTCTCGCTGGATGCGGGTGACGCGCTCGAGGCCGTGGACGGCACCCTGATCGAGATCGCCGCAGCGCCCGAGCCGCTTCTGAAGGTGACGGGCGACCTGGCGCGACTGGCGTGGCACATCGGCAACCGCCACACGCCTTGCGAGGTCGCGCCGGATCACCTGCTGATCCGCGACGACCATGTGCTGGCCGGTATGCTTCGCGGCCTCGGCGCGGGCGTCGAGACGGTCGAGGGACCCTTCACGCCCGAAGGCGGCGCCTACGGCCACGGACGCACCCACGGCCATGACCACGGGCACGGGCATGACCACGGGCACGGCCACTCCCATTCGCATCCATGACGTCCGCACCGTCCGACCTTCTTAGGCTGACGCAATGGCTGTCGCCCTCCTTCCCAGTCTCGGCCTATGCCTATTCGCACGGGCTGGAGGCCGCGATCGCGGCGGGCCGCGTCTGCGACGGGGCGACGGCGGAGGGCTGGATCGCCACGGTCCTCCAGGCGGGCAGCGGGCGGACGGACGCGATCCTTCTGGCCGCCGCGATGGCGCCGGACGCGGACCTCGACGCGCTGTCGGATGTCGCCCGGGCGCTCGCGGGCTCGGCCGAGCGCTGGGAGGAGACGCGCGCGCAGGGCGCGGCCTTCGCCGCCACGCTGCGCGCGATGGGGGCGGGCGGGCCGGACAGGCCCTATCCGCTCGCCGTGGCCGAGGCGGCGCGGGGCCTGTCGCTTCCGCCCGAAACGGTAGCCGCGCTGTTCCTGCACGCCTTCGCCGGCGCGCTGGTCTCGGTCGCGGTTCGCTTCGTGCCGCTGGGGCAGGCCGAGGGGCAGAGGGTGCTGGCCGCGCTCGCCCCCGTCATCGAGCGGGTGGCGTCCGACGCCGCGCGGGTGTCGCCCGACGCGGTGGAGGAGGCGCTGGGCGGCGCGGCCTTCGGCGCGGACCTCGCGGCGATGGAACACGAGACGCAGGAGGTGCGCCTGTTCCGGACGTGACGGGCGCCAGACAGGAGACACGATTGGCATGGCAAGCGAGAACGGACCTTTGCGCGTGGGCATCGGCGGACCTGTCGGCGCGGGCAAGACCACGCTGACCGAAAGGCTGTGCCGCGCGATGTCGGACCGGTACTCCGTCGCGGTCATCACCAACGACATCTACACCGCCGAGGACGCCGAATACCTGCTGCGCGTTCAGGCGCTTCCGGCCGAGCGCATCCGGGGCGTCGAGACGGGCGGCTGCCCGCATACCGCGATCCGCGAGGACGCCTCGATCAATCTCGCCGCCGTTGCCGAGTTCCGCGCGCGCATTCCCGACCTCGACGTGATCTTCATCGAATCGGGCGGCGACAATCTTGCCGCGACCTTCTCGCCCGAGCTCGCGGACCTGACGCTCTATGTCATCGACACCGCCGCGGGCCAGGACATACCGCGCAAGAAGGGGCCGGGGGTGACGCGCTCGGACCTGCTGATCGTCAACAAGGTCGACCTCGCCCCCCATGTCGGCGTCGACCGCGAGCGGCTCGCCTCGGACGCGGCGGCGGCGCGCGCAGGCCGGCCCTTCGTGATGGCGAGCCTGCGCCACGGCGAGGGCATCGACGAGGTCGTGGCCTTCGTGCGCGAGGCGGGCGGCCTCTGAGCGCGCGTCCTCAGGCGGTTTCCGTCTCCGAAAGGTCCTCTTTCCGGCGCGCCTCGATCTCGGTGAGAAGCGCGCCGAGGCGCCGGTCCCCGCTGGCCGCGTAGCCGTGCCGCGCGATCAGGGCCGCGCGCCCGGAATGGCCCTGAACCATCGCGGCCCGCGCCCTGCGGATCATCGTGCCCGGAGCCTCGCGGCACGGACCCTTGAGCGCGGCGCGCACGCGGGCGGGATCGCACCTGCCGCGGCTCAACATGCGCAGGAGCGGCACCGCCGCCTCCTCGCCGTGCAGGATCGCCTCGAAGTCGCGCCCCGCATGGGGCAGGCCCACCCGCGTCGTGTTCGCGCCGTTGAAGAGCGCGGCCTGAGCCGCGTCCGCCGTTTCGGCCGGATCATAGAGCACGAGCGCGTCCGAGGCGCTTCGAAGGGCGAGCGGCGCGTTCCCGGAGGGTCCTGTGAAATCCAGCCTGCGCGCGGCGCGGAACCGCCGCTCGAAGGGGACGTCCGCGTGGTTCAGCGTCGCGACGGGGCTGGCCGCGAGCACCCGTGCGCCGGGCATCGTCGCCGAATGCACGCAGGCCGCGAAGCCGCATTCCGGTCCGACGCCGTAGAACACGACGCTGGAATACCGCCTCAGGATGCCGCCCGCGGTGAGCACGCTGAAGAACCGCTCCAGCGCGGGGTCGCGGAACCAGGTCTCGCCGACCGCCATGATGGACAGAAGCGACCACGACCGGCGGCGCACCATCTCGAAGCCCGCGGGCAGGCCGTCGGGCGCCTCGGACCAGACGCGGTCGGCCCGGTCGAAGGCCACGAGCAGCGTCTCGCCCTCCTCGACGTAGAGACCGAGATGGCGCTTCCCGATCCTGTCGTACAATCCGTGTTCCGCCCCGATCTGCGCGATGCGGCGCATCCAGGTGTCGCGGCCAAGCCCGCTCTTCCACGAGGAGGAGGCCTTGTCATGCATGTGCATCGTCATCCTTCGGCAAACGGCGGCTGCGGGACCGCGGCTTCACTGGATACTCCTGAAACGCGACTGTTGCAAAGCTGTGGACGGGTTGGGGCTTTTAAAAGACCGCCGTGCCACGCCATCGCCGCAAGCCCCGCGGGGGGTTGACCGGATGCGCCCGCGCGGCCTTCATGTGCGCCAACCCCAAGCGGAGGCTCCATGACGCCATCGAGCATAGACGAGGTGCAGAAAATCCTTGGCGATCAAGGCTATGTCTGCGGACGCTCGCTTGCGACCGTGACCTTCCTCGCGCTGCGCCTCGGCCGTCCCCTGTTCCTCGAGGGCGAGGCTGGCACCGGCAAGACCGAGATCGCCAAGGCGCTCGCCGCCGGTCTCGGCCGGCGGCTCATCCGGCTGCAGTGCTACGAGGGGCTGGACGCCTCGTCGGCGGTCTACGAGTGGAACTTCGCCGCGCAGATGGTGGCGATCCGTTCCGCCGAGGCCGAGGGCGGCGCCGACAAGGACCTGCTGCGCCGGGAACTCTTCGGCCCAGACTACCTGATCGAGCGTCCGCTCCTGCAGGCGATGCGCCCCGATCCCGCCGGCGCGCCCGTGCTGCTGATCGACGAGCTCGACCGCACCGACGAGCCCTTCGAGGCCTTCCTGCTCGAGGCGCTGTCCGACTTCCAGGTGACGATCCCCGAGATCGGCACCATCCGCGCGCCCGAGCCCCCCATCGTCGTCGTGACCTCGAACCGCACCCGCGAGGTCCATGACGCTCTCAAGCGCCGCTGCCTCTACCACTGGGTCGACTACCCCGACATCGACCGCGAGATGGCGATCCTGCAATCCCGAGTGCCCGAGGCCTCCGAGGCCCTCTCGCGCCAGGTCGTGGCCTTCGTCCAGCGCCTGCGCTCCGAGGACCTCTTCAAGCGCCCCGGCGTCGCCGAGACCATCGACTGGGCGAAGTGCCTGCTCGCGCTCGACGTGATCGAGCTGTCGCCCGAGGTCATCGCCGACACGCTGGGCGCGATCCTGAAATACCAGGACGACATCCAGAAGCTTCAGGGCTCCGCGGCCAGGCGGCTTCTCGACGAGGTGGCCGCCGAGACCGCCTGAGCCCCGATTGCGCCGCAAAAGACCCGCTCGGCGCCGAAATCCGATGCCATTTTCGCCATATCGTCGGGTAACCTCCGCGCCTGAACGCAACGGACCCGGAGTTTTCCCCAAGATGAAGATCGCACGTCGCCTCCTCGCGGGCGCAGGCCTTGCGGCCATGTCCCTGTCGCTGTCGGCCGCGGCCGCAACGGCCTGTCCCAGCTACAACAATCCAACGGTGTTCGGGAGCGCGAACGTGCCCGCGAACTTCATGCCCGACCCCTGGGTGCGCAACGTGACGGCCGGCGGCACCGTCAGCCTGCAGGGCTGCGGCTTCAGCTGGCCCGGCTTCGTCATCTCGCGCCCCGACTTCCGCTTCCAGTACACCGGCACGTCGCCGACCGGGCAGCTGACCATCGCCCTCGAGGCGCGCTCGAACGTCGACACGATCCTGCTCGTGAACGCCCCCGACGGCACCTGGCACTTCAACGACGACTACCGGGGCACGAACTCGGCCATCACCTTCACCAACCCGATGCAGGGCCAGTACGACATCTGGACCGGCAGCTACTACAGATCGTCGAACAATCCCGCCCAGCTCCTCGTGACGGAACTGAGCTACTGAAACGCGCCGGGCGCGCTGGCCAAGCGGGGCCGGCGCGCCTAGGTTCGGTCCGATGACCGAGCTTGCCCCCCTGGATCTGCCGGACAATCCCCGGCTCGTGCGCAACGTCGTGCATTTTGCCCGCGCGCTGCGCAAGGCGGGCCTGCCCGCCGGGCCCGGCCGCGTCGCCGACGCGATCCGCGCCGTGGAGGCGGCGGGCTTCACCGACCGGCGCGACTTCTTCTACGCGCTGCGCGCCTGCTTCACCTCGCGGCCCGAACACCGGCCGGTCTTTGCGCAGATCTTCCGCCTCTACTGGCGCGATCCGCGGTATCTCGAACACATGATGTCGCTCCTGCTGCCCTCCATGCAGGGCGTCTCCGAGGAGCGTCTCGCGCAGGCCGCCGAGCGGCGCGCGGCCGAGGCGCTGCTCGACGGGCGGGCGCCCGACCTGCCGGACATGCCCGACCCCGGCGGCGAAAGCGCCGAGATCGAGATCGACGCGAGCCTCACCATGAGCCGGGAGGAACGCCTCAAGACCCTCGATTTCGAGCAGATGACCCTTCAGGAGATGGCCGAGGCGCGGCGCGTGCTGGCGCGCATGTCGCTCGATCTCCGCCCGATCCCCAGCCGCCGCGCGATGGCCGCGCGCTCGGGGCGCGCGCCCGACTGGCCGCGCACCCTGCGCCGCTCGCTGCGGCAGGGCGGCGAGATCACGGGCTTCGAGATGAAAAGCCCGCGCCCCCGCTGGCCCGCGCTCGTCGCGCTCTGCGACATCTCGGGCTCGATGTCGTCCTATTCCCGCGCCGTCCTGCACTTCCTGCACGCCGTCGCCAACCGCCGCGACGGGGGCTGGTCGAAGGTGCACGCCTTCACCTTCGGCACGAGGCTGACCAACATCACCCGCCACCTCGACCGCCGCGACGTGGACGCGGCGCTCGCGGCCGCCGGCGCCGAGGCGCAGGACTGGGAGGGCGGCACCCGGATCGGCGCCTGCCTTGAGACCTTCAACCGCGACTGGGGTCGGCGGGTGCTGGGGCAGGGGGCGATCGTGCTACTCATCACCGACGGCCTCGACCGCGACGAGCCCGACCGCCTCGAGGCGGCGATGGAGCGCCTGCAGCTCTCCTGCCGCCGCCTCGTCTGGGTGAACCCGCTCCTGCGCTGGGACGGCTTCGCGCCGCGCGCGGCCGGCATCCGCGCCATGCTGCCCCATGTCGATTCGTTTCGCGCCGGCCACAACATCGCCGCGCTCGCGGGCCTCGCCGACGCGATAAGCCGGCCCGGCGACACCGGCGAGAAGACCCGCCTGATGCGCCAGCTCTCCGGTGCATGACGCCGCGTGTCCCTTCATCTTTCTCCAAATACGCCCCGCGCGCCCGGCCTGCAGGGCGCGACGAGAATCGGAGTTGCCTGTGCGAATGCCGGGCGTAGTGTCGGACCGGGAGGCACATGATGGCACCTGACCTCGAGAACATGCCCGAACGGGCGCTGGAGTGGCACCGCGCGGGCAAGGGCGCGGTCCTCGCCACCGTGGTGGAGACATGGGGCTCCGCGCCGCGTCCCGTCGGCAGCCAGCTCGCGATCTCGGGCGAGGGCGAGATGGCGGGCTCGGTCTCGGGCGGCTGCGTGGAAGGCGCGGTGGTGGTCGAGGCGATGGACGCCGTCGGCAGCGGCGCGGCGAAGATGCTGGAATTCGGCGTCTCCGACGACGAGGCCTTCGCCGTCGGCCTCGCCTGCGGCGGGCGCATCCGCGTCTGGCTGGAGCCTGTGGGCCGCGCGCTGCCCGAGGGCCTCTTGCAGGACCTGGTGTCGGCGCGCGCCGAGCGGCGGCCGGTCGCCTATGTCGTGGACACCGCGACGGGCGCGCGCCGCCTCGACCCGCGCGAGGCCTGGGACGCGCGCTTCCGCGCCGACCGCTCCGGCATGGAGGAGGACGGCGCGACCTTCGTGCACGTCCACAACCCGCCGCTGCGGATGATCGTCGTGGGCGCGGTGCATATCGCGCAGGCGCTTCTGCCGATGGCGCGGATGACCGGCTACGACGTCACCCTCGTCGATCCGCGCCCCGCCTTCGCCCAGGACACCCGCTTTCCGGGCGAGCGCGTGGTCGAGGACTGGCCGGACGATGCGCTCGACGCGCTCGGCATCGACGCGCGCACCGCCGTCGTGACGCTCACCCACGACCCCAAGCTCGACGATCCCGCGATCGGGCGCGCGCTGCGCTCGGAGGCGTTCTACCTCGGCTGCCTGGGCTCGACACGGACCCACGCCAAACGCGTGGCGCGCCTCGGCGAGGCAGGCTTCGCCGACGACGAGATCGCCCGCATCCACGCGCCCGTCGGCCTCGACATCGGCGCGCGGGGACCGGGCGAAATCGCGGTATCGATCATGGCCGAGATCACGCAGCGCCTCAGGCGGCCATGAAGTTCGGGCCGGTCCCCGTGGCGAAGGCCGAGGGCGGGCTTCTCGCCTATTCGCTGCAGCTTCCGGGCGGCAGGCTCGGCAAGGGGCGCGTCCTGCGGCGCGAGGATCTGCTGGCGCTCGCCGAGGCGGGCATCGCCGAGGTCACTGTCGCGACCCTCGATCCGGGCGACGTGGACGAGAACGCGGCCGCCCGGCGTCTGGCCGAAGCGCTGGTGGGGGACCCGGCGGCGGCGGGGCTGCAGCTCGACGCGGCCTTCACCGGGCGGGTCAACATCCGCGCCACCGGTCCCGGCATCGTCGCGCTCGACGCGGAGGCGATCCACCGCCTCAACGCGGTCGATCCGATGATCACGCTGGCGACGGTGCCGCCATGGCAGCGCGTCGCCGACGGCACGATGGTCGGCACGGTCAAGATCATCTCCTACGCCGTGGCCGCGGCGCATCTCGACGCGGCCTGCCGCGCCGGCGCGGGCGCGCTCCGTCGCCTGCCGCCCGTGCTGCGCGACGCGGACCTGATCGTGACCCGGGTGTCCGGCGCGCCCGCGCGGCGCGACGAGAAGGGGATCGCGGCCGTGGCGGGCCGGCTCGAGGCGCTGGGGATGGCGCTTGCGGGCGTGGAGACGGTCGAACACGAGGCGGGCGCGGTCGCGGCGGCGCTGGGTCGGGCGACGGCGGGGCTGTCGCTCATCCTGACGGGTTCGGCCACGTCCGATGCCGGGGACGTGGCGCCCTCGGGCCTCGTGCGGGCGGGGGGGCGGCTGATCCGCTTCGGGATGCCGGTCGATCCGGGCAACCTGCTGTTTCTGGGCGAGATCGGCGCGCGCCCGGTCATCGGCCTGCCGGGATGCGCGCGTTCGCCCGCGCTCAACGGGGCGGACTGGGTGCTGGAGCGGGTGGCCTGCGGCGTGCCGGTGACCTCGACGGACATCGCGGCGATGGGCGTGGGCGGCCTTCTGAAGGAAATTCCGACGCGGCCCCAGCCGCGCGACGGGCCGCGGCGCTGAGGGCGCGGCGGCTTGACGCACTCCGCGCCGCCCTATGTCGTGGTGCATGGCCCCCCTGAACAGGAAACGGAGATCCCCATGCACGCCAGATCCCTGATCGCCGCCACGGCCCTCGCCGTCGCCATCGCGCCGCTGCCCCTCGTGGCGGAGGTGACCGGGCAATACGTCACCTACACCGTGAACGGCACCGAGTTCGAAGGCTACGTCGCCACCGACACCGCGCGCGAGCCGATGGGCACCGTCCTGATCGTGCACGACTGGGACGGCATGACCGAGTACGAGGAAAGCCGCGCGCGGATGCTGGCCGAGGCGGGCTACACGGCCTTCGCCATCGACGTCTACGGCGCCGACACCGACCCGCAGGGCTTCGAGGAGTACCGCGCCCTGTCGGGCGAGCTCTATGCCGACCGCGCGCTGTTCCGCGAACGGCTGATGGGCTCGATCGCGGCCGCCGCGGACATTCCCGGCGCGACCGGCAACATGGTGATGATCGGCTACTGCTTCGGCGGCGCGGCGGTGCTGGAGGCGGCGCGCGCGGGCGCCGCGCTCGACGGGTTCGTCAGCTTCCACGGCGGCCTGCCCACGCCCGAGGGACAGGACTGGTCGATGGCGACGGGCGCGCCGGTCATGTTCTTCCACGGCTCCGCGGACCCGGTGTCGGGCATTGCCGATCTGGCGGCGGTGATGGACGAGCTGGTCGAAGCCGGCATCCCGCACGACGCGCGCATCTACGGCGGCGCGCGGCATTCCTTCACGGTGCCGGGCTCCGACGACTACGTCGAGGCGGCGGCCATCGACAGTTTCGCAGGCCTTCTGGAATTCCTCGCCGAGGAGATCTGAGAGCGGTCCCGCGACCTGATCCGCGGCCGGCGCCCGCCGGCTGCGGGCGCATGCGACCGAGGAGAAGGCCCATTGCGGAACACTTCCACGCGAGGGGGCGAAAACCCCTTTTCGGGGTCCGGCGAAGGGTGCATGATCCCGGTGATGACCAAGGGAGGCATTGTATGACCGAGGTAGCGATGTCGGTGAACGGGAAACCCGTCTCCGGCGATGTGGAGGGGCGGACCCTCCTTTCGGAATTTCTGCGGCAGGGCCTGCGGCTCACGGGCACGCATGTCGGCTGCGACACCAGCCAGTGCGGCGCCTGCGTGGTGCACATGGACGGCGAGCCGGTGAAGGCCTGCACTGTGCTGGCGCTCGACGCCGCCGGGGCGGAGATCGTCACGATCGAGGGCGTGGCCGCCCCCGACGGCACGCTTTCGGCCGTGCAGCAGGCATTTCAGGACCATCACGGCCTGCAATGCGGCTTCTGCACGCCGGGCATGGTGATGTCGGCGACCGCGCTCCTGAAGGAGAACCCGCGGCCCAACGAGGCCGAGATCCGCGAATACCTCGAGGGCAACATCTGCCGCTGCACGGGCTACCACAACATCGTCAAGGCGGTGATGGCGGCTTCGGGGCAGGACGTCTCCGCGGTCGCGGCCGAATAGGCGGATTGCCCGGCTTCCGGCCGGGAGACGCGTATTTTCGGAAAGATGAAGGGGGCGGGGAGGCCCCATGAACCCCGGTGGCCCCCTATGGTGGCGGGCCTGGGGGCGATATCACAGGGAGGAAGTCCATGCCCAAGGATCATGGAATAGGCGCGAGATCCAAGCGCCGCGAGGACGTGCGTTTCCTGACGGGACGCGGCCAGTACACCGACGACATGGCGATGCAGGGGCAGCTTCATGCCGTCATGGTCCGCTCGACGGTCGCGCACGGGAAGATCGTGTCGATCGACACGTCCAAGGCGCTTTCGATGCCGGGCGTGCAGGCGGTGTTCACCGGAGAGGACTTCGCCGAGGTGGGCGGCAACCCCGCCGGCTGGCTCATCCATTCGCGCGACGGCGAACCGATGCGCGAGCCCAAGCGCCCGGTGCTCGCCCATGGCAAGGTGCGCCACGTCGGCGACGCCTATGCCGCGGTGGTCGCCGAGACCTACGCGCAGGCGAGGGACGCCGCGGAGGCGGTCGCGGCCGGCACCGAGATCGAGGAGCTTGCGGCCGTCGTCGACATGGCGGCGGCGGTCGCGGACGCGGACAACCGGGTGCATGACGAGATCCCCGACAACGTCTGCTTCGACTGGGGCTGGATCGAGGACAACCGCGACGCCGTGGACCAGGCGCTGAAGGACGCGCCGCACGTCACGACGCTGGAGCTGGTGAACAACCGCCTTGTCCCGAACGCTCTGGAGCCGCGCGCCTCGATCGGCGAGTACAACCCCGGAACGGGCGACTACAAGCTGACCACGACGAGCCAGAACCCGCACCTGACCAAGCTGCTGGTCTGCGCCTTCGTTCTTGGCATCCCCGAGCACAAGCTGACGGTGGTGGCGCCCGACGTGGGCGGGGGCTTCGGCTCGAAGATCTACCACTACGGCGAGGAGGCGCTGGTGCTCGCGGCGGCGCGCAAGCTGGGCCGCCCGGTGCGCTGGACGGCGGAGCGGACCGAGAGTTTCCTCAGCGACGCGCATGGCCGCGACCACGTCACCACGATCGAGATCGGGGCGACGAAGGAGGGCGAGATCCTCGCCATCCGCACCAGCACGCTGGCCAATGTCGGCGCCTACCTGTCGAACTTCTCGACGGCGACGCCGACCTTCCTGCACGGCACGCTGATGGCCGGTCCCTACAAGGTGCCGCATGTCTACGTGAACCTGAAGGCGGTCTTCACCAATACCGCTCCGGTCGACGCCTACCGCGGCGCCGGGCGGCCGGAGGCCACCTATTCGATCGAGCGGGCCGTGGACAAGATGGCGCGCGAGCTGGGTCTCGACCCCGTGGAGGTGCGGCGCAGGAACCTGCTGACGCCCGACCAGTTTCCCTACACCACGCCGGTGGGGCTGGTCTACGACACCGGCAACTACCAGGCGACGCTGGACCGCGCGCTGGAGATGGCGGACGTCTCGGGCTTCGAGGCGCGGGTGGCCGAGAGCGCGGCGCGCGGCAAGCTGAGGGGCATGGGCCTGTCGACATGGATAGAGGCCTGCGGGATTGCGCCGTCGCACCTCGTGGGGCAGCTGGGATCGCGCGTGGGCCTCTATGACGCGGCCACCGTCCGGGTCAGCGCGACCGGCACGATCCAGGTGATGACGGGGGCGCATTCCCACGGGCAGGGCCACGAGACGGTGTTCGCGCAGGTGGTGGCCGAGAAGCTTGGCATCCCCGAGGACAGCGTCGAGATCGTGCATGGCGACACCTCGAAGATCCCCTTCGGCATGGGCTCCTACGGGTCGCGGTCGCTGGCCGTCTGCGGCTCGGCGATGGACCGCGCGCTCGACAAGATCATCGAGAAGGGCAAGAAGATCGCCGCGCACATGCTGGAAGCTTCGGAAGGAGACATCGCCTTCGAGAACGGCAGCTTCGCGGTGGCCGGGACCGACCGGGCCAAGACCTTCGGCGAGATCGCCTTCTCGGCTTACGTCCCGCACAACTACCCGCTCGAGACGCTCGAGCCGGGACTGGAGGAGACGGCGTTCTACGATCCCAACAACTTCACCTATCCCGCCGGGGCCTATCTCTGCGAGGTGGAGGTCGATCCCGAGACGGGGCGCGTGGAGGTCATGTCCTTCACCTGCGCCGACGACTTCGGCAACGTGATGAACCCGATGGTCGTGGAAGGCCAGGTTCATGGCGGGGTCGCGCAGGGCATCGGACAGGCCTTGATCGAGCACACGGTCTACGACGAGAACGGCCAGCTTCTGACGGCGTCCTACATGGACTACACGATGCCGCGAGCGGCGGACCTGCCCTTCGTGGATGTGGACCATTCCTGCGCGACGCCCTGCACGCACAACCCGCTGGGCGTGAAGGGCTGCGGCGAGGCCGGGGCCATCGGCTCGCCGCCGGCGGTGGTCAACGCGGTCATCGACGCCCTGCACAGGGGCGGCATGACCCATGTCGCGCATATCGACATGCCGCTGACGCCGTCGCGCGTCTGGGCCGCGATGCAGGGATGAACCGCGCCGACCCGGCGCCGCCGCTGGAGGCCGGCGCCGGGATCGCGTATTTCGGGAAAGATGAAGGGCGAGGTCCCTTCGAGGAGACAGAGACCATGTACGACTTCGAGTTTTCCAAACCCTCAACGATCGCCGAGGCGGTGGCAGCGCTCGGCCACGAGGGCGCGCAGGCGCTTGGCGGCGGGCAGACGCTTCTGCCGACGATGAAGCAGCGCCTCGCCGCGCCCGAGACGCTGGTGAGCCTGACGGGCATCCCCGAGATGAAGGGCGTGTGCCTGTCCGACGCGGGCGAGGTCTGCATCGGCGGCGGCACGTCCCATGCGCGGGTTGCGGCGGAGGCGGCGGCGCATTACCCCGCGCTCGCCTCGATGGCCGGCCGCATCGGCGACCCCGCGGTGCGCAACCGCGGCACGATCGGCGGATCGCTGGCCAACAACGACCCCTCGGCGTGCTATCCGGCCGCCGTCCTTGGATCCGGCGCGACCGTCAGGACCAACACGCGCGACATCGCGGCAGACGACTTCTTCGACGGCATGTTCACGACCGCGCTCGAGGAGGGCGAGATCATAACCGAGGTGCGTTTCCCGGTGCCGGAAAAGGCGAGCTACCAGAAGTTCATCCAGCCGGCCTCGCGCTTCGCGCTGGTGGGCGTCTTCGTCGCGAAGTTCGCGGATGGGGTGCGCGTGGCCGTGACGGGCGCGTCCTCGGATGGCGTGTTCCGCTGGACGGAAGCCGAGGAGGCGCTGAACGGGTCCTTCTCGGCGGACGCGCTTGCGGACGTGGCGCCGCCGTCCGGCGACATGATCTCCGACCTCCACGGGTCGGGCGCGTACCGCGCGCACCTCGTGAAGGTGATGACCGGCCGGGCGGTCGCCGCGGCGAGCTGAGGGCTGGCGCGGGGCGGGCGGGGCGCGTTCAGGCGCGGCCCGCCGCCCCGCAGCGGATACGGTTGTCCGACGCCACGGATGTGGCCAGTTTCGCTGCGGCGGCGGCGAGCGCTCGATCGGCCTTCTCTGCGTCCACTGGCGATATCCTGTCCTGAGCCGAGGTCGATGCGGCGCGCAGGAGGCCCTGCAGGTCCGGGAGCACGCGCGCCGCCACGACCTTGCAGGGCGGAGCGGGGACGCGCGGGGACGATCTTGGCCCGAGGCTGGCCCCGCGGGAGAAGGGCCGCGCCGGTGCGGCACGCGGACAGCACCGTGCCGGTCGCGGGATGCGGGGGGCACCGGCACGCCGAACCCCACGCCGAACCCATCGGCGCGACGCGCCTCCCGGCACGAAAAAAGGCGCGCCGCCAGGGCGCGCCTCGGTTCGTCGGGCAATGGCTTTCGTGGTCTACCGGGCAGGGCCGATCATCATGACCATCTGACGGCCTTCCATCTTGGGCATGTTCTCGACCTTGCCGAGACCCTCGACGTCGCTCGCCACACGCTCCAGAAGCTCGCGGCCGAGGTTCTGGTGCGCCATCTCGCGGCCGCGGAAGCGCAGGGTGACCTTCACCTTGTCGCCGGCTTCGAGGAAGCGGGTGACGTTGCGCATCTTGACCTCGTAGTCGTGGACGTCGGTGTTCGGGCGGAACTTGACCTCCTTGACCTCGATCGTCTTCTGCTTCTTGCGCGCCTCGGCCTCGCGTTTCTGCGTCTCGTACTTGAACTTGCCGAAGTCCATGATCTTGCACACCGGCGGTTCGGCGTTCGGCGAGATCTCGACGAGATCGAGGCCTGCCTCGACGGCGAGATCCATCGCCTTGGCGGGATGCACGACACCGAGGTTCTCGCCCTCCGGTCCGATCAGCCGGATCTCCGGGGCGCGGATGCGGTCGTTCACGCGTGGGCCGGTGTCGCGGGTCGGCGGCGCGTTGTGAGGTCTGCGGGCTATGGGGTTCGTCCTTCTGTAGCCTGGGATCTGAGCGCGCAAGGTATCTTCAACACCCCTGTCTTTCAAGGCGATTTGGTGGCGTCAGGAAAGGAAACGCCGCCCCCGCACGCAAGGCGTTGCCCCGGTCGCGCGGCTTCGTGTAGCGCTGGACCTGCCGGAAGGGAGGCGGATGCCGGAATGACTCGTTCGCTCATCGTGGCCGTGATCCTCGCGTCGCTGGCGCTCGGCGGGTATTTCCTCGCCGTCGCTGCGCCGGGCGGGCCTGCGGGCGAAGGCGGCGGCGCGGCCTTGCGATCGGAGGCGGAGGGCGGCAGGACGGGGGCCGGCGGGACGGGGGCCACCGAGGTGGGCGACCCGACCGAGGCCGCGGACGCGGCCGCTGGTCCAGATGCAGGAGGCGCCGGGGTGCCGCAGGACACAGGCGCGACGGAGCCCCCCGGCGCAGCTCCGGCCGTCGGTGCCGGGACCCCCGAGAGCACGGCTGCCGCGCAGGCCACCGAAGCCGGTCCTGGGGGGCCGACGACCGGCGAGGGCGTGACCCCACCGCGAACGTCCGCCGACCCCGCGGAAGCCCCGGAGCGAATGGACGCCCCCGAGGTCGCGCAGGACGCGCTCGGTGTCTTCGGCGTCGAGGGTTTCGACCATGACGCGGCGCTCGCGGCGATCGAGGCCTCGACCCTCTCGGAGCTGGGAAAGCGCGCGGCGCGCGCGGCTCTGGAGCGGGCGCGCGACCTGCCGGAAGCGCGCGAGGCCGCCCTCGCGCGGGTGCGTCGCCTCCTGCGCGTCGAATGAGCGCCGGCCGGATCTAGTCGAGGAACGCCTTTTCCACGACGTATTCGGCGGGCCTCGAATTGGCGCCCTCGCGCAGGCCGTAGTCGTCCAGCATGTCCTTCAACTCGAGGTTGAAGGCGAGGTTGCCGCAGATCATCGCACGGTCCGTCTCCGGCGACAGCGGTGGCACGCCGAGATCGGCATAGACCTCGCCCGACCGCATCAGGTCGGTGATCCGCCCCATCTTTGCGCTCTCTTCCCGCGTCGTCGTGGGATAGTAGCGCAGCTTGTCGGCGAAGCCCTCGCCGATCAGCTCCTCCAGCAGCTCGTCGCCCCGGATGCTCTCGATCAGCTCGGCGCCGTAGGTCAGCTCGCCCGCCTCGCGGCAGGTATGGGTCAGGATCACCTCGTCGTAGTCCGCATAGGTCTGCGGATCGCGCAGGAGCGATGCGAAGGGCGCAATGCCGGTGCCCGTTGCAAAGAACCAGATCCGCCGGCCGGGAATGAGCGCGTCATGCACCAGCGTGCCCACGGGCTTGGGGCGCAGGATCACCTGGTCGCCTGGCCTGATGTGCTGCAGCTTCGAGGTCAGCGGGCCGTCCGGCACCTTGATCGAATAGAATTCCAGCTCGTCGTCCCACGACGGCGAGGCGATGGAATAGGCCCGCAGAAGGGGCTTCTGCCGGCCCGTCGCGGGATCGGGGTCGCCCATCAGCCCGATCATCACGAACTCGCCCGACCGGAAGCGCAGGCTCGCGGGGCGCGTGCAGCGGAACCGGAACAGACGGTCGGTATAATGCTGCACGTCCGTCACGGTCTGCGCGTCGGGGAGGGCGGGCGTGGCCTTCACGGGCGTGGCGTCGGTGTCTTTCACGGGTCTTTTGTGCTCGGTCATGCTGCTGTCGTGCGGAACCTGCCCGCCTCCTCGTCTCTAAGCCTTGATCTGGATCAGTGGAACCCCCGGTTCAACCGCGCGGTGTCAACCTGCCGCGATCGGACCCGTGCTTCCCCGGCGCACCGGGCCGCCCCCCGAGCCGTGCGCGGTAGTCGCCCTCGCGCCAGTCGGCCCGCGCGCGCCATTGCGCCTCGTCCTGCCGCGCCGCGAGGACGGCGCCGATCTCCACCTCGTCGAAGCCCGCGCGCCGCGCCATGGCATACTGGTCGGCCAGCACGTGGCCGCAGGCGCGCAGCCGCCCCGCATAGCCCATCGCCCGCAGCCTGCGCGCCACCGTGAAGCCGCGCCCGTCGGCGAAGCTGCCGAAGGCCACGCGGATCAGGCCGATCCCCTCTAGACGCCCGGCCAGCGCCGCCACGTCGTCGTCAGGTGCCACGTCCAGCGCGCGCGCGCCGCGCATGTCGTCGGCCACGAAGCCCTCGTCGCGCACGATCACCCGTTCGTCCCGCATCTCGTCCCGTCCTTCATCTTTCCGAAAAATACGCAAGGTCCCGCGGCCGCTCCACCTCAGGACGCCCGCCGTTGCGCGCCTCGCACCGCCACGCCATCCACGAAGTGGATGCCGCATTCCTCCTTGCCGAGGCCCCGCCAGCGTCCCGCCCGAGGGTCCTCGCCGGGCGCCACCGGCGAGGTGCAGGGCGCGCAGCCGATCGAGGCGTAGCCCCGCGCCACCAGCGGATGACGGGGAAGGGCGTGGGCTTCCATGTAGGCCCGCACATCCTCGCGCGACCAGCGCGCGAGGGGGTTGACCTTGATGCGGCCCGTGCCCGCCTCGGCCTCCACCCTCTCCAGGTGCGCGCGCCCCGCCCCCTGGAACCGCTTGCGGCCGGTGATCCATGCGTCGAAGGGCGCCAGCGCGCGGGTCAGCGGTTCGGTCTTGCGCAGCGCGCAGCACGCGTCCGCGTCGCGGCCGTGGAGCGTCCCGTCGGGGTCGGCCTGCCCGAGCGCGTCCGGCGCGGGCCGGATGAGGCGCAGGTCGCTCAGGCCCAGCCGCTCTGCCACCTCGCGCTGGTAGGCCAGCGTCTCGGGAAACAGCATACCCGTTTCCACGAACAGCACCGGGACAGAGGGGTCGATCCGGGCCGCCATGTGCAGAAGCACCACCGCCTCCGCCCCGAAGGACGACACCAGCGCGGCGCGCCCCGCGGCCCCGTCGAGGACCCGTTCCAGAAGATCGCGCGTCGACAGCCCGTCGGTCTCGGCGTTCAGCCGCGCCGCGCGCTGCGCGGGGGCGGGAAGGATCGCGTCATGCCGCATCGGCCCGCCCCTTTTCCGGCTCGTAGAGGGCGGCGCGGAAGGGCTCCGCCCCCACGCGGCGATAGGCCTCGAGGAAGGTCTCCCGTGGATCCCGCCTCAGGCCGAGGTAGGCGCGCAGGATGCGCTCGATCGCCGGCACGATCTCGTCGTAGGCGAAGCCCGGCCCCGTGCGCTCGCCCAGCGCCGCGTCCGGCCCGCCGTCGCCGCCAAGCGTGATCTGGTAGGTCTCGACGCCCGCCCGGTCGAGGCCGAGGATGCCGATATGCCCGACATGGTGATGCCCGCAGGCGTTGATGCAGCCCGAGATCTTGATCTTCAGCGGCCCGATCTCGTGCTCGAGCTTCATCGCCTCGAAATGGGTCGCGATGCCCTGCGCGACGGGGATGGAGCGGGCCGTCGCCAGCGCGCAGTAGTCCATGCCGGGGCAGGCGATGATGTCCGAGACGAGGCCGACGTTGGCGGTCGCGAGGCCCGCCTCGCGAAGCCGCGCGAAGATCGCCGCGAGGTGGCGGCGCGGAACATGCGGCAGGATCACGTTCTGCTCGTGGGAGATGCGCAGCTCGTCATGGGCGAAGGTCTCGGCGATGTCGGCCAGCGCCCGCATCTGGTTGGACGTGGCGTCGCCAGGCGTCTGGCCATGCGCCTTGAGCGAGACGGTGACGATGACGTAGCCCGGCGCGCGGTGCGGATGCACGTTCGTGTCGAGAAACGAGCGAAGGGCCGGGTCGTCGCCGCGCGCCGGGTCTTTCTCCGGCGCGCCGGAGGCCGGCGCCTCGAAGGCGGGAGGCGCGAAATCTTGCGCGATCCGTCCTAGGGCCTCCATCGCCGTCCCGTCGAACATCGCGCGGCGCACCGCGAATTCGGCGTCGACGCGGGCGCGGAACTCCTCGAGGCCGGTCTCGTGGAGCGTGATCTTGATCCGCGCCTTGTACTTGTTGTCCCGCCGCCCCGCGAGGTTGTAGACCGCCACGACCGCCTCGAGATACGGCAGGAGGTCGGGCAGGGCCACGAAATCGGCCAGCACCCGGCCGATCATCGGCGTCCGCCCCAGGCCGCCGCCCGCCAGCACCACTGCCCCGAGCTCTCCGTCCCGGCGCACCAGCCGCAGGCCGATGTCGTGGGCCGCCGTCACCGCGCGGTCCTCGGGGCTGCCGGTCACGGCGATCTTGAACTTGCGGGGCAGGAACTGGAATTCGGGATGGTCGCTCGACCATTGCCGGATCAGCTCGGCCACGGGCCTCGGGTCCGCGACCTCGTCGGCGGCCGCCCCGGCGAAGTGGTCGGCGGTGACGTTGCGGATGGTGTTTCCGCTGGTCTGGATGGCGTGCATGTTCACGTCCGCCAGCGCGTCCAGCATGTCGGGCACGTCGCGCAGCTTCGGCCAGTTGAACTGGATGTTCTGCCGCGTCGTGAAGTGGCCGTAGGCCCGGTCCCAGCGCTCCGCGATCATGGCGAGCTGGCGCATCTGCCGCGCGTCGAGCGTGCCGTAGGGGATCGCGACGCGCAGCATGTAGGCGTGCAGCTGCAGATAGAGGCCGTTCATCAGGCGCAGGGGCTTGAACTCGTCCTCGGTCAGCGCGCCCTCGATCCGGCGCTCGACCTGGGCGCGGAACTGGGACACGCGGGCGCGCACGAAGGTTTCGTCGAACTCGGTGTAGCGATACATGCTCTGTCCTCCTTGCCGCGGCTCTCAGGCCGTTTCCTGCTTGCCGTGCGCGTGGTTCGAGGGGCCGGTCGCGCGGAACGCCTCACGCCGCTCGACGGGCCGTGGCCCCTTCGCGCCGGGGCTGGCATCGGCGAGGTAGGGGCCGACGACCTCGTGCCCGCGCGCCTCGGCATCCAGCAGGTAAAGCTCGGCCGTCGCCTCGTCCTCGATCAGGAGCGCCTCGTGATGGTGCCGTGTCCATTGGCCGTTCGCGGCGAGCCAGACCGCGTCGCCCTCCAGAAGGGCGTTGCCGGTCAGGACCTTTGGGGTGAAGGGGCGGGGCATGTCAGGCGAACTCCTGCGTCAGGGTGCGGGCGGCTTGCTCGGCGGCGCGGGGCGCGAGGCCGAGAAGAAGGATCACGGGGCCCTCGGGGGCGGCCGCCTCGAGGTCGGCGGGAAGCCGGCCGAGGGTCGAGGCGATCACGCGCGCATCTTCGCGGCTGGCGTTCTCGACGGCGGTTACGGGCGTTTCCGGGTCTGCGCCGTGCATCATCATGCGGCCCTGCAAGAAACGCGCGCCGCGCAGGCCCATGTAGATCGCCGCCACCGCGCCGGGCCGCGCGAGCGTGCGCCAGTCGTGCTCGGCGAAGCCCTTGACGTCATGACCCGTCAGCAGCCGCAGCGACGAGTTGCGGTCGCGCCGCGTCAGGCTCTGGCCGATCTGCGCCGCCGCCGCGGAGGCCGCGGTCACGCCGGGGCAGATCGTCCAGGCGATCCCCGCCGCGTCGAGCGCCGCGATCTCCTCGTCGAGCCGTCCGTAGACGCCGGGATCGCCCGATTTCAGGCGGACGACATGCGCGCCCCCGGCTGCGTGGTGCACGATCAGGCGGTTGATCTCGTCTTGCGGCATCGCGCGGCCGAAGCCCTTCTTGCCTGCGTCGATCACGATCGCCTCGCGGCGGGCGAGTTCGAGGATCGGCGCGGGCACGAGGCGGTCGTGGATCACCACGTCGGCCGCGTCGATCAGCTTGCGCGCGCGCAGCGTCAGAAGCTCCGGGTCGCCCGGTCCCGCGCCGACGAGGTCCACACGGCCCGCCCCCGGCGCGCGCGACAGGTGGCGCGACAGAAGCGCGTCGAATGCTGCGGGCAGGCCGTCCTGGCCCGCCTCCGCCAGCGCGCGCGGCCCCGCGTCGAAGTAGTAGTCGCCCCAGAATTCGCGGCGCGCGCGGCCCATGGGAAGCGCCTCTGCCGCGCGGCGGAAGCCCTTGCCGATCCGCGCGAGGATGCCGAGGCCCGCGGGCAGGCGCGCCTCGAGGTCGGCCTTGATGGCGCGCGCCAGGACCGGCGCGGCGCCTTCGGTCCCGATTGCGACGGTGACGGGATCGCGGTCCACGATCGCGGGCGTGATGAACTGGCTTGCCTGAAGGTTGTCGACGGAATTGCACAGCGCCCCGTCCGCCCGCGCGAGGCGCAGGACGCGGGCGTCCTCGCCGTCGTCGTCGTTGGCGGCGTAGAACAGCGCGGCGCACAGCGCGTCGCCGGGGTCCAGCGCGCGCTCCACGAGGCGCAGCCGTCCTTCGCGCGCGAGGCTGCGGACGCCGTCCTCGGGCGCCTCGGCGAAGACCGTGACGCGCGCCTCGGTCTTGAGGAGGAGCCTGAGCTTCGCCAGCGCCGCCTCGCCGCCGCCGGAGACGACGACGCGGCGGCCGGCGAGGTCGAGGAAGATCGGGAAGTGGCGCATGGGTCGCGGAACTCCGGTGTGGAAGACTGACCGTAATCTAGAACAATTTCCCAAGGTGCGGCAGATATCGCTTGCCGAAAGGGACGCTTGTTCCGTAAAGCGTCGGGAAAGCGAACCCCGTCCCAGCCAGAGGAGCCCCGCAAGATGTCCGTCCAGATCGACGCCCTAGACCGGAAGATCCTCGCGGCCCTGCAGGAGGATGCGAGCCGCTCGCTGGAGGAGATCGCGCGTCACGTCGGCTCGTCCAAGACGCCGGTCTGGACGCGGATTCGCAAGCTGAAGGAGGCGGGCGTGATCGGACGGCAGACGGTGCTGCTCGACGCCGAGGCGCTGGGGCTGGAGGCCTGCTTCTTCGTGCTGATCCGCACTTCCGAGCACGAGGCGGAGTGGCAGGAGCGGTTCCTCAGGACGCTGAAGGCGCGTCCCGAGGTGATGGAGGCCCACCGCCTCGCGGGCGATATCGACTACATCCTGAAGGTCCGCGTCCCCAACGCGCGCGCCTACGACACGTTCTACCAGGCGATGATCTCGGTGGTGAAGATCCACACGGTGACGGCGCTTCTGTCGATGGAAGAGATCAAGTCGACGCCGCTTCTTCCGCTGGATTTCTGAGGGGTCGGGCGCGGCTGGGCGGCGCACGTGCGGCACGGGATGTCCGCCGTCCTGTCGCGCGGCCTGCCGATGGGGCCCGGTGCGACCCGCTTGGCGCGCGCGAAGGCACTCACCCCGGAAGACCCCGCGGGTCGCAGGCGTCCCCCGGCCCTCGGCAGGCCGCCGCGGGCCTCTCCGCGACGGGGTCGGCCGCTGTCGGATGGTCGTTCGCTGCTCATCCGCCAGCCCGCGCCAGGTAAATGCGCAAAACCCTCCGCCGCGTCCCCGTTTCGCGGGTCACCCCCCCCCC
>NZ_JARRSA010000032.1 GCF_029624655.1 Roseicyclus salinarum
TCTCAAGGTCGTTCTCGTCGACGAGAACGCCGAGCCGGGCGGCACGCTTCTGTCCGAGCCGCAGGCGGTCATCGACGGCAAGCCCGCCTGGGACTGGCTGGAGGCCGAGATTGCGGCGCTGAAGGCGGCCGGCGTGCGCGTCATGACCCGCACGACCGCCATCGGCTACTACCACCAGAACATGATCGGCATGGTCGAGAAGCTGTCCGACCACCTCGCCGAACTGCCGCAGGACACCCCGCGCGAACGCATGTGGCGGGTGCGCGCAAAGCGCGTCGTGCTGGCGCAGGGCGCGCTGGAAAAGCCGCTGGTTTTCAACGGGAACGACCGGCCTGGCGTGATGCTGGCGGGGGCCGCGCAGACCTACCTCAACCGCTACGGCGTGCTCGTGGGCCGCAAGCCTGTGGTGCTGACCTCGCACGATTCCGCATGGTTCGCCGCCTTCGATCTCGCCGATGCGGGCGCGAGGGTGCAGGCCATCGTGGACACGCGGGCGCAGGTGGACGACGCGCTTCTGGCCGGGGCCGAGGCGCGCGGCATCAAGGTCAGGCTGTCGCATACCGCGACCGCGACCTCGGGCCGGCTGCGCGTCACGTCGCTGCGGGTGAACCCGGTCCGGGAGGGCGCGGTGGGCGCACCCTACGTCATCCACTGCGACGCGGTCCTGATGTCGGGAGGCTGGACGCCGTCGCTGCACCTGTTCTCGCACACCAGGGGCTCGCTTGCGTGGGACGAGGACCTGACGACGTTCCTTCCGAAGGACACGCCCGAGGACTGCGTCATCGCCGGCGCGAGCCGGGGTCTTTGGGGCATCGCCGCCGCGCTTCGGGACGGGGCCGAAAAAGGCCTCGCCTCCGCGGCCGAGCTGGGCCTGACGGGCCATGCGGTCGAACGGAGCGTCGCGGAGGATCGCACCGGCGGCGGCGCGAGCCTGCGCGAGCTGCCCACCGACCTCGACCCGGCGCGCGCCAAGGCCTTCGTGGACTACCAGAACGATGTCACCGCCAAGGACCTTCGCCTCGCCGTGCGCGAGGGCATGCGCTCGATCGAGCATGTGAAGCGCTACACGACCAACGGCATGGCGACCGACCAGGGCAAGATGTCCAACATCAACGGCCTGAACATCGCCGCCGACGCCCTTGGCAGGAAGCAGCCGCAGGTCGGCCTGACGACCTTCCGCCCGCCCTACACGCCCACCAGTTTCGGGGCCTTCGCGGGCTATCACCGCGGCGCGCATTTCGAGGTGACGCGCAAGACGCCGATCGACGGCTGGGCCGAAGCCCATGGCGCGGTCTTCGAGCCGGTCGGCCAGTGGCGCCGCGCGTGGTATTTCCCGAAACCCGGCGAAGGCATGGAGGCCGCGGTGCGCCGCGAATGCGCCGCCACGCGGAAATCGCTCGGCATCTTCGACGCCTCCACGCTGGGCAAGATCGAGGTGGTGGGCCCCGACGCGGTCGAGTTCATGAACCGCATGTACACCAACCCCTGGACGAGGCTCGCGCCCGGCCGCTGCCGCTATGGCCTGTTGCTGGGCGACGACGGTTTCATACGAGACGACGGCGTGATCGGCCGTCTCGGCCCCGACAGGTTCCACGTGACGACCACGACGGGCGGCGCCGCGCGGGTCCTCAACATGATGGAGGACTATGTCCAGACCGAGTGGCCGGACCTCGACGTATGGCTCACCTCGACGACCGAGCAATGGTCCACGGTCGCGCTGAACGGACCGAACGCGGCGAAGCTTCTGGCGCCGCTGGTCGAAGGCGTTGACCTGACGGACGAGGCCTTCCCGCACATGTCCTGCGCCGAATGCACCGTCGCGGGGATGCCCGCGCGGCTGTTCCGGATCAGCTTCACCGGGGAGATCGGCTTCGAGGTGAACGTGCCCGCCCCGATGGGCGCCCGGCTGTGGGAGATCCTCTGGGAGGCGGGGCAGGACTACGACATCTGCCCCTACGGCACCGAGACGATGCACGTCCTGCGGGCCGAGAAGGGCTACATCATCGTCGGACAGGACACCGACGGCACCGTGACGCCCTATGACGCGGGCATGGGCTGGGCGGTCGGCACCAAGAAGCCCGATTTCGTCGGCAAGCGCGGCCTCGCCCGTCCCGACCTGGCAGCGCCGGGGCGCAAGCAGCTCGTGGGCCTTCTGACCGAGGACCGCTCGCGGCTCGAGGAGGGGGCGCAGATCGTGTTCGACCCCGCGCAGCCCAAGCCGATGCGGATGGTGGGCCACGTCACCTCCGCCTATCACTCCGAGGCGGTGGGACGGCCCATCGCGCTTGCGCTCGTGGAAGGGGGGCACGACAGGATGGGCGAGATCGTTCACATCCCCATGCCCGACCGCACCATCGCGGCGAAGATCACCCCGACCGTCTTCGTCGATCCCGAAAACGCCCGTCTGAAGATATGAGGAGGCGACGATGACCGCACCTTTCCCGTCCTCCGCCCCTTCGGTTCTCGCCGAGACGGACGCCGCCCGCGTCACCGTCATGGCGCCCCGCGCGCGGCTTTCGCTCCGGGTGCGCGGCGAGCTCGCCGCGCTGAACGGCGCGCTGGGCCTGACCCTGCCCGGGCGCATCGGCGCCCGCACCGCAACGGGCGGCCTTGAGGCGCTGAGGCTGGGACCGGACGAATGGATGCTGCACTGCGCCGAGGATGCCGCTGCGCCGGTCATCGAGGCCGCGGCCAGTGTCTACGAGGCGCACCCCCACAGCCTCGTCGACGTCTCGGGCCGCGAGGTCAGCTTTCTCATCGAGGGGCCGCGCGCGGCCGAGCTTCTGACGCTGGGCTGTCCGCGCGACATCGACGCCATCGCCGTGGGCGAGGGGCGGCGGACGCTGTTCGACGGTGCGACCGTGATCCTGTGGCGCGACGGCGAAGCCGCCTTTCGCATGGACGTCTGGAACAGCTTCGCGGCGCACCTCGCCCATCTCCTCGAGATCGGGTGCCGCGAACTGGCCGCCGAAGCCGCGTCCTGACGCCGCCGTGACGGCGGGGGCGTTCCCCGGCCCAAAGACCCCGGGCCCCTCGCGCCGCGCCGATCCGGCGCGCGCCATCCGCCCGCGCAGATGCCCGGTCCCGACCGCCCTTGCGCGCCCTTTGGGGGGCAGAACTATCCGTGCCGCCTGTCGTGCTTGCCGGAACCTTTCCACGCATGGGGCATTTTCCGCCAGGGAGGTGCCTTGATCACGGCGGCCATCGCGGCGCGTCTCGGCCAGCCTCAAACGCCTGCCCGGTGCGCGTGGCCTCCCGCCCGCGCCCTCTAAAAGACCCATGCAAGACGAAGGAGAAACATCATGGCCGCGACCACCGATGACGGGCCGCGCAAGGCGGAGGGGGCGCAGACCAGCGCGCTGGGCCTCGTCGGAGACGTCTTCGAACACGTCACCGACCTCGTCCGCAAGGAGCTCGACCTGTTCCGGGCCGAGTTGCAGGAAAACGTCGACAAGGCCTTCGCGGCGATCGGGATGATCGTGGCGGGCGTCGTGCTGATGCTGGTCGCGCTGAACGTGCTGGCCGGCGCGGCGGTCGCGTGGCTGGCGGGCAACGGCATCGCGCCGGGCTGGGCCGCGCTGATCGTCTTCGGCGCCCTCGCCGTGATCGCGTTGATCCTGCTTCTGGTGGGCAGGAACAACCTGCGCTTCGCCAGCCTCGCGCCCTCGCGGTCGGTCAGGAACGTCCGGCGCGACGCGCAGACCCTGAGGGAGGCCGCGGCGCGCAATGGCTGACGTGAGGCGTTCGGCCCGCGAGATGGAGCGCGCCGTCGAGCGCGAACGCGCCGAGCTGCGCGATGCGGTGGATGCGCTGTTCGAGGTCTCGGCCCGCCTCGGTGCCGACGAGATCTGCACGAGGCTCGCCGCCACGCTGCGACGGGACGAAGTGGGACTGGGCGAGGGGCTGGTCCGCGTCGCGCGCGAAAGGCCCCTTGCGCTGGGCCTGACCGCGCTCGGCGTGGGTTTGCTGATGTTCGGACCGCCGCGGCGCCGCGCGCGCGGCGAAGGTGGCGGCGAATTCCGGTATGCCCGGCCGTTTCCGCGCCCGTTCGAGCGCGGCTACCGCGACTACGACGAGGAGGCGCGCGATTTCCTCGAACGCTCCGGTTTCGAGGAGGACAGACCCGACGCCGACGGCCGCGACGCCGCTCGCGCGGGAGCGCCCGCGCGCGGCTGAGCGCGTCTCGGGCCATCATGCGCGTCCATGGCGATCCGATGCGGCCGCGCCGGGGCGGGCCGCATCGAAGGGGTTCTAGCCCGTCGGCATCAGGAAGATCTCGTTCACCGCGCAGCGCGGCTCCGCCTCGAGCGCGAACAGCGCCGCATCGGCGATGTCGTCGGGCTGAAGCTTGTCGGGCTTGGGTTCGTCGAAGAAAGGCGTGTCGACCATGCCCGGCGCAAGGATGGTGCAGCGCCCGCCGAAGGCTTTCATCTCATCGGCCAGGTTGCCGCCGTAGCCGTGCACGAACCACTTCGAGGCGCCGTAGACCGATCCCGCGATATGCCTGCGGCCCGCCGCCGACCCGGTCAGAAGAAGGTGGCCCTTGCGCGCCTTCAGGTGCTCCATCGCGGCCTTCGCGGTCCACAGCACGCCCAGCACGTTCACGCGGATCATGGCCTCCCATTCCCCGGGATCGCCCGCGTCGGTTCCGGCCGCCGAAAGGCCCGTCCCGGCATTGGCGAAGGCGGCGTCCATGCCGCCCGTCCGGCTCACGAAGTCCGCCATGGCCGCGCGCTGGCTTTCCAGGTCGGTCACGTCGCCGGGCAGCGCGATGGCCTTGTCGCCAAGCTCGTCCACGAGGGCGTCGAGCTTGTCCTTCGACCTCGCGAAAAGCCCCACGGTCCAGCCCCGCGCGACCGCGGCCCGTGCCGTCGCCGCGCCGATCCCGCTCGAGGCGCCGGTGATGAAAAGTGTCTTGTCCGTCATGTTGCATCCCTCTTTTCGGATTGTTCGCACAAGGGTGGTGAACGCCCGCGACGGCGTTCGGTTTCATGTGCCGCCGCGCCGCGTTCGGCCTTGTGCGTGCGCGCCGTTGCGGTATTTATGCAAACGTATAGCAACATGCGGAGCGGGGGACCATGACCGCGCAGCGACCGAAGTTCAGGCGCAAGGCGGCCACCATCCGCAAGCAGGCGCTGGTGGACGCGACGATCGAGGTCGTGGCCGAGGCGGGCGTGCGCGCGGCCACGGTCCGCGCCATCGCCGAGCGCGCCGGCGTGACGCAGGGGCTGATCCGGCACCATTTCTCGTCGAAGGAGGACCTCGTCGCGGCCGCGTACGGCCATCACATGGCGCGCATGACGGACACGGTCTGGCGCGCGACCGGCGATCCGGCCGACGCGCCCGGCCTGAGACTGTCGCGCTTTGTCGCCGCCGCGCTCGCGCCGCCGGTGATGTCCGCGGACTGGGTCGCGCTCTGGGCGGGTTTCCTCGGCGAGACGCTTCACGACGAGAGGCTCGGGCGCATCCACGACGAAAGCTACCGCGCCTTCCGCGACCTGCTGGAGCATCTGATCGGCGAGGTCCGCGCGGACGCCGGGCGGCCCGCCGACGGGCCCGAGCGCCGACGCCTCGCCATCGCGGGAAACGCCGTCATCGACGGCCTTTGGCTGGAGGGTGCCGCCCTGCAGGAGAGTTTCGGGGCCGCCGAGATCGCCGCGATGGGGATCGGGGCGATCGCGGCCATTCTTGGCGTCGCGTTGCCCATGCCGGATGAAATCGAGGGGACGCAGCGATGAAATACGCCGAGGTGCTGGACCGCGTCGCCGATCTTGGCGGGGCGAAGTGGGAGGTCCATTTTCGCGCGCGGGCGCTGGCCGCGGCGGGCCGGGACATCATCGAACTGACCATCGGCGAGCCGGACACGCCGACGCCCCCGCACCTCGCAGAGATCGCCATCGACGCGATGCGGCGGGGACGGACGCGGTATTCCAACGGGTCGGGCGAGGCCGGGCTGCGAGCCGCGCTGGCGCGGCGCTACGGCGCGCGGAGCGGACGCGACATCGACCCCGCGCAGGTGCTGTGCTTTCCCGGCACGCAGACGGCGCTTTACGCCGTCATGGCGGGGATCGTCGATGCGGGCTCGGAGGTCCTCGTCGGCGACCCGATGTATGCGACCTACGAGGGCATCGTGCGGGCGGCGGGAGGGCACGTCGTGCCGGTGCCGATGGACGCGGGCGACGGGTTCCGCCTGAAGGCCGAGGACGTGGCCGCGCGCGTCACGCCCGCCACGCGCGCGATCCTTCTCAACTCGCCGCACAACCCGACCGGGGCGATCCTGTCGCGGGCCGACATCGCGGCCATCGGCGAGGTGGCGCGCGCGCATGACCTGTGGATCGTCAGCGACGAGGTCTACGAGGATCTCGTCTTCGACGGCCAGGGCTTCGCGTCGCCGCTGTCGCTTCCCGGCCTCGCCGACCGGGTGATCGTGGCGTCCTCGATCTCCAAGTCGCACGCCGCGCCGGGCTTCCGCAGCGGCTGGATCGTGGCGCCGGCCGAGTTCGCCCGCAGGCTTCTGCCGCTTTCGGAGACGATGCTGTTCGGCAACCAGCCCTTCATCGCCGACATGACCGAGGCCGCGGTCTCGGCCCCGTCGGACGTCGCGGCGGGCATGGCAAGGCGCTACGCCGCGCGCGCGGCGCACCTCAAGACCACGCTGGAGGCCGCCGGACGGCTTGCTGTCCACCCGCCGCAGGCCGGCATGTTCGCAATGGTCGACATCTCGGCCACAGGCCTCGCCTCGACGCCCTACGCCCTCGATCTTCTGGAGGAGGCGGGCGTCGCGGTGATGCCCGGAAGCGCCTTCGGCTCCGCGCTCGACGGGTGGGTGCGGGTCAGCCTGACGGTGGACGACGCGCGCTTCGACGAGGCGGCCGCGCGCATGGCGGCCCACGCGGACACGGTCTGCCGCGTGTCGTCCTGACGCGGCGCTGCCGCCCGCCGGGCCCGGAGACGGCGCGCCGCGGCCCTCAGCGGAACAGCAGGACCGGCACCTTGCACGAGCGCATCATCTCGGTCGTGGTCGATCCGATGACGAGGCTGCGCACCCGGCTGTGGCCATAAGCGCCCATCACCAGCATCCCGAAGCCCTCGTCGTCCACCAGCCTGCCCAGCATCTCCTCGGGGCGCCCCTCGACGATGCGGGTCTGCGCGTCGATCCCGGCCGCCTTCAGAAGCGCGCTCGCGTCCTCGAGGCCCTTCCGCACTGCCGCGCCCTCGGCGCCGACTGTGACGACGGTGACGGCGAGCCCCGCGAAAAGCGGGCTGCGCGCGATATGGTCCACGGCCTTCATCGCCGAGCGGCCGCCGTCGTAGGCCACCAGCACGCGCTCGATCGGGGCGAAGGCGCGCGAGGCCACGAAGACGGGCCGGTGCGCCGCGCGCACGATCCGCTCGAGGTTCGATCCAAGGTGCCCCCTCGCAAAATCCGCCGCCTCGCCGCGCTTGCCTATCACGATGACGCGGGCCTCGTCCTCGATCTCGCCGATCGCCTCGACGATGTCGCCATGGCGCAGGCGCGTCGTGATGTCGGTGACGCCGTCCCGGTCCACGATGGCGCGGGCGTCCTCGAGGATGGCGCGGCCCCTGTGGCTGACCAGCTTCGCGCGCTGCGCGTCGAGTTCTGCGAGCTCCTCCAGCAGCGCCGAGCGCGCGCCCAGCCGGATCGAACCCGACAGGTCGCGCGTTCCCGGAGCCTCGCGGCGGCCGAGGACGTGGATCAGCTCGACCGTGGCCCCGGTGCGCGTCGCGATCCACGCGGCGTGGTCGCAGACGCTTTCGGAATAGATGGACCCGTCCACCAGCGCGATGATCTTGCTCGTCATGTTCCCGTCCCCCCTCAATGCGCCGACAGCTTGTCGAGCGCGTCCGGCCTGTCGCTGAGGCCCAGCCTGTCCACCAGCGTCTCGGTCGCCTCGTTCATGCCGACCACCTCGACCTCCGCCCCGTCGCGGCGGAACTTCAGGATGGCCATGTCCAGCGCCTGCACCGAGCTGATGTCCCAGATGTGCGAACGGCTCACGTCGATCACCACGCGCTCGGGCGCCTCGCGGAAGTCGAAGGCGTTCATGAAGTCCTCGACCGATCCGTAGAACATCTGCCCCTCGACGTGGTAGGTGCGCACGCGGCCGTCGTCGCTGATCTCGGTTGTCACGCGGAACAGCTGCGCGATCTTGCCCGCGAAGAAGATCCCCGACAGGAGCACCCCCACCAGCACGCCGATCGCGAGGTTGTGGGTGTAGACGACGGTGGCCACCGTCGCGAGCATCACGATCGAGGACGAGCGCGGATGCACGCGCAGGTCGCGGATCGACGACCACGAGAACGTGCCGATGGAGACCATGATCATGATCGCCACCAGCGCCGGCATCGGGATGATGCTGACGAGATCGCCGAGGCCGACCACGAGGATCAGCAGGAACACCCCCGCCACGAAGCACGACAGCCGCCCGCGTCCGCCCGACTTCACGTTGATGATCGACTGGCCGATCATGGCGCAGCCCGCCATGCCGCCGATGAAGCCTGTCGCCGTGTTGGCGAGGCCCTGGCCCACGCATTCCTGGTTGCGGTTCGACTTGGTGTCGGTGAGGTCGTCCACGATGTTCTGCGTCATCAGGCTTTCCAGAAGGCCCACGACCGCGACCGCGACCGAGTAGGGCAGGATGATCCTCAGCGTCTCGAGGTTCAGCGGGATGTCTGGCAGCAGGAACATCGGCAGCGTGTCGGGCAGCTCGCCCATGTCGCCCACCGTGCGCACGTCCCAGCCGAAGGCCACCGTCAGCGCGGTCAGGACGATGATCGTCACCAGCGGCGAGGGCACGGCCTTCGTCAGGCGCGGAAAGAGGTAGATGATGCAAAGCCCCGCGGCCACCAGCGCGTAGGTCAGCCACGTCACCTCGCGCGGGTCCAGCTCGGGCAGCTGCGCCATGAAGATCAGGATGGCGAGCGCATTGACGAAGCCTGTCATCACCGACTTCGAGACGTAGCGCATCACGAAGCCCAGCCTCAGAAGGCCGGCCCCGATCTGGATCAGCCCGGCAAGCACCGTGGCGGCAAGCAGGTATTGCAGCCCGTGGTCGCGCACCAGCGTCACCATCAGCACGGCCGTCGCGGCCGTCGCCGCCGAGATCATGCCCGGCCGCCCGCCCGCGATCGCGGTGATCACGGCGATCGAGAAGCTGGCGTAGAGTCCCACCTTCGGGTCCACGCCCGCGATGATCGAGAACGCGATGGCTTCGGGGATGAGTGCGAGCGCCACCACCAGCCCCGCCAGGAGGTCGCCACGGATGTTGCCCAGCCACTGGCCGCGGTAAGCGTCGATTGAAAACATGAAATGCGTGTCCCTGTCCGGCGCACGCATCCGCGTTGCCGGCCGTCGCGTGATTGCGTGTCGTTGTCCGGCGGATCGGCGGCCGGAAGAGCCACCCGGCGTCGAGGCCGGGTCCCGGTTTCTGCGATGCAGAATAGAGAATTCCACGCCGAGGGCAACCTGCGGGGGCGCGCGCGCCCGATCCGGGGGGCATCGACATGGCGGCGCGGCCGCGCAAGATTGGCGCCACGCCGGGCGGGATGGGACCGGCGAACGGGCATCTGCTGAGGGAGAGACGCGCGATGGCACCGCTCGAGGTCGGAAGTTTCGCCCACGGCGAATGGATCGCGCCGGGGCAGGGCGCGCGCGAGATCGCGGACGCCGTCACCGGCGAGGTCTTCGCGGTCGCCGGCAACGCGGCGCTGGATACGGGCGGGATGCGGGATCATGCGCGCGCCACCGGCGGCCCGGCGCTGCGTGCCACGGGCTTTCATGACCGCGCGCGGATGCTCAAGGCGCTGGCCACCCATCTTGAGCGGTTCAAGGACGAGCTTTACCGGCTGTCCCACCGCAGCGGCGCGACGCTGGCCGACGCCCGCATCGACATCGACGGCGGCATCGGCACGCTGTTCGCCTACGCCTCGAAGGGGCGGCGCGAGATGCCGGACGGGCAGGTCTATCTCGACGGCGGCCCCGAGCGGCTGTCGCGCGACGGAAGCTTCATGGGCCAGCACGTCTGCACGCCGCTGCACGGCGTCGCGGTGCATATAAACGCCTACAACTTCCCCGTCTGGGGGATGCTGGAAAAGCTCGCGCCGACGCTTCTTGCCGGGATGCCGGCGATCGTGAAGCCCGCGACCTCCACCTGCTACGTCACCGAGGCCTGCGTCCGCCGCATCCTCGAAAGCGGTGTCCTGCCCGAGGGCGCGCTCCAGCTGGTCTGCGGCGGCCTCGGGGATCTGCTCGACCGGCTCGATTGCCAGGACGTCGTCGCCTTCACCGGATCGGCCGCCACCGCGCGGAGCTTGCGCGTCCTGCCGGGCCTGATCGGCAACTCGGTGCGCTTCACGGCGGAGCAGGACAGCCTGAACGCCACGATCCTCGGGCCCGACGTCGCGCCGGGGAGCCCGGAGTTCGACCTCTTCGTGCGCGAGGTGCACCGCGAGATGACCGCCAAGGCCGGGCAGAAATGCACGGCGATCCGCCGCATCCTCGCCCCCGAGGCGCAGGTCGAGGCGTTGATCGTGGCGATCTCGGCGCGCCTGTCGCAAACGGTGATCGGCGCGCCCGAGCGGGAGACGACGCGCATGGGCGCGCTGGTGTCGATCGAACAGCGCCGCGACGTCCTCGAGAAGGCCGCGATCCTCGCCACGGAGGCCGAGCGCGTCTGCGGCGATCCCTCGGCCTTCGAGGTCCACGGCGCGGATGCCGAGCGCGGCGCCTTCCTGCCGCCCCTCCTGTTCCATTGCGATGCGCCCGACCGCGCCGCGCGCGTCCACGACACCGAAGCCTTCGGACCGGTCGCCACCATCATGGGATACGGCGATCCCGGCCACGCGGTGGCGCTGGCCAATCGCGGCGGCGGCAGCCTCGTGGCCTCCGTCGTCACGCGCGACCCTGCCGTGGCGCGCGAGATCACGCTGGGCTCCGGCCCGTTCCACGGGCGCCTCCACTTCGACAACCGCGCGTCCATGACGGCAAGCACGGGCCACGGCTCGCCCCTGCCGCACATGGTCCATGGCGGGCCCGGCCGCGCGGGCGGCGGCGAGGAACTGGGCGGGGTGCGCGGCGTGCTGCACTACATGCAGCGCACCGCCATTCAGGGCAGTCCCGACATCCTCACGGGCATAACCGGCGCATGGATGCCCGGCGCGCGCGAGGTCTCGGCGCCCGCCCATCCCTTCACCCGCCGCTTCGGCGAGCTGGCGCTCGGCGAGACGATCCGCACCGGCGAGCGCGAGGTGACGCTGGGCGATATCGAGACTTTCGCAAGCTTCACCGGCGACACGTTCTACGCCCACATGGACGAGGACGCGGCGGCGCGGAACCCGTTCTTTCCGGGCCGCGTCGCGCATGGCTACCTGCTTCTGTCCTTCGCCGCAGGCCTCTTCGTGGACCCCGGCGAGGGGCCGGTCCTCGCCAATACCGGTCTCGACGGCCTGCGCTTCCTGAAGCCCGTGCAGCCGGGTGCGCGCATCTCGGTGCGCCTGACGGTCAAGGCCAAGACGCGCCGCACGGGCGATTACGGCGAAGTGCGCTGGCACGTCACCCTGAGCGATCACGAGGGCGAGGCGGTCGCGGAATACGAGCTGCTCACGATGAACGCATATTGAGCGGGCATCGCCCCGGTCCGCGCCCTCGCGGCAGGGCCTCGGGCGGGGGCGGGGTTGCAGTCTTGGTGCCCGGCATGTTCGGATAGAGTCCTGGGCGGGCCACCGCCACGCAGGCGCGCAGCCGCCGGATCGGCACGTTTCGGGGAACACGCGCGGCACTCGCGGGTTTGTCATGAAAAGCCGGCATGACGTTCGAAATGCGCGGCGACATAACGGACGACGGGGAGAACGACGAATGGCGGCAAGCAAAAGCCGCGCCAGCTCGGCGGCACGGTTGAAGGACCTTGCGTCGAACAGGCTTGCGATAGAGGGCATCGATCCGGACATCGACGCGGGGCGCTTCGCGGCCAAGGCGGTCGCAGGCTGGCTCATGCGCGTGGAGGCGGACGTCTTCGGCGACGGCCACGAGGTGTTCGGCGCCGCCGTCGAGACGTCGGAGGGCGCGCTCGTGCCGATGATCCACGAGGGCAACGACCGCTGGAGCGCGGAGATCGTGCTCTCCGGGAACGGGCCTGCGGGCTTCGAGGTGCTGGCGTGGCGCGACGTCTGGGGCAGCTGGGCGCGCGACACCGCACGGAAGATCGCCGCAGGCGTGGACATCGGGGTCGAGCTGCAGGAGGCGGCCGAAATCCTCGGTGCGATGAAGGCGCCGCGCGGGCAGGGCGAGCCGTTGAAGGCGCTCCGCAAGGCCGCGCAGGCGGGCGACGTGAAGGCGCTTCTGACCGACGAGGCGGCGGCCTTCATGGCCGCGCACGGGCCCCGCGCCAACCTGACCCGTTCGCGCAGGGTGCCGGTCTGGGTCGATCGCGAGCGCGCGGCGTTTTCGGCGTGGTACGAGCTGTTCCCCCGCTCGCAGGGTCCCGAGGGGCGCCACGGCACCTTCCGCGACGTGATCGGACGCCTGGACTACGTTGCCGACCTCGGCTTCGACGTCCTCTATTTTCCGCCGATCCACCCCATAGGCGCGACCAACCGCAAGGGCCGCAACAATTCCCTGCGCTCCGATCCCGAGGACGTGGGCTCGCCCTACGCGATCGGATCGCCCGAGGGCGGCATGGACGCGGTGCACCCCGAACTGGGCACGATGGAGGACTTCGATGCGCTGGTCGAGGCCGCGCGGGGCAAGGGCCTCGAGATCGCGCTCGACATCGCGCTGAACGCCTCGCCCGACCATCCCTGGATCGCCGAGCACCCC
This sequence comes from Roseicyclus salinarum, assembly GCF_029624655.1. GTDB lineage: Bacteria > Pseudomonadota > Alphaproteobacteria > Rhodobacterales > Rhodobacteraceae > Roseibacterium > Roseibacterium salinarum. The sequence goes on from NZ_JARRSA010000032.1 coordinate 12,836, forward strand.
GAGTGGTTCGAGCACCGCCCCGACGGCAGCATCAAGCATGCCGAGAACCCGCCGAAGAAATACGAGGACATCGTCAACTTCAGCTATTACCTCGGCGAGGAGCCCAACATCCCCTTCTGGGAGGCGATCCGCGACCTCTTCGTGTTCTGGATCGGCCACGGCGTCACGATCTTCCGCGTCGACAACCCCCACACCAAGCCGTTCCCCTTCTGGGAGTGGATCATCGAGGAAGTCCGGCGCGACCACCCCGAGACGATCTTCCTGTCCGAGGCCTTCACCCGGCCCAAGGTGATGAAGCACCTCGCCAAGCTGGGCTTCAACCAGAGCTACACCTACTACACCTGGCGCAACACCGCGCCGGAGCTGGCCCAGTACGTCACCGAGCTGTCGCGCGACGCATGCCGCCACTACATGCGTCCGAACTTCTTCACCAACACCCCCGACATCAATCCCTACTTCAACCACGATTCCGGTCGGCCGGGCTTTCGCACGCGCACGGTCATGGCGGGCTCGCTGGTGGGAAACTGGGGCCTCTATTCGGGCTTCGAGCTGTGCGAGGCCGACTGGCTGCCGCCCAAGGACGAGTATCTCCATTCCGAGAAATACGAGCTGAAGCACCGCGACTGGGACGCGCCGGGCAACATCAAGGACGACGTGCGGCTGATCAACCGCATCCGCCGCGAGAACCCGGCGATGAAGGATTTCACCAATATCCGCTTCCTGCCCGTGGATGACGACAGGGTGCTGTTCTACGGGCGCTTCGACGAGGCCGCGCGCAACTACCTTCTGTTCCACGTCCTCGTGGATCCCTTCGCCCCGGCGGAGTTCGGCTTCGAGCTGCCGCTGTGGGAGTTCGGCCTGCCCGACGAGGCCTCGGTCGGGGCCGAGGACGCCATCCACGGCAACCGCTTCACCTGGCACGGCAAAAGCCACAGGCTCTGGCTCGACCCGCAGGAGCGGCCCTACGCCATCTGGAAGCTGTTCCCCCCGGGAGGTGCGCAATGACCGTCGTGGACAAGGACCTGCTGGCCGCCGATCCGGCCGTGCCGGCGCAGGACTGGTACAAGGACGCGGTGATCTACCAGATCCACGTCAAGGCCTTCCAGGATTCCAACGGAGACGGGATCGGCGATTTCGCCGGTCTCATGCAGCGGCTCGACCATGTGCAGGAGCTGGGCGCGACCGCGATCTGGCTCCTGCCGTTCTACCCCTCGCCCCTCAGGGACGACGGCTACGACATCGGCGAATACAAGGCGATCAACCCGTCCTATGGCACGATGGGGGATTTCCAGGCCTTCGTGGACGAGGCGCACCGGCGCGGCCTGAAGGTCATCACCGAGCTGGTCATCAATCACACCAGCGACCAGCACGAATGGTTCCAGCGCGCCCGGCGCGCGCCCAAGGACAGCCCCGAGCGCGACTTCTACGTCTGGTCGGACGACCCGTCCAGGTGGATGGACAAGACGCGGGTGATCTTCAACGACACCCACGACAGCAACTGGTCGTGGGATCCGGTGGCCGAACAGTTCTACTGGCACCGCTTCTTCGACCACCAGCCGGACCTGAACTTCGACAACCCGGAGGTTCTGCGCGAGGTGCTGGACGTGATGCACTTCTGGCTGGACAAGGGCGTGGACGGCCTGCGCCTCGATGCGATCCCCTACCTCGTGGAGCGCGACGGCACCAACAACGAGAACCTCCCCGAGACGCACGCCGTCCTCAAGGCGATCCGCGCCGATCTCGACGCCCATTACGACGACAAGATGCTTCTGGCCGAGGCGAACCAGTGGCCCGAGGACACGCGGCCCTATTTCGGCGAGGGCGACGAGTGCCACATGGGCTTCCACTTTCCGCTCATGCCCCGGATGTACATGGCCGTCGCGCAGGAGGACCGCTATCCGATCACCGACATCATCCGGCAGACGCCCGCGATCCCCGACAACTGCCAGTGGGCGATCTTCCTGCGCAACCACGACGAGCTGACGCTCGAGATGGTGACGGACCGCGAGCGCGACTACCTGTGGGATTTCTACGCCAGCGACAAGCGCGCGCGGATCAACATGGGCATCCGCCGCCGCCTCGCGCCGCTCTTGCAGAACGATCGGCGCAAGATCGAGCTTCTGAACTCGCTCCTGCTGTCGATGCCCGGCACGCCCGTGGTCTATTTCGGTGACGAGATCGGCATGGGCGACAACTACTATCTCGGCGACCGCGACGGGGTACGCACGCCCATGCAGTGGTCGGCCGACCGCAACGCGGGCTTTTCCCGCGCCAACCCGCAGGCACTCTACCTGCCCACCATCCAGGACCCGGTCTTCGGCTACGAGGCGGTGAACGTCGAGGCGCAGCAGGCCTCGCCCTCGTCGCTTCTGAACTGGATGAAGCGCATGATCGCCGTGCGCCAGCGCCACAACCTGTTCGGTCGCGGCGAGATCGAGCTTCTGTACCCCTCCAACCGCAAGGTGCTCGCCTATGTCAGGCGGCAGGGCGAGGACGCGGTGTTCTGCATCGCCAACCTGTCGCGGCAGGCGCAGGCGGCGGAGATCGACCTTTCGGAATTCGAGGGCCGGGTGCCGATCGAGCTGACCGGCCAGTCGCCGTTTCCGCCGGTGGGCGAGCTGCCCTACCTGCTGACGCTTCCGGCCTACGGGTTCTACTGGTTCCTTCTCGCCGACGCGAAGGAGGCGCCCAGCTGGCACGCGGGGTATGCCCAGATGCTTCCCGACTTCATCACGCTGACCACGCGCGACGGGTCGATCTCCGGGGCGATGGCCGACCGCTCGCGCGACGAGTTCGAGCGCCGTTCGCTCTGCGCCTACCTGCCCCTGCAACGCTGGTTCGGGGCCAAGGAGGGGCGCATCGAACACGCGCGTCTCAGACCGTTGGCCGAGCTTGACCGGCAGCACCTTCTGTCCGTCGTGGACGTTCGCGTCGGCGGTGCCGATCAGCGTTACTTCCTGCCGCTCGCGGCGCTCTGGGGCGAGGACAACCTGACGATGGGTCCGCGCCTTCCCGCGACGCTCGCCAAGCTTCGCCAGGCCAACCGGGTCGGCGCGATCGTGGACGGCGCCGTGGAAGAGGGCATGGCCAACGCGCTGCTGGCCGCGCTTCGCGAGGGCCGCGAGATCGACGCGGGCGAGAACGGAAGGCTTGTCTTCTCGCCCACCGAGCGGCTCGAGGGCCCCGCCGCCGATCCGGGCGTGCCCCGGCTTCTGTCGGCGGAGCAGTCGAACGCCTCGATCGCCTTCTCTGACAAGCTGATCCTGAAGCTCTACCGGCGCCTCCGCCGGGGTATCCAGCCCGATATCGAGGTGGGCCGCTTCCTGACCGAGGAGACGGACTTCGAGGCCACGCCGCCGCTTCTGGGCACGCTCGACCTGATCGACGCCGAGGGGCAGGTGACGACGCTGGCGGCCGCCAGCGAGTTCGTCCGCAACCAGGGCGACGCCTGGACCTACGTCACCGAGGCGCTGGATCGCGACATGGAACGCCACGACACCGTCGAACGCGGTCTCAAGCCCGAGGAGGCCGAGGAGGGCGCGGTCATGGGCGGGCCGCTCGACCTTGGCGAGGTGCTGGGCCGGCGCACGGCGGAATTGCACCGCGCGCTGTCGAGCGGCGCGCCGGGCGGCGCCTTCGGGACGGAACCGCTGGGCGGCGACAGGCTCGTGCGCGCCGTGGACGAGATCCGGGGCGAGGTCTCGGGTGTCCTCGACCGGCTGCAGTCGCGGCTGCGGGACCTTCCGGCCGGCAGCGCCGAGCTTGCGCAATCGCTGCTCGACGGGCGCGGCCGCCTCCTGGAGCGGCTCGACCGGGTGCGCGGCATGGCCCCCTCGGGCGGGTGCTGCCGCATCCACGGCGACTACCACCTCGGCCAGGTCCTCGTCGTGCAGCGCGACGTCATGATCATCGATTTCGAGGGAGAGCCCACGCGGACCCTCGAGGAGCGCACGGCCAAGACCTCGCCCCTGCGCGACGTGGCGGGGATGCTGCGCAGCTTCGACTACGCGCTCTGGTCCACCGTCCGGCGGCGCCTGGAACTGGGCGCCGACCCCGAGCGCACGCTGGCCGGCGTCGACGGCTGGCGGCAGGCCACGCAGGGCGCGTTCCTCGACGCCTACCGCGCCACGATGGCCGGCGCGCCGGTCCACCCCGACGATCCAGAGGCCGAGCGCGCGCTGCTCGACCTCTTTCTCATCCAGAAGGCGGCCTACGAGGTGGGCTACGAGCTTTCCATGCGCCCCGACTGGATCGAAATCCCGCTCCGCGGCCTGCTGTCCCTGACCATGGACGAACAACGATGACCCCATCGACCTATCCCGACACCGCACCGGCCGCCGCCGAGATCGAGGCGATCCTGCGCGGCCAGCACGGAGATCCCTTCCGCATCCTCGGAATGCACCAGCACGGGGACGGGCCGATCACGGTCAACGTCTTCGCGCCGGACGCGACCGAGGTCGAGGTGCTCGACATGAAGGGCCGGACGCTCGGCGCGCTCCAGCTGATCGACCCCGAGGGCTTCTTCCACGCCTGCTTCAAGCGGCGCAAGAAACGCCAGCCCTACCGCCTGAGGATGCGCAACGCCACGGGGCACGAATGGGAGGTCGGCGACCCCTACGCCTTCGGGCCCGTGATGGGCGAACTGGACGAATACCTGCTCGGCGAGGGGCGCCACGAAGAGCTTTACCGCCGCCTCGGCGCGCATCCGATGACGCACGAGGGCGTCGAGGGCACGGCCTTCGCCGTCTGGGCGCCCAATGCGCGCCGCGTCTCGGTCGTGGGGCATTTCAACGCCTGGGACGGCCGCCGCCACGCGATGCGCCGCAGGGGCGCCACGGGCGTGTGGGAAATCTTCCTGCCGGGCATCGGGCCGGGCGAGATCTACAAGTACGAGATCGTCGGCGCCTACGGCCATCTTCAGCCGCTGAAGACCGATCCGGTCGGAACCTATGCCGAGCTGCCGCCCGAAACGGCCTCGATCGTGCACGGGCTTCCGCGATACGAATGGAGCGATGACGGCTGGATGGAGGCGCGCGCGGCCGACCAGCGCCGCGCGCCCGTCTCGATCTACGAGGTGCATCTCGGCAGCTGGCGGCGCACGCTCGAGGGCGAGATGCTCGATTACGCCACGCTCGCCGAGCAGCTCGTGGACTACGTCTCCGAGATGGGGTTCACCCATGTCGAGTTCCTGCCCGTGAGCGAGCATCCCTTCTCGGGGTCGTGGGGCTACCAGCCGGTGGGCCTGTTCGCGCCCACGTCCCGCTTCGGCACGCCCGAGGATTTCGCGGCCCTGGTCGACCGACTGCACGGCGCGGGCATCGGCGTGATCGTGGACTGGGTGCCGGCGCATTTCCCCACCGACGCCCACGGCCTCGGCAACTTCGACGGCACCGCGCTCTACGAGCACGCCGACCCCCGGCAGGGCTTCCACCAGGACTGGAACACGCTGATCTACAACTTCGGCCGGCGCGAGGTGGCGAATTTCCTGCGGGCCTCGGCGATCTACTGGCTGAAGGAGCTGCACATCGACGCGCTGCGCGTCGATGCCGTGGCCTCGATGCTATACCTCGACTATTCGCGCAACGAGGGCGAGTGGATCCCCAACCGCTACGGCGGCCGCGAGAACCTCGATGCGATCGAGTTCCTCAAGGGAATGAACGAGGTGGCGCGCGACTACGTCCCCGGCGCGCTGACCATCGCCGAGGAAAGCACGGCATGGCCCGGCGTCTCGCGGCCCGTGTCCGACGGCGGCCTCGGGTTCGACTTCAAGTGGAACATGGGCTGGATGCACGACACGCTCCAGTACATGAGCCAGGATCCCGTTCACCGGAAGTATCATCACCACGAGATGACCTTCGGCCTGGTCTACGCCTTCTCCGAGAATTTCGTGCTGCCGCTCAGCCATGACGAGGTGGTGCACGGAAAGGGCTCGATGCTGGGCAAGATGCCTGGCGACCGCTGGCAGAAGTTCGCGAACCTGCGCGCCTACTACGGCTTCATGTGGGGGCATCCGGGCAAGAAGCTTCTGTTCATGGGCGGAGAGTTCGCACAGGAGCGGGAGTGGAACCACGACATCTCGCTCGACTGGCATCTGCTGGAGGATCCGCTCCACGACGGGATGCGGAAGGTGGTGCGCGACCTCAACGCGCTCTACCGGTCCGAGCCGGGGCTGCACCAGCGCGACTGCGCGCCCGAGGGATTTGCGTGGATCGAGGGGGGCGACAGCGACAACAACGTGTTCTCCTTCGTGCGCCACGGCGAGGACGGCGCGAAGCCCGTCGTCGTGATCTCCAACATGGCCCCCGTCCTGCGCGAGAATTACCGCATCGGCGTGCCCTGGGCGGGCACCTGGAGCGAGCGGCTGAACACCGACCGGGCCGAGTATGGCGGCTCGGGGGCGGGCAACGGCACGCTGCGCGCCTCCGACGAGGGGATGCACGGCCAGCCCCATTCGCTTTCGGTGACGCTGCCCCCGCTCGCCACCGTCTTCCTGACCCCGGACTGAGCGCATGGACAAGGCCGCCCCCGCAACCCTGTCGCGCCGCGTCCACGCCGGATCGGACGTCCCCCTCGGCGCAAGCTGGGACGGCTCGGGCACCAATTTCGCGCTGTTCTCGGCCCATGCCGAGCGGGTGGAGCTGTGCCTGTTCGACAACCGCGGCCGGCGCGAGCTGGAACGCATCGAGCTGCCCGAGTTCACCCATCAGGTCTGGCACGGCTACCTGCCCGACGTGCGCCCAGGCCAGCTTTACGGCTACCGCGTGCACGGGCCCTACGCACCCGAGGCGGGGCACCGCTTCAACCCCAACAAGCTGCTGCTTGACCCCTACGCGCTTCAGCATGTCGGCAACCTGCGCTGGCACGAGGCGCTATTCGGCTACAAGATCGGCAACGCCCAGGGCGACCTCAGCTTCGACCGGCGCGACTCCTCCTTCGTCATGCCGAAATGCGTCGTGGTGGACCCTGCCCATACCTGGGGCGGCGACGTCCGGCCCGACGTGCCCTTCGGGCGGACGCTGATCTACGAGGCGCATGTCGGCGGCATGACGATGGGCTGCGAGATGATCGACGAGCCGCTCCGCGGCACCTTCGAGGGCCTCGCCGATCCCCGCGTGATCGACCACCTCGTGAAGCTGGGCGTCACCGCGATCGAACTTCTGCCGGTGCAGGCCTTCTACGACGAGGGCCACCTGACCGACCGTGGGCTGGTCAACTGGTGGGGATATTCCACCATCGGCTTCTTCGCGCCCGCGCCGCGATACCTGACGCATGACGGCGGCCTGCACGAGTTCAAGCTGATGGTCCGCCGCCTGCACGAGGCGGGGATCGAGGTCATCATGGACGTGGTCTACAACCACACCGCCGAGGGCTCGGAGCTTGGCCCCACGCTGTCCTTCCGGGGCATCGACAACGCCAGCTACTACCGCCTGTCGGAGGACCCGCGCTACTACTACGACACCACGGGCTGCGGAAACTCGCTGAACCTGCGCAATTCCCGCGTGCTGCAGATGGTGATGGATTCGCTGCGCTACTGGGTCGAGGAATGTCACGTCGACGGCTTCCGCTTCGACCTCGCCACCACGCTCGGCCGCGACGGCGAGACCTATTCGGAGCACGCGATCTTCCTCGAGGCCGTGCGCCAGGACCCCGTTCTGGCGGGCGTGAAGTTGATCGCCGAGCCGTGGGATACCGGGCCCGGCGGCTACCAGCTGGGCAATTTCCCCCCCGGCTGGGCGGAATGGAACGATCGGTATCGCGACACGCTGCGCGGCTTCTGGCGCGGCGACCCGGGCGCGTTGAAGCATGTCGCAGGCGGGCTTCTGGGGTCGGCCGCGACCTTCGCCCATGACGGGCGGCGCCCGTGGGCGAGCGTGAACTTCGTGACCGCGCATGACGGTTTCACGCTGAAGGACCTCGTGTCCTACAACGACAAGCACAACGAGGCGAACCAGGAAGGCAACGCGGACGGCCATTCCCACAATCTCAGCTGGAACTGCGGGGCCGAAGGGCCGACCGACGATCCCGCGATCAACGCGCTGCGCGACCGTCAGCGGCGCAACATGATGGCGACGCTCCTGTTCAGCCAGGGCACGCCGATGATCCTGATGGGTGACGAGCGCGGGCGTACGCAGAACGGCAACAACAACTCCTACTGCCAGCCGGGCGCGATCAACTGGCAGGACTGGACCCCGCCGGACGACGAGCTGGAATTCGAGGATTTCGTGCGGCGCCTCGTCCGCCTGCGCGCCGGCCGCGGCCTGTTTCTGGCCGAGAGGTTCCTTCATGCCGGCCCCGACGCGCGGCACAACCGCTTCGCCAAGTGGCTGCGGCCCGACGGCGAGGAGATGACGGCCGAGGACTGGGACAATGGCGAAAGCCGCGCGGTCGGCCTTCTGATGCACGAGGGCACGACGTTCCTCCTGATGGCCATGAACGCCTCGGACGTGGACCTCGACTTCGCGCTACCGGGCGGCGAGGACCGGCGCTGGTCGCTTCTGGTGGACACCGCGCGCGGCATCGCCGAGGACACCGGGTGCTGGCACGTCCACGGCGGCGACACGATCCTGCCGGCCCGCTCGCTCTTGCTGCTGGAGACGGGCCTTGACCATTGAGGCGGACGCCGGCTGGGGCGCGTCGCCCGCGGGCGACGGGTGCTGGCGCTTCCGCATCTGGGCGCCTGGGGTGGAGGCGCTGACGCTGAGGCTGGCGGGCCGGGACCTCGCCATGACGCAGGAGGGCGAGGGCTGGTTCGGCGCCCGCGCCGAGGCGAGCAAGGGCATGGACTACGCCTTCGTCCTGCCGGACGGGACCGCGGTGCCCGACCCGGCCTCGCGCCAGCAGGCGGGCGACGTTCACGGCGCCTCGCGCCTCGTGGCCCCGAGGACGCCCGCGCCATGGCCCGGCCGTCCGTGGGAGGAGGCCGTGATCTACGAGCTTCACGTCGGCACCTTCACGCCGGAGGGCACCTTCCGCGCCGCGATCCCCGAACTGGACCGCCTTGCCCGGATCGGGATCACGGCGATCGAGATCATGCCCCTCGCGCGGTTCGGCGGCGACCGCGGCTGGGGCTACGACGGCGTGCTGCCCTATTGTCCGCACGAGGTCTACGGGCGCCCCGACGACCTCGCCGCGCTGATCGAGGCGGCGCACGCGCGCGGCCTGATGGTGCTGCTCGACGTGGTCTACAACCACTTCGGTCCCGACGGGAATTACCTGCCGCTCTATGCGCCGGACTTCTTCGACGCGGGCCGCCACACGCCATGGGGCGCGGGGATCGACTACACGCAGGCCCCCGTCCGGCGCTTCTTCATCGACAACGCGCTCTACTGGCTGGGCGAGTTCGGCTTCGACGGCCTGCGCCTCGACGCGATCGACCAGATCGCCGACCCCTCCGAGCCCGAGTTGCTGGTCGAACTCGCCCGCGAGGTCCGCGCCCGCCTGCCGGGGCGACGCATCCACCTCACCACGGAGGACAACCGCAACGTCACCCATCTGCACGAGCGCGAGGACGGCCGCGCCGCGCTGCACACCGCGGAATGGAACGACGACATGCACAATGCCGCCCACGTTCTGGCGACCGGCGAGCACGAGGACTACTACGCCCCCTTCGCCGACGACCCGCTCGCCCATCTGGGACGCGCGCTGTCCGAGGGGTTCGCCTTCCAGGGCGAGGGCGGGCGCGGCGAGCCTTCGGCGCACCTTCCGCCCGTCGCCTTCGTGGACTTCCTGCAGAACCACGACCAGACCGGCAACCGCGCGCTGGGGGAGCGGCTGGACGCGCTGACGGACGGCGACACGCTGTCGGCGCTGACCGCCATCCTGCTTCTGTCGCCGCATGTTCCGCTGCTGTTCATGGGCGAGGAATACGGCGAGACGCGGCCGTTCCTGTTCTTTGCACATTTCGGCGACGCGCTCGACGATGCGGTGCGCGAGGGGCGGAGGGCGGAATTCCGCGGCTTCTCCGACTTCACCGGCAAGGAAATCCCCGATCCGATCGCCAGGGAGACCTTCCTGCGCTGCAAGCTCGACCCCGCGCGCCGCGACAGCGCGGAGGGGCAGGCGCGGATGGCCGGGATCGCGACCCTTCTCGACCTGCGTCATCGCCTGCTCGTGCCGCATCTCGGCGCGGCGGGCGGGCACTGCGGGACCTGCCTCGCGGCGCGCGACGGGCGGCTCGCGGTGGACTGGCGGCTGGGCGGGGTCCGCCTGTCGCTGCGCGCGCGCTTCGGCGCGGCGGCGCTTCCGGACGGCCGGGGGCGCGAGATCCACCGCACAGGCGGCGCGCGGGCCCGCGCGGAGGCCGTGCACTACCTGGAGGCGGCGTGATGGCGATGCGCCTTCCGACGTCGTGCTACCGTCTGCAATTCCGGCAGGGCATGGACTTCGACCGCGCCGCGTCGCTCGTGCCCTACTTCGCCGATCTCGGGATCAGTCATCTCTACGCCTCGCCGCTCTTCACCGCGACGCGCGGCTCGACGCATGGCTACGACGTCATCGACCAGGGGCAGATCGACCCCGCGCTCGGCGGCCGCGCGGGGCTGGAGCGGCTGTCGAAGGCGCTGAAGGCGAAGGGGCTCGGCCTGATCCTCGACATCGTCCCGAACCACATGGCCTTCACGCCCGAGACGCCGTGGCTGCGCGACGTTCTGAGGCGCGGCGCGCAAAGCCGCTTTGCCGGGCATTTCGACCTCGACCCGCGGGCCGAGCGCATCCGCCTTCCGTGGCTTCCCGCACCCTTCGAGGAAATCCTCGAGGACGGCGGCTTCGGGTTGGACGACGACGAGGACGGGCCCGTCCTGGTATCGGGGGAACTGCGCGTGCCGCTGGCCGAGACCGCGTCGCTTGCCGCCGCGCGGTCCGACCCCGCGAAGATCCGCGCGCTCCATGCCGAGCAGCCCTGGCGGCTGGTGCACTGGCGCACCGAGAACGACGCAATCAGTCACCGGCGCTTCTTTTCGGTCACCGGCCTCGTCGGTGTGCGCGTGGAGGACGAGGCGGTCTTCGAGGACGTCCATGCACTTCTGTTCGGTCTGATCGGCGAGGGGATCGTCGACGGCATCCGCATCGACCATATCGATGGCCTTGCAGACCCGGACGCCTATCTCCACCGCCTGCGTGCGCGGGTTCCGAACACCCCTGTATGGGTTGAGAAGATCCTCTCGGGCCCCGAAACGCTGCCGCCGCAATGGCCGGTGCAGGGAACCACGGGCTATGTCGCCGCCCGCGCGCTCTGCCGCCTTCTGACCGAGGCGCACGGCCTCGAGCAGGTGGCCGAGACCTACCGCGAGACGACCGGCCGGACCGACGCGATCGACGAGGTGATCTGGCGCGCCCGGCACCAGGTGATGACCCACGACCTCGCGGCCGAACTATGGGCGCTTCAGCGCCTGTTCTCCGAGATCGCCGCCGCGGATCCCTATGGCGCCGAATTCGGGCAGGAAAGCCTCCGCGAGGCGCTTCTGGAGTTCATCGCGGCCTTCCCGCGCTACCGCACCTACATGACCGAAACCGAGATCGGCGCGGCGGACGCGGCCCTCGTGCGCAGCACGGTCGGGCGGGCTGTGCGGCGCCTGAACCAGCCCGGCGCGCTGCCCTTTCTCGGCGAGGTGCTGACCCGCCCCGAGACGGAGACCGCGCGCTTCCGTCTCAGGATGCAGCAGGTGACGGGCGCCGCCGTCGCCAAGAGCGCCGAGGACACCGCCTTCTACCGCGAGGTGCGGCTCTTGTCGGCCAACGAGGTGGGGGGCGAGCCCGACGACGACCCGCTCGGCATCGACGGCTTCCACCGCGCGATGGAGCGCCGCGCGGAGCAGATGCCGCACGGGCTGACGCTGACCTCCTCGCACGACACGAAGCGGTCCGAGGACGCGCGGATGCGCATCGCGGCCATCACCCGCGAGCCCGACGCCTTCCGCGCGTGGTTCCGCATCTGCCGCGGCTTCGCGCCGCCGCGCCTCAACCCCAATCTCGTGTGGTACATCGCCCAGACGTTTCTCGCCCTTCAGCCCGGCGACGGCGACATGGGCGAACGTCTCGCGGATCACGTGGTCAAGGCGCTCCGCGAGGCCAAGAGCGAAAGCTTCTGGACCGCCCCCGACCTCGAACTGGAGGAGGCCGCGCAGGCCTATGTGCGCCGCCTCGCCAGCCACTTCCCGCGCCACGCCCCCGAGGTCCGCGCGATCATCGACGCGGCCAGGCGGCTGACCCTGATCCAGACGGCGCTGAAGCTCACGATCCCGGGTATCCCGGACATCTACCAGGGCTGCGAGTTGCCGTATCATGCGCTCACCGATCCCGACAACCGCCGCGCCGTCGATTTCGACCTGCGGCAGAGGGCCCTCGCCGATCCGGAGGTGCTTCCGGGGGATCTGGACCGCGCCAAGCTGGAACTGACGCGCCGCCTGCTGACGCTGCGCCAGGAGGAGCCGGACCTGTTCCTGTTCGGCGGATACGAGCCCGTCTCCGCACCCCCGCGCATCTGCGCCTTCCGGCGATCCATGCCGGGCCTGAGCCTGACGGTGGCGGTCACGTCCGGCGGCGAGGGCAGCGCGCTCGAGGCGGTGCTGCCGAGGGCGCGCTGCGTCTGGCCCGATGGGGACGCGCCACGCGACTGCCCGGTGCGGATCGCCATCTCGGACGGCTGAGGCAGTCAGCCGGTTTACGAGGGTCCGGGCGCACGATGCGCACGCGTCAGCGCTTGTCGCCCCAACATGTAGACATTCCGCAACATACTTTCGACATAATCGCCGCACGCGCATTTCCCAAGTTGCGGCGCGTGATCCGGAAGGTGACTGTGTCCAAAGGGAGGAGGGACGCCTTGAAGGGCCTGCCGCCGCCCGGCAAATCCGGAGTGGCCTGATCTCGGGGGAGTGATCGTCGCGCCGGGCGTCGTGACGAGACCGCGGGCGTATCATGCGCCTGCTCCGGGCATCGCGAATGCCCCAACGCTTGAGGGACACAGACCTTGCGCAAGACCCTGACCGCTGCCGCCGGAGCGATGACGACGCTTCTTCTCGTTTCGGCCTGCGGCGACGGCGCTGCGACCCGCGCCACCCCCGAGCGGTTGAACGCGCTTCTTCAGGACGGGATCGACCCCGACCGCGCGGCGCGCGCCGACGAGCGCCTTGCCCGGCTTCTGGGCCGCGACAACGCGACGGGCGCGTTGGCGGGCCCCTATGGCGGGCAGGAGGACGGCACGGGCGCCGATCTGGGGCAGCTTCTGGTCGCCGCGCTGGAGCGCAACACCACGATCGGCGCGGCCGCGCAGGACATCAACCGCGCCGACGCCGAGCGGCTCAACGCGATCTTCGGCTACCTGCCGCAGATCAGCTTCGACGCGACCTACAGCCAGATCAACCAGCGCGTGGTCGAAAGCGACAACGCCGTCTTCCAGGAGGGCGAGGCGGAATACCCGGTGCTCGACTACCGGCTTCTCGTGAACCAGCCGCTTCTCGACCTCGGCCGCCTGTTCGGGCTTCAGGTGGCAACGAACGCGCGCAGCCTTGCCGAAGTCACCTACATCGCCACCGTGCGCGATGTGACCTTCGAGGTCACGGACGCCTATCTCGTGGCGCTTCAGGCCGACAGGCAGGCGCGTTTCCTGCGGCAGCGTCAGGAGCTTCTGGCGCGGCAGGCCGCAAGCAACGCCACGCTGCAGGAGCTGGGCCTCGGCGACATCACCGCCGAAAGCTCGGTGCGCGGCGAGGCCGCGAGCCTCGCGGCGCGCGAGGCCACCGAACTGGCGAGCGCGGCCGAGGCGCTGGGCCGGCTGAGCGGTCTGACCGGCGTGACCGTGACCGGGGTGGGCGCGACGTCGTTCCCCTCGGACGTGCGTGGCGTCGAGCGGCGCGTCTCGGCGCAGCAGGCTGTCGAGGACGGCCTCGCCAACAATCCCGCCATCGCCGCCGCGGCCCTGCGTGCGGTGGGGGGCGAACTGGACCGCAGGCGCGCGCTGGCCGAGGATTTCTCGCCCGTCGTCAGCGCCTTCGCCTCGCTGGAATACCAGGACCGGGACGCCAGCCGGTTCGGCGGCGGCTCGGTGACCGAGGACACGACGATCGGCGTTTCGCTGCGCGTGCCGCTGTTCAACGCGGCCGGCGAGGGCTACGGCAGCCGCCCCGCGCGGGTGGCGGGCAACGCGCTGGTGCTGGAATACCATGCCGCCCGCCGCGAGCTGGAAACCGAGATCGTGGCCACGCACAACCGCCTTGCCGCCCTCACGCGCGCCATTGGCGCCTCGCGCAACGCCGTCACCCAGGCCCGCCGCGGCCTGCAGGCCGAGCGCGAGCGGCTGCTGAGCGGCGAGACCGTGGACATCGCCGTGGTCGGCCGCCAGCTGCGCCTGAACGTCGTCGAGAGCGAGGTCGATTTCTACGACCTCGAATACCTGCGCGCCTGGGCGCGGCTGCAATACCTCATGGGGCGCGACCTGTCGCGCGCCGGGGGGTGAGACGTCGGGCCGGCGCGGCCGGTCTGGGCATTCTCGCGGCCTCCCTCGCGGCGGCGTCCGCCCTGGCGCAGGACGTCACCTCGCCCGGCGCGTTCGAGGCGCGCGCGGCGCAGGTCGCGGGCGCGGGCGCGGGCGGCCTTGCCGTCGCCGCCATGCGCGACACGCTCAACTGCACGATCCGCCCGTTGCGCACGGTCGAGGTGTCGTCGCTGATCAACGGCGTCGTGGCCGAGGTCATGGTGCGCCCCGGCCAGCGGGTCGCCCCCGGTGATCCGCTCGTGCGGCTCGACACCTCGCTGATGGAGGCCGACCTCGCGGTGGCCCGCGCCGTGGCCGAGGCCCGCGCTGCGCTGGACACCGCGATCATGCGCCGCGACGGCCTGTCGCGCCGGGCCGAGCGGCTGCGTGCGGGCTACGAGCGCAACGCCGTCTCCGAGGCAGATTACGAGGATGCGGAACTGGACCTCGACCTTGCCGAGGGCGCGGTCGCCGAAGAGCGGCAGCGCATCCGCCTCGCCCGGGCCGAGGCGGCGCGCATGGAGAACCAGGTCGCCAGCGCCGTCATCCGCGCGCAGGTCGGCGGGGTCGTGGGCGAGAACCTGATCGATCCGGGCGAGGGCACGCAAGGCCGCCCGATCGCGACCATCTACGACAACGATCCCTTGCGCGTGGAGGTCTACGTTCCGACCGCGCAGCTTTCGCAGGTGATGGCGGCCGAGCGCCACGCGATCGTGCTGCCCGACGGGCCGCAGGGCGCGCGCGAGCATCCCGTCCGGCTCGATTACGCCGCGCAGGTCGGCGATGTCGCGTCCAACACCATCAGCGTCTTCTTCTTTCTCGAGGCGGACGACGTGCTGGCGGGCAGCCGCTGCACCATGCCCGCGCCCCGGCAGGAGATGTGAGGATGGCGGTTCCGACCATGCCCGCGAAACGCGCCCTTGCGGCCACTGCGCTCGCCGCGCTCACCGCCCCGCAGGGCGCGACGGGCCAGACCACCGGCGAACTCGTCACGGGCGTGAGCTATTCCTCGATCCATGGCGGCACGGCCTTTGCCGACATCGTGATCGAGGACGCCTTCAACACAGGGCTCGCGCTGGACTTCCGGGCGCGCGGCGGCGAGGGCGGTCATGCGTTCAGCTTCGGCGTGGGCGACTCCGTGCAGTTGGGCGGGCGCGTTCCGGGCGACGACGCGAGCCTCTACTACCGCCTCGGCGTCTCGGCCACCGACTGGGAGGCCGACAGCTTCGCAAGCCGCAACGCCAGCCTTGCGCTCGGGATCGCCGCCGGCCTGTCCCCCACGCTGTCCTACCGGGCCGAGACCTTCTGGGACGGGGTCGAGACCGACGACCTCGACCCCGCGCTGTCGCCCCTGCTTCTGCGCGACGAGGGGCGGGCGACGGCCTACGGGATCGGCCTGTCGCTGCACCATGACGGGCGGCGGGGCGCCGGCCTTCTGGCGCCGGGGATCGAGGCGAGCGCCGGCCTGCGCTTCGCCGCCTCGCCCGACACGCGCGCGACCACGCAGGCCACGCTCGCGGCATCGGGCGTCGCGCCGCTCGGGGCGGCGGGGGGGCTACGGCTCAGCGGGTCCGCGGGCCTGATCGAGGGCCGGGCCGAGGACGGCTGGGTTCCGATCCACGACCGCGTCCTTCTCGGCGGCCCGGCGCCGCGCGGTTTCGCCTATGGCGGCATCGGCCCGCGTGACGCTGCGACCGACGACGCTCTGGGCGGCACCCGCTTCGCGCTCGCCTCGGCGGAATACCTCTTTCCGTTGCGCGGCAACCTGATCCTCGGCGTCTTCGCCGACGCGGGAAGCGTTTGGTCGCTGCCCGGCGCGGGCGGCGGTGTGGTGGGCGACGACTTCTTCATGCGCGCCAGCTATGGCCTTTCGGTCAACTGGGACCTCGATTTCGGGACGCTCAGCGTCTCGCTCGCCGACCCCGTGCGCAGCCGGTCCTTCGACGAGGAGCAGACCGTGTCGTTGAGCCTGGAGGCGTCCTTTTGAGCCGTAGCGCCATGAAATTGCCGAACGGAACGTCGAGGGTCGGCCCCCGGAAGCGTGGGGAGCGGTGAAGGGATCTGGTCATGGGCGCGCCTAGACATCCGGTGGCGAACGAGGACGGCGGCGCCGTGCAGCCCGTTCCGACCCGCATCGAGGATCGGATCCTCCCGCTCGAGCCGCGCCTGCTGCTCGACGCAAATCTCGAATGGGACCTGTCGGGCACCACGGCGCTGACCTCGGCGCTTTCGGGCGTCGCGCAGATCTTCGAGCAGCAGTTCGGCGACGTCTCCGCCTTCCTCGACACCTTCGGCCAGAGCGCTGACCAGGCCTTCGCGGCGGTCGAGACCGTGGTGGACACCACCGGAGCGCTGGGCACGGACGACCTGAACGCCGTCACCGAGGCCGTCTCGCGCATCAAGGAGGCGATCACCGCGCTGCGCGACGCGACCGACGGCAGCATTGCGGGTCTTCTCGACGGCACCTTCGCGGCAGATGTCGCGGCAGGTTTCAACAACCGCCTGAACACCGCCAACGGCAACACGGCAGCCGATTTCACGACCGCCGAGGTCGCCGGTCTCTACGCCTACTCGAATTTCGCCGATGGCACCGTGACGGCGGACCGCGACGCGTTCCT
Organism: Roseicyclus salinarum; assembly: GCF_029624655.1. Taxonomy (GTDB): domain Bacteria; phylum Pseudomonadota; class Alphaproteobacteria; order Rhodobacterales; family Rhodobacteraceae; genus Roseibacterium; species Roseibacterium salinarum. Next base: position 29,921 of record NZ_JARRSA010000032.1, read on the forward strand.
GACCGCGAACGCAAGCCGCCTCGGGTCCGTCGACGTGGCCACCGCCACGGGTCTCTTCGACGATGCCGTCGCAGGCGTGCTGGGTCTTCCGGGGGGCAACCTGTCGGTCGCGCTCGCCGACATCGCGCTCGACGGGCAGACCATCATCGACTTCACCCAGACGACCGCGACATCGGTCGGCGTCTCTGTCGTCGTGCCCGACACGATCGCGGATTTCGGCGAGGTGCTGCAAAAGCTCGTGCCCGGCATCTCGCTGCCCTTCGACGTGAGCGTCGGCAGCGACGGCGCGCTTCTGGGCTTCGACATCGACAGCCGCGTCGCCCTGACCGGCGACACGCTCGACGCGATCGGCGTGGACATCCACGACTTCACCTTCGCCCCGCTCCTCGAGCTTGGCGGCCCGGTGACGCTTCCGGCGGACGCATCCCTCAAGCTCGGCATCCTCGAGCTGGAGGCCACGTCGCTCGAGACCGCGCGCCTGGGGCTGTTCGTCACCCCGTCGGCGAACCTCAACCTCGGAGGAGAGGTCGCCTTCACCGGCACGCCCGGCATCACCTTCTTCGGCGACGGCGCCTCCATCGAGGTCGACGCCCGCATATGGGAGGCCGGCGCGGGCGCCTATGCCGACATCCTGGCCGACACGTCCTACGACCTCGTGACGCTCGACGCGGCGGGCACGCTGGACTTCTCCGCGACGCCGCTGACCTTCGCGACGACGCTCACGCTGTCGACGATCCTCGACACCGAGGGCGCGGCGGGGCGGATCCAGACCTTCCTCGAGAACGCCACGATCGGCTTCGACGTGGACCTGTCGGGCGCCGGCCTCGATCCCGCTCTGCAGGCGCAGCTGGAACAGGCGATCGGCACGCTCGCCGCGATGGGCACTGGCGACGTCATCCAGTTCCTCTTGGACGTGGGCGACACGGTCGCAGGCGCGCTGCGGGACGCCGCCTTCGACGTGGCGGTGCCGCTGACGGACCTGAACCTCGGTGCGGTGATGGCCGAGCTCGCAGGCTTCTTCACGGGACTGGCCGAGCGTTTCGCGATCGACAAGGCCTTGCTCGGCTTCGTCGAGGATATCGAGCGGCTGTCGTTCTCGCCGACAATCGACACGCAGACGGCGGACACGCCGACCACGGGACAGCTGGACGCGCTGGCGGGCTTCGACCGGCTGACCTTCGAGGTGTTCACCGGCACGGCCGACGCCGAGGGCAACCCGACGCCGACGGCGGTGACGGTGGACATCGCGGGAACGGACGTGGTGAACACCGCGCTCGACGCGGCGAGCCGGATGTCCGCGCTCGCGCAGCTTCTGACCGCGCAACTCGGCAGTTTCGGGCTTGCATTTTCGGTCACCGGCAGCAACGCGCTTCGCGTCACCTCGGACGTGAAGCCCCCGGTGGGATCTAACCCGCCGACCTACAACACCTTCTCGCTCACGGCGGCGCGCAAGCTCGACCAGTCGGTGGACGGAGATTTCTCGCTCGCCGATCTCGGGTTCGGGCCGGGTACGCTGACGGCGGTGAGCAGCGTCAACGCCGAGAACCGCACCGAGGCGGTCCTGAGCTTCCTCGCCGAGGCGACCTCCGGCGATCTCGGCGCCCTGCAGCTCGACGAGCTGACGGGCGTCACCTCGCTGCGCTTCTCCTTCGTGGTGGACGGGATCGCGCAATCGCTCGACGTGAAGGGGGGCGCGACCGGTTGGGCGAGCCTCGCCGCCCTCGTGACCGACTTCAACACGGCGCTCGATGCCGCCGGCATCGGGCTGACGGCGGGCATCAACGCCGCCGGGGACGGCCTTGGCTTCACGCTCGACGCGGGCGAGACGCGGGCCATCGACATCTCGACCAATGCCGGCGACCTGCTGCGCGCGCTGGACGTGGACGGCCTGATCGGCTGGGTCAACGCCGAGCTGACGAAGGTGCTGCCGGGCGCCTCGCTGGAGTTGACGGACGAGGGCGCCCTGATCTTCGGCTTCCCCGATCTCGGCGTGTCGCAGACCATCGACGAAAGCGACGGGCTGTTCTTCAACACGCAGGACCTCGGCCTGGGGATCGCGGAGAACCTGACGCTGTCCGCGGCGCTCTTTGCGTCCATCGACGCGACGTTCACGTCTGCCGCCGGCATCGACCTCGTGGGGTTCGGCGGCGATATCGTGGGCGCGAGCGGCGGCTCGGCGCTGGGCGAGAGATCGTCGCTCGGGGACACCCTGCAGGACGCGCTTCTGGACAACGTGTTCCTGACCAACCTGTCGCTCGACGCGCAGATCACCGGCGGGGCGTCCGCCATCGCGGGAACGGCCGATCTCGGCCTCGTGTCGATCGCCATCGGCACCGCCGACCCGACCGCGAACTTCCTCGTCGCCGACGCCCAGCTTCAGGCGACGCTGGTGGGCACCGACCAGGCCGGCGACTTCAACGACAGGCTGACCTTCCGCAACCTCTTCGACGCGGTCGCCGACAAGTTCGTGATGGTCGACAACGCCGTGCAGAGGATCGAGGCGCCGGGCCTGACCTCGCTTCTGGGACGCTACGACCTCACGGGCGGCATCGTGGTGGACGGCGACGGGCAGGGGCTGTCGGTAGGGCGCGCGCCGGTCGGCTCGGCGGCCGAGATCCAGGTCGTGGACGCCTTCGCATATGGCGGGTCGGACGCGCTGGCGCAGCTTCTGCTGAAGCTTGGCGACGTGAAGATCACGGTCGCGGGCATTCCGGGCATCAACGAGAACCTGATCGACGGCATCGGCATCACCGTCCTCGACCTGCGCGATATCGCCGGCACGTTCGACCTCAAGCTGCTGAGTTCCTCGCAGCAGGCGCAGGACGCCATCGACGGCCTGACCGCGCTGGGGCAGGGCGACATCCTCGATTCGCTGACCGCCATCGCCAACATGCTCGTCGTCGTGGGCGAGACGCTGTCGGACCGCCTGCCGTTCCTTGCGGACGACATCCCGCTCCTGAACTTCTCGATCCTCGACACGATCGACTTCGCCGCCGATTTCCTGGCCGCCCTGCAGGAGCTCCGCCGCGACCCGCAGGCGGCGCTGAACGTGCTGGAGGGCTATCTCGAGCAGGCTTTCGGGCCGGGCACCGTGACGCTGACATGGGACGGCGCGGCGCAGACCATCCTCTTCGACCTCGAACTGAAGTTCCTCGAGGACGCGCGCCAGGAGCTTCCGTTCCAGCTCGACCTTGCGGAAATCCTCGGCGGCGCGCTGGCGGACTACATCGGCGCGGACCTCGCCGCGACCGTCTCGGGCCTCGTTGCGGCGGGGGGGCAGGGCTCGCTGGTGTTCCAGCCGCTCCTGTCGCTGCGCTTCAGTTTCGGGATCGACCTGTCCCCCACGCTGGCCGAGCCCTCGACCCTCGCCGCCGCTGATCTCGCGCTTGCGCAGCTTGCCAGCGTGTCCTCGGTCAACTTCCGGCCGCAGGGTGGCAACGACCTGCGGATCGTGCGCACCGACGCCGAGACGGGCGCCACAACCGAGACCTTCGTCGAACTCGCCGGCCTCACCACGCTGGACGAGGTGGTGGCCGCCATCGACGCCGCCGTGCAGGCCGATCTCGGCGCCACGGTCAGCTTCTCCTACGACGCGGCGACCGGGCGCGCGACGCTCGCCGACAGCCAGAGCAGCCTGACCGACGCCACCGGCGTGCTGGCCCTGTTCGGGGCGGAAAGCGCGGCTTCCGCCGAGGTTGCGGGCGTCCAGACGCTCGACCTCGACGGCGGCTTCGCCGACTTCGCCGCCGCCCATTCCTTCACGCTCGCGATCAACGGCGAAGCGGTCGCGGTGGACATTCCCGCCGATGCGGGCCGGACCACGGCTGCGGGCTTCGCGCTGGCCGTCAACGAGCTGTTGAAAACGATCTCGATCGGGCGCGACGCGATTTCCGCCACGGCCGCCCCGCTTCTGGACATCGCGCTTTCCCAGCTTCTGAGGATGACCGAGGACGGCGGCACGCTGTCGCTGGAGGCCACGAATTTCGCCGAGGCCAACGGCTACGGCGCGATCTCCTTCGAGGTCTCGGCGCAGGACACGGCGCGCGAGATCGAGTTCCGCATCGAGGAGCTCGGCGGCTCGAACCTCGGCCGTGCGCTGGGCCTGGCGGCGGACGGCTCGGTCGTGACCGGCGACGTGGTGGGCGAGGTCCTGTTCGAGAGCGTGACCCTCGGCGCGCCGCGCGTCTACCTCGACACGGCGCAGACGGGCATCGTGGCCGAGTTCACCGCCGGCATCGCCGAGGGGCTGAACGTCGAGCTCGGGCTCGGGCCGCTCAAGATAAACGTCGTGAACGGCAAGGCGCTGGTGAATGCGGGCGACGGCTCGGGCGACGCGGCGTTCCTGAGCTTCACGATAAACGACATCGACGGCGACGCGAACGCGGGCCAGTACGACCTGAAGCACATCTTCGACATCGCCAGCGACCCGTCCGCCAGCTTCATCGACCTCTTCGGCTTCGACGCGCAGATCGGCATCGACGTGCTGCTGCCGCTGAGCGACAGCCTCGGCCTGTTCGACCCGGCGACCGACAGCCTCAGCTGGCAGACCGTCCTTCTTGGCGTGAAGCCGGGCGCAAGCTGGGCCGACCTCGCTTCGTCCAGCCTCGACGCGGTGTTCGAGGGCGATCTCGTGTCGCTCTACCTCGGCGACGGGATCGACCTGTCGAATTTCCGCTTCACGCTGCCCGACCTGAGCGACTTCCTGTCGAACCTCAATGTCCTGTCGCTGCTGAACGACCCCCGGCTCGTCCTCGAGGGCATCGATGCGATCCTGAAGCAGATGCAGAAGGTGTTCGACGACTTCCTCGGCGACATCAACCTGCCCGTGGTGGGCGACGCGATCGGCGCGGGCGTCACCTTCTTCGACGACTTCCGCTACCGGATCATCGAGCCTGCGCTCGCCTATGCCTCGACGCCGCTGCCCGACGGGTCGCTGCCGACGACGGTGGACCTGCTGACGGGCTTCATCAACGACCAGCTCAACAGCCTGTTCGGGACGAACGGCGTCACCTACCTGCAGGCCTATCTCGACACCTCGGGCTCGACCGAGGAAAGCTACGTCTACGGCGTCCTGAACTTCAACGGCATCATCTTCGACGAGATGATGGACATCGACTTCGACTTCGGGATCCCCGGCTTCAACCTCGAGGTCGAGAAGGGCAGCAAGATCCGGATGGCGCTGAACTACGCCATCAACATCGGCTTTGGCTACGACCGCAACGGCTTCTTCCTGCTCAACGACACCGACGACGCGGAGGCGGGCATCGAGTTCATCGTCGATGCAGGCACCTTCGAAGGCTCGATGAGCGTGTTCAACGTCCTCGGCATCGACGCCAAGGCGGTCACGCTGGGCAGCGACGGCCTGATCGACCCCAACGCCGGCGGGACCGCGCAGCTGACGGCGGCGCTGACGGCCGACCTGTTCGGCGACACCGGCCTGACCATCGTGAACGGCACGCCGCCGCCCGGCGGGTCCTACGTCACCTCGACCGAGGCCTACCGCAACTTCGACCAGGTGACGCCGCGCGACGGGCTGGGCCGCGTCCTCGACTTCGAGAAGGTAGTCTACGCCGCGCAGATCGACACCGCGAAGCTGATCGAGTTCGGTTTCTCGGCCGAGATCGATCTGCAGATCGGGCTGACGGGCAACATCCTCGATCCCACGACCGGCCTCCCGATCGAGATCGGCGGCGTGCAGGCGATCCCTTCCGTCGCGGCCGAGGTGGTCATCAAGGGCGGATACTCCACCGCCGCCGGGCTCGGGCTGACCGAGCTTGCCTTCAAGAACGTCCGCCTCGACGCGAGCGTGCTCTACGACGCGATCATCGCGCCGGTCCTAGAGCCGATCATGCAGTTCGTCGATCCGCTGGCGGACTTCTTCGCGTTCCTCAACGCCGATCCGGTCAAGATCGTGATCGACCTGCTCGGCAACGTGTTCCCGATCCTCAGGATCGCCTCGACGGTCATCGAGATCGGCGCGGCCGTGACCTCGTTCGTGCAGACCCTTGCCGATACCGGAGGCTGGGTCCTGTTCGGCGACTTCGACTTCACCGGCTCGGCGGGCAACGTCAGTTCGGGCGAGACGCGCATCTCGGACGTCGACCGCCGCGACATCGCGCGGAGCGGCACGACCACGGCAGCCTCGGCGGGCGCGCAATTCGGCGTCTTCGGCAATGCGCAGAACGGATTGTCGATCGAGATCCCGCTGTTGCGCGATCCGTTCTCGGCGATGGACATCCTTCTGGGCAACTACGAGGACGTCGACCTCATCGTCGCCAACTTCACACTGTTCAACATCAACACCGGCGTGATCGACATCGGCGACGAGGTGCTGCGCAGCTTCGGCGCGCCGGGCTGGGTGCGAAGCATCATCAGTTCGGTCTTCCAGGCCACGATCGAGCTGCGGCTGATCGCGAAGTTCACCGCGGGCTACGACCTCAGCGGCATCGTCAACTTCGTCAACACGCTCGATCCTGAACGCCTGCTCGACGGGGTGTTCATCGACGCCGCGCCCGGCGCGCTGGTGGACGTCTACATCGGCGCGAGCTTCCGGCTGAACCTCGGGATCGCGGGCGTCAACGCCGCGGGCTACGCGGGCGTGACGCTGACGTTCAACGACCCCAACGGCGACGGCAAGCTGCGCATCCCCGAACTGATCGCCGTTGCCGAGGCCGCCTACGAGGCGGCGCAGAGCAACCCGATCGACGCGCTGGGATACATCTTCGCGGGCACCGCCGAATACGGCTTCTTCCTACGGGTCTGGGTCGGCATCAGCCTTCCCTGGCCGCTGCCCGACATCAAGTGGTCCACGACCGTCTTCAACATCAGCGACAGCATCTCGTTCGGCGGCAACCCGATCCCAGCGCGCATCGGCGCGGACGCGGACGGCGGCACGGTCGTCCTGAACATCGGCGCGCGCGCGGGCGCCAACATGACCAGCCTCGACGAGGATGGCGACGACAGCGTGACCATCAGCGGCACCAACGCCACCGGCTACAACGTGCAGGCCGCCAGCGACGGCAAGTCCATTTCGGGAACCCTTGCCGCTGGCGCGGGGGCGGTCGTCATCCCGGCGGGCGAAGGCAACAACGTGGTGAACCTCGGCGCGATGAACTCGGCGCCGACCGTCACCTACCTCGGGTCGGGCCGCGACGTGATCACGCTGCCGCGCACCGGCGTCCACGTCGTCTTCGCCGGAACCGGCGACGACGAGATCAAGGCCGCCACCGGAGCCACGGGCACCTACATCGTCTTCGGCGAAGCGGGAACCGACAGCGTCGAGATCGACGGCGGCAACGTCATCTACTTCGGCGACGACGATTTCCGCGCCCGCGACCGGTTCCAGTCCGCCTTCGCCAGCGGCGGCATCACCGAGGAGGCGATCCGCGCCTTCTTCGGGCTGAACGCGGACGGGACGCTCACCGCGGCCGGGACGGGCAACTTCGACACCGGCAGCCGCACGGTGAACCTTGCCGGACTGGCAGACATCTACACCGCGCTCACGCAGCTGAACGCCGACAGCGACGACGAGACCGTCACGGTCGGGCAGGGCAACCACGCCATCTTCACCGGAAGCGGCGACGACGTGATCACGGCGTCGCTGGGCGGCGGCGGCGAGGTGAGGATCTTCTCGGGCGACGGGTCGGACACGATCACGGCGGGCGGCGCGGACGCCTTCATCGAGGCGGGCGCGGACCGCGACCTCGTCATCGTGAGCGCCGCGGTCTCCGAGGTCTGGGGCTGGGGCAAGGCGGCTGGCGAAAGCGGCCTCGCCGCGGCGGACGCAGCGACCAACGCGCTCGCGCAGCGCGACGATTCCGACGTGCTGATCGGCGGAGCGGGCAACGACAGCCTCTATGGCCAGATCGGCAACGAGATCCTGCAGGGCGGGCTCGGCGACGACCTTCTGCGCGGCGGCATCGGCGACGACATCGCCGTGGGCGGCATCATCGACATGGCCTTCGCGGGCGGCGCCCCGATCGACATCACGACCTTCGATCTGGACAGCCAGCTGCAACAGGGCATCTCGATCGCGGTCGAGAACCTCGCGGACGGCGACGACGATCTCGCGGGGTTCACCGGCGAGGACATCCTGATCGGCGGCGGCGGCAGCGACACGATCGTCGGCGGCGAGGCGAACGACATCCTGCTCGGCGATTTCGGGACGGTGACGCTGTCGGCGAACCTGATCGCGGAATCGGTGGAGACCGCTTTCGCCACCAGCGCCTTTTCCGGCACGGACGTGCTGGACGGCGGGCAGGGCAACGACATCCTCGTGGCGGGCGCGGCCGCGCCGGGCGAAAGCGAGACGCTGGTCGACCGCTTCGGCGACAACATCTTCATCGGCGACTTCGGCAGGGCCGAGGGCGCTCAGGTGCTGACGGCGGCGACGCTCGTGACCAGCTTCGCCTCGACGGCGGGCGGCGCGGACAGCGTGATCGCAGGGCGCGGCAACGACCTGATCCTCGGCGGCGAGGGCGCGGACTCGATCGACGGCGGGCTCGGCGGTGACCTCATCATCGCCGACAACGGCACGCTCGACATCACGGCGGGCACGGTGACGGGCTTCGCTCTGGCCACCGACGGCGGCGACGTCATCACCGTGGGCACGGACGATCCGGGCTTCTACGGCACCGACAGTCCCGATGACCTGAAGGACGTGATCATCGGCGGCCTCGGCGACGACACCGTGAACGCGCAGGACGGTGGGGTCGCCTTCATCGGCGATGCGGGCGTCATCGCGCTGAACCCCGTCGGCCTCTCGGCGCTGCGCACCTACGCGCCGCCACCCGCAGGCGCCTCGCAGGAGCAGATCGACGCGGACACGCGCGCGCGCAACCTCATCGACACGCTGGCCGAAAGCCTCACGAGCACCGCCAACGGCACGGACGGCGCGGACAGCGTCAGCACCACCGGCGGCGATGCCGCGCTGGTGCTCGGCGGCGGGGCGGACGTGGCGATGCTGGGCGACGGGCTGGCCTACGTCCTGTCCGACGACGGCACGCTCAGCGTCACGCCGAACGACGACTACTCGGGCCGTGAGGTCGTCCTGAGAAGCGCCGAGAGCCTTCAGGCCGGCAACGACGACACCGTGAGCATCGGCGACGGCCTCGGCCTCGTGGTCGCGGGCGAGGGGGCGGATTCCGTGACCATGGGCCTCGGCGCGCATCTCGTGCTGGGCGACGACGGGGAGATCGTGCGCGACGACCGCAGCGGCGCGCTGAACATCTCGCTCCAGAGCGATCACACCGACGAGGACGGCGACGACGTCGTCACGCTCGGGGCTGGCGCGAACACCGTCATCCTTGGCGGCGGCGCGGACAGCCTCGTGGCGGGCGACGGCGGGAACCTCGTGCTCGGCGACAGCGGCGAGGTCTCGATCGACCCGACCCGCACCACGGCCGGGACGCGCGACCCCGCGGAGGGCGGCGGCGACACCATCTCCACGGGCCTTGGCGACGACGTCATCCTTGCGGGCGGCGGGTCGGACAGCATCGTGACCGGCGCGGGCTCCAACATCGTGCTCGGCGACAGCGGCACCTACGAGAAGGACGTCGCGGCGGGCACGGTTACCTTCGCCTCGACCGCCCCGGCCACCGGCGGCGACGACACGATCGAGGGCGGCACGGGCCGTGACGCGATTGTCGCGGGCGCGGGCGCGGACATCGTCATCGGCGGCGCGGGCGCCAACAGCGTCATCGGCGACAACGGCACCATGCTGCTCGACCTCGCCACGCACGCGCTGCGCAGCCTGCAGACGACCGATTTCGCGGATGGCGGCGACGACACGATCACGACGCTTGGCGGCAACGACGTGGTGGCGGGCGGCGCGGGCGGCGACAGCCTCGACACCGGGGCCGGGCGCGACGTGATCCTCGGCGACAACGGCGGTCTGACGGCGGCCGCGGGCGCGGTGGACGGCACCGTGACGAGCGAGACGCTCGATTTCGGCGGCGACGACAGCATCCTCGCGGGCGAGGGCAACGACATCGTCATCGCGGGCCTCGGCAACGACACCGTCGCGGTCGGGCAGGGCGACGACGTGGGTCTCGGCGACGATGGAACCGTGACCTTCCGCAACGCCACCGACGTGGAGACGATCGTGCTGACCAATCCCGACCGGGGCGGCGACGACAGCGTGACGGCCGAGGGCGCTTCGGGCGACAACGTCCTGATCGGCCAGAAGGGCGACGACACCCTGCGCGGCGGCACGGGCGACGACATCCTCGCGGGCGACCTCGTCGAGATCGAGGTCCTGAGCTTCGCGGGCGTGCAGCCGGGGCAATCGCTCGTGGACCGGCTGGCGCGGCTGGAGGGCGTTCGCATCGATATCGGCGGCGCGGACCTGATCCTCGGCGGCGCGGGCCGCGACCTGATCTGGGGCGGCTTCGGCGCCGACGAGCTTTTCGGCGGCGAGGGGCAGGACATGATCATCGGCGACACGGCCTTGCTGGAGCGGACGCTCAGCTACCGGTCGGGCCTCGTGATGATCGAGGGGATCGCGGTCGAGACGAACTTCCCCTTCGAGGAAGGCGGCAACGACGACCTGCACGGCAACGGCGGGGCCGACATCATGATCGGCAACCTCGGCCCGGACACGTTCTTCGGCAACACCAAGGACGACCTGCTTTATTCGGACGGCTACGCGGGCACCTTCGAGGCGCGGTGGGGGCCGGACCGGTTCACCGGACCGACGGCCGAATTGAAGCTCCTGACCTCGAACTTCGCGGGACCGGGGGCCATCGACGTGGTCTCGGCCGCGCAGCAGGACGACGCGATCGGCAGCCCGCTCGACTTCACTGGAGAGCTCGACTGGATCCTCGGCGAGATCGGCGAAACCGAGCGGCCGGAGCTGTTCTCGAAGCAGTTCACGCCCGAAGGCACCGCGACGCCCGGCGAGGACCTCGGCGCGCTGGTGGACGCGATCCTCGACTACCTGTCCTCCGAGGCGATCCTCGCGGCGCTGGCCGAACTGATCGCGAACGGGGTCGATCCCGACCTCATCCGCGCGGCGCTGATCGCCACGCTGGTGGACCGTTTCGCGCTGGCATGGACCGGGGACATGGTGGCGTTCGACCGCGCATTGAACCAGATGGTCGATTTCATCCTGGCACGGGTTGATCTGCAGGCCTCGAACGGGGACATGATGGGCGAACCGGTGGCGCTGGCCGCGGAATGACCACGACAAGGGAGACTGAGCAGATGAGCGACAAGGTCGAGGGCGCGCCGCAGGCGCTCGGGGGCGTCAACATCAACTGGGATGACGCCGACATGACGAGCACCTATGCCAACATCGGCACGGCGACCGCGAACCGCGAGGAGTTCTTCCTGCTGTTCGGCACGCACCAGCACTGGCGCGGCACGGTACAGGAGAAGACGTCGCTCGACGTGACGCTGTCGCAGCGCATCGTCATGAGCCCCTTCGCGGCCAAGCGCCTCGCCGTGATCCTGACGCAGTCCATCAAGGCCTACGAAGACCAGTTCGGCAAGATCGAGGTCTGACGAGAGGCGATGCTCCAGCATCTGCGCACGGTTCTCCGTCTCGGCCCCGGCGAGGCGCAGCCTTTGCTGTTGTTCGGTGACGCGGCCGGCGCCGAAGCGCTGTCCGCGCTGTCGGCGATGCGCGGCGACCGCCCCAACGCGCGGAAGCTCGGCGGCGCGCTTCTGGTGGTGGCTCCGGCCGCGCCCGACATCTGGACGGGGTGGATCTTCGCGCAGCTTCCGGCGGTGACGGACTTGCCGGACCTGATCTCGCGGGTCGCCGGCCTGTCGCGGGTGATGGTCGCCACGGAAGGGGCCGCGCCCTCGGCCGCCGCGTCGCCCGAGACCGCCGATGCCGTGGCGTTCCTCGCCGGGCGCTTCGCCACCGCGGGCCGTCTGCGGCGCCGCGGCGTCCTGCAGACGATGGCTGACGCCATCCCCGAAGCGGGGCTCGCCGCGGGGGGCGCGGCGTTCCCCGTCTCGGCGCGGCGTTCGGGGCGGCCCTCGGTTTCCGACCGCGACCTCGAGACGGCGACCGACGAGATCCGGGCGCTGGCCGAACGCCTGAGGCGCTCGGGCGGGACGCGGCTTGCCGCGCGCGCCGACGACCTGCGCGAGGACGGCCTCGACGCCGCGCTGGTGCTCAAGAGCGTCGGCCGGGAGGCGATGATCCTAGATGTGCCTCCAGCGGGCGAGGCGGGGCTCGGCCTCGTGCTTTACGATCCCGCCCCGGGGGCCGACGCAGCGATCGCGCCCCTGCGCGATCTCGGCCATCTCGCGATGCGCCGCCGCCGAGGCA
>NZ_JARRSA010000033.1 GCF_029624655.1 Roseicyclus salinarum
TTCGGGAGGCAGGGGCCGGAGGTTCGAATCCTCTCACTCCGACCAGATTTTCAAGGCGCTTGCCGGTTAACAAAACAGTTCCCTTCGGTTCATTGGACCGGGCGCACCCGGCCAAATTCCAGAACATCGGCCGCCGTGCGCAGGTGGTCGGGCGAGAATCGCGCATAGACGGACTCGGTGATCCGGCTGTCGGAATGGCCGAGGTATTGCGCGATTACCGCCATCGGCACCCCGCTTTCTGCCATGTGGACGGCTGCCGTGTGGCGCAACGTGTGCGGCGTCACATCCCGAAGGCCTGCCTCCTGCACCGTCCTCGCAAAGCCCCGCTTGATCGAGGCGACTGGCTTCCCGGCCCACTCCACCACATGATCGGATAGAGCGGCGCCGCGGGCGGCCATCAGCGCGGATCGGAGCGTGGCGTTGATCGGCACCACGGCGCGGCCCTTTCTCGTCGTCGCGCCCGGCGTGCGGTAGTCAATCTGCCCGCGCATGAGGTCCACCCGGCTCCACGTCAGCTCAAGGACGGCGGTCACGCGCGCGGCCGTCGTCAGCATCAACAAGATGGCGAGGCGCACATGTGGCTCCGCGGGGGCGTCGAGCAGCTTATCAACCTCGGCCCGCGTAAGGTGCCGGTCCTTCGGCGAAGGCTTCGAAGGCCGCTCGATGTAGGGCGCGCGGTCAATCAAGCCCTGCTTCACCGACCACGACAGCACGTTGCGCAAGAGGCCGAGCTCCGTCCAGATCGTCCCGTCGGCACGGCCCTCGGCGCGGCGGCGGGCAATGTGGGCGCGGCAATCCTCGACGGTGATCTGATCCGGCGAAAGGTGGCCGAACACGGGGAGGATAATGCTCGCACGCCAGTCGAGGTTTTGCGCGACTGGGCGGCCGTCGACATGGTTTCGATATGCCTGCCAGAGCTGGGCCACCGTCCCGCCTCCGCTCAGTGCCCGCGTCGCTGCGTAGACCCGGCGGGCCTCGGCATCAGCTTCGCGAGCTGTCTTGGCGTCAAGTCTGACCCGCCGCCGCTTCCCGTCTTCGGACCAGGTGACGACGAAGCGTCCCTTGAGCCGTCCGATCCTGTACCCTTGCATTGCTCAACCTCCTGCACCGCGTCCCATGGGATTCGGATCATGCGCCCCACGCGGAAGCCGCGCAACTCGCCCCGGTGGACCATCTGGCGAACGGTCTCGGCGCTGCAGTCCCAGCGGTCGGCCAGCATGTCAGGGGTCAGTGGACGGGTCATGCGGCTGTTTCCTTTGCCATTGCGTACTCGCCCCACTGGCGGGCGGCCGCGGCAGCCATTCCTGGCCAGCTCCGGCTGCGGACCTTCCAGCGGTCCGGTCCCGGCGGCGCGCGGTGCACGGCACTCCATGCCTTGTGATGGTCCGTGCCGGGCAGGGGCGGCGTCAGGCGATCCGTCGCCTCAAGCGGCGGAAGGTCGCGCAGGTAGAAGCCTGTGGCCTTGAACGCGGGTTCACCAAACCACCACGGCTGCACGATCTGCGGCGCGGGGAGATCTGCGGGAAGGCGTTGCCGGGCATGCGGGTTCATCACCGGGTTCTCGATCGCCACGCGCGGGATCGACGCGGACCAGCAGGCCGAGAAAAGCGCCGCGCCGCGCTCTAGGTGCGTCCACATCACCGCAAGCCGACCCTCGCGGTCGAGCGTGGGCCAAGCCGCACGCTGAGCTTCGGTGGCCTCGCGCGGGCAGTTCGTCGGCGGCTCCGACAGCCAGCGCACCCCGCTGTTGCAGAGACGGGTGCAGGGCGGGTGAAGGACGGCCAGCAGGTCCCAGCCCTCGTGCAGGTAGTCGCGCACGTCGCCCCGGATATGCCGGTTCGATCCGTCCTCGGCTGGCAGGAGATCGCAGGACCACACGTCGTGGCCCTGCGCTGCGAAGGCGCGGCGGAAGACGCCTGAAGTCTCGCAGCCGATCAGGACCTTCATGCGGCGGCCTCCTGCATGGCGGAGCGAAGGGCCTCAACGACTTCCTCCTGCGCCAGTCGCCGAGCCGGAACGCCTTGCGCGCGCGACAAGACTTTGCAGCGATCAGCCAGCGCCTCGAAATCGATGGCGTCGAAGGTTGTCGCAAGGTCGAGGCGCATGAACCGCTGGTTCGATGCGATGGCTGGAAGCCAGACAGCAAGCGTTGCGCCGGACCAGGCGGGCAGATTGTATACGTCGCCCTCATCGGCCCCTGCTTGGCTTTCACGGATCGCAGCAAGCCCAACGGTGACGGCCTCGGCTTCGCCCGCCTCGATCATGCGGCGTATAAGGCCGACGGCATAGATCACGCCGGGCTTCTTCTGCGTGGCCGTCGGGTTGGATGTGGCCAGCGTGCATCCCGCCGCCTCGACAGCATCCCGGCAGGTGGTGGCCCAGCCGGTTCCGGCGGCGAGCTCGGCGCGGTAGATCTGCCAGCTCGATAGTCGGATGCGATCACGGTTGATGGCCGCGAAGCCTCGGGCTTGCTGAATGCGCGTCATGGGCACGGACATGGCCGGGATCTTCGTCAGGCCAGCGAGCGCGGCGGCATGGGCGCGGTGCTGCCCATCCACGACGGCGAGTTTCCCATCCTCGATCGGAGCGACGAGGATTGGCTCGAACCGTGTCCAGTCGAAGTCGTCGGCAATGCGCTGGATTGCCCGCTTGCCGTTCGTGGTCACGTTGCGCTGGTAGGTGCGGTCGATAACCAGATCGGCGACCTCCGCCCAGATGAGAATGGGGCCGGGCTGGTCGCGGAATGTTGCGGGCTTGTAGCCGGTAAGGTCGATCGGGGCGAAAGCGGTCATGGCATCACCTCGTCATTACGGCCGCCGCGGCAAGCGCGCAGGCGGCGAGGATTGCGATCGACAGTTGCGACCAAGCGCGGCGGGCAACTGGGGCAGCCATCGACACATGATCGGGCGGCAAGATCGACGCGCGAGGCAGGGGCCGGGTATCGCCCTCGATGCGGTACTCCGGCCCGGTCATTCGTCGTCGTCCTTCGCTGCCCGAGCGAGCGAGAGGATGAAAATCATCACAGCGACATAGATCACGGCGATGGCTGCGAACTGCAGCACGGCCGAAATGCAGGCGGGGCAGCTCATGCCGCCGCCCCGATACGCTGGGCAAGCTTCGCGCGCACCGCGCGGCTGCAGAGGGCGTCGATGTCCTCGACCGTGATATCCGAGCGGCCGGCGAGGAATTCCGCCAGGACGGCCGAGATGTCAGCGGGCGACATGGGCTCAGTGAGGTCGAGAAGCGCCTGCGCGGCGCGGTCGAAGCGTTCAAGCTGGGCGCGGGTCATGCTGCATCCTCCGCGGCAAGGGGCGGCAGGCGGTGCTGGTGCACATGCTGGCCGCGCTGAGATTTCAGGACGAGCCACGCCACCCTCTGCATCGAAGGGCGGGCTTGGGTGTCCGTCACGATCGCGCAGAGGCGCGGGAAGGTGAGGTCAGAGAGAGGGAAGGCGGGCCGGATCATGCAGCGGCCTCGCGGCCCCGATCTGCTTCCGCAGCCTTCGCGTATCCGGGGATCGCGCTCTCCATCAGCGCATCGATGACACCCTCGGCGTAGTCGTCGAAGGTCACGTCCATGTCGTGCACGTTCTCGATGGCTTCGCGGATCAGCTCGCGGAGGCCTTCGCGCTCGTGGTTGTGCTCGGATTCGCTGCCGGCAAGAGCGCGCATAAGGCTCTTGCCTGCCGAGCGCAGGTGATAGTCGCCCGCACTGCGCTCTGACATGATCCAGTAGGCGACGGACAAGCTTTCAGCAGCGTCTTGCAGTCTGACGCGGGTGGCAATCAAGGGGTTTCTCATGCGGCGTTCCTTTCGTCGCGGGCGGTTGCGTTCGGATGAATGTCGGAGCCCTCGAACCACGTCCGGCAGGCCTCGATGCCGCAGGGAAGCGGCGCGCCGACGGCGATCCGGAAGGGCAGGGCGCGGGGATCGATGTGGACGATCAGGCGTCCCTCCATCGTGCCGGCGGCAAGAACCTCAGCGCGATCGAGCGGGCCGATGTAGGTGACGCGCATGATCGGGCCCCTGCCGCGAAGCTGGCTGGCGAGGGGGTGCGACGGGGCGCAGAGAATGACGGTGGGAGACATGACGGCGCTATCCTTGATCTGTGTCAGGGTGGCACCTCTTGGAGGAGCGCAGCGTCCCTGAAGTCAGATAAAGATACGCCTACCGTATACTTTGGTCAATACGTAGAGCGTATATTTCTTCCGGCTCATATCGAAGAATGCCGGAACGTGATAGAACGAACCGGGAACACATGGGACTGCTTAACGATGACAGACGCATACAAGCGCCAGCTCTGGGCGTGTCTACAGTATCTTGCGGGGAATCAGGTGGGCGCGGATACGCTCAATCTTCCTCAAGAAGGTCGAGAAGCGCGGCGCGCCGTCTTGGGCTTGCTTCGCGAAAGGCCTGAAGAAACCTCTGCTCCAGCTCGGGAAGGCCAAAAAGCTCTACGACGCTGACGTTGAGGGCATCGGCGATCTTGCTGGCGACAGCGAGAGACGGGTTGTTTACGCCCTTCTCGATCCGCGAGATCGTCGCTTGCTTCACCCCAACCATCTCGGCCAGGTCGGCCTGCGACAGACTCTTAGCCTTACGAATGTCGCGCAGGTTTTGCATGCGAGCGTTATGCGGCAAGCCCGGTTCGCCACCAACTGCCATCGACGTATAAATATTCGCCGAGCGTATTGACCCTGAACATACGCTGTGCGTATATTTGGCGCATGGCACATCTGGCATCATACCTGAAGACCTCGAACCTGACGCAGGGCGCGTTTGCGGATGCGCTTGGCGTCAGCCAGCCGACCGTCAACCGCTGGCTTAAGGGTCAGGCCAAGCCGTCTTGGGAAAAGGCGGCGGAAATCGAGCGAGTGACCGGCGGCATGGTTCCGGTCTCCGCGTGGGTTTCGCATTATTCTTCTCCGTCCTCTGAGGGCCCGGAGGTTTCTGCCTGCAAGAACGAGGGTGCCGCCGACGCGGACGCCCCGCAAGCGAACGAGGTTTCGCATGGCTGACCTTCGGCAGGCCACGCATGCGGCGATGCGGGCGCTGGTGCAGCGCGTCGGGTCGTTCGACGCGGTGACCGAGACGCTTGCCGCCCGTTGGGGGCATGGCGTTTCCAAGGGCACGATCTCTCGGAAAATGTCGGCCGACTTCGACTGGACGCTGGCAGATGCCATCGCCCTTGAGGACTGCCTCGGCGAGTTTCCCGTGACGCGCATGCTCGCTCGCCGCATGGGCGCGGAAGTTACGCCTGCGACGGACCTTTCCCGGCAGGGCGGCGTGATCGCGAGAGAGACCGGCGAGGCTGTCTGCGCGATCCTCGCAGCCTCGGCCAGCGCGCGCGTCGAGGACGAGGCGCAGGCCATCGCAGAGATCGACGAAGCCATCGCGGCCCTGCGCGCGGCGCGGGCGCGGTTGGAGCGCGCCGCATGACCGCGATCCTCCTTTCCTCCGCCTGCCTCGTGCCCGTGATCGCGCGCGCCGTGCAGGCTTTCCGCTTCGCATTCTCCAATCCGCGAGACCCAGCCGGGTCCCCCTCACTCGCGGAAAGCGGCCAGCCTTCCTCCCTTCGGTTGGCCGCACCTATCCCGACCGCGCCGGGCAATGCGCGGACCTCCCTGTTGTGACGGGCAACTTCCGCCGGGGCTCCGGCCTCGGCGGGCTTTTCACACGGGCAACAACAGAGCCGAACGGCCGCAATCGTCACAAAGGAGACCGACATGACAGCACAGGAGAAGATCGCGGTGAAGCACAGCAGCATCGCTGCCGCTCTGACCGCCGCGCAGATGCAGATGGGCAAGGCCCTGAAGTCTGCGAAGAACCCGCACTTCAAGACGAACTACGCCGACCTCACGAGCGTCATGGACGCCTGCCTGCCCGCGCTGAACGCCAACGGCATCGCCGTCGTTCAGCCGACCACCGATGACGAGAACGGCCGCTACGTCGAGACCGTCCTGATCCACGGCGAGAGCGGGCAGGAGCTCCGCTGCCGCGTGCCGCTCATCGTCCAGAAAAATGACATGCAGGGCTATGGCTCGGCCGTCACCTACGCTCGCCGCTACGGCCTCATGTCGATGGCCGGGATCGCGCCCGAGGACGACGACGGACACGCTGCCGCGCAGGCCGCGCCGAAGCGTGAGGAGCCGCGCCGCGACATCGGGCCGGATCAGGCAGCCGTTGAGGCGGCCGTGTCTACTCTGAATGCCGCCACGAACCTTGACGCGCTCAAGGGCATCTTCACCGGCCTCGCGCGTCCTGTGCAGGGCCACCCCGACGTCATCAAGGCCAAGGACGACCGGAAGGCCGCGCTTGATGCGCAGCCGAACGCCGACTTGGCCCACGATGAAATTCCGTACT
Source organism: Roseicyclus salinarum (assembly GCF_029624655.1). Taxonomy (GTDB): domain Bacteria; phylum Pseudomonadota; class Alphaproteobacteria; order Rhodobacterales; family Rhodobacteraceae; genus Roseibacterium; species Roseibacterium salinarum. Next base: position 6,363 of record NZ_JARRSA010000033.1, read on the forward strand.
GAGGGAGGTCGACATGATGGACGGAAACCCCGCGCCCCGCGATCACAACAACCCGCCCGACAGCATCGACGAGGCTCTGGTCCCTTACGGCGACTTCATCACGGAGGCCGAGGGCTGGCTTGATGGTGAGCCCGTCACGACCGAAGGCCAGATGCAGGTGGTCGACGAGCTCCTGAAGCAGATCAAGGCTGCAGAGAAGGCTGTGAAGGCCGCAGAGGAGAGCGAGGCCAAGCCGCTCTATGACGCCTGGAAGGCCTGCAAGGCACGGTTCGCACCGACGCTCGATGATCTCGGCCGTCTCAAGAAGGGCCTCGTGGCGCTCGTCGATGGGTTTAAGCGCCAGCTCGCCGCCGAGCGCGCCAAGGAAGAAGCCGCAAAGCGCGCAGCTGCGGAGAAGGCTCGCCGTGAAGCGGAGGAACGGGCCCGGCAAGCCGACGCATCCGACATCGAGGCGCAGCGCAAAGCCGCCGAGGCCAAGGCCGCGGCAGACGCCGCGCAGGAGGAGGCCAGAGCTGCCGCGAGGGATCAGGTGAAGGGCCTGCGCACGGTCACGAAGTACGAGATCGACGACCACAAAGCCGCGCTTCACGACATCGCCCGAAACGACCGCGAGGCGATCACTGCGTTCATCGAGGACTATGTCCGCCGCCGTCACAAGGACCGCGACATCGATGGTGTCCGCGTCTGGCAGGAAAAGGTGGCGTTCTAATGCCGACCAAGGTCCTTCGCGAACCCACGCATGTAGAGGCTCTGGCCCGCCTTCTGGCGGACCGGAAGCTTCCGCTGACTGTGTCATGGGCGCAGGGCGCGACGCGATCCTCACTTCAGAACCGGCTGGCGCAACGGTGGTTCACCGACATCGCCATGCAGACCGGTGACCGGACGCACGAAGACGTTCGGGCAGAGTGCAAGCTCACCATCGGCGTACCGATCCTCAGGGCAGAGAACGAAGCGTTCCGAGTGTCCTATGACCGGACGATGAAGGGCCTTGATTGCGAGCAGAAGATAGAAGCGATCAAGGCCTTCGACCTGCCGGTCACGCGGCTCATGACCGTCTCGCAGATGACCGCATTCATGGATGAGATGCAGCGCACCTGGACGTCGCGCGGCATCGTCCTCACCGACCCCGAGGCGCTGAAGTATCAGGAGGAGTTCGCATGACCCGGCGCATGTCCATGACGCGCCGCGTGCGGATTTTCGAGGCCGCTGAGGGCGTTTGCCACATCTGTGGGCACGTCATCGACGGCACTCGCGAGGCTTGGGACGTGGATCATGTGGTGCCCTACGCCCTGACCCGCGACGATAGCGACGACAACCTGCGGCCGGCGCATGAGCTCTGTCACCGCGGCACGGGTTCCAAGACCTCGGACGATGTGGCCCGGATCGCCAAGGCGAAGCGGGTGCGCGCAAAGCACATCGGCGCGGCAAGGCCAAAGTCCACAATTCCCGGCTCTAAGGGCTCGAAGTGGAAGCGCCGCCTCGACGGCAAGACTGTGCGGAGGGACGCATGACGCCGCGCGATCTCTCCTATGTGCCGACGCTTGCCAACCTCGATGAGGTGTCTGGCGTCTGTCTTGCCGTCGACTGCGGCGTAATCCCTCGGCTCCTTCCATACGAGATCGAGGCGCTTGAACGCCGGGCTCGCGAGATTGGCGGCAAGGGCGTTGCCAATCTCGTGGCCGAGATCCGCAGGAGGTCCGCATGAGCGCCGTCTCCAAGGGTTCGAGGGTTCGCGTGCGCCACGTTCCGCGAGAGCGTGACGACCAAGTCCTGCAGTGGCTCGATTTGCACCTCAACAAGGGTGTGTCCATGGCCGAGATCGCGCGCCGCGAGGGCCTCGCCGGCTGGCAGACCGTTCAGCAAGCGCTGCGCCCGATCATCAAGGAAATGGAGGTCGGCAATGCCTGAGTTCACCCTTACGCTTCCCATGCCGCCTTCCGTGAATGCGCTTTACATCGGCCGAGGCACTTCCAAACGAAAGCACCCGAATTACGCCGCGTGGTCGGACGAGGCGGGTTGGCGGATCAATGAGGAGCGTGCGGCTGGCCGGTTCTCCGCGCTCACCGCTAAGTGCTGGTACTGGACCGATGTTCGCCTGCCGGCGAACCATATCGGCGACAGCGACAACCGACTGAAAGCGCTGCACGACCTGCTCCACAAGATGCACGCAACGCCCGACGACCAGTGGCTTCTCGGAGGCACCTACATGCGCTGCGCCGAGGTGGCCTCGGGGACTTGCATTGTCCACGCGCGGTCCGTGCCGAACGGTCCTGTCGAGGTGGCCGATCAGGCTCGCTTCCTGGCTACGCGCCTCGCGCCCGAAATCGGCGACTGGAAGCAGATCGGCGCCGTCGCCCGCGAAATGGTTCGGGGGACAGTGAAATGATCGCAGGAGCAAAGCGGTTGAAAATCAAGATCAATGACATTCGCACGGACGGCGGAACGCAGTCCCGAGCGGCCATCAACGACGAGACGGTGACGGACTACGCCGAGGCGCTGGACGGTGGCGCGGAGTTTCCGCAGATCGTCGTCGTGTTTGACGGATCGGCCTACTGGCTGGCCGATGGCTTCCACCGACATGCCGCCTATGCGCGGGCCGGGCGGGCCGAGATCCCGGCGCTTGTGCTGCAGGGGACGCGGCGCGACGCCATTCTCAAGAGCGTCGGCGCGAACGCTGCGCACGGCCTGCGCCGCACGAACGACGACAAGCGTCGCGCGGTGACGGTGCTGCTGACCGACTCGGAATGGTCGGCATGGAGCAATCGCGAGATCGCGCGACAGTGCTGCGTCTCGGACGTGTTCGTGGCGAAGGTCCGCGCCGATCTATCTGCAAACGGTTTGCAGATGCCGACTGAGCGCACAGTCGAGCGCGGCGGAAAGGTCTACACTCAAGACACCACGAAGATCGGCAAGGCGAAGGGGGGCGATCGCGTCAAGACCCCTGCCGAGCCGAAGGAACCCGCCGCGCCTGCGTCCCTTGGCGATGGCGCCAGGCAAGAGGCCGCGAGTGCAACCGCGGCCCCTGCAGACTCCCCCACAGACCCCCACGCCGCCGCGCGCAAGGGCCTGTCCTCCCTTACCCGCGAGGGGCTGGAGGACGAGGTGATTGGGCTGCGCGAGGCGGTGGCCGACGAGAAGGCCAAGCGCAAGAAGGCTGAGGCTGAACGCGACGACTTCAAGTCGAAGTGGCAGGAGGCTCTCGCCGGAGACGACATGGGCCGGGCGCTCGGCAACGCACAGCGACAGCGGGACACTGCCAAGGGTCGCCTCGACGAGGAGCTCGCAAAGAACGCGCGCCAAGGACGCCGCATCAAGGTCCTCGAGGCCGAGATCGCGAAGCTGACGCGGGCGCGGGAAAACGAGATCGTTGAGCTGTGAGCGTTCTGGATCGCATCCACGCCCACGGTGGCGAGGTCGTACGCGATCGCTGGCGGTTCACGGTTCGGCGTGGCCGCATGACCGACGATCAGCTGGCGAAGCTTCGCAATCCTCGATGGAAGCGTGCGCTCATGCGCGAGGTATGGCCGGAGGTCGACGATTTCGAGGAACGGGCGGCAATTCGGGAATTCGATGGCGGGCAGAGCCGACAGGAGGCCGAGGCCGCGGCTTACGAGGAGGTCATGGCACGATGCTGAACTTCACTCCCGCGCGCGAGATCCAGCTTCGCGACTATCAGGCTGCGGCGATCGACGCGCTTCGTGACGGCATCCGGGCCGGGAAGCGCCGCCAGATCCTCTGCGCGACGACAGGCGCCGGCAAGACCGTGATGGCCGCGCATCTGATGCGCGAGGCGGACCGCAAGGGCTCCTACGCGGTGTTCCTGGTCGACCGCGTTGCCCTGGTCAACCAGACCTCCGCGACGATGGACGACTACGGCATCCGACACGGCGTCCTGCAGGGCCAGCACCCGCGCTACGCGCCGCGCGAGAACGTCCAGGTGGCCTCGATCCAGACACTCGCCCGCCGGTTTCTGCCGCGTGACCCGGCGCTGATCGTCTATGACGAATGCCACGCGCAATACCAGTCGACGCTGGCCTACATCGCCGCCAATCCGCAGGCCGTAGTCGTCGGCCTTACCGCGACGCCTTTCACGAAGGGCATGGGCAACCATTGGGACGACGTAGTGAACGTCATTCCCACGCGCGAGCTGATCTGCGGCGGTCACCTGATCGAGCCGACCATCTACGTCGCGCGCTCACCGGAGGACGCTGACCTCGGCCTTAACAGCTACGGCGAGTTCTCGGACCATTCGGCAGAAGCCGCTGGCATCCAGATCATCGGCGACGTGGTGACCGAGTGGCAGGCGAAGGTGCACGAGCATTTCGGCGGGCCGGTCAAGACGATTGTCTTCTCGCCCACCGTCGAGCACGGGCGGGAGCTCTGCGCCGCCTTCAACGCTGCCGGATACAACTTCCAGCAGGTCAGCTACCTCGATCGCTCTGACGACGAACGCGCCGAGAAGATCGCAGAGTTCCGACGCCCTGACAGCACCATTCATGGCCTCGTCTCCTGCGGCGTGCTGACGAAGGGCTTCGATGTGCCGGACGTGCGCTGCGGGATTTCCTGCAAGCCCTACCGCAAGAGCCTGTCGAGCCACATGCAGGAGGTCGGCCGGGTGATGCGAACCCATGCGGACAGCGGCAAGGACAAGGCCCTGTGGCTCTGCCACTCGGGCAATGTGGAGCGGTTCGCGCTGGACATGTTCGACGTGTGGGACAACGGCGTCGGTCCGCTCGACAGCGCCACGAAGCGCGACAGCACGCCCCGCGAGCGCGGCGAGACCGTGCGCGAGAAGGTCGTCTGCCAGGAATGCGCCGGCGCGATGCGCGGGCCGACCTGCATGGGCTGCGGGTGGGAGCGGCCGGCGCGCTCCGGAATCAACGCTGTCGAGGGCGAGCTGCACGAATTCAAGCTTCCCGATGCAATGGAGCCGCGCGCAGGGCTTCGGGCGGATTGCCTAAAGGATCCCCGCTCAATCTGGACGGCGGCGCTGCATTACACCGCAGGCGCCACCAGGAAGGGCGAAGATCACGCCCGCCGGTGGGCCTATGGGGTGTTCCGCGGCGTCTACCCGAACGCGAAGCTGCCGTTTGGCTGGTACGACATGGGGATCCCCATGTCGGCAGATCCGAACGCGCTGTCGCTCGTCGAGCGCGAGATCAAGCGGTTCCGCAAGAACAACCGGAGAGCGGCATGAACGCCCGCGCCGACATTTCGCAGCAGAAGGCCCAGCACGAGGCTGCCCGCAGCGCCATGGTGCGGGCGCTGGATGCCGCTGTAGCAGCCTCAGAGCAGTTCCCCGGCGGCCGTGCTGCCTTGGGCGAGTGCTTGGCCATCTGCCTCGACCACGTGGCCGCTGGTGCGCCTCCTGCGACGGGCTTCGGGGATATCCGCGAGGATGCCTCATGGTGGGCCGACTGCGCCACGCCGCAGGAGCTCGAAGCCTACGCCGCTGCGATCCTCCGCCGGATCACCCGCGCCACATTCGCGGAAAGCGCCCGCAAGCGCCTCCTCGTGGCCCTGTGGGAGAGCCTGGACGAGCCGCAGCGCACTGCCTTCCTCGCCAAGGTCGCCCCGCAGGCGCCGGGTGAGCGCACAGAGGGCGACCGGTTTGCTGCCGTCATGGCCGCCGTAAACCCGCGCAGCTACGATCTGACACGGGCCGAAGGGCGCGCCGACTTCGACAAGGCCCTCCGTTGGGCCGTCTCGCGTTTCTGTGGCGCTGACGAGCAGCTTGCGAGGCACGTCGGCGCAATGGTGGAGGAATGGCGGCGCGAGCTGATCTGGCCGAAGGGCAAGGATGGAGGGCCGCCAACCTGAGAAAGAGGCGACCCCGCGCGCCGAAGCTACGCGGGGCCATATCTGGTGGACGGTTTACGAGACGGTGGCACCAGTTGTGGACAGCCTACCACGGGGCGGGGCCAAGGCAAAGCGCAGTCCGAAAGACCGAAGCGCGGCCCCCGGGGGAAGCACCTCCCTCGAAAGTAGCGGTCAACCTCGCCGGGCAGGTGCACGCCACGGCAGGGCCAATGCGACGGCGCGGCTCCGGCCAGCAAGATCGCGGAGGCATGGGGACCAACCTCGGCAATTCGCCGGGGCTGGTCGTCCTATGCCTTCAGCTCAGACGCTCTCCAGCCAGCAAGACTGGAGATAGATAGTAGATAGAACGGAGATGAAACGGAGATGAGCTCAGTCAACAAGGTGATCCTGATCGGAAATCTCGGGCGAGATCCCGAGGTTCGGTCATTCCAGAACGGCGGCAAGGTCTGCAACCTTCGGATCGCCACGTCGGAGAAATGGAAGGACCGCAACACCGGCGAGCGTCGAGAGCGGACCGAGTGGCACACCGTGGCGATCTTTGCCGAAGGGCTTGTCGGTCTCGCGGAGCAGTATCTCCGCAAGGGATCGAAGGTCTACGTCGAGGGCCAGCTCGAGACCCGAAAGTGGCAGGACCAGTCGGGAGCAGATCGCTACTCCACAGAGGTCGTCCTGCGCCCCTTCAGCGGCACGCTGACATTCCTCGACGCGCGCGACGGAAGCGATGGCGGAGAGCGTGGCCGAAATTCCGACCGCGGAAACGGCTACGGCGATCAGGCCGGAGCAGGCGGCTACGGCGGCAGCGACATGGACGACGAGATCCCGTTCTGATGGGCATGCAGGGGGCAGTAATGGGCAAGACAGCAGGGCGGAAGCGAAAGGCGGCATCGAAGAAGGCCGTCACGCTTCCGCAGTTTACTGGCGATCACGGGACTGGCACGGCCGCAGCCATGGCGCAGACATTCCTGGAACCGATGAAGAACGACGACGGCAAGCCGGATCCGAACAAGCGCGCGCGCCGCCGGAGGATCGAGGTGATCGATCACCTGACCTCGCTCTCTCTCCGGCAATACCAGGCCGCCCGCGAGATCCGGGACGCCTACTGTCAGTGCGAGAAGCTTTCCTCGGGATCCCCACTCAAGGAGCAGGTGGACAGCTCTGCGCGACCGGACGCCACGATGGCGATTCAAGTCGACGCCATGTCCAGACTGCGCCGGGCGATGAAGATGGTACCGAACCACATGCGCCCCATTGTCGAGGCCGTGTGCTGGCACAACACGCAGATCAAGGACCTTCCGGTCACGCGAGGTGTAGCGATCTCGACATTGCAGGGCGCAATGACTTGTGTCGCGAACCACCTGAGGTATTGACCGGAAACCAAAACCACCATAGAAATTGATCATCGGAGAGGCGCGTCGGGAAACCTGCGCGCCTTTTCTCATGGGCGGGATGCCCACCATCATCCAAGACGGGAAGTCGAAGATGGCGCTCACCGCAAGGCAAGCGCGCTTTGTCGAGGAATACCTCATCGACCTGAACGCGACCCAAGCGGCGATCAGGGCTGGATACAGCGAAAAGACAGCAAGGTCTCAGGGCCAGCGTCTGTTGACAAACGTTGACGTCGAGACGGCGATCCAGGAGGGAAAGGCAAGGCGCTCGGAAAGGACAGAGGTCACTCAAGACCGCGTGATTGCCGAGCTGGCAAAGATCGGGTTCTCGGACGTGCGCCGCATGCTGACGCCATCCGGAAGCCTTCTCAACCCAGCTGACATGGGCGACGAAATCGCGGGCGCGATCGCCTCAGTTGAGGTGGTGACGAAGCGCCTTCCCGGCGCCGAGGGCGAGGCCGAGGTCGAGTACGTCAACAAGATCCGCATGTGGGACAAGAAGGGCGCACTCGAGACGCTTCTCAAGCACCTTGGGGGCATGCCCGACGAAGACGACGCCCCGGCCCTGAACATCACTATCACCTCGGATGCTCCGGTGTCGGATGTCCGGGTCACACGCCATCAGGGTTAGCGCGCCGCAGGGGATATTCCTCTCCGGGCTGAATACCAAGTTTCGCGCCTATGTCGGCGGCTTCGGCAGCGGCAAGACCTTTGTCGGATGCCTCGACCTGGGCCTGTTTGCGGGCCAGCATCCTAAAACGGTGCAGGGCTACTTCGCCCCGACCTATCGAGATATCAGGGACACGTTCTGGCCAACCTTCGATGAAGCGTCGGAGCAGCTGGGGTTCCGCACGAAGATCAAGAAGGCCGACAAGGAGGTCGATCTTTTCCGTGGCCGTGCCTACTACGGAACGGTGATCTGTCGGTCAATGGACGATCCGGGCGCGATCGTGGGCTTCAAGGTTGCCCGTGCTCTTGTCGACGAGATCGACATCATGGCCAAGGACAAGGCCGGGGACGCTTGGCGGAAGATCATTGCCAGGATGCGCCTCGTGATTCCGGGCGTGGAGAACGGGATCGGTGTGACGACCACACCCGAGGGCTTTCGCTTCGTCTACGACACGTTCGGGCGCGATCCAAAGCCCGGATACAGCATGGTGCAGGCAAGCACCTACGAGAACGCCGCCTATCTGCCGCCGGACTACATCGACAGTCTCAAGGAGGCATATCCGTCCGAGCTGGTGCAGGCCTACATCGAGGGTCGCTTTGTCAACCTGACGAGCGGCTCGGTGTACCGGGCCTATGACCGGACCGCCAATCGATCGGGCGAGATGATCCGCGAGAAGGAGCCGCTCTATATCGGGCAGGACTTCAACGTCGGCAACATGTTCTCGGCGGTGAACGTAAGGCGCGACGACGGACTGCATGCGGTTGAGGAGCTGAAGGGCATCCTTGACACGCCGGCGCTGATCGGCGCGCTCAAGTCGCGGTACGAAGGGCATGTGATCTATGTCTACCCGGACGCCTCAGGCGGGTCGCGGAAGACGGTGAACGCGAGCGAGAGCGACATCGCGCTCTTAAAGGCCGCGGGGCTGAAGGTGCGGGCGAAGGACAGCAACCCGCCGGTGAAGGATCGCATCTTGGCCATGAACGCGGCTTTCGAGAAGCGGACTCACTGGATCAACGACAAAGCTTGTCCTGTGCTGGCGGAAGCCCTTGAGCAGCAGGCCTATGACAAGAACGGCGAGCCGGACAAGACGACCGGCCACGACCATCCAGTCGACGCTGACGGTTACCTGATCCACCACGAAATGCCGGTGGTTAAGCCGATCCACACCGTGAGGGAAATGCGCCTTTGACCGACACCGTAGCCAAGCGCAGCGAGGCATCGCAGGCGATGCTTGACGCTTCGGCCAAGGGCCGGGCGCTCATGGGCGGCACGGATGCCATGCGCGCAGCGGGCGAGCGGTTCCTGCCGAAATTCGAGGCGGAAAGTGTCGAAGCCTATCGATCCCGCCTGAGAGCTTCGTGGCTGTTCAACGGTTACCGAAAGACGGCTCGGGACATGACGGGGCGTGTGTTCGAGAAGCCCATCGAGGCAGCCGAGGTGCCGTCGATTATCGAGGACATGCTCGAAAACGTGGACCTGCAGGGGCGCGACCTTTCGATCTGGGCGCGGGATGTGTTCGAGGACGGGCTTTCCGGCTGCGGGATCTCGTGGATCATGGTGGACGCGCCGCCGCGAGAGGGGACAGTGACGCGGGCGCAAGCGGCTCAGGGCAACCTTCGGCCGTTCCTCGTGCACCTGAAGATCGAGGATGTTCTCGGCTGGCGGGTGGAGACGGTCGACAACGCGCCGAAGCTGACGATGCTGCGGCTGTTCGAGCAGGTGGTCGAGCGCGATCCGGCGGACGAGTTCTCGGACGTGGCGATTGACCAGGTGCGAGTGCTGGACATCACTGACCGCGGCCCGGTGCGGACCCGGATCTATCGCAACGTCGGGGGCAGCCTTGGCGAGAAATGGCAGCAGACCGGCGGCGAGACGTATTCGGATATGACCGAGATCACGGTCATTCCGTTCTACGCCAACCGCACGGGCTTCTGGAAGGCCGAGCCGCTTCTCGACGACCTCGCGGACATCAACATCGCGCATTGGCAGTCGCAGTCGGACCAGCGCAACATCCTCCACTTTGCCCGGGTGCCCATCCTCGTCCGCACGGGCGTCGACAGCGAGACCTCGCCACTGGCGATCGGGGCCGCGACGTCGATGGACATCTCCTCGCCAGATGCGGACGTGAAGTGGGTGGAGCACACTGGCGCGGCAATCGATGCAGGACGGCAGGACCTGAAGGATCTGGAATTCCAGATGGAGACGCACGGGCTGCAGCTTCTTGTGGCCCGCCCCGGCGCGCAGTCGGCGACTGGCGAGGCTCTGGATGCGGCCAAGGAGACCTCGCAGCTCTCGGCTATCGCTGACGGCCTGCAGGACGCATTGGAACAGGCGCTGACGTGGATGGCGGCCTATGCGGGCGACGGTGAGGCCGAGGTCTCGCTGACCGTCAACAAGGACTTCGGTGTCACGATGATGACGGCGCAGGAGGTCAGCGTGATGCTGCAGGCCGTCCAGACGGGCAACCTGAGCCGCGAGACCTTCATCGGAGAGATGGTGCGGCGCGGAATGCTTCGGTCGGACCTCGACCCGGAAGAAGAGGCGGAACGCATCTCGGCCGACCCTCCGGCGTTGACCGGCGACCCGATGCCACTGGACGACGAAGAGGAAGACAATGGCGCCGCCTGACGGTGGCGCGAACGAGGTCATCGCGGACCTGTTCACGCGGCACGCGGTCGATCTTCTTAGGCTCGAGGCGAACGAGCGCAAGGCGGTTCGTCGCATTTTGCAGGGTCTGGAACGTGAGCTCGTCGCGCAGATCGCGCGGATCGACCCGACGGGCCCGGAGCGAGAAAGCTACCGAGCAAGGCGTCTGGACAGGCTACTCGATCAGGTCCGCGACACGATCCGGGCCAGCTACCGGCAGGCGTCATCGGTGCTGCGCGGCGAGCTGATCGAGCTGGCCGACATCGAGGGGGAGTTCGTCGCCCGCGCTATCAATGAGGGCGTGCGGTTCGACCTGGCCACGGCCAGCTTCACCCGAGAGCAGCTCCGGGCGCTCGTCGACGGGGTTCTTGTGCAGGGCGCTCCGGTCTCCGAATGGTGGCAGAGGCAGGCCGGTGACACGCTGCAACGCTTCACGGACGAAATGCGGTCCGGGATCGCGCAGGGGCAGACGAACGCGCAGCTCATGCGTCGGGTCCGCGGGGGAACGGAAAACGGAGAGGCCGTCGTCGGCTTCATGTCGATCACGCGCCGTCACGCCGACAGCCTCGTGCGATCTGCGACGCAGGCGGTGGCGGAGCGAGCCAAGCAGGCGACCTACGAGGCCAACGAGGACATCATCGGCGCGGTGGTCTGGACCTCGACGCTCGACAGCCGCACGACGCTGCAATGCATGGTCAGGGATGGCCTGCGGTATCGTCTGAAGGACAAGAGCCCCATTGGACACAAGGTGCCGTGGCTGCAGGGGCCAGGGGCGCTTCACTGGGGCTGTCGCTCGACCTCTCGGCCAGAGACGAAGAGCTGGCGTGACCTCGGAATCGATGCAGACGACCTGCCGCCGCAGACTCGGGCAAGTATGAACGGCGAAGTGGCGGCCGACACGACGTTCGAGGGATGGCTCTCTCGGCGGTCATCGGAAGAGCAAGACGAGGCGCTCGGCGCGGGGCGAGCTGAGTTGTGGCGCGAGGGCAAGATCACGTTTCGGCAGCTTCTCGACGGCAATGGTCGCGAGCTGTCGCTCGAGGAATTGCGGGCGCGGGTTCGCAACTGACCGGGGCGGGACGCCCCTTCATCACAGCGGGAAGCTGACACCATGGAAATCGAACTGACCGACCTCTCGGGCCTTCCCGAGGGGCTCAAGCCGCTTGTGCAGGACAACAAGCTGGACCTCTCCAAGCTGATGCCGGCAGAGGACCTGACCGGACTGAAGACGGCGCTGCAGAAAGAGCGCGAGAACGTCTCGGCCTACGGCAAGCTGGGAAAGCCTGACGAGATCGCCGCGAAGATCGCGGACCTCGAGAAAAAGGCGCAGGGCACCGGCAAGGGCGCAGAGGAGGCGCAGGCCAAGCTCGACGCGCTCAAGCAGGACTACGAGGGCAAGCTCGGCGCCGCGAATGATCGCCTGTCGAAGCTGATGCAGCAGAACGCCGCCGCGTCGCTCAAGGCAGAGCTGGCCAAGGTTGGCTTCATTCCCGAGGCCATCGATGACATCGCCGCCTCCGCGCTGGGGCGGCTGCAGTTCCACGAGGACGGCAGCCCGAAGGTGCTGACCTCGGACGGAAAGCCCATGATCGGCAACGGGCCGGATCATGGCGCGACCTTGGCTGATCTGGCCAAGGAGCTGGCGGAGCAGAAGGCCTATGCCGTCCGCGATGCCGGCAAAGGGGGCAGCGGGAAGCCGCCCGGATCTAACGGCGGGACGCCGAAAGGCAAGACGGTTCGCGCGAGCGAGCTCGAGAGCATGACGCCCAAGGAGAAGGCGGATTACTTCCGCGAAAATCCGGGCGTCACCATCACCACCGAGTGAATAGGAGGGACTCATGTCCAACACTCTGACGGCGCTACAGCCGATCCTGTTCTCCGCCGCTCAGACTGTTTCGGCGGAGCCTTTTGGTGCGGTTGACGCGCTGAATGCCAACTTCAACGACCAAGGCGTGGCCGTGGGCGACAAGGTGAAGGTGCCGGTGGCGCCCACCCGTGCCGCAACCGACTTCACGCCCTCCAACGTGACTTCGACCGGTACGGACGCCACGGCGTCTGACGTCGAGGTGGAGATCACCAAGTCGCGCAAGGTCGCATGGCACCTGACCTCGGAGCAGCAGCGCTCGCTCGACAACGGCGCCGCTTCTGCCGAGTGGATCCGGCAGCTGATCTCGCAGGGCATGCGGACGCTTCGCAACGAGTGTGAGACGGACGCGGTCAATGCGATCTACCAGGGCGCAGGGCGCGCGGTCGGCACCGCAGGCACCAACCCCTTCGCTTCGGCGATCAACCCGCTGGTCGATCTGCGGAAGGTGCTTCGCGATAACGGCGCTCCGCTGGCGGACCTGCAGTTCGTCATGGACACCACGTCCGAGGCGAACCTGCTGAAGCTCGGCCTCGTGAACAAGGCGAACGAGGCGGGGTCGGACGCAGAGCGCCGTGCCGGCATCGTCGGGCGTCAGTATGGCTTCGAGATGCGCCAATCGGCAGGGATCGAGCTGCACACGAAGGGCACCGGCACCGCCTATGACGCGGCGGGTGGCGAGCCCGCTCTCGAGACCGTCATCGCGCTCGACGGCGGTACTGTGGGCGGCACGGGCATCGTCGCCGGCGACGTGGTCACGTTCGCAGGTGACACGACGAAGTATGTCGTGAATGCCGGTCTTGCGGCGGCCTCGGGCAGCATCACCATCGGCCGGCCCGGTCTTGCGACCACGCTGGCGGATGCGGTGGAGATGACGATCGGCGACAACTACACGCCGAACGTCGGCTTCGATCGCAACGCCGTCGTCGGCATCATGCGCCCGCCGCTGATGCCAGCCAACCCGACCATCTCGCCGATGCTCATCTCCGACCAGTTCGGGATGACGTACCTGATGCTCGACATCGCGCAGTACGGCCAGCGCACCTGGGAGCTTCACCTTGCGTGGGGCTTCAAGGCGGTGCAGCCGGAGCACATCGCGATCCTGATGGGCTGATGCAACAGCGGGGCGGCTTCGGTCGCCCCGCGCTTTTCTACGGAGGGCGCAATGCCTGTAGCTTCGACTTTCGGCGCGACCGGCGGTGTCGCAGTGGACGTGTCTGGCGGAGACCAGGCGCTCGCGAAAACGGCGCGTGCCTTCTGGATCGGTGGCACGGGCAATCTCGCCCTGGTCATGGATGACGGCTCCGAGTTGACTTTCGTAGCGCTTCCAGCGGGTTTCATGCTTGCTGCGCAGGCGGCCGCAGTGAAGCAGACCGGAACGACCGCAACAGACGTGCTTGCGCTGTTCTGATGGAAAGCCCGCTCATCCCGACCGTCGAGATCGTCGTCGATGGGCGGCGCAAGATCGTGAACGCGGATGATCCGCGAGCGAAGGAGGCGAGCAATGCCAAAGGGCAAGGGATACGGCAAGAAAACCGGCCGCAAGAAGTAAAGCCGCGTCGCGGCAGGCCGCGCAAGAAGGCTGACTGAGCATGGCGCTGGATATCACCATCGGCGGAACTGCGGCGGACAGCTACGCCACACTTTTGGAATACACCTCCCGCGCTGCGGCGATGGGATGGACCCTTGAGGGCACCGACGCCGCAAATGAGGTCAACCTGCGCAGGGCTGCCGTGGCGATAGACGCCAGCTATTCCTTCCGGGGCACGAAGAACACTGTCGCACAGGCACGCGAGTGGCCGCGCTTCGACGGCTCTGGCTATGGGATGGTCTACGACTTCGATCCGTATCCGCTACGCTCCGACGAAATTCCGCAGCGGGTGAAGGACGCGCAGATGGAGATGGCCTACCTGATCCAGGGCGGCGCCGATCCTCTCGCGACCTACACCGGCGGCATCAAGCGGCAGAAGGTTGACGTGATCGAGGTCGAGTATGCCGGCGCGCAGGGGAGGCCGCGATATGATGCCGTCGACCGCATTCTCGGCCCCTATTTGACCGCGGGGCCCGGCCAAGGCCGGATGGTGCGCGCGTGAGCCTTTACGACACCGCCGCAGACACGGCGCTTTCGCTCCTGCAGCAGTTTGGAGAGGCGGCGACAATCCGGCGCACGACCGTGACGAGCGGAAGCCCGAGCAACCCGGCGGCAGGCAGCGCGACGATGGCAGAGTATGCTTGCCGGCTGGCGATTTTTCCGGTGGATCTTCGGGACATCGACAGCACGACCATCAAGGCTGGTGACTACCGCGTGATTGTGGCGGCCAAGGGATTGGCGATCACGCCGACGACGACAGACCACATCGTGTGCAGCGCAGGCACGCTGGCCATCGTGGACGCGGGCCGGTTCGCACCAACGGGCATGGCGACACACTACAGGATGGTGGCTCGGCGATGACCTTGAAGCTTGTGACGGATCAGCCAGACGAAGAGATCATCGATCTTCTGGAATTGGCGCTTGAGATGGCAAAGCAGGGGGTAATCCAAGACGTTGTGGTCGTTGCCTCGATCAAGGATGAGGACGGACCTGCATTCTGGCGTGGTGGCGAGTTCAATGACCGCTGGCGGATCCTCGGGGCCCTCGAGTACGCGAAAGACATGGTGCATCGCGGGTGACCGGTCAGTTTTCGGGACAGGTTCGCCGCTGGTCCGAAAAGACCCAGCGCAAAATGGATATGGCGGTGCGCAAGATCACGCTGGACGTTTTCTCCAACGTGATCCTTCTCTCGCCGGTTGATACCGGCCGATTCCGGGGAAACTGGCAGCCTGCAGTGGGGCGTGCGGTTTCCGGAACCATCGAGGCAGTAGATCCGAGCGGCGCGACGGTGACGGCCAAGGTTCAAAGCTCAATCCAGGGCGTCAAGGCGGGCGACGTGATCTACATGGTCAACAACCTGCCTTATGCTGAGAGGCTGGAAAACGGCTGGTCGAGCCAGGCGCCAAGCGGGATGGTCGCGCTGACGGTGCAGCGCTTCCAGCCTATCGCAGACGCCGTGATCCGGCAGATCGCCGCGCAGGGCTGACATGACGGAAATCGCGCAGATCGACATCCACCGCGCGCTACTCGCTCGCGTTGACGCCCTCAGCATGTCCCCGATGCCCGTGGTCTTGTGGCCCGGCTTCCCGGCCATGCAGGCGGACTACTGGCTGCGCGTGACGCACCTTCCGAATATCCCTGATCGCATCGGGGTCAACGCATCTTCACCGTTGCGACATTCCGGCATTCTCCAGCTCGATCTCATGAACGAGCTCGGCCGGCATGAGGTGGTCTACATCGATCGAGCGCAGGATATCATCGACCACTTTCCGCAGGACCTGGTTCTGACGCAGGGCGCCGCACGCATCACGGTTCTGCGCTCCTATGCCATCGGTGGCCGGTCTACCGGCGACCACTGGATGATCCCCATCCGCGTGAACTACGCGGTCACTTCGGCCTGACGCCGACCCACCACTGACAGGAGGCCATCATGGCTGTAACTCTCACGCCCACCGCTGGCGTCATCGTCGAGGTGTCGGCGGCAGACCCGGCGACATTCGACAAGGCAGGCTACAATGCCCTGACCTATACCGCGGTCGGCGGCTTCGACAACATCGGCGAGATCGGCGACGGCTACGAGGCGCAGGCCTTCGACAGCATCACAGACGGCCGCATCCCGTATCGCGGCATTCTCGATGCCGGCGAGATCGATGCCAACATGGCCGACGACGTGACGGACGCCGGTCAGGTGATCCTCAAGGCTGCCTTCGACGCCGCGAAGGGCGCGACCGAGGAAGTGATTTCCATGCGCGTGCGAGATCAGAGCGGCAACTACACCGCCTGCCAGATCATGGTGGTGACGTGGCGCAGGGCCTTCGGCGGAGCGAACGACATCATCCGCCGGGCGGCGCAGCTGCGCATCATCCCTGGCACCGTGGTCGAGAGCGACACGAGCGCCTGATGGACCTTTCCCGTTTTGATACCCGCGAGGCGGCAGAGGCCGGCGTCGACGTTCATCTCGTCATCGATGGCGAGACGATCCTCGGCGACGACGAGAAGCCGATCACGTTCCGCATCAAGGGCATGGCCGACGAGGGCGTGCACACCGCCGTCCTCAAGGGGCTCTCTCGTCCGGGCAAGACGCAGAAGGAGGTTCTTGAGAACGACCTTCGCGTCCTTCGCGCGGCGCTCTGCGGCTGGTCCGACAACTTCACGGTAAAGGGCGAGAAGGTGCCCTTCAGTCGTGACGCCATCGCGACCGTCATGGCCATTCCAGAGATCCGAGCCGCCGTGTCTGCGGAGGTGTTCAACCGCGCAAATTTTACTCCGAAAGCCTGAGCCAGGCGATCCTGCACCTGAGGCAGGAAGCGTGGCTTGAGGCGGTCCCGAAGGAGTTTTCGTCATCGCGTCGGGCTTGGATTGCGCGCCATAAGGGTGAGGCGAGAGTGGCTGAATACCGGGTTGATCCTGGGCCGCTGGAATGGCTGATCGAGCTACTCCACGACGCGGGGCCGGTGGGCATCGATATCGGCGGCTTCGGGGTGGTCTACCGCGGCCTGACGTGGGTGGAGATCGTGGCGTGGGTCGAAGGTGGCGAAATGCACGATGTCTCGCCGTTCTGGCGCCGCCAGATCATGCGCATGTCGGATGCGATGGCTGCCGCGATGAATCGGGCAAGCGAGCCAGAAACGGCGCCGCCCTTCCAGCCGAACTAAGGCGCGCAGCCTGTAGCCCGCAGAAGCTCCATCGCTCGTTCGCCGTGATCCGCCATGTCGCTCTGTATCTGGATCGCGCGCGGCATGATCCGTTCATGCAGTTCAGCGCTGCCGCCAGTCAGGCGGTCAATGGTGATAGCCTGACCGATTTCCTCGGCGGGGACCGACACCGCAAGGATCATCTCGCCCATGATGCGGGCGAGGTCGGCGACCTGCGCACAGGTGGGCTGCGCTGCGGCCGGTGACGCGGTGAGAGCGGCGGCAAGAACAATGCCTCTCATGGGGTTCTCCTGAATGACTGACATCGCAACACTTGGCCTTCGCGTCGATAGCCGTCAACTGGCGCAGGGCACGCAAGCCCTAGACCGTCTCGGCGATCAGGCGACGATGACCGAGCGCCAGACGACGCAGGCCACGACGCGCATGACGCGTGGCTTCGCGGCGTCCGGAGCAGCTGCGGCGGGCATGTCCCGGAGCTTTTCGCTGGGCGGCAACAGCACGCGGATGCTGTCCATGCAGCTCAGTCAGGTCGCGCAGCAAGCGGCAGCGGGTGGCGGCTTTCTTCGCGCTCTCGCGATCCAGCTCCCTGACATCGGTCTTGCCTTCGGCACCATCGGGATTGCGGCCGGTGTTGCGGCAGGCGCGCTCCTGCCGCTGATCGGAAATCTCATCAACCTTGAGAGCGAGGCTCGTGATTTTGAATCCGTCATGGACCAGCTCGATGCGGTCATGGGCGGCATCGAAAGCACAACCAGCATTCTCGAAATGAGCGTCCGGGAGCTTTCCGAGGAATATGGCACTGCCGCTACTCGGGTCCGGCAGTTCGCGCTCGCCGCCGCCGAATTGCGGGTCGAGCAGCTGAACGACAACCTGCGCGACCAAGTGCAAATCCTTGGGCAGGCGACCGAGAGCTTCCGGCAGTTTGAAGGCACGGCGTTCAGCTCGGGCACAATGCTTTCAACCGCCATTGGCAACATCGCAAGCCAGTTTCAGGTCACCCGCGAAGAGGCGCGACAGCTGGCTGGCTTGTTCCGCGAGCTGGACGAGGCGGCCACGTTCGCAGAGCAACAATCCACCCTTGAGCAGATGAACGCCTCCTTTCGCGAAATGGGCGTTGAGGCCAGCAACATCCCGCCGGAGCTTCGTGAAGCCCTCTTGCAGGCCGTCGAGCTCTCCAACGAGGCGGATCGTGCAGCCAAGGCAGCAGAAGACCTCGCGGCGCTTGCGGGCAGTATAGACTTCACGACCGGAGCGGTCACGGCCGGAGCCATGGCGGGTAACCTGCTTGCGGCCTTGAGTGCGCAAAACGCCTTGCGGGCCGGACGGATAAACCCCGGTAGAAGCGCAGGGCCGGGCGGGCGACTTGTTGGGTCTGGCTCTGACCCTGGAAACCTGACCGGATTCGACACGTCGGAGGCCGAGGCTTTCCTTCGTGGGGTGTCTGGTTCCGCCGGCGGTGGCCGTTCTGACGCGCAAGAGATCACGGCCGAGATGCGCGCGGCCGATCAGGCGATCCGACAGGCTCAGGAAGCCGCGGTTCAGTTCGGCGACGTGCAGGCGGTCCTGAATGAGCGTCTGGCATCTGGCGCCATCGACCTGACGACCTACAACGCGGCGCTCGAGCAGGCGCGGGAGCGGTTCACCGAGGTCTCGGGGGCGCAGGAGTTCTGGCAGCAGCAGCAGGAAGTGCTCAAGAACGGCATCCTCGATGCCATCGTGGCCGGAGACAGCCTCGCCGACACGTTCCGCAACCTCGCGCAGGCGATCGCGCGCGCCGCCCTTGAAGCGGCCCTGTTCGGAACCGGACCCTTTGCGCAGCAGGGCGGCGGTGGCGGCCTTCTCGGCAGTCTGTTCGGGGGCCTGTTTGGTGGTGGCGTCCCCGGCAAGGCGAGCGGTGGCCCTGTCATGCCGGGGCAGGTCTACGAGGTGGGCGAGCGTGGGCGAGAGCTCTTCGCGCCGACCGTGCCGGGGCGGATCATTCCGAACCACATGGCCGGGGGCAGTGGCGGCGTTCAAGTGATGGTGAGCGTGGACGCACGCGGCGCGGAAATCGGCGCTGCCGACAGGATCGCGCGCCAGGTCCGGGCGATGATCCCGGAGATCGCCGCCGCGACGCAGGCCAAGTCGGCGAACGATCGGTCGCGGGGTCGCGTGGCATGACGGTGCCCGTCTTTCCTGTTTCGGCCATCACGAACGTCGTTCGCGAGCTTCGTGCAGCCGTGTCCTACACCGAGAGCCCTTACAGCTTTCAGGGGCAGGCGTTCGACTGGGGCGGCCGGCAGTGGTCCTGCGAGATCGAGGTGGCGACAAGGCCCGGCCCTTCGGCCAAAGCGCTCTCGGCGTTCTTGGCGGCTCTGGCGGGTCCGGCGACCGTGTTTACGGTGGTCGACCCGACGATCAACAACGCAGGGGCCGGAACGGTCACCGTGAGCGGCGCGGCTCAGACCGGCAACGACCTCGTGACGACAGGGTGGAGCACTGCGCCCGAGGTTGGTGATTTCATCTCCATCGGGACCGGCGCGGCGGCGAGGCTCTACCAGATCACGGCGACCACGGGAACGCTGCCCGCGCAGACGCTAACGCTCGCGCCCGCGCTTCGGTCTTCGCCGGCAGATGGCGCGGCCGTTGAAATCGCGTCTCCGGTGGTGGCCTTGAGAATGCGTGATCCGGTGCCCGTGGGCATTTCTGCCGACGGATCATATCGCGCCAGCTTTCGCGCCGTGGAGGCGCTCTGATGGCCCGCCCGATGACCGTGGCCGCGGCCGCTGCGCTCGCCGAGGGCGATGTGCGCCCGGTGCTGTTGTTCGAGGGCGTGTTTTCTGAGGGGGCCCTGCGGCTGGCTACTGGTCCGGAAGACGTTGCCTTCGGCGGCGAGACGTTCACGGCAAACGGCGTTTTTGTCGGCATCTCACCCCCCGAGGAAAGCGCCTCAGTCGAGGCGGCGGGCTGGGGTGTTGTGCTTTCCGGCATCCCGTCGGCGCAAGTCTCCAATGCCTTGCAGGCCGCGCGGCGGGGCAAGACCGGAAAGGTGTGGCTCGGATTTCGCGATGCGGCCGGCGCGCTGATCGAGGACCCGTTCGCGCTGGCGGAGGGTCGGCTCGACGTCCCGTCCATCGCCGATGACGGCGAGACGTCCACCATCACCATCGGCTACGAAGGTCACCTGCGCGACATGACCCGCCCGCACGAGGTCCGCTACACGCACGAGGAACAGCAGCGGCTGTTCCCCGGCGACCTTGGCTTCGAGTATGTCACCTCGGTCGTCGACAAGCAGATCACCTGGGGGCGCGGGTGAGGCTTCCAGACTGGCCCGAGCGGCTTGACGCGGCCGTCGCCGACGCCCGGCGCAATAGCTTCGCATGGGGCTCGCACGACTGCGCGACGTGGGCTTGCGACACGGCTGCGGCGATCACCGGCACGAATAGTCACGCTGAGGCATGGCGCGGGCGCTACTCGACGGCGGCCGGATCGGTGCGCGTCATGCGCAAGCTGGGGTGGCGCGATCTCGGCGAGCTGGGCGACAGCCTGTTCGGCGGGCGCATCCCGGTCCTGATGGCGGGGCGAGGCGACCTGGCCCTTGTCGACGGCGCACTCGGGGTCGTGGCGGGTCAGTCGGTCGCGGTTCTGGCCGAGGATGGCGTGTTGATGATGCCGCTTCGGGATGCGGACGCCGCCTGGAGGATCGGCTGATGCCGTTCATCGCGACCGCATTTTCGGCGATCTCCACCTTCGCGGCGTCCAGCGTGATCGGTGGCGCGCTGGTGCGCCTCGGCGTTGGGCTGCTTCTCTCGGCAGCCTCGCGCGCACTGATGCCCCAGCCGCAGGTTCGCCTGAACCCGCGCACCTTCTCAACCCGCAACCCGGTCACGCCGCGGGACGTGGTCTATGGGCGCGTTCGCAAGGGCGGCGCGGTGGTCTGGATCGACGAAAGCGGGAAGGACGACAAGTATCTCGACATGGTGGTCGTGTTCGCCGGTCATGAGATCGAGCGCTTCGGCCGCATCTACTTCGACGGCAAGCTGTTCTGCGAGGAGGGCCAGACCAGCGCGACCGGACGCTGGTCTGGCTTCGGCGGAGCTTACCGGATGCTCGGCGGAGATGACCAGTCGGCCCAAGGCTCGCTTCTGTTCGCGCGGCCGGATGCGTGGAGCGCCGCGCACCGCCTGCGCGGCTGCGCCTACGCATATATTCGGGTCCGCTGGAACAAGGACAAGCCCGAGAGCATCCCGAACGTCTCGGCCGACATCTGGGGAAAGAACGACATCCTCGATCCGCGAGACGGGACGCGCGGCTACTCGACGAACCCCGCCCTTTGCGTCGCCGACTATCTGTCGTGGTCGCGCGCTCGTGGTGGCCTTGGGGTGCCTTACAGCGCGGACGGCATCGACGAAGACGATCTGATCGAGGCCGCGAACATCTGCGACGAGGTGGTGGACACGCCCGGAGGGGGCACCGAGGCGCGGTATACCTGCAACGGCGTCCTGACCCTCTCCGCTGAGAGTACACCGCAGGAGCGCATCCGTGGGCTTCTGACGGCCATGGCGGGCAGCATGACGGACGCCACGCCCTATCGGATCCGGGCTGGATCATACCGGACGCCGGAGCTGGCGTTCGGTCTCGACGACCTGCGCGGCCCGATCAACGTCCAGACGCTGCAGTCGGGCGATGAGGTCTGCAACGGGACGCGCGGCGTGTTCGTCAGCCCGGACAACTCCTGGCAGCCGGATGACTTCCCGGCCGTCCAGTCGGACGTTTACCTGGCCGAGGATGAGGGTGTCGAGCTTTGGCACGACATCAACCTGCCGTTCACGACATCGGCAGGCATGGCGCAGCGCCTCGCGAGGATCGACCTTGAGCGGACCCGTCGCCAAATCACGGTGACGACGACTGGATCCGCAAAGTGGCTGGCCGCGCAACCCGGCGATGTGATCGAGCTGACCGTCGCCCGCTACGGTTGGACGGACAAAGCTTTCGAGATCCAGCGCATGACGCCGCGCTTCGATGACGGGGCAATCGTGGTCGACCTCGTGCTGCGGGAGACCGCGTCGCTGGTCTACGCATGGGACGCCACCGAGGCCGAGATCTACGCTGCAGCTCCGCAGACCACGCTTCCGGATCCGTGGGACGTTCCGCCGCCCGGATTTATCGACGTGGAGGAGGAGCTCTACACGACGCGCGACCGTAGCGTGAAGGCGCTTGCGCGGCTGTCCTGGGTGGCGGCGCCATCCGGCTACGTCTCGGAGTATCGGGTGCGGGCGATGCCGCCCGGCGGTACCTGGCGCGAGGTCGGCGTGACGACCGACACGACCTTCGACGTGCTCGACGTGCAGCCCGGGGAGTGGCAGTTCGAGGTGACGCCGGTCACGTCTTTCGGCGCAGCGGGCAGCGCTGTCTCGCGGACCTATCAGGTGGTCGGCTTGTCCGCGCCGCCAGCTGCGTTGGGTGGGGTTGCGCTGCAGGCGGCGGGCGGGCTTGCGATCCTGAGGTGGGATCGGGTGACGGATCTGGACGTCATCGAGGGCGGCCGCATCGCGGTTCGGCACTCTCCTGCCACTAGCGGCGCAGTTTGGAGCGCGAGCCGGGCCATTGATCGAGCTCCGGGGTCGGCCACCCTGATCGCCGTCCCTCTCATGCCCGGCACCTATCTTCTGCGGGCCGAGGACACATCGAACGTCGGTGGCCCTGTCTCGACCGTCACCACGGCCGCGGCGCAGGTTATCGCTTTTTCCTCGGCCGGTCTTCTGCAGGAGGACGACGATTTCCTCGGCACGGCCACGGACGTGACGGTGAGCACCATCGGCGGAACGCCCGGTCTCGTCCTGACCGACAGCGAGACGGACCCGGAGGGTCAGTACGAGTTCGCCGCCGGGCTCGATCTGACGACGGTCAAGCGTGTTCGCCTTCGCTCGGAGATTGCGCTTTCGGCCTACAACGCGCTGGACGACTTCGACGCGCGCCCCGGCAACGTCGACGAATGGGCCAGCTGGGACGGGGCCGATGGCGGCGAGGTCGATTGCTTCCTCGAAGTCCGCACGACGCCCGACGACCCCGCGGGAACGCCGGCCTGGGGCCCATGGAGCCGCCTTGACGCGGCAGAGGTGGAGGCGCGTGGCATCGAGGCCCGCGCTCAGATGACGACCACGGACGGCGAATACACGCCCTTCGTGACGCAGCTCAGGCTGTACGCAGACGAGGTGGCATAATGAGCCAAGTGACCAGCCTATCCCGTGCCAACGGAACCGGCATCGCGGTCCGGGAGGGCTTCAACAACCTGATCGGCGCGCTGTTCTCGCAGAACTCGGGCTCGACCGCGCCGACGGCGACCGTGCCCTACATGCTGTGGGCGGACACTTCGACATCCCCTGCCACGCTTCGGATGCGCAACGCGGCTGACGATGCGTGGATCGCGCTTGGCACGGTCGCGGAGGGTTTCGGCGTCGAGACGATCCCGGCCGGAATGTTCGCGCCCTTTGCCATGCAGACGCCGCCGACCGGCTGGCTGGAGTGCGATGGATCTGCGCTGTCGCGCACGACCTACGCCGACCTTTTTGCGGCCATCGGCGTCGTATGGGGATCGGGTGACGGCTCCACGACATTCAACGTGCCGGACTTGCGCGGCGAGTTTCTGCGCGGCTGGGACAATGGCCGGGGCGTCGACAGCGCCCGCGCGTTCGGCAGCTTCCAGGCCGAGGACACGAACAACGTTCGTGACTTCTTCACCTCGGCCACGGGGACTGCAGCTGGCACCACGGGAACGAAGACGATCCCGCAGGATGGCAGTTACAGCGACTACGGGATCTCGGGCCGTGGGTCGTCCAACGAGTTCTGGAACTTCCGCATGAGGCACACCGGGGACGAGACCCGCCCGCGCAACCGCGCCGTCATGTTCTGCATCAAGTTCTGAGGCCGTCTCCATGCAGCTCTACCACTACAGCCCGATCACCGGGGAATTCCTTGGCGAAACGCAGGCGCGGCCCAGCCCGCTCGAGCCGGGGGAATTCCTCATCCCCGCCCATGCGACGGCGACAGCGCCTCCGGCGGCCGGGGCCAATCAGGTCGCGGTATTTTCCGGCGAGGCATGGTCGATGCAAGCCGACTTCCGGGGCACGTCCTACTGGACCGATGCCGCTACGCTCGTGGAGATCGCCGAGATCGGCACGACCGTGCCCGAGGGCGCGACGACGACCGCGCCGCCGAGCGCGCGCCACGTTCTGTCAGAGGGCGCGTGGGTCGCTCCGCCAGCGACGCCGGAGGAGGTGAAGGCGGAAGCGCATCGTCGCATCGTCGCCATCGTGCCGGAGTGGAAACAGCGCAACCTGATCGCGCAGGCGTCGCGCCTTGCCGAGAAGGGTCGCGCCAACTGGACGGCGGGCGAGCTGGCAGCGTGGGACGCGGGCGAGGCCATCTGGATGCAGGTCTCTGCGATCCGGACCGCGTCCGACGTGATCGAGGCGATGGACCCGATCCCCGCGGACATCACCGCGGCGGAGCTCTGGCCGTGAGGCGGCTCGTGCTCGAGCTCGGGTCGATCGCGACCCGAACCATCAACGTGCTCACCGGTGGCGATGCCGACACGGCGTTCTCGGCGCGCGTCCACATCGAGGAATGGCGCCGGATAGAGCGGGTGATCGACGCGCTGTTCAGCCCGTGGGGCACCGGCCACTGCCGCAAGGCATGGCTCGACGATGTTGAGCGCGCCCGGGCGCAGATCGAGCGGCACGAAGAGAGAGAGGCTCGCTGATGCAGATCGGGATCGGCATTTTCATCGGATCGACACAAGCCGTCGACGCGCCCCCCTTCACGCTCGCGCTCACCGGCCTGTCCACGGACTCGCTGGGCGATTATGCGCAGATCGGGGACCACGCGGGGATCGGGTATACCGCGACGGACGGCAACGGAGATCCGGTCGTCCTCGACAGCGTGTCGTGGGGCACTTCGGCTGGCGACAGCACGTTCGGCACGGGTGCCAGCCCCACGGCCATCGCCTCTGCCGATGAGGGCAGCCTTGTCCTGACCGGCACGAAGGATGGCGTGACCCGCTCGATCTCCGCGCCTGTGCGCTATGCAGCCTCGGTCAACATCACCGAGCCTGCGTTCAACGTCGAGACCGCCACGCTTGAAGACGTGATTGATCTTGGCGAAGGCGTCTGGACCGGCGCGGTCGGCGGGACGTTCCTTTACGAAATAAGCGACGGCACGACCACGCTTGAGCAACCGACTTACACCATCGCCGCCGGGGACGCGAACAAGATATTTACCGGGCGGGTCGGCTACGAGAACAGCGGCGGCCTTGTATGGGCGAACGCCTCGAACAACGTTCAGGTCGGAACTTTTGACTTTGTGCAGTCCGGCGGGTCACTCACTGGCAGCGGCGTCGAGGCCACCGCCCTGTCCTTCGGGTCCGACACTTGGACCTATGGCGGGGTCGCGGCCACTGTGTCCGACCGGGAATACCGCCTCCTTGTCGGCGGCGTGCTTGTGGACGGGCCGCAGGCGACGGCCTCGCTCGACATCCCCGACGACACAGCGGGCCAAGCCTACATCTACCAGATGCGGGTGACGATCACTGATCCGGTCGCGCTGCAATCGGGCTGGATTACGGTCGCCAGCGGGGAGGTCGGCAGTTCGCTTGAGGTCACACTCGAAAGCGGGAACCTGATTTCCGCAACATGGACCGGCACCCTGACCAACATCGTCATCAGCGGCACCAGCCCGTTCAATGGCGCGTATACGACCTTCGCGGACGGCACCGCACTTCTCGATACGCATGTGGTGGATGTGGCGGGGCGTGCACTGGCTATTCTGCCAACGACCGGCACGGGCGAGGTCGGCCAGGCGCTTACGGCAGGTGAGATTCTTGTTCTCTACGCCAGCGGACAGACAGCCCCGACAGTCACGATCCAGTGGCAGCGGGACGGCGTTGATATATCGGGCGCGACAGGCGCCGGCTACACGCTTGCATCCGGTGACAGCGGGACAACCGTACGACCGACTTTTGTTATCACGGCGTCGGGCGCGACCACGGTGGTCGAGAACGGCGCAGGCATCGCCGTCACTGGCAGCGCGCCCAGCGTAAACAGCATCACCGGCCAGACAGACGGCATTCATGTCGATCACGATGGCACACTCACCATCACGCCCACGGCTGAGGGCCTGACCCTGGAGGTCGCGTAATGACGAAGATTATCGAAGTCGGCGCGGGGACGTATGATGTTTACGACACCGTTGCCGAGACGACCGTACAAGTCACTGTGCCGACGCTGACGGCGGGCAGCATCGCGGAGGCATCACCGGAGATTGGTGACACCCTCACCGTCACCGGGTCGAACGCCTCCGCTCGGGCGACGTTCCAGTGGGAGCAGTCGGCGGATGGCTCAACAGGCTGGGCGAATATCAGCGGCGCGACGGCGGCCACACTCGACACCGGCTCGGGCGTCACTGATGACTACTACGTTCGCCGGAACGTGTCGGACGGCGCGCAGGGCCCGACGCCCACCGCCGCGGTGCAGGTAGCAGCGGCGGCAGCGCCTTCGACCTTCACGCCAGCCTACGTCGATTTTGTCGATGTTCCGGCACCTGCGGCCGATCCGACGGTCGGAAGCGTTGCCATCGGGGCGGCGGACACGGATCGCTGGGTGGTTCTCGTCGTGCGCACGATCCAATCGTCTGCCGGGGCAAGCGCCTTGTCGAGTGCGACGATCAACGCAGGCGCAGCCACGATCAGGATGCAGCCAAACTTCCAAAGCCGTTTTGGGGCGGTGCTGATTTCCAACGCAAAAGTTCCGACCGGCACGACCTGCGATTTCTCTTTGGATTGGACCATCTCACCGGATTCTGGAGCGGTGGTGCGGGTGGACGCCTACACGATCATCGCCGCCAACGCCCCGACCGCTGTCACGCCTACCGGCGGGCAGGCGTCGGCTTTGGAGTTCTCGGCGCAGGCCGGGGATTTCATCGTCGCAGCCAACGTCCTCAAAAACGGCACCGACCCCGCTGCGGGCTGGACGGGAGCCACACACCGCAACTCGCTGGCCTTCGGCAGTGGCGCGCTCGCTGATGATTTCGGCTCGCTTGCTGATGTTCTCGACGTGGCGGCCTCGGGGACGCTCACCGTGACGCACAACCAACTCGCTACGCTTGTCGGCGCGGGCTTCAGGGAGACCCCGTGATGACGAAAAACCTTCTCCAGTCCACCGCACTGAATGGTCAGATCGTCACCCTTTCGGCCACGCAGGGCGGCCTTACGCGTAGCCAGACTGTGCCGACATGGAACCAGACGCCGCCCCCAGACCCTGGGGGCGGTGACGGGGCGGTGACGATCAGCGTTAGCCGCTACCCGACCGGATCGGTCCTGCCCGGTGAAGCGATTATGTTCTTCGTCACAGGGGTCACGGGCTGGGCCGGTGACGATCACGAAGATCTTGATTTCGAGTGGAACTTCGGGGACAGCGGGGCCGAGTTCACCGTGGCTACAGGCCTGCCCGGCGGGCCGAGCAGCAATGTCGAGTTCGGCCGTGTCGTGTCGCACGCCTACACGACAGCAGGTGTGAAGGACGTCTCCGTGACGGTGAGCGCCCACGGTCAGGTGGTGAAAACTATCAACCTCTCGGCGTTCACGGTGCAGAACCCCGATGACATCGACTGGCAGAATGATCTCTATGTGTCTTTTGCCGGGGACTTCACCGGAGTGCCCGCTGAGGATATTCCGAACGGTATCCGCCGGGTCAGCGACGTAGCCACGCTCACCGGGACCAACTGGCAGGGGCCGACGCGCATCCGCTTCCGTCGGGGCGAGACCTATATCTGGGGCGCAAGTAGCTGTTCGACCACCGGACGCGCCTATGTCTCGAACTTCGGGGCAGGCAACAGGCCGGTGGTCCGCAGCGCCCCGGCGGCGACCCTTGGCACGAACCAGCTTGATTTCTTCGATCCCGGCACCGCCGCGAACAGCCACATCGCGATTTACGGCGTCGATTTCGACGGAACCTATCGCGCGCCTTCGGCCACCTATGACGATGGTGGATATTGCGTCGTTTTTGGCACGAACCCCAATCAGGCCGCAGCGAACGCCACGCAATATCGTTCGCTGTTTCAGGTCTCGACCACGGGCATGAAGGAGACCTATTCCTCGGACGGGGCCTATCGGAACATTCGCCCCGATGTCCTCGTCTACTTCTGCGGCGCGGACCTCGACATCAAGGACTGGTACAACTACGGCATCACGGCGATGGGCGGCTGGACGCGCCTCGCCATCACGGGCTGCAATCTCAAGCAGAACCGCGACATCATCCTGCGCGGCGACCACATTCTTGGCGACCTGACGGACACGCCCAGCCATGGCCCGATGCGCATCTCGATCATGGACTACTTCGGCGTCACGAACTGCAATTTGTGGAGCGCGTCGGGATGGGCTGCATCGGGCATCGCGTTCCAAGCGATTCAGCCCTGCATCCGGGCGCTGCCGCCCTATTCAACGACTGACGGCAGTAAGCCATTCACGCGGTCGGTGATTAACATCCAGCGCAACCACGGCATCGCCAACGACTTCCTTGTGGTCGGGCGGAACCGGGACGTGAAGGGCGAGGTCGGCATCACATTCCCGCGCAGCGCGTGCGTCGTGGATCGCAACTTCCACCAAGGCACGCGGCAGGTGCGTCCGAACCTGATCGGGTCTTCCACCAGCGGCATCTATGCCCGGAACAACGTCATCTACCTGCCGAATGTCTATGCGCAGGGTGGCGGCGTGAAATACGAGATTTTCGGCGTCGGTATGCCGGACGACGGCACTTTGAATTGGGCGTATGAGCCGGGCTTCTTTGAGGACCCTTACATTGCCGAGTTCAATACGATCATTTCCGATCTGGACGTGAACCATCCCGGCACCGCCAAGCCGCTCGAGCTGATCGGCCAGACCAGCTCTTGGCGCGGCCCGCCAATTCGCCACGAGAACAACATGGTCTACGCGCCCAATCATGTGAGCGTGACGATCAACGATGTTGTCGTGACGCCGCCTGATGATACCCCGTTTGACCGGACGCAGAACTTCCGGCCCGCCACCGGGTCGGCGGCAATCGACGCGGTGTCCTCGGGCAAAATCCCGGTGCGCGACTTCGCGGGCAACCTGCGCGGGGCGACGACCAACCGGGGCGCGCATGACGCCGAAAGCGTGTCGGCGGGCACGGTCGCGGCTCCGGTGAAAGCAACGGCTCCGACGATTGCCCCCACGACCAACTTTCCCGGTGAATACTACACTTCTGCGGGGGCGGAATGGACGAACATGCCTGGTGCCGACGCCTACATGGTCGAATGGGAGTGGCGGCGGAACGGAACACGGGTGCCGTGGCATGGTTCGACCTACTGGTCCCGCGACGGGCGTATCACGCTCATCATCGACCCCGATAGCGGCACGCCCGCCTATGACAATGTTCGCGGCCAGAAGAACTCTCTCGACAATACCGCTGCGTTTCGCCGCCGGATCGACAGAATCGGCGGGCACGCGAGCTACAGCGAAAACCTGATCCATGGCCTGTCTGGCACGGTATATGCGTGGATGATTTGGGAAAATCTCGGCGGCGTTGAAGAGGGGCCGGTTGGCGTTGCGGGCAACGTCGCGGGCACGGCGACCATCAACTCGCACGATGGCGTCTGGACGCTGGAGAGTTTTGGGGACGGGACGTTCCAGATCAGGCGCGCGCCCCGTTGGGCTGGTCAGGACCTTACTCTTGTCATGATCGGGACCAACCGCTCGGGCGCGCGGGTCGCCTCCGATCCGTCCAACGCAATCACTCTCCCCTAAGCCGGACCTCGCCATGACTGCACCAAACCCCCTGATCGAATACAAGGTCGCACGTCTCGAGGAGGACCTGGCGCGCGTCACGCTCGATCTGGCGTCTCTGAGACAGGAGCGCGCGCTGGAGGAGCGGCGGCGGTTGAAATGGGGGATCGGAGCTCTTGGGGCGATCGTCCTGTCTCTGGCCGGCGCGATCTGGGCCATGCTGCCGACGAACGTGCAGCACGTCTGGGATTTGGTGCGGGGCCCAAGATGACGACGCGCCTCGAGTTCTTCACCCGGTTCCTGAGCCAGCTTGCGGCCGCGCTGATCGTTGTGCTCGGCGTGCTTCTCTGGATCAACCGCCCCGTGCATCCCTACGGCAACGTCGAGGTTCTGGAAGTTCGCCGCGAAGCGGACAACCACCTGTTCGTCCACGCTCGCTATGACCTGACATCCGAGGACTGCACCTACCGGCAGGGCTTCGCCTTCGCGAGCATTCCCGGCGACCGCCTGCCCGTGGCGTTCGAGCCGATCCGCACGCCGGAACAGGACATGCAGCGGGTCGAGGGCATCCAGCACATGCGCGTGCTCGTCGATATGAACGGCTTTACGCCGACCGAGGTCGAGTTCTGGACGCGGCACGACTGCGGAAGAAGCGATCGCTTCGTGGACCTTATGATGTGGAGCGTGGAGGTGCCCGAATGAACCGGAGTGATAGATCATGATCCACCTCATCCCGAACTGGCGCGCGATCCTGTGGCGCTCTTGGGCCATGCGCTTCACCTATCTGGGCGCGCTCCTGACGTGGGGCGCTGCCGTCGGCGTGTGGGCGCTCGGCGACATTCCCCTGAGCCCTCTGGCCGTCCTGATCCTGACGGCACTCATCACGCCCGCCTGCGCCATCGTGGGTCGGATCATTGACCAAGGGATCGGCGACCGATGATCGGGCAGCTCCTCTGCGCCGTGTTCGCGGTCTGCGGCGCCACGGAGCCCGCCGGTGCCCCGTCGTGGCGCCAGACGGCTGTTCACGCCGTTCCGCTTGTGGCCCGCTGGGAAGGCCTCGAGACCACGGCCTACCTCGATCGGATCGCCTCTCCGCCGGTCTGGACGATCTGCTACGGTGAGACGCAGGGCGTGCGGCCGGGCGAGGTCAGGACGCGCGCAGAGTGCGAGGACGGGCTGCGCACGGGCCTCCACCGCTATTGGCAGGGCTACCGCGCCGAGGTGCAAGATCCTCGCGTCCTGCGCCCTCAGAGCGACGCGGCGTTCACCTCGCTGACGTGGAACATCGGCGAGGGTGCGATCCGCCGCTCCACGGCCATGCGCCGGATCAACGCGGGCGACGTGGCCGGCGCCTGCGAGGCCCTGACGTGGTGGAATCGCGCGGGCCAGCGGGTGATCCGCGGCCTGCAGAACCGTCGCGCCGATGAATACCGGCTCTGCATGGAAGGCGCTGGCTGATGCGCGCGGTCGCTGCCTTCCTCTCCCTTGTAGCGCTGGCAGCGTGTGGAGGCCCACTGAGCCTCCTAACAGGCGGCGGTCCCAACGTGGCCGCGAACGTGCAGGCGGGCGCCGAGAACCGCCAGGCTGCGGTGTCGATCGAGCGGCAGGCTCCGACGCTCTCGCTCCGCCCCAACGCGCGGACGGGCAACGTGGAGCAGTCAACGGGCGAGACCGGCGTGAGGACAGAGCGCGTCGAGACGATCATCGTTCGCAACGACGTGCCGCCTTGGGTCTGGCTTCTCGCGATCCTCGGCTGGCTCCTGCCGTCACCCGGCGAGATCGGTCGCAGCATTGCCGGATTGTGGGGGCGTCGCGATGCCGTCTGACAGCGAGTTCGACGTGAGCCTGCGGATGATGGGCAACGAGGTGTTCGGCTTCGGGCTTCGCTCCTCGAGCTCAAAGCAGACGTGGCTCGTCTTCGGGCTGTTCGCGATGCTCGCCGTCTCGCAGCTTCTCACCGCGCTCTGGCCCTATGTGCAGGAGGTCATGTCGTGAATCTCTGGTGGATCATGCTCATCGTCTGCCACCCGATCGGAGACGGCGGTGAAGACTGCGGGCGCCTTGTAGTGAACCCGGCCGATGTCGGAATCGAATACGCGAGCGAGGAAGCCTGTCGCGAAGTTCTGCCTGCGATCTACGATGCGGTGATGTCGGATCTTGCAGCGCGCGGCTGGGGCGCGGCCTGGGTGAAGTTCATGGACTGCGAGCGCCAAGGCCCGGTCCTGTAACCCGCGCCGGGCGGTTCCCGGCATCATCATGGCCTTCTGGCACCGGCGGCGCGTAGAGGCATGGTGCGCGGTGTAGCTGGTCGGGTCGCAAGCTTCTGCCGCGTCCTCATACGCATTCGCCGCACGGGCGCGGGCCTCGTCGCGTTCCCGCTCCAGTTCCTCCACGCGGGCGGCGAAGTGCTTAACGATGTGCCGGGCAGTCCACCCCTCCCAATGTTCCTCCCAAGCGTTCGGATTATCGGGCAACGTGTCGTCAGTGAGCAGCTTATAGACCGCTTGAACGTCTGGATCTTCGAACTCGGGCAGCCGCTCCACTTCATCCCGTTCAATCATCTGTCTCTCCTGCGTTGCGGTAGGCGGCGAGGGCGGCGCGGTCGTCGTCGGTGAACCACTCCTGCATGGTCCAAGGGTTTTCTTCGTCGAAACCGTAATTTGCGGTGTCGTGTTCGATCATTGCAGACTGCAAAATCTCCGCGATCTGTTCCGCCGCTTCCAGCTTCGCGCGCATCCGCAGGGCCTCGCGGGCCAGGGAGGGGGCGAGGGCGATAAGGCGGGCGTTGCAGGCCAAATTGTCGCCGGTCAGCTCAAACTCGGTCGGCGGGTGGTCCGTGTAGACGCGCATACACGCAGGCCCGTCGATGCCTGGGAAGAATGTGCTCGCACCTGAGCGCCACGGCCCCGGCGTTGCGCCTTCCAGCGCCTTCTCTACTTCGCTCCAGTCCATCATGGGGTGTCCTTCGTTCCATTGCTCGTGCCGACGCCCTTTCGAGGGCAGATCGGGTTTTGGCACGTCCGTTCACTGGTCGGCGGGCAGATACACCCAAGCGGGTGAGAGAGCGGCTGTGAAATGGCGGGCCACCACGTTTTCACATGGCAGATACATCCGCCCGTGACGCCGCAATTCGGGCAGGTCGCAGCGAGGGTCATGGGGTGTCCTCGCGACATGCTTCCGGGCTATGCGAATAGCCGATCTTGCGAAGCGAGACCTCGCCTCGTTTGGGGTCTGGACCGCCGAAGTAGATGCGCCCTGATTGCCACCACACTTCCTCCTGCATCCGAGGCAGGCGAGGCCCGCTGTCAGGGTCGGCGTGAACGCACATCTCGCTCTCCTTCGGATTGTAGACCCAAATTCGAACGCAGTTGCCCTCGTGGCGTATCTCGATCACGCGCCCGCCGATCATGGGGTGTCCTCGCGGGCGGCGAGCATGGCGTCGGCCTGAACGTAGCGGGCATTTGCATCGGCGCGCGCCCACCACTTGATCCATGCCAAGGCACTTTCTGGGTCGCTTAGGTCAAAACGCTCCGGAGCGGGTCCAACTAACGCTTCGGCCATGCCCACCGAAGCACTTTTGTCCAATCCGGGGGCCTGCCCCGCGAACCAGTCGCGCAGGGTCATGCCTCCGCGGTCAAAACCTTCGGTCGGATGGTAGTATGTCGGGAACGCTGGCCCGCCGTCTCTCTCAGTCATGGGGTGTCTCCTGTGTTTCAAGATTTCCGGTGTGTGGGGCGATGGTGGGGAAACAGTTCCCTTTGGTTCGATTGAACCTGCGCAGGCTGTCGAGACCGGGACAGACGGGGAACAGACCCCGCGAAACAGGGCGCGATTGGCGACAGATCAACAGCTTGGCGACCGGGATCAGTTTTCGGGAGGCAGGGGCCGGAGGTTCGAATCCTCTCACTCCGACCA
>NZ_JARRSA010000034.1 GCF_029624655.1 Roseicyclus salinarum
GTGCACCGCGTCCACGCCCCCCTCGCGCATCTGGCGAAAGACCTTCCCGGACCAGTTGGCGTATTGCAGGGCGTCGATGCGCATGGCGGCGAGGCTTGTCGCACGCGGAACGTCTTGCAAGGGAAAACGGCCCCCGCACAAGGCGGGGGCCGGCGCGCCTCACTCGTTCCTTGCGCCTATGGCCCAGAGGCGAATGCGCTTCGACAGCCAGTCGATGGCGAAGATCAGCACGAGAACGTTCAGCACCACGAAGGCCACCTGGTCGTAGAGCGATGCGCGGAACCGCTCGATCAGGATCATGCCGATGCCGCCCGCCCCCACGATGCCGAGGATGGTGGCCGACCGGGTGTTGGACTCCCAGAAGTACAGCGACTGGGAGATGAACACCGGCAGCACCTGCGGGATGTAGCCGTAGCGGATGACGGCGATGGGGCCTGCGCCCGTGGCGCGGACGCCCTCCACCTGCTTGCGGTCGATGTTCTCGATCGCCTCGGAATAGAGCTTGGAGAGCGTCCCGAGGTCGGAGACGAAGATCGCGAGCACGCCCGCGAGCGGCCCGAGGCCGACCGCGCGCACGAAGACGAGGCCCCAGATCAGCTGGTCGATGCCGCGCAGCACGTCGAGGATACGCCGCACCAGCTGCCGCACGACGCGGAAGGGCATGACGTTGCGCGCCGCGAGGAACCCGAGGATCAGGGATCCCGCCGTGCCCAGCAGCGTGCCGAGAAACGCCATGGCGAGGGTCTGGGCGATGCCGCGGTAGATGTTGGCGTATTGCCAGCCGGCCATGTCCTCCCACACCACGAAGGCCCGCAGGAGCGCCAGCACCCGCTCGGAGGCGTCCAGAAGCCGTCCGAACTCGAAATACCACATCGAGGCCACGACATAGACGAGGGCGAGCGCGAACCAGCGCCAGCGCCTGACCTGGCCCATTGCCGTACCGAAGGCGGCGGGATGGGCCGCGCGCGCCGCGGCGATCTGGCCGGGCGTGACCGAGGCGATGGATGCCATGCTCATGCGAAGTTCTCCCGTCCGATGTAACCAAGCCGGATGCGCTCGGAGATCAGGTCGATCACGGTGACGAGCAGCACCACGAGGATCAGGACCGCCAGAACCCGGTCGTCGGAATAGAACGAGATCACGCGGTTCAGCTCCTGGCCGATGCCCCCCGCCCCCACGAAGCCGATGATCGAGGAGGCGCGCACGTTGATCTCGAAACGCAGCATCGCGTAGCTGAAGAAGTTGGGCAGGACCTGCGGCGTCACGGCATAGGCCATCTTCTCGACCCAGGTGCCGCCCACGGCGGAGATGCCCTCGATCGGCCTGTCCGAGGCGTTCTCGTTCACCTCCGCGAACAGCTTGCCCAGCGCGCCCGCGGTGTGGATTGCGACGGCCAGCACGCCGGCGAGGGGGCCGATGCCGATCATGAACACGAACAGAAGCGCGAGAAGGATCTCGGGCACCCCGCGGCACACCTCCAGCAGCCGCCGCGAGATCCAGTAGATCCAGCCGTTGGGGGCGAGGTTCGCCGCCGCGGGAAAGCTCAGCACGAAGGCCACCGCGGCCCCGATCAGCGTCGCGGTGATCGCCATCAGGATCGTCTCGAGGATCAGCTCCGCGTAGGTCCAGAAATCGGTGTACCAGTAGGTGATGGAGCCGGGCACGGCGCTTCCGTCAGCGGTGCGGCCCGCGAACAGCACGTCCCATTGCAGGTCCGGCAGGATCGTCGCGAAGTATTCGAAGATGCGCGGGACGCCGTTGGCCAGCCGCTCGGGGTAGAACTGGCTGATCCAGATCGACAGCCCAGCCGCGACGGCGAAGGCACCGAGCGCGAGGACGTTCCAGACGCGCCGCGTGGCGCGCAGCTCGGCGCGATGGCGCTCGAAGGTCGCCACGGCATCCCGCGGCGCCCCCCCGGTCGCCCCCGCCGAGCCGCCCCGCAAGGGGCCGGTGAAGGAAGTGTCGGTCATTGTCGATCTCCGATCAGGCCGGAACCGGCCGGGCCGTGGGGATGGCGGTGGAGGTGGCGGCCTCGTTGAAGGCTTCGTCCGCCTCGGCGCCGTAGATCTCGCGCGCCATCGACGTTGTCAGCAGGTCCGGCGTGCCGTCGAAGACGATGCGCCCGTCCTGCATCCCCACGATCCGGTCGCAGTAGCTGCGCGCCGTGTCGAGCGTGTGCAGGTTGCAGATCACGGTGATGCCGTCGGTCCTGTTGATGTCGCGCAGCGCGTCCATGACGATCTTCGCGTTCATCGGGTCGAGCGAGGCGATGGGCTCGTCCGCAAGCAGTATCTTGGGCTCCTGCGCGAGCGCGCGCGCGATGGCGACGCGCTGCTGCTGGCCGCCCGACAGCGTCTCGGCGCGCTGCAGCGCGGTATGGGCCATGCCGAGCCGGTCGAGCGCCCGGATCGCGAAGGCGCGCTCGCGCGGGGTGAAGGTCTGCGTGAGCGAGCGCCATGCAGGCAGATCGTAGAGGCGTCCGGTCAGCACGTTGGTCACCACGTCGAGCCGCCCGACGAGGTTGAACTGCTGGAAGATCATCGCGCAATCGGACCGCCACGCGCGCAGTTCGCGGCCCTTCAGCTTCGCGATATCCTCGGCGCCGAACAGGATCTGGCCCTCGGAGGGATCCACCAGGCGGTTGAGCAGCCGCAGAAGCGTCGACTTGCCCGCCCCCGACCGGCCGATGATGCCCACCATCTGGCCATCGGGAATTTCGAGATTGGCGCGGTCGACCGCGAGGTTGTCGCCGAAGCGGCGCGTCAGCTTCTGAAGTTTCAGCATGGGTTCCCCCTGTCAGGTGTCACGGACGGCCGGGCCTGCGCTCTGCCCCGCGGCGCACGCCCCGGAAACGGTCGCGGGGCCGATGAAGGCATCGGCCCCGCCCGTCGCAGGATCGGTTCAGCGCGTGCCGGCGGCCTGGCGGCGCATGTTGATGATCGGCTCGTAGAAATCCTGGCTGATCGGCCAGTAGCCCATCGATTCGCCGTCGTTGATCGCGTCGAAGCAGGCACGGTCGACGACCTGCAGCTGCATCATCGCGCCCATCACCTGGTCCTTAAGCTCCTGCGGAAGGTCCGAGCGGATCACGCGGGGGCCGTTGGTGATGAGGTTCGACTGCCAGATGATCCGGATCTCGGACATGTCGAGCATGTCCTTGTCGACCATCGAGCGCAGATTGCCGCGGCTGTAGCCCTGCGCGATGTCGCCCACGCCGCTGGTCCAGGTCACGCCGGCGTCGTACTGGCCCTGAAGGACCGCAACCACAGCCTGCTCGTGCCCGCCGCCGAAGCCGGTCTGCGAGAAGTAGGCGTCGGGATCGATGCCCATCTCGGTCATCTCGGCCAGCGGCACGAGGTAGCCCGAGGTGGAGTTCGGGTCGGCGAAGGCGAGGCTGCGGCCTTCCATGTCCTCGAGCGACATGATGTCCGATCCGGCCTGCGTGTACATGACCGAGTAGTAGCCGAGCGATCCGTCGATCTGCATCGTGGTGTAGAGCGGCTCGACCGCATCGGGATCCTGAAGGTAGATGCCCGCATACCCCGCCGAGCCGAGGCCCGCGAACTCGAGCTGGCCGGCCAGGAGGCCCTGCATGACGCCCGCATAGTCGGAGGCCGGGAAAAGCTGCACGTCGACGCCGAGACGCTCCTCGAGGTAGGCCTCCTGGCAGGAATGCTCGCGCAGGCGGTCGGCCTCGTTCTCGCCGCCGAGGATGCCGATGCGGAACACCGGAACCTCGTCGCGCCAGTCCTGCGCGATCGCAGCGGTGGAGCTGAGTGCGGTGGCGCCCATCGCGAGCGCGAGGAAGGTCTGTCTGATCATCGGGATGTCCCCTTCGGTTGTGGATTGCACCGCGGGACCGGCCGCATCCGAACCGCGACCGCCCCCGTCGCGCCAGTGGCTACGCGGCCTGTGTGATGGAAGCGCAAAGGATTGATGAAAGATGCGTGACGGTGGCCCGCCCGGTTGAAACCGATGCGATCGCCGCCGACATCGAGCGTGCACACACCGCGCCGGGACGCGATCGGGGGCCGCGCGCCGCAAGATCGCCCGAAGGCGCCGCAGCCCCGCCCCCGCAGGGCGCGCGATCCGCCCCGCGACCGGCCCGCCCGAGGCGTCATGCAGACGTCACGCCACCGCCATCGCGGCGTTACGTCCACGGGATCATGGAAACGCGAAGCGAAGCCAGGAAGGATCCGAGATGTTCGATCATACCCAAACGGCCGCCGTCACGCTGTCGAACGCCCGGATCGTCACGCCCGGCGGCATCGTGGAGGGCGGCCTGCGTATCGAGGAGGGCCGCATCGCCGGTCTGACGCGGGCGGCCGGCGGGCGCGACCTCGGCGGCGCGTTCCTGATCCCCGGCATCGTCGATCTGCACACCGACCACGTCGAGCGGCACACCCACCCGCGCTCCACCGTCGTCTGGCCGTTCCTGCCCGCGCTTCTCGCGCATGACGCCGTCGTGATCGCGGGGGGGACGACGACCGTTCTCGACAGCCTGTCCGTCGGCGCCTCGATGAAGCGGCCCGAACGGCGCGAGATCCTCGAACCCCTCGTCGCGGCGCTCCACGAGGGCCAGCGCGCCGGCGCGTTCCGGGCCGAGCACCTCCTGCACCTGCGCTGCGAGATCTCGGACCCCGCCACGATGGCGCTCGCGGACGCGACGATGCGCCATCCGCTGACCCGCCTCGTCTCGGTGATGGACCACACGCCCGGCGACCGGCAGAGCCCTGACATCGACCGCTGGTTCTCGCACATGATCCATGAGCTTGAGGTCGACGAGGCGACCGGCCGCGTCATGATGGACGACCTGCTCGACCGCTCGCGCACGCGCGGCGCCGAGGTGCGCGCCCATGTCGTGCGTGCCGCCCGCGGCGCCGGCGTCCCCCTCATGAGCCACGACGACCGGACCGGTGCCCATGTCGCCGAGGCCGCGGGCGAAGGCATCGCGATCAGCGAGTTTCCCACGACCCTCGCCGCCGCGCGCCGCGCGCGCGAGATGGGCATGACGATCGTCGCGGGCGCGCCCAACTACCTGCGCGGAGGCTCGCAGTCGGGCAACGTCTCGGTCGCGGCGCTTCTGGCCGAAGGGCTGGTCGACGCGCTCGCCTCCGACTACGTCCCGCGCTCGCCCCTCGACGCGGCCTTCCGCCTCGCCGCCGACCCGGCGCTCCCCCACGGCCTGCCCGAGGCCGTCGCGCTGGTCAGCGGCGCGCCCGCCCGCATCGCGGGCCTCGCCGACCGCGGACGCATCGAACCCGGCCTGCGCGCCGATCTGGTCGCCGTGCGCATGGCGGGCGCGCAGCCTGTCGTGGACGCCGTCTGGCGCGCGGGACGGCAGGTCTTCTGACCCCGACGAAAGGAATGCTGCGAATGACACCTCTCAGGATCGGCGCGGCGCTCAAGATCGCCGACATTCCGCACCATCGCGACTGGCTGCTCGACGGGCCCCGCGATCTCGAGATCCGGGATTTCATCTCGACCGAGGCGCTCCTCGGCGACTGGCGGGGCCTCGCGGCGGTGGCGAAGGCCCGCCTCGACGGCTTCTCGGGGCGGCTCGGGATCCACGGCCCCTTCGTGAACGTGCCCATGACCTGCAACGACCCCGAGCTGCGCCCCATCGTCACGCGGCGCTACCTGACCGGCCTCGACGCCGCCATCGCGCTCGGCGCCACGCAGATGGTGGTGCACTCGCCGTTCACAATCTGGGACGACCGCAACTTCGGCGACCGTCCCGGCCGGGGCAACACGCCCTCCCACAGGGACACGATCATCGCGGCCTGCCACGAGGTCCTGCGCGAGGTGGTCGACCGCGCCGCGGACAACGGCGTGACGCTGGTGATCGAGAACTGCGACGACGTCTCGCCCCTCGACCGCCTCGAGCTCGCCCGCAGCTTCGACAGCCGGGCGGTGAAGGTCTCGCTCGACACCGGCCACGCCCACAACGCGCATTGTGCGCACGGCGCGGTCCCGGTCGACTACTTCGTGGTCGCCGCGGGCGAATGGCTCGCCCATGTGCACCTGCAGGACACCGACGGCTACGCCGACCGCCACTGGGCGCCGGGGCGCGGCACGATCAGGTGGGCATCGGTCTTCGCCGCGCTGCAGGCGGCCCCCGCCGATCCGCACCTCGTGCTGGAGTTGCGCGATCACGGCGATATCCCCGCCGCCATGGCATGGCTGGAGCGCGAAGGCCTTGCCCGCTGACACGCCCCCGCCCCTTCATCTTTCGAAAAATACGCATCGCCCGGCCTGCCCCTCGCGCGCGCCGCGCCGTGCCGCTCAGGCCACGCGCCGGCCCGCGGACCAGACGCCATGAAGGACAGGCACGCCCTCCACCGTCGTGAACCGCACGAGGTCCGCGCGCATCCCCTCGGCCAGCACGCCCCGGTCCGAAAGGCCGGCCGCGCGCGCGGGCGCCGCGCTGACCGTGGCCATCGCCCGCGGCAGGTCGCGCCAGATCTCCGCCAGCCGCGTCGCCGCGTAAAGCAGCGCCGAGGGCACGTAGTCGGAGGACATGATGTCCAGAAGATCCGCCTCGGCCAGCCGCGCGGCCGAGACATTGCCCGAATGCGACCCGCCGCGGATCAGGTTCGGCGCACCCATCATGACCGCGATGCCATGCGCCCTGCAGGCGCGTGCTGCCTCTTCCGTCGTCGGGAACTCCGCCAACCCGACCCCGTGCGCCGCCGAGCGCGTGACGTGATCGGCCGTCGTGTCGTCGTGGCTCGCAAGCACCGCGCCGAACCTCTGCGCGGCCTCCACGGCGGCCGCCTCGTGCTCGGGCCGCACCCGTGCGCCCAGCGCCGTCCG
This sequence comes from Roseicyclus salinarum, assembly GCF_029624655.1. Lineage (GTDB taxonomy): Bacteria > Pseudomonadota > Alphaproteobacteria > Rhodobacterales > Rhodobacteraceae > Roseibacterium > Roseibacterium salinarum. The sequence goes on from NZ_JARRSA010000034.1 coordinate 6,817, forward strand.
GGTCTCGACATGCTCCTCGAACTTCGCCTCGGTCATGCCGTGCTTGCCCATCATGTAGGTCCGGTACTGGCCGATATCCGCGAATTGCCGCTGGCCGGGCGTGTGATCCATCAGCGACACGATCCCGATACGGTCCTCCGGCCCGAACTCGGCCAGCTCCTCCACCAGCGACTGCGAGCAGATCTCGGCGCGCAGGTGCAGGTGGTGGCCGATCTTCAGCGCCCCGCCGGCGCGCATCGTCAGAAGCTCGCTCGCCAGCCGGCGTGCGTAGCGCGACCAGCCGACGCCGCCCTTGCCCTCGATCGAGCCCACGCGGATCGCGTCGAAGACGGTGGTGATGCCGCAGGCCGCAAGCTCCGCGTCATGCGCCACGATGGCCGCGGCATGGGGCCAGTCCGCCGAAGGGCGCGGCCGGATGTGCCGCTCCAGGTTGTCGGTGTGCAGCTCCACGAGGCCCGCCGTCACGATGTCACCGCCGCAATCGGTGGCCCCATCGGGCACGCCGCCGCCGCGCGCGATCTCCACGATCTCGCCGCCGCGAAAGGAGATGCGCCCATGCATCTCGGCGCCCGCGAGCACGAGCCGCGCATTGGCAAGGGTGGTCGTCTGGGGCATCACGGACTGGTCTTTCGCCATGGAGGTCTCAATGCAGGTTGACGGCAGCGCGGAGTATCGGCGCTACGGGATTTACGTCGTGCCCGAGGGCGGTTTCTACCGCGCGGGCGCGGCCTGGCTCGGATGGGACAGCCTGCGCGGCGAGGCGGCCGGGCAGCCCGCGGTCGACGGCCTTCCGGGCGATCCCGCGGACCTGACCGCGACGCCGAGGAAATACGGCTTTCACGGAACGATCAAGCCGCCGTTCCGCCTCGCGGCCGGAACGGACGCCGCCGCGCTCGACGCCGCCGCCCGCGCCTTCTGCGCCACGCGCGCCCCCGTCGAGATCCCCGCCCTCGAGGTGCGCCGCCTTGGCGGCTTCGTCGCCGTCGTGCCCGTCGAGCCGAGCGCGGCGCTCGCCGATCTGGCCGCCGCCACCGTCGAGGCGCTCGATCCGTTCCGCGCGCGCCCCGATGCGGCCGAGCTCGCCCGCCGCCGCAAGCCGGGCCTTACCCAGCGGCAGGACGCGCTTCTGCAAAGCTGGGGCTATCCTTACGTGATGGAGGAATTCCGCTTCCACCTCACGCTGACCGGCAAACTGCACCGCGACGACGCGGACCGGGCGCGCGACGCGCTCGCCGCCCATTTCGCGCCGCTTCTGCCGGCCCCCTTCAGGATCGGCAGCCTCTGCCTCATGGGCGAGGACCCGGAGGGACGCTTCCACCTCGCGCACCGCTATACCCTCTCGGGATAGAGCGCGGCAAGCGCGGCGTCGACCGCCGTCTCGAGGCGGCCCGAATTGTCGATCTCGATGATGCGAAGCCCCTCGGGCATTGGCGGCGCGGGTCGCGACAGCCGCCGCGCGATCTCGGCTGGCCCCTCGCGGCCGCGCCCCGCCAGCCGCGAGGCGAGCACGTCGGGCCGGGTGGTGACATGCAGCACGTGCAGCGCCTCGAACCGCAGCGCCGCGCTCGACAGCACGCCGCGCGACAGGTTCACGATCGCGTCGCGCCCCGTCTCCAGCACGTCGCGCACCGTCGCGGGAACGCCGTAGCTCAGCCCGTGCGCCTTCCAGTGCAGCGCGAAGTCGCCGCCCGCCGCGCGCGCCGCGAACAGCGCGGGGCTCGCCGTCTCGTGGTCCTCACCGCCCGCCTCGCGCGCCCGCGTGATCACGCGCCGCACCCGGTGAAGGTCGGGTCGCCGCGCGCAAAGCGCATCGATCAGGCTGTCCTTGCCGACGCCCGAAGGCCCGACGACCGCAACGAGGCGCCCGGCCGTCACGCGGCCGCCCCCGGCGAGAAGCCGGTCACGTCGATCTCGCGGTCGGCCACGCGAGACCGAGCCTCGAGGTCGTGGAAGATGCCCACGATCGCCGCGCCGCCCGCCTTGGCCTCCTCGATCAGGCCCAGCACCGTCTCGCGGTTCTGCGCATCCAGGCTCGCCGTGGGCTCGTCGAGCAGGAGCGCGGGACAGGCATGGGCAAAGCCGCGCGCGATGTTCACCCGTTGCTGCTCGCCGCCCGAGAAGGTCGTGGGCGACAGCGACCAGAGCGCCTCGGGAATGCGCAGTCGCGTCAACAGCTCCCGCGCCCGCGCCCGCGCCTCCTCCTCCGGCCGTCCCAGCGCCAGAAGCGGCTCGGCCACCACGTCGAGCGTCGGCACCCGCGGCACAACGCGCAGGAACTGCGACACGTATCCCAGCGTCTCGCGCCGAAGCGCCAGGATCTCGCGCGGCGCAGCGCGGGTGATGTCGAGCCCGCCGATGGACACCCGTCCCGCCTGCGCCAGGTAATTGCCGTAGAGGATACGTATTACGGTGGACTTGCCCGCCCCGCTCGCACCGGTCAGCGCCACGCATTCGCCTGCCGCGACGGCGAAGCCCGCGCCATCGATCACGGGGATCGTCACGCCGCCCTGGTTGTGCAGCGTGAAGGATTTTCCAAGGTTCTCGACTTCGATCATCGCCATCTCACACCTGCAGGACCGAACTGACGAGAAGCTGCGTATAGGCCGCCTGCGGATCGTCGAGAACCTGGTCGGTCAGCCCCGTCTCGATCACCGCCCCGTCCTTCATCACCATCAGCCGGTCGGCCAGAAGACGCACCACCGCAAGGTCGTGCGTCACCACGATCGCCGACAGGCCCATGCGCCGCACCAGCCCCCTGATCAGGTCCAGAAGCCGCGCCTGCACGCTCACGTCGAGCCCGCCCGTGGGCTCGTCCATGAACACCAGCCGCGGCCCCGTCACGAGGTTCCGCGCGATCTGAAGCCGCTGCTGCATCCCCCCCGAAAAGGCCGAGGGCCTGTCGTCCACCCGGTCCTCGTGGATCTCCACCCGCTCCAGCCAGTCGAGCGCCTGGCCCCGGATCTCGCCGTAATGCCGCGCGCCCACCGCCATCAGCCTCTCGCCGACGTTGCCGCCCGCGCTGATGCGCATCCGCAGGCCGTCGCGCGGGTTCTGGTGCACGAATGCCCAGTCGGTGCGCCCCAGCATCCGCCGCTCGGGCTCGGACATGGCCAGCACATCGCGCGGCCCCTCGGCGCGGGTGTCGAAGATCACCTCGCCACGGTCGGGCGGCAGATGCCCCGCAAGGCAGTTCAGAAGCGTCGACTTGCCCGACCCGCTCTCGCCCACGATGCCCAGGACCTCCCCGGGCCAGAGCGAGAACGAGACGTCGGCGCATCCGACGCGCCCGCCATAGGTCCTGGTGAGGTCTTTCACCTCCAGAAGCGGTGTCATGCCCCCTGCCCCTTCATCTTTCCCGAAATACGCAAATCGTCGCCCGTCCATGCGCGCCACGCCGCCAGGTGAGGCCGGTTCATGCCGCCTCTCCCCGCCGCGAGGCGCAGTGGTCCGTGTCCGAGCAGACGAACATCCGCCCGCCCGCGTCGTCTGTGATGACCTCGTCGAGATAGGTGTCCTCCGCCCCGCAGAGCGCGCAGGGATGCGGCGCCCTCGAGGGATCGAAGGGATAATCCTCGAAATCGAGGCTCACCACCCTCGTCCAGGGCGGCACCGCGTAGATCCGCTGCTCGCGCCCCGCGCCGAACAGCTGCAGCGCCGCGCTCTCCAGCTTGGGGTTGTCGAACTTGGGGATCGGCGAGGGATCCATGACGTAGCGCCCCTCGACCTTCACGGGATAGGCATAGGCCGTCGCGATCTCGCCATGCCGCGAGATGTCCTCGTATAGCTTGACGTGCATCAGACCGTAATCCTCCAGTGCGTGCATCTTGCGCGTCTCGACCTCGGAGGGTTCGAGGAACCTGAGCGGTTCGGGGATCGGCACCTGGTAGACGAGGATCTGCTCGCCGGTCAGCGGCGCCTCGGGGATGCGGTGGCGGGTCTGGATGATCGTCGCCTCCGACGTCCTTCCGGTCACCGCGACCCCGGCCGTCTTCTCGAAGAACTTGCGGATCGAGACCGCGTTCGTGGTGTCGTCGGCGCCCTGGTCGATGACCTTGAGCGTGTCGTCGGGCGTGAGGCACGCGGCCGTGACCTGCACGCCGCCCGTGCCCCAGCCGTAGGGCATCGGCATCTCGCGGGAGGCGAAAGGCACCTGGTAGCCCGGCACCGCGACGCCCTTCAGGATGGCGCGGCGGATCATCCGCTTCGTCTGCTCGTCGAGATAGGCGAAGTTGTAGTCAGACATGGGCGGCTCCTCCTGCGGACCTTCGGCGACACGAAGTCTCCGGTTTCCGCACGCATCGTCTCGACCCGAACGGGAGAGCTGACTGCCGGACGGATGGATGTTCGTCATCCCGGGAGGGATCTTCGCCCTCCTGACGGGACGCCTGGCGATCATCGCGAACTGGCCCGAGAGCGACGCGGCGAAGTTCTGCGAGCATAGCCCCGGCTTCATCGACGGCGTCGGCGGCGGGGACGGGAGAGGCGGAGGCGACCGGGCTCATTCCGCGGCCTCCCGTTGCGCGCCGTCCGCCGCCTCGCGCCTGAGCCTTCGGATCAGCTCCAGCTCGGACTGGAAATCGACGTAGTGCGGCAGCTTGATGTGCTCGAGGAAGCCCGTCGCCTGCACGTTGTCGGCATGGTAGAGCACGAACTCTGCGTTCTGGGCGGGCGCGCCCACGTCGTCCTCTCCCAGCTCCTCCCAGCGGAGCGCGCGGTCCACCAGCGCCATCGAGATCGCCTTGCGCTCGGTCTGACCGAACACCAGGCCGTAGCCGCGCGTGAACTGCGGCGGCTCGGTCCTGGAGCCCGTGAACTGGTTGACCGTCTCGCATTCGGTCAGCACCACCTCGCCGATCTCGATCGAGAAGCCGAGTTCGGGGATATCCATTTCCACCGGAACGGTTCCGATGCGCAATTCGCCCACGAAGGGGTGGTTCCGCCCGTATCCGCGCTGCGTGGAATAGGCCATCGACAGCACGAAGCCCTCGTCGCCGCGCGTCAGGGCCTGAAGGCGCAGCGGCCGGTCGGCGGGAAAGTCGAGCGGCTCGCGCGTCAGGTCGCGCGGGGTGGCGGCGCCCTCGGGCTCGCCCTGGATCAGCTCCTCGCGGGCGAGGAAGTCGGTGACATGGGGCATCGGCGCCTCGGCCGCCGGCCCTCGGTCCGGCACCGGCACCTCCATCCCCTCGGCGGCGAGCGCGAAGTCGAGAAGCCGGTGGGTGTAGTCGAAGGTCGGCCCCAAAACCTGCCCGCCGGGCAGATCCTTGAACGTGGCCGAGATGCGCCGGTCGCAGTCCATCGCGGCCGTGTCCACGGGACGCGAAGCGCCGAAGCGCGGCAGCGTCGTGCGGTAGGCGCGGATCAGGAACACCGCCTCGATCAGGTCGCCCCGCGCCTGCTTGATCGCCAGCGCCGCGAGGTCGGGATCGAACAGCGAGCCCTCGGCCATCACGCGGTTCACCGCGAGGCTCAACTGCTCGCGGATCTGCGCCACGCCAAGCTCGGCCACGCCCGGATCGCCGCGCCGTTCCTCCGCGAGCCATGCATGGGCGTTGTCGATCGCCCGCTCGCCGCCCTTGACCGCCACATACATCGCTCAGCCCTCCTCGACACGGGTGGAGCGCGGCAGCCCCGCCACGCGGTCCGCGCAGGTGAAGAAACAGTCGAAGCCCAGCGGAAAGCGCGCGCGGTTCTCGCGGAACGCCCCGATCTCCGGCAGCGACAGGGCCGCACTCGTCTCGATGCCGGGGCCGGTCAGGCGCGCGCCCGCCGCCTCGAGCCGCGCGACCTCGACGATCAGCGTCGCGGCGCGGTCGGGATACTCAGCCGTGCCAAACGCGAAGCGCGACACGGGCGCAAGCGCCTCCCAGGTTCCCAGGGCGAAGGACGCCGCCTCGGCCGGAACCAGCGGCGCGCCGGTGTGGAAGGCGATCCAGCCGCGCAGATCCTCGCTGTCGTGCGAGGGCGCGAGGTGAAGCGGCGTGGTCGTGTCGCACAGCGTCAGAAGAAGCGCGCCCGCGGCCGGCGAACACGGCGCGGGCGGCGCGGCGCCGTCGAGCCGCTCGATCCGGCCGGGCCGCGACAACGCCTGGAGCGCGCCGCGAAAGGCATGGGCCGCGTGGCGCGGCGGATCGGCGAAACCGCCGTCGAGATGCGAGGCGCTCATGCGTTGTCCCCCCTGACCATCGTGAAGAACTCGACCCGTGTCGCCGCCGCCTTCTCGGCGCGGTCCGTGCGACGCGCCTCGGCGGCCCGGCGCAGCGGCGCGAGGATCGCGGCGTCCAGCGCGTCGGCCTCGCCCGCCTCGGACAGCGCGTCGACCAGCGCGGCGATGAGGGCGGCGTCCTTGCTGCGGCCCTGAACGTGGCCGTGGCCGACCGTGCCGTTGCCAAGCCGAACCGACGCGCGCGCCACCGTCATCTCGCCGAGGTTGAAGGGCGCGCCCGTCGCGCCGGCCCGCCCGCGCACCATGACCGTGCCGATTTCGGGCGACCTGAGGACCTCATGGGCGGGCACCGCGCGCTCTTCCAGCCACCCCTCCCAGAGCGCCCGAAGCACGTCGTCCTGCGCCTTGGCGAGCGTGGACAGCCTTGCGCGGCGGCGCTCCGTTCCCTGCGCGCCGCCAGTGGCGTGAAGCGTGGAATTCGACATCTTGCTCGGTTGTCCATTTATATATACAACTATACAAATTCTTACCCCGAGCCCGCCCCTTGGTGCAAGGGCGTCGGCATGAAGTTTTGGTGACACCTTGGCACGACCGGCACTCTGGACCGCCATCCGCGACAGCATCGCCCATGACATCTCGCGCGGGCAGTACGGCCCCGGCGACAGGCTGCCGACCGAAGCGCAGCTTGCCGCGCGCTTCGGCGTCAACCGTCACACGGTGCGGCGCGCGCTCGCGGCGCTGGCCGAGGCGGGGACGGTCCACGCGCGGCGCGGCGCGGGCGTCTTCGTCCAGCACCGCCCCACGCCCTATGCGATCGGCCGCCGGGTCAGGTTCCACCAGAACCTGCTCGCCGCCGGCCGCGTTCCCGAAAAGACGGTGCTGCTTCTTGAGACGCGCGCTGCAGGCCCCGCCGAGGCCGAGGCGCTCGGCCTCGCGCCCGAGGCCCCGGTTCACGTCTACGAGGCGCTGAGCCTGTCGGACGGGGTGCCGTTCTCGGTATCGCGCTCGGTGTTTCCCGCCGCCCGCCTGCCCGCGATGCTGGACGCGCTCCGCGAGACGGGGTCCGTGACCGCGGCCTTCGAGGCGCACGGCATCGACGATTACATGCGCGAGCGCACCGAGATCACGGCCAAGGCCGCCAGCCCGACGATGGCCGCCCAGCTGCGGCTCGCCCCCGGCGCGCCGGTCCTTCGGACGGTCGGCGTCAACGTGGACGGCGACGGCAAGCCGCTCGAATACGGGCGGACCTGGTTCGCGGCGGACCGTGTGGCGCTGACGCTCGGGCCGGGCGACGCCTGACCGGTTCGACCCATCGCCGCGCCCCGCGCGCGCCGCGATCCGGCGTCAGCCCCATCCGCCTTCCAGAAGCGGTTTCGCGGGGTGGCGCGATTTCACGAGGCGCATCCGCCGCGCGGTGTCGGAGCTTTCGTAATCCTCGTCTTCCGCCTGGAGATCGACGCCATAGCTTTTCTCGGGATCGCGCCGCGCGCCCACCATCACGAACTCCGCGCCCTCGCGGTTCAGAAGCTCCACGTCCTCGCGGTCGAACCTGCGGTCGCCGAACTTTTCCTGCAGGCGCTCGGGATAGTCGGCCTTGTCCTCGTCCTGCAGGCCCGCGCCTTTCGGCTGTCCCTTCTCGGGGTTCTTCACCGACAGGGCGAAGCTCGCCTTGGGGGCGATCGCGAAGGTTTTCTGCACGCTGCCCGGATCCTCGGGCAGCTCCAGCTCGTAGGACAGGTGCATCTGCCCGTCCTCGAGCGTGACGGCGTAGGCGCCCTCGCCCGCGGGACGCACGGCGGGTCGCGTCCGCTCGCCGCGGGTCTTGGTTTCGTAAGTCTCCTCGCGAAGCGCGCCCTCGATCTTCCGCTCGTCGTCCGTGACCAGGTCGACGAAGCCCCAGACGCGCTCGTGCTCGCCCACGTCCGGCATGTGCTTGCGGCCGACGACGCACAGGCGCACGTCATGCCCCCCGCGCGGGCGCAGCGCGATGTAGAACCGCTGGACGTCATCCGCGCCCGAGGGCTCGTCCTCGTCCACCTTCGGCCTGAAGAGGAAGAAGATGTCTCCGTCCTCGAGCAGTTCGGTGTCCTGTCCCGCCTCGGCCATGGCAATTCTCCTTCCCGGATCCGTCGCAGGATCAACGGTCCGTCCCGGCGAGGGTTCCTGCACGGCCAAGGGGGCAGGCGCGCGAGGATGGCGCGGTCAGGGCTCGGAGACGCGCAGGACGAGCTTTCCCGCGACCCCGCCCGCCTCGATCCTCTCGTGCGCTTCCCGAACCCGGTCCATCGGCAGGACCTCTGCCACGACGGGGGCGATGCGCCCCGCCGTCAGAAGCGCGAACAGCGCGGCCAGATCCTCGCGGAACCAGCCGGGATGCCGCCGCCGCATCGCGCCGATCGAGTAGAAGGCGGTCGCCTGCCCGTTCGGCAGCCAGTCCCAGAGCTTCAGCTTCACGAAATCCACCGGGATCGACCCGCCGCGCCCCATCACCTCGTTCCCGAAGCCGAACGCGACGAGGATCCCGCCCGGCGCGAGCGCGTGGAACGATGGCGAAAGGCTGTCGCCGCCGAGCGGATCGAAGACCGCATCGACGCCGCCGCCCGTCGCGGCCGCGATCTCCTGTGGGACCGCGCCGGCGGCGATGGGAACCGCGCCGAGGCTTCGGATCAGCGCGTGCTTGGAGGCGATGTCGGTGCCGTAAGCCACGATCCCGGCATCCCGCGCGAGCTGAAGCATCGTGGTGCCCACCGCCCCACCCGCCCCGTGGATCAGCAGACTCTGCCCCGACTTCATCTTCGCGACCCGGTAAAGCATCTGGTAGGGCGTCACCCCCGAAAGGATCATGCCAAGCGCCTCCACGTCGGGCAGACCTTCGGGAACGGAAGCGAGCCGCGCCTCGGGCAGGCAGACATACTCGGCGCAGGCCCCGATCGTCGTGAGGTCCGCAACCCTGTCGCCCGGACTGAACCGGGTGGCGCCGGGGCCCGCCGCATCGACGATGCCCACCATGTCGTAGCCGGGGCTGAAGGGCGGTTTCTCCTTCACGTCGGGATACATGCCCTTGCGGATCATCACGTCGGTGAAGGCCGCGCTGGTCACGAGGACCCTGACACGGACCTCGCCCTCCCGCGGTTCGGGCAGGTCTGCGACCTCCTCGATCGCGAGGCGGTCGGGGCCGCCGAACCCTGTGATGACAACACGTCTCCAGCTCATGATCGCCTTCCATGCATGTGGCGTCGGGACGCCGGTTCGCTACGCGCGTGCCGCGCGCAGGCCGCCCCGGGCCGCGGCCGGCACGACCTCGGTCTCGGCCGACTTCCGCGTGAACATCTCGTCGCGCTTCCACAGGCACACGACGGCGGTCACGGCGACGAGGATCCACGTGTCGAACGGTTGCGCGTCCGGCCAGAACGGGTTGATGAGCATCCAGTGGAACAGCATCGGCAGAAGCAGGCTTCCCCGCGCGCTGTTGAAGATCGGCGTGACGAGGATCGCGAGCGTCACGTTGCCGATGAAGAACGGCAGGTAGTTCCAGTCGGCGAAGACGACGCCGGCGAGGAAGAAGGCCGGAAGGTGCCACACCCCCCATGCCGCCCCGATCAGCGCGCCGGCGAAGACGGGCGCCATGTGCCGCTGAAGGAGGGGTTGCGCCACGCCGCGCCAGCCAAGCTCCTCCACGGGGCCGAGAAACAGCATCATCGCCATGACCGCGAACATCGGCCCCGCCCCCTCGGGCGGCAGCGGCGCAAGTAGCGGCCCGCCCTTGGCGAGGGAGCCCGCCATGAAGACCAGCGGCAGGCCGAGCAGGATGAACGCCCACCAGCCGGGCGCGCAGCGCCACATCACGAGCCGCGACAGGAACGCCCGGAGCCCCGCGCGCCCGGTGAAGGCCAGAACGACGCCGAGCCCGGCGATGGCCGGCGCCCAGGTGGCCACGAAGTACAGGGGATGGCTGCCGGAGAACTCTCCGAAGAGGCGCGAGGCCGTCGCGGGGAACAGGATGTAGCCCCAGAGGATGCTCCAGGTGATCGCGAAGGTGCCGAGGGCGAAAGCGACGATCGCGCGCGTCGGCACGCGCGGGGCGGACTCGTTACCGGACGATGACATGCGCCGTTCCTTTGCAGTAACACGCGTCGAGGCTAGGCCCGTGGCGGCGCACGGACCATGATTTCGATCAAGAGGACGGCGCGCGACGGGGCCCGTCGCGCACGTCACCCATAAACCGGCCGCGCGCCCATTTCGTGCCGCATTTCTTGGGTCTGTTGCGGGGCATCTCGCAGCAACAGCCAACCCGAGGTCTGTCCAATGGATGACGCAAGAGCGGTACCGCGCGTCGACGTTTCCATCGTCATGCCCTGCCTGAACGAGGCGGCCACGGTGGCGGACTGCGTGGCCGACGCCCGCGAGGCGCTGGCCGCGCTGGAGGAACGCCGCGGCCTGCGCGGCGAGGTCATCATCGCCGACAACGGCAGCAGCGACGGCAGCCAGGCGCTTGCCGCAGCCGCCGGCGCGCGCGTGATCGACGTGGACGAGAAGGGCTACGGCGCCGCGTTGCGCGGAGGGTTCCGGGCCGCGCACGGGCGGTTCCTCGTGATGGGCGACAGCGACCGCTCCTACGATTTCCGCGAAGCGGTCCCGATGGTCGAGGCGCTCATGGACGGCGCGGAGCTTTGCATGGGCTCGCGCTTCGACGGCGAGATCAAGCCCGGCGCCATGCCGTGGAAGAACCGCTACATCGGCAACCCGGCGCTTTCGGGCATCCTTCGGCTGCTGTTCCGCACGCCCGTGCGCGACAGCCATTGCGGCCTTCGCGCGATCCGGCGGTCGACCTACGACCGGTTGCGGCTGTCCTCGGACGGGATGGAGTTCGCCTCGGAGATGGTCCTGAAGGCTGCCCTGCAGCGCGTGCGCATCGACCAGGTGCCCTGCACGCTGTCGCCGGACGGCCGTGGCCGACCGCCCCACCTCAGCCCGTGGCGGGACGGGCTGCGACACCTGTTCTACATGTTCATGCTGTCGCCCTCCTGGCTGTTCTTCGCGCCCGCGGCGCTTCTGCTGATGTTCGGGACGGCGATCTTCGCGGTGCTGCTGGTCAATCCCGACGCCACGATGGTGCGCGTCGGGCGGCTGGGAAGCATCGGCGACCACTGGGCGATCATGGCGAGCGCCTCGGTGGTGCTGTCCACGCAGACCTTCATCGCGGGCTACGCGGCCATGCTGCTGGGCTACCGGTCGGGCTACCTGCCCGTCTCGGGGCGCGCGCGGCGCGTCCTGTCGTTCTCCTCGCTCGGCACATGGCTTTTGGGCGGGGGCGCGCTGGTTGCGATGGGCGCGGTCTGGGCCTTCGCCATCGTCGGGGGGTGGATCGCCTCGGGCTTCGGAGCGCTCGACCAGATCCGGGGCCTCGTGGCCGCAAGCACGCTCGTGGTCACGGGCTGCCAGGTCTGCTTCGGCGGGTTCTTCATGTCGATCGTGGCCGGCAACCGGCTGAGCCATTCCGACGTCCTGACTGTCGCGCGCCACGACCGCTCGCCCGCGGGGTCGAGGGCCGCGCAATGGACCGGCGCCGAGGGGCGCGTCCTTCGCGATCCTAGCGCGTGAAGTCGGGGAACAGGTAGCTTCCGGTCCGCAGGCCCACCATCCCGATCAGGTCTTCCCCGGTCAGGAGCGCCACCGTCCCGTCGCCCCTCGGCGGCAGGGCCACATCGGGACGATCGGCGTAGTAGACCGGACCGCCCGCGAGGTAGGGGTCGTTGCGCACGAAATCCGAGGCGAACCACAGCGGCCGCGCCCGGATCACGATGCTGTCCACCGGCAGGGCGTCGAGCTGCGCCTGGATCGCGGCGCGCGGAGCGACCTGCTGGTGAAGCTGCCACGCCCGCCACGGCAGCAGCAAAAGCCCCCCCATCAGCGCCAGCGAAACCGCGATGCGCCGAAGGCGCGGATCGTCCGCGACGGCGTAATAGCCCGCCAGCGCGACGATCACGAGGCTGCCGATGGACGAGTGGTAGTAGCGCGAGCCGATGGTGAACATCTGGTTGGGAAGCATGAGGTGCGCGATCGCGACGTTGAACGCGATGCCCAGCGCGGCGATCAGCGGCACGCGGCCCATGCGGCGCGGCGCGGCGAGCGCCACCAGCGCCAGCAGCACGACGGCGGGCGACATCCAGAGCACGAAGCGCCAGATGTTGACGAACAGGAAGACGAGCGAGAACTGACGGTCGAGCTGCCCGACGCCGTCCGCCGTGCGCGCGGCGTAATTCGACAGGTATTCGACCTCCATCAGGGCGCGTGGCAGCACGCTCGCGTCGCCGGTCTGGATCCAGGTTGCGATCTCGGGCCAGGTGATCCAGAAGGGAATGCCGACCGCGAAGGCCGCGACGTAGGGCAACGCCTTCCAGCGGCTTCCGAAATGCCCCAGCAGCATCGCGACGCCGAAAGGGAGGGCGTAGAAGGTGTGGACGTGGACCTGGTGGATGCCGAGCGCGACGAAGCTTACCGCCGCCGCCGCGACATGGGCGGCCCAAGTCCCCCTCAGGAACAGCGCGAGCCAGACGGTGTTGAACGCGAGGTGCGTGGCGAAGGAAAAGCCCGAGGCCGCCGTCAGCAGCACCTGCGGCGAGGCGACGAGCAGGCAGGCGGCCAGAAGCGGCGCGCCGGGCCGGTCGGGGAACAGCCGCCGCGCGACGCTCGCCATCGCGAGAACCGTCCCGCCGGTCAGCAGCGAATGGGCGATCGCGACCTCGTATCCTCTTGGAAACAGCGACAGGATCGCGGCGTGGACGGGTCGGTAATGCTGCGACCACAACTGATGCTGCGCGTCCACATAGGTGAAGTAGGGCTGAAGCGCGCCACGCAGCGCGAACGCCTCGTCTCCCAGCGGCGCGAGCAGGTTGCCGCCCCGGAAGATCTCGGCCTGGAAGAGCGGGAAGAACTCGTCCGCCGTTGCATTGTAGTTGTGAAGGGCGAGGAACCGCAGCACGACGACCAGCCCCGCGGCCAGCGCCGCCAGGGCCGCGACGCCCCCGCGCGGCACGCGTTCCGGCCATGGCGCGCCAAGGCCGCTCCATGCCGCGATGAGAACGAGCGCCGCGACGAGGGGGCCGGCCCACATGTCCTGCGCCACGAAGAGGTGGAGGCTGACAAGGTAGGCCTTCGCATCCGCCCCGGTGGACACGAGACCCGAGGCCACGAACAGAAGGCCGATGGGCAGGGAGGCCGCAAGGAAGGCCGCCACGCGCCAGGGGGCCGCTGCCGGCCGCGGGCGGTCGCGCCGCAGGCCCGCGTCAGCCATCCGCCCGCCTCCTTCCCATCAGCCGGAGCCTTGGGCGCACGCGCTGGACGAGCCTCGTGCGCGAGAGAAACGGCAGCCAGGCGGGCGGCCCGAGCGACAGGAACGCCGAGATCGGGGGCCAGACCGGGCCACGGCTGCCGTGGAAGACCGATGCGAGCCACAGGTTGACCGTGTTCGACGCCCGCGCCATCGCAAGGACCCTGTCCCGCGCCTCGGGGGCGAGGGCGCCGGCGTGGCGCGCGGGCGGGGTGTCGAGCTGGGCCGCGAAGTCCGCGAGGTCGGCCGAGCCCGACACCGTGAGCGAGCCGCCGTGCAGACGGAAGGCCACGCCGCGCGCGGGGTCCCACGCCGTCTCGCCCCGTCCGGCCAGCGCCAGCCAGAAATCCCAGTCCGCGGTATACCAAAGGCCCTCGTCGAGCCCGCCCATCGCGCGCGCGGCGGCCACGGGGAAGGCCGCGGCGGGAAGGGCGACGGTGTTCTGCACCATCAGGAGGGACAACACCTCGGAGGCGGCCACGGCCCTCCGCCGCGCGCCCAGCGGCGGGGCCTGCCGGCCTATGACGCGGCCCTCGCCGTCCACGTAATCCGCCCCGTGCAGCCAGAGCGCCGCGTCGGGATGCGCGGCGAACATGCGCCGCAGAAGCGCGGCACGACCCGGCCGCCAGAGATCGTCCTGATGCAGGAGCGTCGCGCGCGGGGCCCGCGCAAGCCTCAGCGCGAGGTTCGTGTTCTGCACCCAGTTTTCGTTCTCGGGCGCCGCCACGAGCCTGAGGTCGATGCGGTCCGCGAATTCGGCCGCGATCCGGGCACTCCCGTCGGTGGAGCCCTGGTCCACGAGGATCACCTCGACCCCCTCGGCCTGGTCCGCGACCGAGGACAGCGTCGCGCGCAGCATCGAGGCGCCGTTGTAGACGGGCATCAGGACGCTCAGCCATGGCGTGCCGTGCCCGCTCATGCCCCCGATCCCCTCGCATCGGCACGGCGGGTCCCGATCCGGCGCAGAAGCGTCAGGCCGCCCACGATGACGCACAGCGCCACCATGTTGGTCAGCCGGACGCCAAGTGCCGCAACCGCCGCCACCGAGGCCGCCGTCCCGCCATGGACAAGCACCGCGCTCCAGCTCCATTCGGCCATCCCCAGGCCCGCGGGCGCGATCGGCAACGAAGTCAGAAGCGCGATCGGCGGCGAGGCGACGAACACCAGCCAGATGGCCGTGGACGGCGCGAGGACGGCCAGCACCGCGCCCGCGCGGAGCGCCACGAGGACGAGGCGCAGGAGCGAATAGAGACTGAGCGTCGCAAGCACCGCGGCCGGGGCAGCCGCCGCATGGGCGAAGCCGTCGGCCGCCGCCGCAAACCCGCCCGCGCGGACGCCGCGGCGGTCGAGCGCCCGCAGGAGCCTTTCGCCGCCGCGCAGGCACGCGCGCAGCGCGACAAGGCTGGCCGCGACCATCGCCGCCATCGTGGCGACGGCGGGCCCGGCGGCGAGGTCGAAGCCGATCACGGCGATGGCGGCGACGCTGCCCGAAAGCACGAGGATGAGATCGAAGGCCTGCTCGAAGATGGTCGCGCGCGCGACATAGCCCGAGGCGCGGACCTCGCGGTCCAGAAGGACCCACCGCACCAGCAGGGTGCTGAGCTGGACGGGAATGAGCTGCCCGAAGAATTCACCGAGGCTCGTCAGCTCCACCCGCCGCAGGAAGCCGGTCCGACGCACGGGCTGCGCGAGGTGGTCGGCCGCGACCTGCCACTTGAGCGCGCCGACCACGAGGTTGGCCAGCGTGAGGCAGGTGACGACGGCATAGAGCCACGGCGGCGCCGAAAGGGCCGCGACGACGGCCTCGCCCGGTGAGACGGGGAGGAACGAGAACAGGAGCCAGACGAGAAAGAGGCCGAGGCCGGTCGAGGCCGCCACGCCTGCCGCGCGCCGCGCGAGGATCATCGCGCGCCCCCTGCCGGAAGCCGGGACCGCGACGCGGCGCGGGGCCGGCGCGGACGGGCCGCCCCCCTTCCCCGCCGCGCCTCGCGCGGCTCGCCTGCGGTCAATCTCCTGTCGGCCACTGTGCCACTTCGCTCCTTGCCGGCGTTCCGGACGGCGCGCCCGGGTGCCCCATGCCTAGCCCCGCACGAGGCCGATGCCATACATGCCCTGATCGGGGTCCGTGACGATGGTTTCGGTCCTTACGCCGGGGTCATTCTCAAGCTCGATCCAGAAGCGGTTCACGTCGATCGAGGGGTCGCCCGTGTTGGGCAGGACGTCGTGCAGCGCAAGAAGCCCGCCCTCCGCCAGAAGCGGGCGATAGTTGAGGTAGTCTCGCCTGACGCCCTCGTAGGAGTGATCCGCATCGATCAGGATGAAATCGAAGCCGCGCTCGCCGCCCAGCGCGGCGACATCCGCAACCGTGGCCTGCGCGTGGGAATCCGCCCGCAGCAGGTGCAGCGCCTGGCCGTCGCGGGCAAAGCCGCGATAGTCGCGCTCCTTCCAGCGCGGATAGCCGCCGCCGTTGCGCCCGTAGGGCAGATCGACGCTGACGATGGTGGCGTCGGGCGCCGCGAAACGGCACAGCAGGAACAGCGTGCCGCCCCGCGCGGTGCCGATCTCCAGCACGCTCCGGGGGCGCGCCGCATCGACCTCGCCGATCAGCGCCGCAAGCTCGCGCGGGCACTGCATCGGCCGGATCCCCGCGCCGAGCGCGTCCTCGCAGACCGCGCGCACCGCGCCGTCGGGATTTCCGGGAACCTTGTCACGCGCGATCGCATCCCGGACGCGGCCCATGAAAAGCCTGTCGCGCGCGTTCTGAAAGGACAGCCACAGGAATGTCGCGGCCCGCGTCAGCGCGGGATGGCGCCCGGCGCGTTCCCAGGACCGGATCCGGTATTTCAAAGCCTCGACCATGTCGCCCACTCGTTGCCTGCACACGCCCGCGGGTCCACCGCCCGGAAGGCCCCCGGTCCCCATCACGACCATCTGGCACGGAATATTTGTCTCTACTATGGCAACAAGTCGCTTCTTTCGGGCCGTTTGGACGCGGAAGCGCAGCCTATCCGCCGTGTCCTGTGCCCGACAGACCACGCCGAACCCGTCCGGGCGTCCAAGGCGGTGCGAAAACGGCCAAGCCCCGACCCTTCCGTGGCCGCGCGACGGGTTGGGCGGCTTCTCGCCCTGCCGTTCTGGGGCGCCCTGCAGCGTTCAGTGGCGAACTGGAACAACATCTCGCCGCTCACGGGACTGCCCGTCCCGGTCCTTTACATCGCAGGCGTCCTTTCGTCGGTCGTCATGATCTGCGTCGCGGCCGTCCGCATCGCGATCCCTTAGGCGCGGCTCGACGGCGGGCATGACGCGGACATCGGCGACGGCGATACCTCGCGGTGATCCTCGCGATCTTCCTGAGCGTGCCCGACCGGCGCGACGCGGACCGCAACACGATGGGTCGCCAGCGCCCCGTCGCACCGATGACACCTTGCGGAACTGCCGGCCGCCCAGGGCCGGGACGCGACCCGAGGCGAGGTGCGGAGGCACGTTTCCGGCGCGCAAGTTCGGCTCCGGCTGGCCGATTGCGCTTGCGCTCTTGAAAGACCCTTTGTGTTGCCTATCTAGGCAACATGCAACGAACACGCTCGACGGAAGACATCCAAGGCTTCGGTGACTACCTGCGCGGCGCCCGCGAACGCAGGGCCGCAGAGGACCCGGCCTTCTCGCTGAGAAAGGTCGCGATGCGCTGCGGCGTCACCCCCGCCTATCTCTCGCGCGTGGAGCGGGGGGATGTCGCGCCGCCGGGCGAGGAGACGCTGATCCGGCTGGCCGCCGATCTGGGCGAGGATCCCGACGTCCTGCTCGCGCTCGCCGGAAAGATATCGTCGGACCTGCGCGCGGCGATCCTCGCGCGTCCTCGGCTTTTCGCCGAGCTGATCCGATCCCTGAAGACCATGCCGGACAATGCCGTGCTTCGCATCGTCCGGGACGTCCGTGACGGCACCTGGTAACCTGACAAGGAGAATGTCATGCCAACGCTCGAAAACGACCGCCTCGTCTTCCGCTTTCCGCAGATCGACGAGGATGCCAGCTTCTCGATCGATTTCCGGCGCACGCTGCGCATTCCCGACAGCGACGAGACCTATCCCCTGCCCCCGGGCCTCGGCCGGTTCCCGATCCGCCATGTCGAGGACCACGCCGACAGCCTGCCCGGCGACACGACATCGCGCGGCGGCGTCATCCTTCCGATGTGGCAGGCGGAGGCGATGTGGCTGAATTTCCGCAACGAAGGCCCTGATTATGGTCTGCCCTTCCCCGTCGCGATCAAGATCGCCGCCGGGAAGATCAATGCCGTCACAGGAGAGCCCTGGCGTGGCGGCCTGCACCGGGACCCGCAGGATTATGTCGTCTCGCCTAACCAGCCATGGCTCGACGGATTCGCCGTGGAGAAGGGCGTGATCCGGCAATTCGTCGCGATGCCGCTGGGCGAAGGGTATTCGGCAGAAGAACAATTGACCGGCGCGGCCGATTGGGGCGGCCTCCAGATTTCAGTGGTTCCTCTGAAACGGGACGTCTGGCGGAAGCGGCGCGAGGAATGGGAACGGCGCGAAACCCTGCTCGACGCCTCCCCGGTGAGGATGCTGCTCCCCAGGTCCAAGATTGGTCTCGCGCCCGGCGGGCGGATGCGGCAGACGGTGCACCGCGATCCCTTCACGCTCGACGACTGGGACGCCGCCGCAGCCGACCGGGTCTTCGTCACACTGGTGCACGCGAAGGACTGGAAGGCGATCACGGGCGCGCCAGCGCCCAACGAGCCCCCCTCGGCCGCCGATTACAGCGCCGCCCGAATGCCGTGGTTCGAGCACTACGGCAAGGATCAGGCCAGCCTCGAGGGCGGCAAGCCGCTCGCCGGACTGAAATCGGCGGCGTCGATCTTCAAGATGAAGACCGGCGCGACGCTTCCGGGTTCGCTGGACGTGAAGACCGGCGCGCCGATACCCATCGGACCCGGCGCCGCGACGGCGGCGCGCCCGGTGAGAACCGATCCCGACCTGGAATGGTGACGCGCGCCCCGCGACGACCTGACGCCCGAAGGGTCGGGATGATGCGTGGCGCAAGAGGACGCCGGGATAGGGGCCGGTGCCAAGGGGCACCGGCCCGCCCTCCAGATCACCCGAGGCGCAGGCCAGCCCCGGCCTGCCCTGCCCCCCGGCCCGCCGTCACTCGTTCACGTTGTCGAGGCCGATGCTCATGGACACCGCCACAAGCGCCAGGATCGCAAGCAGGATCTGAACGCCCGACACGGCGGCGACGAGCGGCGTGGAGGTGAACTGCACCAGCGCCAGCAATTCGACGGGCAGCGGGCGGTCGTCGAACCCGTGCGTGAAGATCGCGACCGACAGGTTGTCGAAGCCCTCCACGAAGGTGAACACGGCGCCCGCGAGGATGGCAGGCAGCAGGAGCGGGAAGGTGATCGTCCGCAGGCTCTGGAACGAGGCCGCACCGAGGTTCGTGGCCGCCTCCTCGAGCGATGCGTCGAGACGGACGAGACGGCTTTGCACCGTGCGGACCATCACCGCCATGATGAAGACCGCGATCGAGATCGATTGCAGCCAGATGGACGGCGACACCGCCACCAGCGCACCGGCAAACAGGACCGCGACGCCAAGCACGATGCCGGGCACCATGTGCGGCACCAGCACGAAGACCGAAAGCGCGGTCCTGCCTCGGAAACGGCCCCGCACGCAGGCCAGTGCCGTGGGCACGCCCAGCACGACGCAGAGTGCCGTGACCATCAGGCCGACCTTCAGGCTCGTCCACATCGCGGCGACGAGGTCGGTCTGCTCGAAGACCTCCGCGTACCACCGCAGCGTGAAGCCCTCGGGCGGGAAGCTGACGTAAGCCCTCGTGTCGAAGGAAATGATGACCACGATGATGGAGGGCGCGATCAGCAGAACCAGCGACAGCACGGCCACGAACAGGATCAGGCCGATGCCCAGAATGTCGCCGGGCGACGCGGTGCGAAGCTTGCGGATCATCCCTCGCGCCCTTTCGTCCACGCGGTGGCCGCGTTGGTGGCAAGCGCGATGGCCACGAGCACGATCAGGCATGTCACCATCAGGATCAGCGAACTGACCGATCCCTTGCTCCATTCGAGCGAGTAGACGACCTGTTCGTAGATCATCGTCGCGGCGTTGAGGTAGTTTCCGCCGCCCAGCAGTTGCGGGACCACGAACGTGGTGTAGCTCAAGGTGAACACCAGCGCCGCGCCCGTCCCGATGCCCGGCGTGCTGAGCGGAAGGATGACGGTTCGCAGAATGGCGAGATGGCTCGCGCCGAGATTGGCAGCCGCCTCGACGATCCGCCCGTCATGGCGGCTCATGACGGCGATCAGCGGCAGGATCATGACCGGCAGGTGGATCTGGACCATGCCGATCAGCACCGCCCAATGCGTGTTCATGATGCGCAGGGGGGCATCGATCAGCCCGAGGTTCATCAGCGTGGAATTGACCACCCCGCGCCCCCCGAGGATCACGAGCCAGGCATAGGTGCGGACGATGCCGCTGGTCAGCAGCGGTGCGATGGTCAGCACGAGGATCAACCGCCGCGTCCATTTCCCGCCGATCAGGAACAGGTAGGCGACCGGGTATCCGAACAGCAGGCAAAGTGCGGTGGTGTTGAGCGCGAGCGTCAGCGACCGCCGGAACGTCGTCCAGTAGAGCGGATCGCCCAGCGCGTTCGTCAGGTGCCCGAGCGAGAAGGTCTGCGACACGATCGCGCCGCGCGAGACCTCGATGTCCGAAAAGCCCAGCGACAAGAGGATCGCGAAGGGGATCACCGCCACGACCGTCAGCACGAGGATGGCCGGCACCGCCGGCCAGATTCCGCGGCCCGACAAAAGCCTGTCCGTCACCCGTTCGACCAGGCCCGCGCGAGGGATCCCCGATGCCTGCGCCATGCCAGCCATCAGACCGGATACACGGCGCAATAGGCCGGGTCGATCACCGAAAGGCTGACGGCCGCTCCGGCCTGGAGAGGGCGCAGCCGGTGCTGGCGCATGGACACGACCTGCACGGTGGCGCCATCGGGCGTCTCGACGTGAAACTCGATCAGTGCGCCGACCGTCCGGTGAAACGCGACGCGGCCGCGCCAGGGACCGTCCTCCTCGGGGGCGATGCGCAGATTGTGCGGGCGTGTCATGACCTGCACGTCGCCCGACAGTTCGGTGCGGGCGGTCTGTCCGTCGGGCAAGGTCACGGCGCCGCCCTTCGCGGTCGCGCGCCAGAAGTTCGAGGTGCCGATGAAGTCTGCGACGTAGGCGGTGGCGGGATGGTCGAAAACCGTGTCCGGCGCGGCGACCTGCTCGATCCGGCCATCGCGCATGACGGCGATGCGGTCGGACATGGTCAGCGCCTCGTCCTGGTCGTGGGTGACGAAGATGGCGGTCAGGCCAAGCCGCTTGATCAGCTGCCGCAACTCGACCTGCATCGTGCCGCGCAGCTTCGCGTCGAGCGCGCTGAAGGGCTCGTCGAGCAGCAGGACTCGCGGCTGAAGCACCAGAACGCGCGCCACCGCGACGCGCTGCTGCTGGCCGCCCGAAAGCTGGGCGGGATAGCGGTCGGCGAAGTCGGACAGCGAGACGGTGGCCAGCACCTCGGCCACGCGCGCGTCGATTTCGGCCCGCGGCACGCCGCGCATCCGCAGGCCGTAGCCCACGTTGCTGGCCACGGTGAGATGCGGAAACAGCGCGTAGCTCTGGAAGACGACGCCGACGGGGCGGCGGTTGACCGGCAGCGCGCCCATGTCCTGCCCGTCGATCTCGATGCTGCCCCGCTCGGCATCCCAGAACCCGGCGATACAACGCAGCAGCGTGGTCTTTCCGCAGCCCGACGCGCCCAGAAGGGTGACGATCTCGCCCTCCGCCACGTCAAGCGAGCAGTCCTTGAGCACGGTCACGGCGCCGAACCGCTTGGACACGGCCCCGATGCGAAGCACCGGGGCCGCGATGTCCGACCTTGTCACAAGATCGGGCCGTTCCTGCATCATTGCACTGCGAACATGCGGTCGAAGGTCTCCACGGTCTGGCCGCGCAGCGGCGCGAAGGACGGCCAGTCGAGCGAGGTTGTGGTTGCAAGTTCCTCGGGCGTGGACGGTACGTAGGGCGCGGCCTCCTCGGCCACTTCCACGCCTTGCACGACGGTGCCGAAATATATCGGCGCGCTGCCGGCCATGGACTGGATTTCCGGCGTGAGCAGGATGTCGGTGAACTCGTGCACGAGATCGGCGGTGCCGTCCTGCGTGTTGACGAAATGCACGATGTTCGTCGGCAGCATCAGAGGTCCGGGACCCATGAGCTTGGTATACCCGATCGGCAGCCCCGAGGAGGCCGCGAGCGCCGAGTTGACGTGCCAAAGCGGCGCCAGATCGACCTCGCCGCGTTCGATCATCTGCTGCAGGAGCGGCGGCGACCGGCCCACGAGCGGATCGAGCTCCATCCACTTGGTGAGGGCGAATTCCATGTCGTCCTGCGGCATCCCGAAGGCTTCGCTGGTCGCCGCCAGAACGCCAAGGCCGAGGTTCGACTGCGGACGGCACATTCCGATCCTGCCGTTGTATTCCCCGCTCCACAGGTCCTCCCACCGCCGCGGTGGCGTGGCGACGCGCGTGGTATCGTAGGCGACGCCGATCCCCTCGAACCAGATCGGCTGGCCGACGTCGTAGCCGTAGGACGGGAACTTGGGATCGACGTTGGCCGCATTGGGGATCTGCGAGAAATCGAGCGGAACCAGAACGTCCTCGGCAAGGGCGTTGATGATCGCGGGCGAGCCCATCACGGCGAGGTCGTAGGGCGAGTTGCCGCGCGCCGCCTTGATCTGCGCCAGCGCCTCGGCGGACAGGCCGCCGATGACGCGCAGCGACACGCCCGGATTGCGGCGGCCGAGTTCTTCTCCGGCCGCGATGAGCGGGGCATCGGATTCCGTTCCGTATCCGACCATCACCAGTTCACGGGTCTGCGCCCGCAGGACTGTGGGGCTCGAGAGCGCGCTCGTTGCGGCCAGACCGCCCAGCACGGTTCTTCGGGTCAGTTTCATGGTTTACTCCCTGTCTGGTTCATTTCCGCCGGATGCCCAGCGTGTGACACCAGCAAGAACGCTTTCATAATTCTTCGCAAGAAAAAAATTCGAAACCACGCGAATATCCACCTCCCCTGCCCGCGAAGGAAGCCGGACGCCGGAAAAAGCGGCAGCTGGAGTCACGCCAGAAGGACTTGCGGCCCCGCCGCCTCGATGGCCGCGACGTCGGCGGGCGCCGCCTTGCGGTCGGTGACGAGGATCGAGATCTCGCGCGGGCTGGCGATCCGGGCGCCCGCGACGTGACCGATCTTGCCGCGGTCGCCCAGCATCACCGCACGGCGCGACGCCGTCAGCATCGCCCGCTTGACCTCGACCTCCTCGAAGTGCGCGTTGGTGAAGCCGCGCTCCACGTCGATGCCCGCGCAGCACAGGTAGGCGCAGTCGGCGTTCAGCTGCTCCAGCAGCAGGGACGCGAAGGGCGGCACCAGTGACCGCGAGCGGAGGTTCCGCCCGGTTTTCTTCAGGCTCCCGCCCGTCACGACGACGGAAGCGCCTGGGTGCTCCTCCAGCGCGATCGCGATATCGAGGCTGGAGGTGATCACAACGAGATCGCGAAGATCGACCGGCAACGCCATCGCCATGGCCAGCGTCGTCGTGCCCGCATCAAGGATCACCGTCTCGCCGCTGCGCACCATGCTTGCCGCAAGGGCGCCGATGCGCTTCTTCTCGTCGGTGAAGTTCTGGCTCGGCAGATCGATCGGCCGCTCGAATCGAGCCGACTGGATCGCCATCGCCCCGCCGCGGATTCGGCGCAGCAGGCGGCGCCGTTCGAGCGCGTCGAGGTCCGATCGGATCGTGACCGCAGAGACCCCGAGCGCCTCGGACAGCTGGACGACCTCGGCGGAGCGCTCCCGGTCGAGGATCTCGAGAATGCGCTGCTGGCGGGGCGGCAACGGCCCTCCGATCCCATCATCCATCATGCCCACCTTCATTACGCTTGCGTTTTTTTCCATAATGACAAATACCGAAAGCCAGCGCGGCATGCCATATCTTTCGTCCCGCCGCACCGTTTCTACAAGCCACTTACGGGGAGCGACATGAGCATCGAGCAGAGAATCAACGAAATCCGGCGCGAATCCTCCTCGGACGCCGCCGGCGACCCCGAGCGCTTCCGCCGCGTGGCGCTGACCGAGAAGGAAATGATGGCGCAGGGCGACGCGATCCGGTCGACGCTCGCGGCCAATGTCGAGCCGCTCGCCGCCATCGGGCGGGATCTGGCCGGACGCACGATCCGGCGCGTCGTCACCGTCGGATGCGGCGACAGCTGGATCGTGGGACACGGCGTCCGCCCGGCCATCGAAGAGGCGTTGGGCGCCCCCTGCGAACCCATCGAGGCGTTCGATTTCGCAGCCTACGGCCTGCACACGATCAACGGCGAGACGGTCGTGATCGGCCTGAGTTCCTCCGGCAAGACCGAGCCCGTGATCGAGGGGCTGACCGCGTCGGCCGCCAAGGGTGCCTACACGGTGGGCCTGTCGAACACGCTGGGATCGCCCCTGATGGAACAGTCGCCCGGCGCGCTGCACATTCGCGCGACGCGCGGCGGATGGCCCACGCAGTCGAGCACGGCGGCGATGGCCCTGATGCTCGCGATGGCCGCCTCGGTGCAGAAGGCCAAGGGGGGCGACGCCTCGGCGCTGGAGGCGGCGCTGGCGGCGCTGCCCGAGCAGGTCGATTCCGTCGCGCGCAAGTTCTACGACCCGGCCAAGGCGGTCGCGAAACACCTCGCGCGTGCCGACCTGGTGCTGACCACCGGCGCGGGGCCGTTCTTCGCGCCGGCCGAGTTCGGTGCGGCCAAGCTCAAGGAACTGGCGCCGATCCACGCCTATTCCTTCCCGCTCGAGGAATATCACCATTACCGCACGCAGAAGGCCGGCGATGCGATGTTCATGGTCGCCGCCGACGAGGCCAGCCATGCGCGCGCCCTCGAGACGGCGATCATGTCGCGCGGCTGCGACGGCTATTGCGTGGCGCTGGTGCCCGAGGGCGAAACCGAGATCTCCGAAATCGTCGACGTGGCCTGGCACCTGCCGCGCGTCCCTGCCGCCACCGCGCCCATCGTCTACAGCGTTCCGCTGCACCTGTTCGGGTATCATGCCGCGGTGGAACGCGACGCGCTCGGCCTCGGGGCGCCCCGACTGGGCCTGTGACGTGATCCCCGACCTGGTCACTGTCGGTGGTCTGACGGTCGACAACGTCGTCGCCGCGGACGGCACCGTGGCGCTGGATCAGGCGGGCGGCAACGGCGCCTACTCCGCCGTGGGCGCGCTGGCGTGGGTGGCGCGGGTCGGCCTGGTGAGTTGCGCGGTGTCGACCTATCCGCCCGACGTGCTGAAGCGGCTGCGGGCCGGCGGGGTGGACCTCGCCGGCGTCGCCTGGTCCGAGCAGGCGCTGTCGGCGGGAAGCTGGTTCCTCTACGATGGTGACGGGCGGCGCGACGAAGGGCTCACGGCGCCCGGCGATGCGCTGGCCGAGGCGGGATTTCCGACGGATCGTCTGACCCCCGCGCAGACGGCGGAATGGCGCGCCGTCCTGCAGGCCCGCCGCGCCCTTGGCGAGATCGGCTATTCGGAATTCCGCGAGCGCCATCCCCTGCGCGCGGCACAGGTGCCGGAAAGCTGGCGTGCCGTGAAGGGCGTGCATCTCGCCCCGAGCGCGCCATCGGTCGTTGCGGAGATGCTCGATCTCTTTTCCCGCGACGGAACGACGATCACCGCCGATCCGGGCTGGCAGCTCGCCGAGGCGGGTCTGGACGCCATCGGCCCGATTCTGTCGCGGCTGGACGCCTTCCTGCCCAGCGAGGTGGAGCTTCGGGCGCTGGTACCGGGCGCACATCCGGCCGACGCGATCGCGGTGCTCGCAGGCCGCTGCCCCGGCGCGGTCGCGGTCAAGATGGGGCCGGAAGGCGCGCTGGTCTGGGATCGCGCGAGCCGTGCGCCGGTGACGGTTCCGGTGCACCACGTCGAGACGCGAGACCCCACGGGCGCCGGTGACAGTTTTTCCGGAGGCTTCCTCGCCGGCCTCGTCGAAACCGGGGACCCGGTGCAGGCGGCCCGCTTCGGCGCGATTTCCGCCGCACGGGTCGTCTCAAGCTTCGGAGCCGCGGGCGCGCTGCCCGCCGACAGAGACGCGACGCGCGCCGCATTGCACAAGGATTGCAACCCATGTCATTGACCTTGTTCGAGAAATCGAAACCCGTCATCGCCGCGCTTCACCTCCCGGATTTCGCACTGAACCGTCACCTCTCGGTGTCCTGGTACGAGGATTACGCGATCACCAACGCCCGCATCTTCGCCGAGGCCGGCATCCCGTGGATCAAGCTGCAGGACCAGACCAGGACGCAGGGCGCGGCCGCGCCGGACACGCTCGCGCGGATGGCGGCGCTGGCCCGCCTGATCCGCGCCGAGGTGCCCGGTGTGGGTCTCGGCATCATCGTGGAGGCGCATGACCCGTCCGCGGCCCTGTCGGTTGCCGACGCCGCGGGGGCCGATTTCGTCCGACTGAAGGTGTTCGTCGGCGGCGCCATGACCGCGCAGGGACCGCGCAGTGGCCTGGGCGCCGAGGCGGTCGCCCACCGGGCCGCCCTTGGGCGCGCCGGGATCGCCCTTCTCGCGGACGTGCACGACCGCACCGCGGTTCCGATGTCCGGCGAAAGCCAGCCCTTCGCTGCGGAATGGGCGGTCAAGACCGGAGCGGACGGCCTCGTCGTGACCGGAAGCAGCTTCGCGGACACGCTTCAGCGCATCGCGGCGGTCCGCGCCGCGGGCGTGCGGCGGCCGGTCCTGATCGGCGGCGGGGTGACGGAGGCCAACGTCGCCGAGGCGCTGACCGCATCGGACGGCGTGGTGGTCAGCAGCGCGCTGATGCGGCGGAACGCGGGTCCGGGCGACCTGAAGTGCTGGGATCCCGATCTCTGCCGACGTTTCATGGATGCCGTCCGGGTGCCGGCATGACGGCCGGGGGCCGCGACTTCGCCGGATACGCGGGCGCCCCGCCATCCATGCGCTGGCCGAATGGCGCGGGCCTTGCGGTCTCGGTCGTCGTCAATGTCGAAGAAGGGGCCGAATTGACCCTGACCGCCGGCGACGAGCGCAACGAGCATATCTACGAGGCGGTCGAGCGCGTCGACGGCGCACCCGATCCCTGCATGGAGAGCCATTTCGAATACGGACCCCGCGCGGGCTGGCCCCGGATCCGGGCCGCGTTGCGCGACAGGGGCGTTCCCGCAACGCTGAATGCCTGCGGGCGCGCGCTGGAAGCGACGCCATGGATCGCGACGGAGGCCGTGGGCGACGGCCACGAGGTGGCGGCGCACGGCTGGCGCTGGGAACGTCACGCGGGCATGGACGCGGCGACCGAACGCGCGGCCATCGCCCGAACCGTGGCCGCCATCGACCGGATCGCGGGCGCCCCGCCGCTTGGTTGGCACACCAGATCGGCCACCTCTCCGAACACGCGCGCGCTTCTGGTCGAACAGGGCGGCTTTCTCTACGACAGCAACGCCTACAACGACGACATCCCCTATACCGTCGATACCGCGCAGGGGCCGCATGTGGTCCTGCCCTATGCGTTCGATACCAACGACATGCGCTTCTACAACGGCGGCGGATTCGTGTTCGCCGAGGATTTCGCCCGCTACTGCATCGCCGCCTTCGACCGGTTGCTGGCCGAGTCCGAGCGCGCGCCGCGGCTGCTGTCCATCGGGCTTCACACGCGGATCATAGGCCGGCCGGCGCGGATCGGAGGGCTGGAGATGTTCCTCGACCATGCGCTGCGCGCGAACGGCGCGTGGTTCGCATCCCGGGCGGACATCGCGCGCGCGTGGCGGGGCGCGATCGGGCTGCCGGAGTGGACGCGCCGGCCCTGCCCTGCGGATTTCGCGTCCGGGTCGCCCGCATGAGCCGCGACCTGATCGGATACGGCGGAGCGTGGCCCGATCTCGTCTGGCCCGGCGGCGCGCGGCTCGCCGTCTCGGTGGTCGTCAACTTCGAGGAAGGCGCCGAGCAGCAGGTGCTCGACGGCGATCCCGCGAGCGAGCGCTTGGGCGAGGTGATTTCGGTCGTGCCCGACGGCAAGGCCGATCCGGGACAGGCGCAGATCTTCGCCTATGGCACCCGCGCCGGTGCGTGGCGCATGGCCGATGCGTTGCGCCGCCACGACGTGCCCGCGACGATCTTCGCCTGCGGCAGGGCGGCAGAGCGCGCCGCACCCGTCCTGCGCATGTTCGCCGAGGAAGGGCATGAGACGGCGTGCCACGGCTGGCTGTGGCGCCCACATGCCGACTACGACACCCCCGGCGCCGAGGCCGCCGATCTCGACCGGGCCGCCGAGGCGATCGCTGCGGCGACCGGCAGCGCGCCGCGCGGCTTTTTCTGCCGTGGCGCCGAAAGCCCGTGGACACGGGCCCTTCTGGCCGAGCGCGGGTATCTCTACACGTCGAACGGGTTCGACGACGACGTGCCGTATCGCGACGCATCGGGTCTGGTCGTGGTTCCCTACGCGCTCGATACGAACGACATGAAGTTCTTTCATCCCAATGGTTTCGTGCGCGCGTCCGAAATGGTGGACTACGTGGCCGACGCCCTCGATGTCCTCGAGGCCGAGGCCGCGCGCGGATTGCCGCGCCTGCTGAACATCGGCTTTCACCTGCGCATCGCAGGCCGCCCCGGCCGCTTCAAGGCCTTCGAACGGATCCTGGCCGAGCTGGACAGGCGTCGCGATCGCATCTGCCTTGCCCGTCGCATCGACATCGCCGAGGCCTTCGACGCGGCGTTCCCGGCATGATCGCGCTGATCAATCCCAATACCTCGGCATCCGTCACCGCGACGATGGTGCGCATCGCCGGCGAAACGGCCGGCCCGGCCGAGCGGATCGAAGGGTTCACGGCCGCCTTCGGCGCAACCCTGATCACCGAGCCCGCGGAACTCGACCGGGCGGCCGAGGCGGTGGCCGCGCTCGCGACCGGCATGGCGCGGGCCAGGGCCGTGATCGTGGCGGCGTTCGGCGATCCCGGCCTCTCGGAGCTGCGCGCAAGGCTTTCGATCCCGGTGACGGGCATCGCCGAGGCGGGCATGGCCGAGGCGGCACAGGGCGGACGCCGCTTCGCCGTGGTGACGACGACACCGAGGCTTCGCGAACGCATCGCCGAGACGGCCGCGCGTCACGGCCACGACGCCTTCATCGGCACATGGACGACCCCCGGCGACCCGGTCGCCCTGACCGCTGACGCCGACGCCCTGCGCCGGGCGCTCGACGCCGCGTGCATCGCCGCCGCCGAGGCCGGCGCGGAGGCCATCGTGATCGGCGGCGGTCCACTGGCCGAGGCCGCGCGGGATCTCGCGGCATCCGCAGCCGTCCCCCTGATCGAGCCCCTGCCGGCCGCCGTCCGCCTCAGCCTCCGCCGCCTGACCGCAGGAGTTTCGCCATGAAGCGCCATCTCGTCACAGCCGATCATATCCTGACCGGCTTCGACCCCGACGGCCGCACCCGGATCATCGAGGACGGCGCCATTCTCGTCGAGGGCGACCGCGTCGCCGGGATCGGCCCCGCCAAGCTCCTCAGGCAGCAGAACCGTGGCCTGCCCGAGACGGGCGGCAAGGGGCGCGTGGCGATCCCCGGCCTGATCAACGCGCACCATCATGTCGGGCTGACGCCGTTCCAGATGGGCGCGCGCGATCAGCCGCTGGAGCTGTGGTTTCCCGAACGCCTCGTGATGCGCGACGTCGACCCGAGGCTCGACACGCTCTACTCGGCGCTCGAGATGATCGCCTCGGGCGTGACGACGGTCCAGCACCTCCACAGCCGCGCGCCCGGCGATGTCGATGCCGTCCTGGCACGTGCGGGCCAGATCGTGGGCGCCTATCGCGAGCTTGGGATGCGGGCGAGCTACTCCTTCGCGCTGCGGGACCAGAACCGGATGATCTACGCCGCCGACGAGGACTTCGTGAGATCCCTGCCTGCGGACCTCCGCAAGCCCGCGGCCGATTACCTCGCGGGGTTCGGCCTTCCGCTGAAGGACCAGATCGCGGTGTTCCACGCCTTGCGCGACCGGTATCGCGACGACCCGCTGATCGGCATCCAGATCGCGCCCTCGAACCTGCACTGGCTGTCGGACGCCGCGCTGGAAAGCGCCGCGCGCATTGCCGGGGACACGGGCGCGCCGATGCACATGCATCTTCTCGAAACCCCGTATCAGAAGGAATACGCGCGCCGCCGCACCGGTGGTTCGGCGCTTGAGCATGTCGACCGGTTCGGCCTGATCGGTCCGCAGCTGACCATCGGCCACGGCGTCTGGATGACGCCCGACGACCTCGCGCTGGTGGCCGAGCGCGGTGCGTGCCTGTGCCACAACTGCTCCTCCAACCTGCGGCTCAAGAGCGGCACGGCCGACCTTGCCGCGTTCCTGCAAAGCGGCGTGCCCGTCGCCCTCGGCATCGACGAGGCTGGCCTCAACGACGACCGCGACATGCTGCAGGAAATGCGCCTCGCGCTGACGCTGCACCGCCCCGCCGGTCACGACGCCCCCCACCCGGAGGCCGCGCAGATCCTGAGGATGGCCACCGAACACGGCGCGGCGACCACGCCGTTCCGAGGCAGTATCGGGCAGCTCGCCGACGGCTTTCTGGCCGATATCGTGCTGCTGGACTGGCGCGCCGTCACATGGCCGTGGCAGGATCCCGAGATGCCGCTGGTCGACGTGCTCGTCCGCCGCGCCCGGGCGGGGGCCGTGGCGACGGTGTTGATCGGAGGCGAAATCGTCTACGACGAAGGCCGGTTCACGCGCGTCGATCGCGACAGCGTTCTCCAGTCGGTCGCGATCGACCTCCAACGCCCCGACACGCCACAGGAAGCGAAGCTCCGCGCCCTGTCCCGCCGCCTCATCGACCCCGTGGCGCGTTTCTACCGCGACTGGCCGGTGAGATAGGCGACGGGCGCCTCATGGGACACTGCGAAGAAACACGAGGCCAGAAGCGGCTCGACGACTGCGGTCGAAAACGGTGCGCTCATCGCCTGCGTCGTCAGGATGCGCGCAACCAGTTTCTCGGCAAGAAGGACGTCAAGCCAGACACGACGACGCGCGCGGCAGAACCCTGGCGCCCTGGCGCGGAATGCGTTCGTTTCCAGTCGGAAAAGTGGTGCCCGGGGGCGGAATCGAACCACCGACACGAGGATTTTCAATCCGTCGCTAATCTAGGAATTTGAAGCACTTGTGGGTGTCTGGCGCGTCAAACCCCTGACGGCCGATCAATTACTTGGACCGAGAATGTCAAACCCAAACCGGTACCCATTCGCTGACCATGGAAGCCTTCCTTGCAGACCTTCGGACCGGCCAGCGATAAGCTCAGGAGGAAACGTCATAAATTCATTCAACTATCGAGAGGGCAAACCGGTGGCCAAGAGACTGAAAATGGCGGCGAAGCGAGCACTCATGGCGTGCTGCTTCATGTTTCTGACGGGCCAACCCATTCTGGCTCAAGAGGTCGCGCAATGGTTTCGCAGTCCAGGTACTACCTCAGCGACTCTCTCCGCCGGCCAGGGTCATGATCTCGTCAATTCTTCATCTGCGTTTGATGGACAGGGGCTCGTCGTCATTAGCCACTGGTCAACTCGACCCGATGCACAAGTGGGTGGCCTTCCCTCAACTAACGTCCTCCTGCGTTGCTTCGATAGGTATGACCAAGAGCATGCGGTCATCGAGGCAATCTGCTTCGTCGCACTTGAGTAGACTTTGGGCCCCTCTCCGATCGGACCAATAGAGCT
Source organism: Roseicyclus salinarum (assembly GCF_029624655.1). Taxonomy (GTDB): domain Bacteria; phylum Pseudomonadota; class Alphaproteobacteria; order Rhodobacterales; family Rhodobacteraceae; genus Roseibacterium; species Roseibacterium salinarum. The sequence goes on from NZ_JARRSA010000034.1 coordinate 38,141, forward strand.
TGCTCTAGTGAGACAGGCCACCATACTCGTCAGCGAGTCCCAAATGAATAGCATTTGACTTTTGAGACGATGTTCCTCTTTATGTCTTAGACATCATTGATACAGGAGCTGCATGTGCTCATCGGATATGCGCGGACTTCAACACTGGATCAGAAGGCGGGGCTAGAAGCCCAACGAGAGGAGCTTAGGTCCGCTGGCTGCGAGAAGGTCTTCGAGGAGCAGGTCTCGTCGGTTGACACTGCAGCGCGTACACGTCTAGCCGAGGCTATCGAGTACATCAGGGAAGGCGATACGCTGATCGTCACCCGCCTTGATCGCCTCGCGCGCTCTGTGCCCCACCTTCTTCAAGTTGTTGCGCAGCTTAACAAGAAGGGCGCGGCACTCCGAATTCTTGGGATGGACATCGACACGAGCACGTCGACGGGCAAGCTGATGCTTACCGTTCTCGGAGGCATTGCCGAGTTTGAGCGGGAGATAATGCTTGAGCGTCAGCGCGAGGGCATCGCCAAAGCTAAGGCGGCCGGGAAGTACAAAGGGCGCAAGCCGACGGCTCTGGCCCGATCGAAGGAAGTACTAGCGCTCCACGAGGCTGGAACCGGTCCGACTGATATCGCGAGGGAGCTCGGCATAGGTCGAGCCTCGGTATACCGGATTCTGGCGGCGTCGAAACCGAGCAAAAGCTCAACCGCTGTTGATCGATCGGACAAGTTTGTCTACTCCGAGACCTCCGAGCTTCGTAGAGTTGACAGCGCTTAATTCGGGCCCGCTCTCTTCGGTGAACTCGAGTGCACCACCCGATCGGCGAATTTGCGTGCATTACTGGGAAGCATGATGAAGGGCTCCAAGGGCTGTTACCTGTACAGAAGCAGACATAGGTGCGCTGCGCAGCGAACGGCCCCTGTGAGCCCGTTGCCGCCATTGACTCACGGTCGACCGGCTTCGAAACTGGCGCCCAGTCCATGTCTCCCCGCCTCGATTGGCTCAGCCGGAGTGACTCCATGAGCAATCGCGATGCGTTCCGCCATCACCCCGAATTGCGAGGAAAGATCAAACCCGCAGCGGAGTCGTTCTTCCGGGATCTGGACATCAGCATTCTCGACGCCCATGCAGCCAAAGCCGGATTTCCGTCCGGTTGGCGCACTCCCTGCGAAGACCGCGAAGCCGACCGGCGACGTTGGCTGGAGGGCCACAGGGAAAAAGACCTCTGGGTCTTTGCCTATGGTTCGCTGATGTGGGATCCGTCCTTCGAGTTCGACGAGGTCCGCCATGCTCTTTGCGTTGGATACCAGCGCAGCTTTTGCCTGTGGGATGACGGAGGCCGGGGGTCGAAGGAAGAACCGGGTCTGATGCTTGCGATCGACGAGGGCGGCAGGTGTCAGGGCCTCGCGTTTCGCATTCCGCAGGAGAAAATCGAGCACGAGACCTTCGTCCTGTTCCGGCGCGAAATGCTTGCCCCTGTCTATCGCTCTGTCTGGCTCGACCTGGACACCGCGTCCGGGCCGATAGAAGCGCTGGGCTTTGTGGCCAACCGCGAGTGCGAGGACATCAAACCCGGAATTCCCCTGGAACAACAGGCCAGCATGATTGCGCGCGCGAGGGGAGTCTTTGGCGACAATTTCGATTACTTGTCGGACTTGCACGAGCGCCTTGAATTCCTCGGCGTTGAGGATCCCTACGTCTTGGACCTCTACGCCGCCACGGAGGCCCTGCGCCGGAATCCCACATGATCGCGCGGGCGCATTATAACGGTTGTCATCGGCGCGCCTGCGCAGACGGGAATGTGGCGAACAATGACGAGCCCCTCAGACGAGTTGTTCTATCCATTGGCTCAGTCGCTCCCCGAACCCCGTGACTTCTGCAAGTAAGACGACGGTCGGGACCGGCGCCACCGCGAAGATCACGCAGGCCAGGAAAGCTGGATATGAGAAGGTCCGGGTGTATCCGACCGCCATGGCGATGCCGCCTCCGCCACCGATGGCGGTGTTGCCCGGCATGTTGATCAGCAAGGCAAGGGCAAGCCAACGAAAACGCATCAATCC
>NZ_JARRSA010000035.1 GCF_029624655.1 Roseicyclus salinarum
GGGGCCCGGCCGCAGACCTGCTGCCGGTCGGCGCCGACGCGCGGCACCCATTGCGTCCGGTTGCCCAGACCCACGCGCACGAAGACGCAGCCGCCGCTGTCGACGTATTCGTTCGCGGCGAAGTCCATCGGCGGCGCTTCGGCCGGGGCCGCCTGCTGCGCCTGTAACGCGCCCGCCAGCGACAGCGCCATGAGGACACCCGCCAGCGCGGACCGCGAAAGTGCCGTCTCGATCATGCAGACCCCCCCAGGTTGCGTTGCGTCACAGTGGCCGATGGCCCCGCCCAAGTAAAGCCGCCCCTACTTGGTTCCGTACATCCGGTCGCCCGCGTCGCCGAGGCCCGGCACGATGTAGCCGTGATCGTTGAGATGACTGTCGAGCGCCGCTGTCACGACCGGCACGTCGGGATGCGCCTCCTTCATCCGCGCGACGCCCTCGGGCGCGGCGAGAAGACACAGGAAGCGGATATTCCGTGCGCCCGCCTGCTTCAGAAGGTCGATGGCCGCGACCGAGGAATTGCCGGTGGCGAGCATCGGATCGACCACGATCGTCAGCCGGTCTTCCAGTTCGGAGGGCACCTTGAAGTAATATTGCACGGGCTTCAGCGTCTCGGGGTCGCGATACAGCCCGACAAAGCCCACGCGCGCGTTCGGGACGAGATCGAGGATGCCATCGAGAAGGCCGTTCCCCGCCCGCAGGATCGACACCAGCGCGAGTTTCTTGCCGGCGATCGCGGGCGCCTGCATCGTCTGCAGCGGCGTCTCGATCTCGATCGTGGTCATCGGCAGGTTGCGCGTGACCTCGTAGGCGAGAAGGTGGCTGATCTCGTTCAGGAGCTGGCGAAAGGATTTCGTCGAGGTGCTCTTGTCGCGCATCAGCGTCAGCTTGTGCTGCACCAGCGGGTGGTCGACGATTGTCAGGTGCTCGGTCATTTGGCGCTGTCCCTCATGTCATTTTCCCAGTTTCTTGGCGATCCTTTCCCTCGTGGCCGCGTCGCAGAACGCGGCGTCGAGGGATGTCCTTGCGACCCCGGCGAAGATCTCCTCGTCCCAGCCGAAGACGCTCGAGAGGTTCTCGTATTCGGCCGTCATCGTGGTGTGGAAGAACGGCGGGTCGTCCGTCGAGACGGTGACCTTCACGCCGCGCTCGCGCAGCCTTTCGATGGGATGGGCGGCCCATGACGGAAACACGCCGAGCGTCACGTTCGAACCCGGGCAGCATTCCAGCACGATCCCGTCCTCGGCGATCCGGTCCACCAGCGCGAGGTCCTCGATGGCCTGCGTGCCGTGCCCCAGCCTTTCGGGCCTGAGCGCGTCGAGCGCGTCGCGCACCGAGGCCGCGCCGCCCCATTCGCCGGCGTGGACAGTGATGCGAAGCCCCGCTTCGCGCGCGCAGTCGAAGGCCCAGGCGAAATCAGCGGGCCTGCCCTTCATCTCGTCGCCCGCCATGCCGAAGCCCACCAGCCAGTCGCCGGCCGTGTCCGCCGCGCATTCGGCGATGGGCCGCGCGCGGTCCGGGCCGAAATGGCGGATGCAGGTGACGATGCCGCGCAGCGTGATGCCGAGATCGCGCTCGGCCGCCTCGGCGGTCTCGCGTATCGCGTGGAGGTAGTCGCGCCACGCCGCCACGTCGCCGCCGCCGCAGAAGTCGGGCGACAGGAACGTCTCGGAATAGACGACGCCGTGGGACGCGCTTTCCTCCAGCACCGCGCGCGTCAGGCGGGCGTAGTCCTCGGGCGTCCGCAGCACGCTCGTCGCGGCTTCGTAGACGCTGAGGAAATGCCAGAAGTCGCGGTAGGCATAGCTGCCGTCCTCGCGGAAGATGCCCGACAGGTCGACGCTCTTTTCCTTGGCCAGCCCCCGGATGAAGGCGGGTGGCGCGGCACCCTCGTGATGCAGGTGCAGTTCGATCTTCGGCAAGTCTCTCATTTCTTCCCCCTCCGCCTCACGCGCCGATGGCCCAGCCGACGAACGCGACCACGAGGCCGAAGACCAGCGCGCCGCGCCATGGCGTGCGCGGCCGTCCCATGAAGGGCCCGACGTAACGCACCGCGAGGGTGGCCACGACGAGCGTCATGACGAAATAGATCTGTTCCGACGCCATGTGTCCCCCGGCCTGCCCGCCTTCAGATGAAAGACCGCCCCGGCCCCTGCGCCGGCACGCCGAGATGCGCCGCCACCGTGGCCGCGACATCCGCGAAGCCGCGCAGCCCGATCTGCCCCGAATACGGCCCCTTGGCAATGACCGGAACGCGCTCGCGCGTGTGGTCGGTGCCGGGCCATGTCGGATCGTTGCCGTGGTCGGCGGTGAAGATCATCAGGTCGTCTGGACGCAGCGCCGCCAGAACCGGGCCGATGGCCGCGTCGAACCACTCGAGGTGGCGCGCATAGCCCGAGACGTCGCGGCGATGGCCGTAGAGGCTGTCGAACTCCACGAAATTGGCGAAGGTCAGGCTGCCGTCCTCGGCATCGCCGACATGCGCGGCGAGGTGCGCCATCAGATCCGCATCCGCGCCCTTGACGTGGCTTCCGACGCCCTGCCCCGCGAAGATGTCGCGGATCTTGCCGATGCCGTAGGTCTTCCGCCCGGCGCCCTGAACCCAGTCGAGCAGCGTCGGCTCGGGCGGCGCGATGGCGTAGTCGCGGCGATTGACGGTGCGGGTGTAGCTGCCCGGCCCGCCCACGAAGGGGCGCGCGATGACGCGCCCGACGCGGCGGGCGTGCAGCATGGGCGCCAACCCCTCGCACAGCGCCAGCAGACGATCGAGGCCGAAGGTCTCCTCATGCGCGGCGATCTGGAAGACGCTGTCGACGCTGGTGTAGCAGATTGGCCAGCCGGTCCTTTGATGCTCCTCGCCCAGCCGCGCGATGATCTCGGTGCCGGAGGCGTGGCAATTGCCGAGGATGCCGCCGGTGCCCGCAAGGCGCTCGACCTCGGCCACCACGTCGTCGGGAAAGGCCGGCACCGTATCGGGAAAGTAGCTCCAGTCCCACGGGACCGGCAGGCCCGCAAGTTCCCAGTGCCCCGAGGGCGTGTCCTTGCCGACGCTGACCTCCTCCGCGGCGCCCCAGAGGCCCTCGGGGTCGGCGTCGAGCCCCTCGGCCCGCGCGCCCGAGGCGAGGCGCACCGCAGCGCCGAGGCCGAGCGCGTCGAGATGCGGCATCCGCAGGACACCCGAGCGTCCAGCCTCGGCCTCGCCCGCCGCGCAGGCCGCCGCGATATGGCCGAGCGTGTTGGCGCCCGTGTCGGGCATCGCGCCGTTGAAGAAGCGGTCCGCATCCGTCGCGCCGCCGCACCCGACGCTGTCCATGACGACGAGAAAGGCGCGCGCCATCAGCCGATCCTTTCGTGGATCACCGGCGGCGGCTCCACGTCCGTCGGCGAGAGCTTGAAGGCGCCCGGCAGGGTTTCGGCCACGGCGAGCGCGCTGTCCTCGGTGGCGGCGTGGATGCGCACGAGCGGCGTCTTGGGATCGACCCGCTGACCGATGCGGGCGATGTCGCAAAGGCCCACGGCGGGATCCACGCGGTCGTCCTGCCTGAGGCGCCCGCCGCCGAGGTTCACCACCGCCTCGCCCAGCGCGCGCGCGTCGATCGAGGCGACGCAGCCGGCATCGCCGGGATAGATGTCGACGATGAAGCGGGCCGCCGGAAGCCGGTCGCGCCAACGCTCCACGAAATCGGTCGGACCGCCAAGCTCGGCCACCATCTCGCCGAAGACCTCGGCCGCCTGCCCGCTTTCGAAGGCGCGGCGGATCCGCCCCTCGCCGTCGGCGGCGTCCGCGGCAAGACCGCCCAGCGCCAGCACCTCGCCGCCCAGCGCGACGGTCACGCGCATCAGCTCCGAGCTGCCGTCCTCGCCGGTCAGCGCCTCCATCACCTCCATCACCTCGACGGCGTTACCCGCCGTCCGCGCCAGCGGCTGGTTCATGTCCGTCACCAGCGCCGAGGTCATGCAGCCCGCGCCCTGCGCCGTGCTCACCAGCGATTCCGCAAGCGCCAGCGCGTCCTCGGGCGTCGCCATGAAGGCGCCTGTCCCGACCTTGACGTCGAGTACAAGGGCCTCGAGCCCGGCGGCGAGCTTCTTGGAGAGGATCGAGGCGGTGATGAGGTCGATGGATTCGACCGTCCCGGTGACGTCCCTGACCGCGTAGAGCCGCCGGTCTGCGGGCGCTATGTCGGCCGTGGCCCCCACGATGGCGCAGCCGATGTCGCTCACGATTTCCTGCAGGTCCGCCACGCTGACCTGCGTGCGATAGCCCGGGATCGCCTCGAGCTTGTCGAGCGTGCCCCCGGTATGGCCCAGCCCCCGGCCCGAGATCATCGGGACGTAGGCCCCGCAGGCCGCCAGCGCAGGCGCAAGCAGCAGCGAGACGCAGTCGCCGACGCCTCCGGTGGAATGCTTGTCCAGCACAGGCCCGTCGAGGTCCCATTTCAGGACGTCGCCCGTCTCGCGCATCGCGGTCGTCAGCTGGACCCGCCCCTGCGCCCCCAGCCCCCGCGTGCACACGGCCATGGCGAAGGCGCCGGCCTGCGCATCGGTGACAGCGCCGCTGGCGAGGCCTTGCGCGAACCACGCAAGCTCGGCCTCCGTCGGCCGGTCGCCGTCGCGCATCTTGGCGAGGATTGCGCGCGCCGTCGTCATGGCGCCCCGGGCGCGGCGCGGTCCATGTAGCCCGCGTCGAAGCGGCCGGGAAGAAGCTCGGCCACCGTCATGGTCAGGGTCCGCCCGTCGGCGGTGGCCATCGTCACGCGCACGTCGGAGGCCGCGAACTCGGCCAGCTTCTGGCGGCAGCCGCCGCACGGCGGGACGGGCGCGGGGGCGTCGGCGATCACCGCAACCTCCGCGATCTCGCGGTCGCCCGCCGCGATCATCGCCGCGATGGCGCCGGCCTCGGCGCAGGTGCCTTCGGGATAGGCCACGTTCTCGACATTGCAGCCGACATGGACACGGCCGGCGCTGGTGCGGATGGCCGCCCCCACCTGAAAGCCGGAATAGGGCGCGTAGGCCGCGCGCCGGACCGTGTCGGCCGCGGCAATCAGGTCGTCGGACATCTGGTGCTGCTCGCTTCTGGTGCAACGTGTGGTCGTGCCGGCGGAAGGCCGACCGCGCCAGTCTGTGCCGCGCGACCGCCGAGCGCAAGCCATCGGGATGCCACGTCAGCCGCGGCCGAAGGCGCGGCGTTCGACCAGCGCGATGAGGTCGTCGAGGTCGCGGCGGCATGGCACGTGCAACGCCCCGAGGTCGGCCGCGCGCCCGCCATTCGCGGCGGCGCTCAGCGCCTCGGCATGGCCGCAGAGCCGCGTCGCGCCGACCGCCCCGGCCAAGGCGACCAGGATATGCGTCTGCGCGCGGACCGCCGCCGCGGATCCCGCCGCGACGCCCTCGTCCAGCTTTTGGCGCACCGACACGAGGTCGTCCCGCAATTGTTCGAGAAAGCCACGCGCGCCATCGGCACCGGCGATGGAAAGAAGCTCGTCGAGGCGGGCCGCGTCCAGTGCGGCGCCGTCCCTGCGGCCACGGCCGGCATGATGCAGGATCACGCGTCCCAGCGCCTCCGCGGACGCCACGGGCTTCACCACGATGCCGTCCGCGCCCGCGGCCCGGATCGCCTCGTGCTCGCCCCGCTCGGCGAAGGCGGTGATCGCGACCAGCGGCGTGGCCGCCGCCGCATCCCCCCGCGCGCGGACGGCGCGCATCACCTCCAGGCCGGAAAGCCCCGGCATCTCGATGTCGATCAGCGCCGCGTCGAACGCACCGCCCGCCAGCGCGGCGAGAGCGTCCTCGCCGTTCTCGACGAAGGACGCAGCGCCGCCGACTGCCCCGAGCACAAGGCCCAGGATCGCGCGTTGCGAGGGCGAATCCTCGGCCACCAGGATGGCGAGGCCGGACAGGTCGGGCCGCGGGCCTGACGATGCGGGCGCAAGCGCCTCCGCCGTGGTCCCGGCGGGCGTCGCGGGCTCTGCGTCCGCGGCGAAGACCGCGTCCATCATCTCCTGCAGGGACGCGGTGGCCGCCAGCATGTGCTCGGCCACCATCCGCGGGTCCGCGCCGATCCGGTCGTCCCGCAGCAGGCGCAGCCCCGTGGTGATCGTGGCGACCGCACCGCGGATGTCGTGCTGTTTCCTGCGCAACTCCTCGGCCATGGCGGCCCCTTCGCCTGCAGCGCGATCCGCGGGCGCGGTGAGGTCATCCTGAGGCATTCGAACCCCCTTGGGGCTGGCCGGTGGAAGTCCCTCGCTCAACCTAGCAGCCCTGCCATCCTCTTGCCAAGCCGCGCACAGGTTTACCCTAGGTCAGGCAGGGGCGCGCGCCGCGCCGTAGCCGATGCCCTCCACGGCCGAGGCGATCTCGTCGAGGATGGCGGGGTCGTCGATCGTGGCGGGCGGCTTGTAGGCTTCGCCGTCGGCGATCCTGACCATCGTGGCGCGCAGGATCTTGCCCGACCGTGTCTTGGGCAGGCGGTCCACCACCACGGCGAGCTTGAAGGCCGCAACCGGGCCGATGCGGTCGCGCACCATCTTCACGCACTCCGCCACGACCTGCGCGGGCTCCGTCTCGGCACCCTTGTTGAGGCACAGGAAGCCCATGGGAAGCTGCCCCTTGAGCGGGTCGGACACGCCGATGACCGCGCATTCGGCGACATCGGGATGCGAGGCCAGCACCTCCTCCATCCCGCCGGTGGACAGCCTGTGGCCCGCCACGTTGATGACGTCGTCGGTGCGCGCCATGATGTAGAGGTAGCCGTCCTCGTCGATCAGGCCCGCGTCGCCGGTCTCGTAGTAACCTGGGAAATGGGAGAGATAGGCCTTGCGGAACCTCTCCTCCGCCTCCCAGAGCGTCGGAAGCGTTCCGGGCGGCAGCGGCAGCTTGACGGCGATGGCGCCAAGCTCGCCCGGCTTCATCGGGTGGCCGCCCTCGTCGAGGATCCGCACATCGTAACCCGGCATCGCGACCGACGGGCTGCCGATCTTGACCGGCAGCTTCTCGATGCCCATCGGGTTGCCCGCGATGGCCCAGCCGGTCTCGGTCTGCCACCAGTGGTCGATGACGGGCACGCCGAGCTGCGCCTGCGCCCATTCGATCGTGTCGGGATCGGCCCGCTCGCCCGCGAGGAACAGCGTCTCGAGGCTGGAGATGTCGTAGTCGCCCACCAGTGCCCCGCGCGGGTCGTCGCGCTTGATCGCGCGGAAGGCCGTGGGCGCGGTGAACAGGCACTTCACCTTGTGGTCCTGGATGACCCGCCAGAAGGTGCCTGCGTCGGGCGTGCCCACGGGCTTGCCCTCGAAGACGACCGTGGTGCAGCCGAAGGTCAGCGGCCCGTAGCAGATGTAGGAATGCCCCACGACCCAGCCGACGTCCGAGGCGGCCCAGAACACCTCGCCGGGGTTCATGTCGTAGAGGTTGCGCATCGTCCAGTTGAGCGCCACCAGATGCCCGCCGGTATGGCGCACGACGCCCTTGGGCTGGCCGGTCGTGCCGGAGGTGTAGAGGATGTAGGCGGGGTGGTTGCCTTCGACCGGCACGCATTCCGCGGGCGGGATGCCGTACTGGAAGGAATGCCAGTCCACGTCACGCCCCTCCTCCAGATGAGCGACCTCCTGCTCGCGCTGGAAGATGACGCAGAACTCGGGCTGGTGCTCGGCGATGCCGAGCGCCCCGTCGAGCAGGGGCTTGTAGTGCACCACGCGCCCCGGCTCGATCCCGCAGGACGCCGCGATGATGCACTTGGGGCGGCAATCGTCGATCCGCACGGCCAGCTCGTTCGCCGCGAAGCCGCCGAACACGACCGAGTGGATCGCGCCCAGCCGCGCGCAGGCCAGCATCGCCTCGAGCGCCTCGGGGATCATCGGCATGTAGATGATGACGCGGTCGCCCTTCTCCACGCCCTTGGCGCGCAGCGCCCCCGCAAGGCTCGCCACGCGTGTCTGCAACTCGCGATAGGTGATCTTGTGGACGGTGCCGGTCAGCGGACTGTCATGGATGATCGCCACGCGCCCGCCGTGCCCGGCCTCGACATGCCGGTCGACGGCGTTCCAGCATCCGTTGAGCCGCCCGTCGGCGAACCATTCGTAAAGAGGCGCCTTCTCGTCGGACAGCGCCCGCGTCGGCGGCGTGTCCCAGTCCACGCCCCCCGCAACTTCGAGCCAGAACGCCTCGGGGTCCTCCATGGAGGCCTTGTAGATGTCCGAATATGCCATGGTTGCCGTCCCTCCGTCCTTTGCGCAATTTTCTATCGCCTCGCTTATCCGATGCGCAATGAGGTGACTTTGCCGCAGGTCAAGGCGGACTGCGACATTCGCGACGCTTCTGCAGCGCGGCAGGCGCCCTATCTCCTGAAAGCGAACAGGAGAAACGCCGATGACCACGATGCCCGACAGCCCGACGCGCGAGCGCTGGATCACACGCCATGTCACCTACCGCCTGCCGCTGATCGGTCGCATGGCCCGCGAAGTCGTCGAGGGGCCGGTCGAGAACGCCTTCGCCGCGATTCTCGGCGTGGTGGCCGCCGTCGCCTCGGCGGTCCTGATCTGGGGCTATCCCGCGCTGATCATCTCGGCGCTGGCGGCGGCCGCCCTGATCGTGGTGACGCTGGTGCGCATCACGCTCGGCTGAAGCCGATCACATCGTTTGAAACACGTCGCGCCGCACTTGCGCGACTCGCTCGGCGCGCGCTGGAATTTCCCTGCGCCGGGCGGGCATGGGGCCCGTCCGAGCCTGAGGAAGACGCCCATGGGCGACAAGAAACAGTCACCGAAGAAAGCCGCCGGAACCAAGAAGCCCGGCAAGTGAAGTCCTGATCCCTCCGCGCCGGGGAACGGGACCCCGGCGCGGAAAGCCTCAGCCGTAGGTGCTGACCGGGGTGCCCGCGAGCGCCGAGATGTTCAGCAACCCGCGCGGGGTGATCGCGGGCGTCACGATGTGGACGCGGTTACCCATCCCCATGAGGATCGGCCCCACCTCGAGCCCGTTTGCCTTCATTTTCAATATGTTGCGCGTCGCACCTGCCGCATCGGTCGAAGCGAAGACCAGTGCGTTCGCCGGGCCCTGCAGCCGCGACTGCGGGAAGATGCGGGCGCGAAGTTCGGGGTCGAGCGCGCTGTCGGCGTGCATCTCGCCCTCGTAGGCGAAGCCGCGCGGCGCGCTGTCGAGGATCTCGAGCGCCTCGCGCATCCGCCGTCCGCTGTCGCTGTCGAGGTTGCCGAACTGGCTGCCCGAACACAGCGCGATGTTGGGCGCCACGCCGAAGCGTTTCACATGGCGCGCGGTGGCGATCACAGTCTCGGCGATCTGCTGCGGCGTGGGCACGGCGTGGACATGCGTGTCCGCCACGAAGAGAGGACCGTCCTCGAGGATGATGAGGCTAAGGGCGCCGACCGGATGAAGCTGTTCGTTCCCGAGTAGTTGCGTGACGTAGTTCAGGTGCCACAGATACTGCCCGAAGGTGCCGCAGATCAGCGAATCCGCCTCGTCGCGGTGGACCATGACGGCTCCGATCGCGGTCGTGTTGGTGCGCATGATCGCGCGCGCGAGGTCAGGCGTCACGCCACGGCGCTGCATCACCTCATGGTAGGTGCCCCAGTAGTCGCGATAGCGCGGATCGCTTTCGGGGTTCACGAGCTCGAAGTCGACCGAGGGGCGGATGGTGAGGCCCGCGCGCTCCGCGCGGCGCTCGATGACGTCGGGACGCCCGATCAGGATCGGCGTGTCCGTCGTCTCCTCCAGCATGGCCTGTGCCGCGCGAAGCACGCGCTCGTCCTCGCCCTCGGCGAAGACGATGCGCCGGCTCGTGGTGCCCGCCGCCTCGAAGACCGGCCGCATGATCAGCGCCGAGCGGAAGACCGACTGGTTCAGCTTCGCGCGGTAGGCGGCGAAGTCCTCGATCGGGCGGCTGGCCACGCCCGAGGCCATGGCGGCCTCGGCGACGGCGCTTGCCACCACCGCGATCAGGCGGGGATCGAAGGGCTTGGGGATAAGGTAGTCGGGCCCGAAGGTCAGCTGCTCGCCCTGGTAGGCGGCGGCGGCCTCGGCGCTGGTCGTCGCCCGCGCAAGGGCCGCGATCCCCTCGATGCAGGCGATCTGCATCTCGTCGTTGATCTCCGTGGCGCCGACGTCGAGCGCGCCGCGGAAGATGAACGGGAAGCACAGCACGTTGTTTACCTGGTTGGGAAAATCGCTGCGGCCGGTGGCGATGATGGCGCCCGGCGCAACCGCGCGCACCTCGTCGGGGAGGATCTCGGGCATCGGGTTGGCGAGCGCGAAGACGATCGGCCGCTCGGCCATGCGCGCGACCATCTCGGCCTTCAGGACGCCCGGACCCGACAGGCCGAGGAACAGGTCCGCATCGTCGATCACCTCGCCGAGGTCGCGCAGCCCGGTGGCCTGGGCATAGGCCGCCTTCTGCGGGTTCATGTCGACCTCGCGGCCCTCGTAAACGACGCCGTGGATGTCGCACAGCCAGACGTTCTCGCGCTTCACGCCGAGCTTCAGAAGCATGTTGAGGCAGGCTATTCCCGCCGCCCCGCCGCCGGTGGAGACGACCTTGATGTCCTCGAACCGCTTGCCCGCGATCCTCAACGCGTTGCTCGCCGCGGCCCCCACGACGATGGCCGTGCCGTGCTGGTCGTCGTGGAAGACGGGGATGTTCATGCGCTCGCGGCAAAGCCGTTCAACGACGAAGCAATCGGGCGCCTTGATGTCCTCGAGGTTGATTGCGCCGAAGGTCGGCTCCAGCGCGCAGACGATGTCGGCCAGCTTCTCGGGGTCCTGTTCGTCGATCTCGAGGTCGAAGCAGTCGATGTTGGCGAACTTCTTGAACAGGACCGCCTTGCCCTCCATCACCGGCTTGGAGGCCAGCGCGCCGATGTTGCCCAGGCCGAGGACAGCGGTGCCGTTGGAGACGACGGCCACGAGATTGCCGCGCGACGTATAGCGGGCGGCGTTGGCCGGATCGGCCTTGATTTCAAGGCTCGCCTCCGCCACCCCCGGCGAATAGGCCCGGCTGAGGTCGCGCCCGTTGGCCAAAGGCTTCGTCGCCCGCACCTCGAGCTTTCCGGGCTTGGGATGTTCATGGTAGAACAGGGCCGCCGCGCGTAGGCCTTCGGTCTTCTCGTCGCTCATCGCACCCTCCCCGGTCACGTCTCCGCAAAACTGGTTTACCCCTAAACCATCTCCGAGGCCGCCTCCAGCGGATCTGCGCGCCGCCTCAGACGAATTGCTCCCGGATCAGCCGCTCCTCCAGCCCGTGGCCCGGATCGAACAGAATCCGGTGCGCGACATGGGGTTCCGTGCGGATCTCGACGGACGCGACGTTGCGCACCGAGCGGCTGTCGGCGTCGGCCATCACGGGCCGCTTGTCGGCGTCTATCACCTCCAGCCGCACCAGCGCCGTCTTGGGCAGAAGCGCGCCGCGCCAGCGCCGGGGGCGGAACGCCGCCACGGCGGTCACGGCCAGCACGTCCGCCCCGATGGGCAGGATCGGCCCGTGCGCCGAGTAGTTGTAGGCCGTCGATCCGGCCGGCGTGCACACCAGCGCCCCGTCGCAGACCAGTTCCTCCATCCGCAGCCGTCCGTCGACGTAGATGCGCAGCTTGGCCGCCTGCGGACCCGCGCGCAGAAGGCTCACCTCGTTGATGGCGAGCGCGTCGTGCACCGTGCCGTCGACGCAGACGGCCCTCATCCGCAAGGGGTTGAGGACCTCCTCCTGCGCCGCCTCCAGCCGCTCGACCAGATCGTCCTCCCGGTAGGCGTTCATCAGGAAGCCCACGGTGCCGCGGTTCATCCCGTAGACCGGCGCGTCGAGCCCCTCGGTCGCGTGCAGCGTCGACAGCATGAAGCCGTCCCCGCCCAGCGCCACGATCACGTCGGCCTCCTCGGGGGCGTGGCGGCCGTAACGCTCCTCCAGCCACGCCTTGGCGTCCTGCGCCAGCGGCACGTCCGATGCGACGAAGGCGATGTTGCGGGCCGCGGGCATCCGTGCCGTCCCCCTTGGTGCTGTTGCGACGTCTCCCGCCGCGACTGTCGCGCGCGCCCATCGGAAACTCAATCCCGCATCCGCGCCCGGACGCCGCGCGGAGGCGCCTCGCGGCACGGTCCGTGGCGCCCCCGCGACCGGATGCGCCGCTTTCCACCCTTTCCCGGCCCCCCCGAATGCCATAAATGGCACACCCAACGACGCCGGGCGCGCTGCCGCCCATGCTGCCACTGCCCCGAGGAGGAGCACCATGAACGCCCCGCACCGTGACGCAGGTTTCTTCACCGAACACCTCGAGAGCCGCGACCCCGAGATCTTCGGCGCCATCCGCAAGGAACTCGGCCGCCAGCGCGACGAGATCGAGCTGATCGCGTCCGAGAACATCACCTCGGCCGCGGTGATGGAGGCGCAGGGTTCCGTGATGACGAACAAGTATGCCGAGGGCTATCCCGGCCGGCGCTACTATGGCGGCTGCGACTACGTCGACATCGCCGAGAACCTCGCCATCGAGCGCGCCAAGCAGCTGTTCGGTTGCGGCTTCGCGAACGTGCAGCCGAATTCCGGCAGCCAGGCCAACCAGGGCGTGTTCACCGCGCTGCTGCAGCCCGGCGACACGATCCTCGGCATGAGCCTCGACGCGGGCGGCCACCTCACCCACGGCGCGAAGCCCAACCAGTCGGGCAAGTGGTTCAACGCCATCCAGTACGGCGTGCGCGAGCAGGACCTGCAGGTCGACTACGACCAGATCGCGGCGCTTGCAGCCCAGCATCGTCCGAAGATGATCATCGCCGGCGGCTCGGCCATCCCGCGCGTCATCGACTTCGCCAGGATGCGCGAGATCGCCGACGGCGTGGGCGCCTACCTGCTGGTGGACATGGCGCATTTCGCGGGCCTCGTGGCCTCGGGCCATTACCCCTCGCCCTTCCCCCACGCCCATGTCGCCACGACGACGACGCACAAGACCCTGCGCGGTCCGCGCGGCGGCATGATCCTGACCGACGACGAGGCGCTGGCCAAGAAATTCAACTCAGCCATCTTCCCCGGCATCCAGGGCGGTCCCCTGATGCATGTGATCGCCGCCAAGGCCGTGGCCTTCGGCGAGGCGCTGC
The DNA here is from genome assembly GCF_029624655.1 of Roseicyclus salinarum. GTDB lineage: Bacteria > Pseudomonadota > Alphaproteobacteria > Rhodobacterales > Rhodobacteraceae > Roseibacterium > Roseibacterium salinarum. The sequence continues at coordinate 13,084 of NZ_JARRSA010000035.1, forward strand.
GCCCCGAGTTCCGCGACTACCAGGCGCAGGTGATCGCCAACGCGCAGGCGCTTGCGGAGCAGCTGATGAAGGGCGGGCTGGACATCGTTACCGGCGGTACCGACACGCACCTGATGCTCGTCGACCTGCGCCCCAAGGGCGTGAAGGGCAACGCGACCGAGAAGGCGCTGGGACGCGCGCACATCACCTGCAACAAGAACGGCATCCCCTTCGACACCGAGAAGCCGACGATCACCAGCGGCATCCGCCTGGGATCGCCCGCCGCCACCACCCGCGGCTTCGGCGAGACCGAGTTCCGCCAGGTCGGCGACTGGATCACCGAGGTGGTCGAGGGCCTTGCGGCCAACGGCGAGGACGGCAATTCCGCGGTCGAGGCGAAGGTCGCGGCCGAGGTGGTCGATCTCTGCCGCAGGTTCCCGATCTATCCCACGCTCTGAAGCCTGCCCAAGGCATCGGCCGTCGCGCCGCGGAGTTGCGCCGAAATCGCGATTCCGCGGCGCAGATTATTGCAGGCATTCCAGTCTCGTGGCAGATTCGAGATGGCGTGGGGAATCTGATGCGACGCTCAAGGGTCGCCTTCGCGCCGGTGCGACAGGTATTGAGCGAGCTTCGGATCATGACACCTGACCTGCATACCCGCCCCGAGATCACGCCGCGCTACCGCCGCGAAGCCGACCGCGAGATCCGCGCCTTCACGCGCGACTGGACATCGCGCGACGACCGCATCGCGTCGCTGAGCTACTTCGGGACGTTCGCCGCCTACTTCCTCACCCTCTGGCTCGCCGTGCTGGCCTGGCCCGTGTGGTGGCTGGTCGTGCCGCTGGTCGTCGTCAACGCCTTCGCGGGCGTCAGGCTCTACGTCCTGCAGCACGATTGCGGCCACGCCTCGCTCTTCTCCACGAAACGCGCCAACGACATCGCTGGTCACGGGCTCAGCGTGTTCACGCTCACGCCCTACCGCGTGATGCAGTTCAACCACAACGAGCACCATTCCCATCTCGGCAATCTCGACGAGCGTGACACGACCGAGATCTTCACGATGACGCTGCGCGAATGGCAGGCGGCGGGCCCTTGGGCGCGCCTGCGCTATCGCCTCTACCGCAACCCGCTTCTGATGATCCCGATCGGCGGCCTCTTCACCTACGTCCTCGCCTATCGCTGGCCGAAGAACGCCGGACGGATCGACGCGCGCGGCGTGATCGCGCACAACGCCGGCATCGCCGCGTGGCTTTTCGCGCTCTGGACGCTGGCGGGCGCGCCCGGTCTCGCGGTCTACGCCGGCACCGTCTTCGTCGCGGGCTGCATCGGCGTCTTCCTCGTCTATCTGCAACACAACTTCGAGGACACCTGGTGGGACCGGAAGCCCGACCTCAATCCCGCCCGCGCCGCCCTGCAGGGCTCCTCGGCCCTGGATCTCGGCTGGTGGTGGGACCTCGGGACCGGCAACATCGCCTATCACGACATCCACCACTTCAACGCCAACATCCCCTCCTACCGTCTGCGCCGGTGTCACCGGGCGCTGCGCCGGAAATACGAGGTCCAGACCATCGGCTGGCCAGAGGCGCTGCGCTCGTTCACGCTCAAGCTGTGGGACGAGGACCAGGGGCGGCTGGTTCCCTTCCCGCCGCGCGAGCGCGCCACGCGCCGCGGCGCCGTCACGACCGAGGCCTGACCGGCGCGGGCCGCCCCCCCTTCATCCTTGCCTGAAAACTCCCGCCGGAGGCATCCCGAGACCGGCCCCGCGCGCCGCGGCGCGACGGTCAGGCCGCGCCCCGGGTCTTGCGCGGGTCAGGCCGCCACGGCCTTGCGCACCATGTCCCAGTAGATCTCCTCCACCGCCCCGCGATCGAGGCGCCCGCCCTCCCGGAACCATGTGGTGACGCCCGTCAGCATCGCGATCAGCGCCATCGTGGCGAGCTTGGTGTCCGGCACCGCGAAGACGCCCGCCGCCTGCCCCGCCTTCAGCACCGCCTCCAGCCGGTTCTCGTAATCGCGCCTCAAAGCCTCGATCACGGCGAAATTGCCAGGCTCGAGGTTGCGCAGCTCCATGTAGGCGATGAATACGAGGTCGGGCCGGTCGAGGTGGAAGCGGATGTGGTGGCGCACGAAATCCTGCAGCTGCGCCGCCGGGTCGCCCTCGGGCGGCGTCCAGTCCTCCAGCAACTCCTCGAGGTGGTCGCGCATCAGCTCGAACAGGAGGGTCTGCTTGTCGGCCGTGTAAAGGTATAGCGCGCCGGCCTGAACCCCGACCTCGGCCGCGATCTGGCGCATCGAGACGGCCGCGAAGCCGTGCCGCGCGAAAAGTCGCAGCGCGGCCTCCCGCACACGGGGACCGGTGATCTCGGCGTGACTGCCCTGCTTGCGCGCCATGCGGCCATGATTATCTGAACGCCCGTTCAATTCAAGCGGGCGCGGGCAATTCGGGCAGGGCGCGCTGGACACCGGCCCGCCGCTGCGGTTAGCTCGCCCCATGCGCCATGCCGCCGTCATGCTCCTGTCCGCCACGCTGGCCCTCGCGGCCTGCGGACCCGACGTGCCCGAGCTGGACGCGCGCATCGACGCCCTCGACAGCGCCTTCCCCGATCTCGTGCCCCTCGGCCCGCTTCTCGCGCAGACCGACGCCGTGCCCGCGCGCGAGGCCGAACCGGAGGGCGAGAGCCTCGAGGCGCGCGCCGACAGCCTTCGCCGTCGCGCCGCCGCGCTGCGCGCCATGCCGCTCTGACGCACGCGGGCCCCGGCGCCTTCGCACCCCGCGTTGCAGCCATCGTTGCGACCCGCTAACAGGGTGGCGCAATCATCGCCCTGCGGAGGACGTTCCATGACCGAAACCATTCGTCTCGGCATCGCCGGCCTCGGCACCGTGGGCGCGGGCGTGGTGAAGATCGTGCAGGGCCACGGGGATCTGCTGGCCCGCCGCTGCGGGCGGCGCATCGAGATCGTGGCCGTCTCCGCGCGGAGCCGCGACAAGGACCGCGGCGTGTCCCTGAAATCATACGCCTGGGAGGACGACCCCGTCGCCCTCGCCACGCGCGAGGACGTCGACGTCTTCGTGGAGCTGGTGGGCGGGGACGATGGCCCGGCAAAGGACGCGACCGAGGCCGCCATCGCCGCGGGCAAGCATGTCGTCACCGCCAACAAGGCCATGCTCGCCCACCACGGACAGGCCCTCGCCGAGGCGGCCGAAGCGGCCGGCGTGGCGCTTCGCTTCGAGGCCGCCGTCGCGGGCGGCATCCCGGTGGTCAAGGCGCTGACCGAGGGGTTGGCGGGAAACCGGATCTCGCGCGTCATGGGCGTGATGAACGGGACCTGCAACTACATCCTGACGCGCATGGACGACGCGGGCCTGAGCTATGACGAGGCCTTCGCCGAGGCCGACGGCCTCGGCTATCTCGAGGCCGACCCCGAGCTCGACGTGGGCGGCATCGACGCCGGCCACAAGCTCGCGCTGCTCTCCTCGATCGCCTTCGGCACGCAGGTGGCCTTCGGGGATGTCCGGCTCGAGGGGATCGGCAAGGTCTCCATCGACGACATCCGCCGCGCGGGCGACCTGGGATACAAGATCAAGCTCCTTGGCGTCGCCCAGATGACCGGGCGCGGGCTCGAGCAGCGGATGACGCCCTGCCTCGTGCCCGCCGCCTCCCCGCTCGGCCAGCTCGTCGGCGGCACGAACATGGTGGTCATCGAGGGCGACGCGGTCGAGCAGATCGTCCTGCGCGGCCCCGGCGCGGGCGAGGGCCCCACGGCCAGCGCGGTCATGGGCGACGTGTGCGACATCGCGCGGGGCCTCAGGATTCCGGTCTTCGGCCAGCCCGCCACGACGCTCGCCCCCTCGCAGCCCGCCAATGCCGAAAGCCCGGCCTGCTTCTACCTACGGCTCGACCTGACGGACAAGCCGGGCGCGCTGGCCAAGGTGGCGACGGTTCTGGGCGAGAACGGCATCTCGATCGACAGGATGCGGCAATACGATCACCCCGGCTCCAACGCGCCCGTGCTGATCGTCACGCACCGGACGGCGCGGCCGAACCTCGACGCCGCGCTGGCGCAGATGCCTGAGACCGGCGTCCTCGAGGGCGCGCCCGTGGCGCTGCGCATCGAGGACGTCTGACGCCGCGCGCGCCGGTCAGCGTTGCCCGCGCCACACGCGGCCGCGCTGTCGGCGCCCCCTGAGCTTGCCGGGCGCGAGGGTGGCCGCTACACCGGGCGCAGCCGCAGCCCCGGAAGGAAACGCCAGATGTCGCACCCCACCGATTTCAACGATCGAATGCTCTCGCTCGGTCTCGCCCGCGTGTCGGAGGCGGCGGCGATGGCGTCGGCCGAACTGATCGGGCGCGGCGACGAGAAGGCCGCCGACCAGGCGGCGGTGAACGCCATGCGCGACCAGTTGAACCGGCTCGACATCCGCGGTGTCGTGGTCATCGGCGAGGGCGAGCGCGACGAGGCCCCGATGCTCTACATCGGCGAGGAGGTCGGCAACGGCGAAGGCCCCGAGGTGGACATCGCCCTCGATCCGCTGGAAGGCACGACGCTGACCGCCAAGGACATGCCCAACGCCCTGACGGTGATCGCCATGGGCCCGCGCGGCTCGATGCTCCACGCCCCCGATGTCTACATGGACAAGCTCGCCATCGGCCCCGGCTACCGCCCCGGTGTCGTCACGCTCGACATGTCGCCGGCCGAGCGCGTGTCGGCCCTCGCCACGGCGCAGGGCGTGTCTACCAAGAACATCACCGTCTGCGTGCTGGAGCGTCCCCGCCACGAGGAGATGATCGAGGAGCTGCGCACCACCGACTGCGCGATCCGCCTGATCACCGACGGCGACGTCGCGGGCGTCATGCACTGCGCCGAACCGCGGACGGGAATCGACATGTACATGGGCTCGGGCGGCGCGCCCGAGGGCGTGCTCGCCGCGGCGGCGCTGAAATGCATGGGCGGGCAGATGTTCGGCCGGCTCCTGTTCCGCAACGACGACGAGAAGGCCCGCGCGCGCAAGGCCGGCATCACCCATCTCGACCGCGTCTACACCCGCGACGACATGGTCACGCAGCACGTCATCTTCGCCGCAACGGGCGTCACCGACGGCTCGATCCTGCCCGGCATCAAGCGCGAGGTCGGCCACCTGACCGCCGAGACGATCCTGATGCGTTCCAAGACCGGTTCGGTGCGCCGCATGTCCTATCGCAATCCGCGCTGAGGCATGGACGGAACGGCGGCGCGCATCCTGATCGACCTCCGAACGGGCCGCGAGCCGCCTGCGGCGCCGGTCTGCAGGGCATCCGCGCGGTCGGCCCGCATCGGCACCTTTCGCTGCGCGCCGTCACGGGGCCCGAAGCCCGCCACCCGTCGCTCGCCCACGCGCGTCGCCCAAGCCACCGGCGCGCAAGGACCGTCCTTCGCCACCGCGGCAGGGGCCACGCCATGAACGCCTATCTTGGCGTCGAGGCGTCGCTGACCGGGCGGCGCTGGATCGGCCCCGACGTCGAGGCCGAGCGCCTTGCCGCGGCCCTGGCGCAGCGTGGCGCGCTCGAGCCCGCGGTGGCCGCCGTCCTCGCGCGCCGCGGCGTGGCGCCCGAGGAGGCGGCGGGCTTTCTCGCGCCCTCGCTGCGCGACCTCCTGCCCGACCCCGCCGTCCTCAAGGACATGGAGGCCGCCTCCGAGCGACTGGCGCGCGCCCTGAAGCAGCGTGAGCGCATCGCCGTCTTCGCCGATTACGACGTGGACGGCGGCGCCTCCGCGGCGCTTCTGATCACGTGGCTCCGCCGGATGGGACACGGCGCCACGCTCTACGTTCCCGACCGGATCGACGAGGGCTACGGGCCTAACGAGCCCGCCATGGCGCGGCTGGCCGAGACCCACGACCTCATCGTGTGCGTGGACTGCGGCACCCTCAGCCATGGCCCCATAGCGGCGGCGAAGGGCGCGGACGTGATCGTCGTGGACCATCACCTCGCCGAGGCCGAGCTGCCCGCCTGCGTCGCCGTGGTGAACCCCAACCGCCAGGACGAGCCGGGCGATCTCGGCCATCTCTGCGCCGCGGGCGTCGTGTTCCTGCTGCTGGTTGACCTCAACCGCAGGCTGAGGGCCGAGGGCGTCGCCGGGCCCGACCTGATGGCCATGCTCGATCTCGTGGCGCTGGCGACCGTGGCCGATGTCGCGCCCTTGCGGGGCGTCAACCGCGCCTTCGTGCGGCAGGGGCTGACCGTCATGGGGCGGCGGGCGCGCGCGGGTCTGGTCGCCCTGTCCGACATCGCGCGCCTCGACAGGCCGCCGACCGGCTACCATCTCGGATTCGTGCTGGGGCCGCGCGTCAATGCGGGCGGCAGGATCGGCGAGGCGGACCTCGGCGCGCGCCTTCTGGCGACGGACGACCCCGAGGAGGCGGCGGCGCTGGCCCGCAGGCTCGATACGCTCAACACAGACCGCCGCGAGATCGAGGCGCGGGTGCGCGAGGCGGCGCTGGCGCAGGCCGAGGCGCGCGGCCTCGACGCGCCGCTCGTCTGGGCGGCCGAGGAGGGCTGGCACCCCGGCGTGGTCGGCATCGTGGCGAGCCGCCTGAAGGAGCACACGCACCGGCCAGCCATCGTCATCGGCTTCGACGGCGACGCCGGCAAGGGATCGGGCCGCTCGGTTTCGGGCGTCGACCTTGGCGCGTCGATCCAGCGGCTCGCGGCCGAGGGCCTCATCCAGAAGGGCGGCGGGCACCGCATGGCCGCGGGCCTCTCGCTGAGCCGGGCGCAGCTGGAGCCCGCGATGGAGCGCCTTGCCGAGCTTCTGGCAAAGCAGGGCGCCGGGACCGGCGGCGCGGGCGACTACAGGCTCGACGGCGTGCTCATGCCGCAGGCCGCCCAGCCAGACCTGGTCGAGCGCATCGAGGCGGCGGGCCCCTTCGGCGCCTCGGCCCCTGCCCCGCGCTTCGCCTTTCCCGCGATGCGGATCCGCATGACGCGGCCCGTCGGCGAGGGTCACCTTCGCCTCGCCTTCGGCGATGGCGGCGCGGGCGGCCTCGACGCGATCTGCTTCGACGCCGCGCGCCTCGGGCTCGACGCGCTCCAGAGCCATCAGGGCCGTCCGGTTCACCTTGCGGGCCGCGTGGAACTCAACCACTGGAACGGCCGGACGCGGGTTCAGCTCTCTCTCGAGGACGCCGCCTGGGCGGAATGAGCGGCGCGGCGGAAATCGCGCATGGGACTGCAAGAATCCACTTGATCCCGCGCCCGCGTTTTCCTAGACACCGTCCACGCCAAGCGCGGCCCGTTCGTCTATCGGTTAGGACGCCAGGTTTTCAACCTGGAAAGAGGGGTTCGATTCCCCTACGGGCTGCCACTTCGTTACTTCAATTATATGATTTTGTTGTGGGATTTGGATTTACTCCATCACCCATCCCCCAGCATGACGGCGACTGACACGCCGCTTCAGCAAATTAGTTTGCTGTGGTGCTTTCGCGGTACGGGCTGCTAACGTGAAGATACGACGACGTGTAAAGTGTCAGGCGGTGCGGCGCGCGCACTGATGCCAGCCGTTGCGGCGGTAACGTCAAGCAGAACAAGTGACTAGATGATGACGGTTGCCACCAAACGCTTCTTTTCAGCACTTTTCGTTGTCTGCAGCCTGCCTCTTGGCCCAGCGAGCGCTTCCGATGGCCATCACGCGCAACAAATCCTGCAAGCAATCCAATATGAAATCTCCTATGTCCCCGAGGGTCAACGGCAAGCAGTTGCCTCCGCACTGCGCGACTATTGGCTGCATTTTGAGAGTAGGGTCCCTCGTCTGTCTCCAAGCGAACTGGCGTGGATAGAAGGCGAACTCAATGCCTCTGGCGAACGCATGGCACGGGCCCTTGGCACCCGGGAATATTCACTTTGGACCCTAAGTCAGATCGTTGCCTCATGCCTAGAGCGACTTGATCAGATTTTCCTTTCGCTCGGCAGTGAGACGGAGATGTTTCATTGGGTTCAACTAGGCACCTGCCTTGACGAGCATCAACGACTTAATCAAGCGCTACATCATGCCGGCCTCTCAAACGGCAGATATGACGGTTCATTTAACCTCAATGCGCTCGACTTCGCTCACGATGCCGTGCTCCAAAGCATCGCCCCGTCTGCGATGGCGGACACAATGGGATGGTCTTTCGACTGACTTCTCAATATTTGGGAATGCTAGCGTGTGCATCTTGCCGAGCCCTCGCCGCCCGCTTGCGGCACCTGTTCTCACGATAGAGTGCATCGGCACGCAGATGGTCTGGTAGGAAGTCGCCGCAGCAGCGGCGTTTCCACTTCCCCCCATCGGATACGCCGGATGAGGGCATCGGCGCGAGCTTTCTGATTGCCTTTGTTCCCGGTCCACTCATACGCCTGCCAGCAGACGCGCGCCAAACCGGGTCGGTCATCCTCTATCCAGACGCGGGGCCGGATGACCCCGCGAGTCTCGACCGATTCAAGGCGCTCTTGATCTTCCGCACTTCGCCGGAAAATCCGCCGCGCCGCTTTGATCCCCAGCACCTCACGAAACTGGCAAACGCGCTCGTGCGCTGCGCGCCAAACCCTTTCCGGGAGACAATTTAAACGCACAGCCCATTTTGGTGCACCTTCCGCAACAATGCATCAAGTGCACTTGCTCGAATCGCTCGTCTCGGCACGTGCGGATAACGGCGGATTTCTCGGACAGATCGGTGACGATCTCGGAAACGACGACCGGGCCCACCGTCAAATCGGCATGCTCGGTTTGGCCTTGCAACGTCGGATCAAAGCCTTGGCAGGTCCACGGAGGGGTACGGCTCGGCCTTCGAAGTGGCGTCGGTAGCTTTGCCCGCATGGGTGATCTTTACTGTTGGCGGGTTTCGCCGCCCTACTGGGCGTCGCCAGACCGAGGGCAAGAACGCAGGGCCAGCCACGCTTGCTCCGGGCCCGATCGGCCTCCGGTGGTCACCAGCGTCCATTTCCGGCGCCGGAAACCGGGCCGCGCTGCGTCCGTGGCGTCGCGGCGCCTGTCCGGCCCCCGCGCCGCCGTCAAAGGGGCGTGTGTGCGGCGGGGCGCGGGCATAGGCCGATGCCGCATTGTGCCCGCCGGGATCGAGCCGTTGCCGCGCCCCGCCCCCGGCGGGCGGGACCGTTCACGCCGGGTCGCCGTCGCCGTCGCTTTCGATGTGCAGGGACTGCGTCCGGCCCTTCTTGTCCTCGCCGAAGTAGAGCGTGGTATGGGGGAACGGGATCTCGATGCCGCGCTCGTCGAAGATGCGCTTGACGATCTCGTTGTAGGCGCGGCCCACGCCCCACTGCTTGCCCGGCAGTGTCTTGATGCGGGCGCGCAAGACCACGGCGCTGTCGGCGAACTGGTCGAGGCCGAACCACTCGAGGTCGCCCATAAGGTTCGGCGCCTGCTCGGGGTCGTCGCGCAGGGCGTCGTAGGCGTCGAACATGGCCTGTTTCGCCTCGTCCACGTCCTCGCGGTAGGCCACGCCCATGTCCACGACGTAGTTCGAGAAGTCGCGCGTGTAGTTCGAGACCGAGTCCACGGACGAGAACGGGACGAGGTGGTAGACGCCGTGCAGGTCGCGCAGGCTGACCGAGCGGATGGTGAGTTTCTCCACCACGCCCGTCAACGGGCCCGCGGTGACGATATCGCCCACGTTCATGGCGTTCTCGAGCTGGATGAAGACGCCGGTGATCACGTCCTGAACCAGCTTCTGCGCGCCGAAACCGATGGCGAGGCCGAGAACCCCGGCCGAGGCGAGAAGCGGGCCGATGTCGAGGCCGATCTCCGAAAGCGCGAACATCAGCGTGATCACCAGAAGCAGGATGGTCAGCGCGTTGCGCAAAAGCGCCAGCAGCGTCTGCTCGCGCGCCGTGGGCACGGTACCGAAATCCGGGTTGAGGCGATACTCGACCCACGAGACGAGCGCGAGCCACAGCGCGAAGGCCGAGCCGAGGATCACCACGACCGACACGACGGTGCCGAGGAAGCCGAGGCCCGCGGGCGTGGTCAGCCAGCCGCCCACACCGATGAGCCCTGCCGCATCGACGGCGAACAGCGCCAGCGCGATCAGAAGGGCGATGCGGATGCCCGTCAGGATCTGCGGCACGAACCCGTTCAGGCGGCCCTCGAGACGCGGCAAGCGCTCGTTCACATGCTGGGGCAGCCGGACGCCCTTTCCGATGGCCCGGCTCAGGATGCCCGAAAGCACCACCGCCGCGAAGACAGCCGCGCCGACGAGCCCCGAGGCCTTGAGCACGTCGACGACCCGTTGCATCGGCTGGGTCAGCCCCGTCGCGAGGACGAAGGCCAGCCACAGAAGCGCAAGGAGGTGCCATTTGCGTGCGAGAACGGCGTAGAGGCCGGGCTTGCGCGGCTCCTCGGCGAGGCGCGGACCGTCGGCGGACACATCCTCCACGACAAGCGCGCCCTCGGCCTGCGCCGCCGCCTGCGGGTCGGTGACGGGGGTGCGGCCCTGCGCGATAAGCCACTCCGCCACCGGCTGGCGCCTGCGGACGGCCACTGCCCCGAGATAGATCGCGGCCAGCGCGATCACGGCGCTCGCCACGCTGTTGCCCGCCGCCGCCGAGGCGTTCGCGTTCACGATCGGCACGAGCAGGAGCAGGCCGTAGCCGATCAGGCTGATGCCGATATTGAGCGCCCGGTATAGACGGCGCGCGCCAAGATCGCTTATCGGCAGCGGCCTGAGCTGCCCGGCGGCGGGCGAGATCACGAGACGGACCACGACCTTCACCATCTCCACCGCGACAAAGGCGTTGAGGTAGAGCGATTGCCGGATCGCGATCTCGCCGAACTGGCCGATCACCGTCGCGGCGAGGCCGTAGCCGATGGCCCAGGCCAGGACCACGACACCGGCATCGATCAGGCCCGAGGCCGCGAAGATCAGCCAGCGGCCCGCCATGCCCTCGGCCTGCGCGCGCCGCCCCATGCGGCCGTAGACCGTGCGCGCCGCGCGGCGCAGCACGACGAACGCCACGATGGTGGACACGATCACCAGAAGAAGGTCGCGGAACGCGTCGAGCAGGATGCCCATCTCGCGCACCCCGAAATTGTCGAGCGCGTCGGGCGCGCGCTCCAGGGCGGTCCAGGCCGCTTGCGCGCCCGAGGCGAGGCCCTGCACGGTGTCCTGCGTCGCCGCCGCGATCCGGCGCGTCAGCGACACCGGCGGCGGCGGCGCGGCGGGCTCGGCGCCCGCTTGCGACGCAAGGCGGTCGAGTTCCTCGATGAGCGCTTCGCGGCTCGCGTCGTCGCGCAGGATCTCGGCGAGCGCCGCGCGCGGATCGACAGCGGGCGCGCCGTCGGACGGGGTGGCCTGTGACTCGGCGGACGCATCCGGCCCCGAGGTTTCCTGCGCGAGGGCTGCTCTCGGCACCGCGAGGGCGAGCATGAGAATAAAGGCGAGGCGGGCCGCCAGAGCGGTCAGGTTCTTGAAGTAATCACGCATGGGCGACGTCTTAGAGCAGTTGCGCCGATTTGCAAACCGGCCGGAGCACCCGCCGGATGCCAGCGCCCTGCCGGGGCGTGCGCGGCGCGGCCGCCACGAGCGGCGCGGCTCAGAAGGCCTCGCTTCGGATCTCGTCGATGACCCGCGCGAGGATCGCGGGATGAAGCGGCTTCTGCAGGATCGGGCGATCCCGGAAGCGCGCCGGAAGCGCGTCGGGGCGATACCCCGTCAGGAAGACGAACGGCACCCCCTCCCCGGCCAGCGCGTCGGCGAGCGGCTCCGAGGTCTCGCGGCCGAGGTTGAAGTCGAGGATGGCGAAATCGGCATGTTCGGCCCGACAGAAAGGCATCGCGCGCCCGACCGTCAGCAGCGGGCCGAGGACCTCGTGGCCAAGCTCCTGCAACGTATCGGCCAGATCGAGGCCCACGAGGGCTTCATCTTCGACCAAAAGCACCTTCACCGGGCTATGCTCCCGTCATTCCTCCCGGATGCCGTCGGGCGGCAACACGATCCCGACCCTCAGCCCCGTCTCCCGAAAATCGACCGACACCTCGGCGCCGAGTTGCATCACCAGAACCTGTTGCAGCACGCGCGAGCCGAAGCCCGTTTCCTTCGGCGGCGAGATGCCTGTCAGACCGGCCTCTTCCCACACAAGATCGAGCGCGCCGTCTGACGACAAGCTCCAGCGAACCGAAACGGTTCCCTCCGGTCCCGAAAAAGCGCCATATTTCGCGGCGTTCGTTGCAAGTTCGTGCAGCGCCAGAGCCAGCGGCTGGACCGCGGCGACCGGCAGCTTCAGCAATGGCCCCTCGACGGTCCAGCGCGACGTGTCCGGCCCGCCATAGGGCGCCAGCTCTGCCTTGACGAGCCGGCACAAGGACATGTCCTGCCACTGGTTCTCGGCGATGAGCTGGTGCGCCGAGGCGAGCGCGCGCAGCCGTCCCTCGAAACTGTCGCGGAACGCATCGACATCCTTGGCCGAGCGCGACGCCTGCCGCGCGATGGTGATGACGAGCGAGAAGATGTTCTTGACCCGGTGGTCCAGCTCGGCCGAGACGAGGGCGAGCGTCTCCTCGCGGCGCTTGCGGTCGGTTATGTCGAGGTTGAGGCCGACATAACCGAACAGCTCGCCCTCCTCGTCGAAAACCGGCCGGGCGATGGCCAGAATGTCGTGGCGGCTGCCGCTGCTGCCGACGAACCGGTGCTCGCGTTCCCAGTTGCCGCGCCTTTCCACGCAGGCGCTCCACGCCTCGCGCGTCGCCGCCGCGTCCTCGGGCAGAAGCTTGGACAGCCAGCCGAAATCGGCCGCTTCCTCGAAGGTCAGCTCGACCACTTCCAGGAAGGACTCGCTCACATATGTCAGCCGGCCCGCGGGATCGCAGGTCCAGATGCCGTAGGGAATGGAATCCGCGATGGCGCGGTATTGCTGGTTGCGCTCGAGGACCTCGCGCTGGCGGCGCTTCTGGTCGGAGATGTCCACGACGGCAGCGTAGTATCCGTCGGTCTCTCCGTAGAGGTTGTGGCGCGGGGCGAAGGTCGCGAGGACGTCGCGCCTCTCGCCGTCCGGGCCGACGACAATCCGGTTTTCGAAACTGACCACATGCCCCGCGAGCGCCTGCTTCGCGTGCGGCTCCACCTTCTGATAGACCTCCTCGCCGAGGACGTCGGCCACACGGCGCCCGATGATCGCCGAGGGGGCCCAGCCGAAACTGCGGTATGCCTTGTTCACGAACTCGTAACGGCCATCGGCGTTCACGACGGAAAAGAGGATCGGCATGGCGTCGGCGAAGGACCTCAGCGCGCGCCGCTCGCGCTCGGCCTCCTCGCGGTCGCGGACGTTGCGGATCGACAGCCACACGATGTTGGCGACCGAGCGGATGAAATCGAGGTCGTAGTCGTCGAAGCTGCACCTGTCGGTGCGCGAATCGTGGATGCCGAGGATGCCCCATGGATTGTCGGTGGGCCCCACCACGATGCTTGCGCCGCAGGTGATGCCATGCTCGACCAGAAGCGGAGAGGGCTTCAGCCGGGTCTCGGTCACGAAGTCGCTCACCACGACGGGGTCTTCCTGCGACAGCGTGTATCCCGCCTGCGTCCCGGCATCGGTGGCGATCGTGGATCTTCCGACGACGCCGGGCTTCCAGCCGATGCCGGCGCGCACCGTCATCGTGCGGCCATCCGGGGACAGGCCGAGAAGGGACACGTACTCGACGTCGAGGCACCTGCCCAGCTCCTGCACGGCGCGCTCCAGAAGCATGTCAAGGGAACGACCCTCGAGCGCGAGGCGGCCAAGCTCGGCCACGGCCCGGTGCTGGACTTCGCGCATGGACGGCGCGCGCGTTTCCTGGTCGACCTTTGAGGGCATCGCGTCCTCCCGAGGAGGAATGGTGTAGCAGGACGGACGCGCGCAGAAAAGCGCCAGGTGCCCGGACGGCGCGATGCGCCGCCTCTGGAGACGGGAGCCGGTGCGGTCAAGGGCAGCCCCGAGCCACGTGGCGGAAGCGGCACGCGGACACGTCCCCGGACAGGAGGGGGGGCCAACGGCTGCGCTCGACGGCAAGGGCTCGCGCGGAGGTGCCAGCCTCCGCGCCGCGGCGGGACGCGGGCGCAGGCCTGCCCCCTTTCCGCGTCAGGCGTTTATCACGACCATTCCCGCCACGATCAATCCGGCCCCGATCCAGTAGCGCAGGCCCAGGGTCTCGCCGAAGACCACCAGCGAGGCCAGCGGGACCAGCACGAAGCTGAGCGCCATGAACGGATAGGCCTGCGACAGCGGCATGTGCCTGAGGACGTAGACCCAGAGGATCGTGGCCGAGCCGTAGATCGCGAAGGCGAGCAGGAGATAGGGGTCGGCGAGCGTGCGCAGGATGCCCGCGACGCCGGTGGCTCCGCGCCCGTCGATCCGGCCCCCGGTCAGCTTGAACAGGACCTGCCCCGCAGAGATCATGACCGGAGTCAGAAGAATCCCGACCCACAGTAGCGCCACGGGCGCGCCCGCGCTCATGCCGCCCGCTCCCGCGAGGCGGCCGCCGGGCCGGGGTCTGGGCGATCCTCGCAATAGTAGATGTCGCGGCCGATATCCTCGCAGACATGCGCCTCGGGGCTGGGGTGGACCGCGCGCAGGAAACTGTGCGTGTAGGGGAAGAAGTTGAAATGCGGGTTGAAGGCGTAGCGGTATTCCCGCTCGCGCGGGACCACGATGATGACCCGCTTGCGCGCGATGCGGCGCAGCTCGGCGATGGCGCGCCGGTAGTCCAGCACATGCTCGATGACATGGGTGCAGACCACGGTGTTGAAGGCGCCGTCCTCGAATGGCAGGTCCTCGATGCGGGCCGCGACGTAGTCCACGCCCTCGATCTGGGCCGCGTCCTCGACCACGAAATCGACGCCCGTCAGGCGCGTGATTTCGGGCCGGGCCTCGTGGATGCGCCGCAGAAGCGCGCCGGTGCCGCAGCCGACATCGCACAGGCTGTCGCCCGTGACGTCGCGCGCGATGCGCGCGATGCAGGCGCGCGAATTGTCGGTTCCGTCGTGGACCCGCGGATGCTCGCGATAGAGCGCCTCGTATTCCGCTTCGGTCAGGAAGGGAGCGCGGGCGCGGAACTCGGCCAGTCGCGTGACATGCCCGCCCCAGGCCTGCCTGGCGAGCCAGTGGAAGGCCGCGCTGTCGCGCAGGACCGGCGGCAGGAGGTCCTCGAGCACGAAGCGGATGCGGTTGGTCGTTTCGCGGCGCATGGCGCGGCTCTCCTTTCAGTCCGGCAGAACGGCGTATAGCCGCAAGGGGCTCTCGGGCGATACGGGAAGGCGCGCGAGATAGGCCGGCACCTCGCCGCGCAGGAGCGCGGGATAAAGACCGGGATGCGCGCTGCCGGGCGGCAGGCGCGTCTCGGGGTCGCCGTCGCAGATCGCGACGTAATCGACGCCGTGGCGGCGCAGGAGCCGTTCGGCCTCGGCGGGTTCGGCGCGGGCGATGCGCAGCTGCGCGATCATGCCCGCCTCGTTGCGGTGGTAGGGCGCGGAAAGGACGCGGTGCGGGCTTTCCAGCAGGATGTGCGCCCCGAGGTTCGAGCTTGCCGAGACGACACCCGGCGGGCGCGCCGCAAGCGCGCGGTAGGTGCCGGGGGCGTAGCACGTCCGCAGGTCCGCGAGGATCGCGGCCTCGGACGGCGCACCTTCCGATCCGGGTGCGGCGCGGGTCGGAAAGCTCGCGACGATGGGCACCGAGGCGCCCGGCACCGACACGGCGACCAGCGCGATTGCCGCGAGACCGCAGGCCCGCCGCCCCCGCGCGAGGTTCTCGTGGAACAGCGCCGCCGCCAGCACCGAGACGGGCAGAATTGCGAACACCGGAAGCGACGATGTCGCGCGCATCTGGTAGGCCGCGATCGCCCCGGCCGAAATCAGACCCGCGGCCACGATCGCCCAGCCGGGCCTGTCGCGCGCCCCGCGCAGCATGAGGGAGATCGCGGCGACAAGCCCCGCGGCCCCCGCCAGCCACGCCGGCACGATGTATTCCGGGATCTGTGCCAGCGCCTCGGACAGGGTCCGTGTCTCGGCCACCTTGTCGAGCCACGCCTCGCGGAGAAACGGGTCGATCTGGTCCACGGGATTGGAGAAGCAGGCGGGCGCCACCAGTGCCGTCATGCCCAACGCGACGGCCGCCACGCAGGCCAGCGCGCCGATCCGCACGGGCGCGGCACGGCCGGACAGTGCCGCGCCCATCGCCGCAAGCCCCAGACCGCCCGACAGGACCGGAAGCGCCATGTCCCGCGAAAGCGCGTCGCAGTAGCCGCCCGCGTAGGCCATCGCGGGCGCCGTGGCCACGAAGACCGCGGCCAGCATCCCCGAGAGCGAGAGGCCGAAGGCCGTGGCGGAGCGCGAGAGCCGCGAGGGCGCGGCGACCCACGCAAGGGCGAAGGCCGCGCCGAAGGCGGCGAGCACGGGCGCACGCTCGATGCCGACGCCGAGGCTCAGCGCCGCGGCCGCACCCGCAAGCGCGGCCCAGCGCGGGCTTCGCGGCGCCAGGGCGAGGCCCGCGATGACCACGGCAAGAAGCGTGAGCTGCACGTTGTGATGGTCGAGCGCGCCGGGGTCGTGCTTGCCGGCATGGGCCATCGCCGCCCCCGTCAGAAGCGCCGCCGCCCAGGCCGCGTCGCGCCCGCCGAGCCTGCGGGCGGCGGCGGCCATGACGAGGACGGCGGGAAGCAGCACGAGGACCGGCCAGAGGATCGCCGCCGCCCGCTCGGCGCCGGGCTGCCCCGCGAGGGGGCCGAACAGCGCGATGAGGGCGGCGATTGGAAGATCGACGAGGCGCGACCAGTGCATGGCCGTGCCGCCCTCCGGCCCGAGGCGCGGCTGCACGGGATCGAACCAGCCCTGCCCCGCCATGAGGTCGCGCACCTGCACGAGCCGCATGGCGTCGTCGGTGCCGAGCCGCAGGTCCCCGCCATCGAGCCACAGCGCGACAAGCGCAGGCAGCGCGCAGAAGGCCCACCCGGCGAGGACCGGGGCCCATAGCCCCTGCCCCGCGCCCTGCTGGCCGCGTTGCGCATCCGTCCGCATCGTCGCGGAATTCGAGCCCATCACGAGGTCCCTTGTTGCCCAGCGCCAGATCAATCCGATACTTTGGCGAAATGAGGGCGCGCGCGTGAAACAATCTTTGTGAAGCAGGTGGATTGATGACAGAACCGAGCTTCGGCAACGCGCGCATCGCCGTCTTCCTGCCCTGCCTCAACGAGGAGATGACGATCGGGCCTCTGGTGCGCGAATTTCGCGCCGCGCTGCCCAGCGCGCGCATCGTCGTCTACGACAACCTCTCCACCGACCGGACCGCCGAGCGCGCGCGCGAGGCCGGCGCCGAAGTGGTGGCCGTGCAGCGCCGGGGCAAGGGCAACGTCGTGGGCACCGCCTTCGCCGACATCGAGGCCGACGTCTACGTCATGGCCGACGGAGACGGCACCTACGCCGCGCACGAGGCGCCGGCGCTCGTGCGCAGGCTCGTGGAGGATCGTCTCGACATGGTGATCGGGCGCCGCGAAGGCGTCACGCAGGACGCCGGGCGCGCGGGCCACGCCTTCGGCAACAGGATCTTCAACGCGATCTTCCGCAGCATCTTCGGCGACGGCTACGAGGACATCCTGTCGGGCTACAGGGTGTTCAGCCGCCGTTTCGCCAAGTCGTTTCCCGCGCTTTCGACCGGGTTCGAGATCGAGACCGAGCTTTCCGTGCACGCGCTCCAGCTGCGCCTGCCCGTGGCGGAGATGCCGGTCAGCTACGGCAAGCGGCCCGAGGGGTCGCGCTCGAAGCTGTCGACCTTCCACGACGGCACGCGGATCCTGTCGGCGTTCCTGCTTTTGATGAAGGAGGTGAAGCCGCTGACCTTCTTCAGCGCCTTCGCGCTCGTCGCGCTGTTCGCCTCGTTCATCTTCGGCATCCCGGTTCTGAACGACTACTTCGAGACCGGGCTGGTGGACCGGATGCCGACCTGGATGCTGACCATGGCGTTGATGATCCTGGCGTTCCTGCTGTTCACCTGCGGGCTGATCCTCGACAGCGTCGCGCGCGGCCGGCTCGAGCGCAAGAGGCTCGCCGCGCTCGCCATCAGGCGCTTCGAGCCCGTGACCGCCGAAGGCGGCGCGGTTCGGGCGGCCGAATAGGCCCGCGTCAGCCGTTGGCGGCCCGAGGCAGGCGCACGTCCGCGTCGAGGCCGCTGTCCTTGGCCGGGATCGCCGGAAGCTCGATGTAGAAAGTCGAGCCGACGCCCACTTCGCTGTCGTAGTCGATGACGCCACCGAAGGATTCCACGATCTCGCGCGAGATGTTCATGCCGAGGCCGGTGCCCCCCGCCTGCCGCTGGTCGGACGAGTCGAGCTGCGTGAACCGTTCGAACACCTTGTCCCGCGAGCCTTCGGGGATGCCCACGCCGTGGTCCCTGACGTAGATCCTGATCCGGTCGTCCGACAGCGAGGAGCCGACCGCGACCTCGCCGCCCTCGTGCGAGAACTTCGCGGCGTTCGAGATCATGTTCGACAGAACCTGCATCATCCGGGACTCGTCGGCCATCACGAACAGCGGCGCGACATCCGAAGTCTCGGTCCTGAGCGTGACCTTGTATTTCTCGGCAAGGCCGAAATTGCCTGCGACCGCGTCCGCGACCAGCGCCTGCACGTTCACCAGCTCGCGCTTGAACTTCATCTCGCCGGCCTCGATCTTCTGGAGGTCCAGCAGGTCGTCGATCAGGTGCGCCAGGCGCTTGCTGTTCTTGCTCGCCATTTCCAGAAGCGAGGCGATGTGCGGCGGGACCGGTCCCAGCTTCTCGGAATTGATCAGGTCGAGCGAGCCCTTGATCGAGGTGAGCGGCGTGCGCAGCTCGTGGCTGACGATCGACACGAACTGCGACTTGACCACGAGGGCGGCCTTGGTGCGCTCGTGCTCGTCGCGCAGCTCGGCCAGCTGGCGCAGGTTCCGGCGGTAGAGCCGCAGGAAGACGAGCGAACAGTCGATCAGGAAGTACATCACGAAGACGACCGTGAAGAACTGCAACCACAGCTCGGACGTCATCTCGGGACGGTAGATCCACAGGTCCTTCACCGAGATGTAGAGGAAGGCCAGCCCGTAGACCGTCAGCCTGATGGCGAGCGCCCAGACGACCTGGTGGTTGTTCATCGCCGCGAAGAGCGCCGCGGCGAACAGGAAGAACAGCGGCGTGAACTGGCCGCCGGTTTCCTGCATGCTTGCCACCCAGACGACGTAGCCCGCGATCGCGAAGGTGCTGAGCAGGGTGTTCGCCATGACCCAGCCGAAGCAGACCCTGACGGCGCGCGTGTCGTGGGCCTCGATCCGCGAGACGCGCCTTGCGATCGTCAGGTCGATGACGTCGCAAAGGATGATCACGCCGTAGAACAGCGCGGCGCGGAACGGATCGAAGAAGAATGCCGTCAGAACCGCCACGGCCGCGAAGATGGCCTGGCGCTGCCAGAGCAGCGTGAAGATGGCCGCAGCATAATCGCGAAGATTCTGCAGCAGCCGCTCGCTGTCCGTAGCGCCGTCCGTTTCGCTGTCACGGAGGTTCGGCGGCGTCATCCCCGCCTCGTCCGTCGGTGTTTCATCGCGGTCACTCATTCACGTCAGGCTGCCCGCCTCCATCCTCCGCTATCTGCGTCTCGTTCCGGCCTTGTCCATCCCCCCGAGACTTCGATCGGCGCACCGATCCGCCTCGGGTCTGACGGTCCATGGACCCGCATCGCGAACGGCTGTCGAAAGCACGCCCGTTCATCCGTTAATCATTATCAGCCGGACTCGGGTGAAATCGTGATGAGACTGTGGCGGTTTTCGGGGCTGCCGTCCCCGCCTGCGGGCGGTTCTGGCTACGACACGAAGCCTGCCGGAGCCGGTGCCCGCGCTCTCCCGGCGGCACGCCCCGCGACGCGGCGGAGATCGTCCCAGCGCCGCCGCAGCCTGCCACCTTCCTCGGGGTCGCCCTCGGGCACGTCGCGCAGAGGCGCCTCCGGCTCCTGCACCGCGTTGGCCGCGCCGCCGCCTCCGCCCGGCCTGATGCCGCACGCCGCATCGATGCGGTGAAGCACATCGTCGTAATCGAAAGGCTTCGTGACGTAGTCGAAGATGCCCTTGCTCCAGGCCGCCTGGACATGCTCCTTGTCGCACATTGCCGTGAGCATGATGACGGCCGCATCGGCATGGCGCGGGTTCCTGCGGATCCGGTCCAGCAACTCAAGACCGCCCATCTTCGGCATCTGCATGTCGAGGACGAGGACGTCGAAGGGCCTGTGCGCCCCGGAGACGTGCCGCAGCGCGGCCGAAGCGGAGCTTGCGAGCGTGACCTCGTAGGACCGAAGCGAAGTCATCGCCACGCCGAGAAGCTGAAGGAGGTCCGGCTCGTCGTCGACGACGAGAATGCGCGGAGGGACCTGGCCGGAGCCGCATCCAACATCGGTCATGACGAAACCTCCACACGCGCAGCCACGGCCGGCACCATCCGCCTCCGCCCCCGCATCCGTCGCCCCGGTGGCTGCCGGGTTCCTGTGCAAGTAGCCGGACCGTTTGACCCGCATGGGGCAGATCGATGGCATTTATCCCGCATAAAGGAAGCTTTCCGGCATTTCCGTGGCCGCGGTTTCCATGAGAGCTACAACAATTTGGGTGGCCAGCGGCGCAGCAGGGCCGGCCACAGCGTCCTGGCCGCGTCGCCATCGTGAGCCATGGCTTCGAAAGCACGACGTATCGGCGGACCGCCGCTCATGCGACCGAAACGAAAATGTCTCAGTCTTCGCAGATACCTACATCTTCCTATGGAGCCGTTTGAGGAATTCGGGCATGGTGAAGAAAAAAATTTGAGTGAGCAGGTTAATGAATGACGAGCGGTCCATGTCGTCCGCCCACCCTGCTTGGGTGGTGTTTCCGGATCTTGAGCCGTCCTTAAACAGTGCCGCATCGCGACGCCGTGAAAAGGGCGGTGCCAAGGACGCTGCGAAGCCCGCCGCTGACGGCGCCGGGCACGTCGTGGCGACCACCATGTCCTTCCGGACGATCCACGAGCACGGCGACCTTCTGGTGAAGTATCTCGAGGCGCGGCGATCCATCTTCGTGGACCGCCTGCACTGGAGCGTGCAGCAGGCAGAAGGGCTCGAATTCGACCAATACGACACGCCGCATTGCCGATGGGTGATCCTGCACGAATTCGGCAAGGTCCTTGGCGGCGCCCGGCTTCTGCCGACCACGGCGTCGTGCGGCATCTACAGCTACATGCTCCGCGACGCGCAGAACGGCGCCCTCGCCGACATTCCCACCGACGTGCTGTTCTTCAAAGCTCCGGTCGATCCCGCCGTATGGGAGGCCTCGCGCTTCTTCATCACCGAGGCGGTGCCCGCCGTGCGCCGAACCGCCGTCCAGAGCATTCTCTTCGACCAGATGAGCGAAACCGCGCGCGCGAACGGCGCGTCCTACATCCTCGGCATCGTGCCGGGGATCTGGTCGCGCTGGGCGCGGCGGCTGGGCAAGGGCGCGACCCCGATCGGCGCGCGCTTCTCGATCGACGGAACCTGGAGCCAGGCGGTGCTGTTCCACATCGCAAGCCGCAAGGACGGTTCCTGACGCGTCCGCCGCGCGGCCGGCGTCCCTAGCCCCGAGGCGTCACGGCGCTCGGGCCCCGGCCCGGCAACGTCGCGCCGCGCGGCGCGGCGGACAGGCCGCGCAGCACCGCCTCGAGGCTGGCGAGGTCGAGGGGCTTGGCAAGGTGGGCGGCGAAGCCCCCGCCGAGGATCTCCCGGACCTGGTGATCGAGGACATGCGCCGTGATCGCGACAGCCGGCGCGGGCGGGGCGCCTGCCCGCGCCTCCCTCTCGCGGATCGCGGCCAGCGCCTCGATACCGTCCATGCCGGGCATCGAGACGTCCAGCAGCAGCGCGTCGAACGCGTCGGGCTCCCAGGCCGCGACGGCGTCCGGGCCGTCGTCGACCATCGTCACCCGCGCCCCCAGCCGGGCCAGCATCGCGCCGAGCACCATCCGGTTCACCGCGTTGTCGTCGGCGGCGAGCACCGACACGTCCAGCGGCGGCCGCCCGGCGGCTTCGGTCGGCGCACGCTCGCGGTCGGGCATCCGCGCGGCCATCGGCAGCGGCAGCGTCACCGTGACCCGCGTGCCCCGCCCCGGCGCGCTTTCGATGCCGATCTCGCCCCCCATGCCCGCCACGAGACTGCGCACGATCGACATGCCAAGGCCGGTGCCGCCGTATTTCCGGGTCGTCGAACTGTCGGCCTGCGCAAAGGCCTCGAAGGCCTGCGCCACCTGCTCGGACGTCATCCCGATGCCGGTATCGGAGACGACGAAACGAAGCGGGCGGCCCGGCGCGCCGTCGATGACGACGAAGACCTCGCCGTGCTCGGTGAACTTGATCGCGTTGCCGATCAGGTTGTGCAGGATCTGGAGGATGCGGTGCGCGTCGCCGATGCGCGGCCCGCAGGCCTCGCCCGCCACGCGCGCCGAGAAGGAGATGCGGCGCTCGGAGGCCTTGAAGGTGTAGATGCCCTCGACCCGCCGCGCGAGATCGGCGGGGTCGAAGGGCTTTTCCTCGAAGGTCATGCGGCCGGCCTCGACCTTGGACAAATCGAGGATGTCGTTGATGATCTGCACCAGCAGCTCGCCGGATTCCCGGATCACGGCGAGCATCCGACGCTGCGCGGGATCGGTCAGCGACGCGTCAAGAAGCTCGGCCATGCCCAGCACGCCGTTCATGGGTGTGCGGATCTCGTGGCTCATCGTGGCGAGAAACGCCGTCTTCGCGCGGTTCGCCTCCTCGGCGCGTTCGCGCGCCTCGACCACCGCGGCCTCGGCGGCGTCGCGGTCGGTCGTGTCCTGCACCATCGCCACGAAGACGGGCCTGTCGCCGCCCATCAGCTGCAGGCGGATCTCGGCGGGATAGGTCGTGCCGTCGCGGCGCCGGTGGCTGGTGCGGAAGGTCATCGTGTCCCGCTCGCCCCCGAGAAGCGGGCCGATCACGCCCTCGAAATCCGCCCGCGTCATGTCGGGCTTGATGTCGAGCGGCGTCATCGCCGTCAGTTCCTCGGTGGAATAGCCGAGGTTGCGTCGCGCGCCGAGATTGACCTCCACGAAGCGCAGCGTCCCGGCGTCGAAGACGAAGACCTCGTTAAGGCTCGCGTCGATCATCCGCCCCAGCCGCGCAGCGCGCGCCAGCGCACTCTCGGCGCATTTGCGTTCGGTGATCTCGGTCTCGATCGCGACGAAGCCCGCGAGGCTGCCGTCGGGATCGCGCAGCGGCATGATCTCCATCTGGACCCAGTAGTCCTGCCCCTGCCGGTCGCGGTTCAGGATCTCCACATCGACGGGCTCGGCCCGTGCCAGGCGCGCGGCGATCAGCGCGACGGTGGCCGGGTCGGTGTCCTCGCATTGCAGCATGTCGCCGGGCTTGCGCCCGCGAAGATCCTCGAGGCTGTAGCCCGTCAGCCGCTCGCAGGGGGTGTTGACCCATTCCACCAGCCCATCGGCATCTGTCACGATCACGGCGTTGGTGGTGTTCTCGGCCAGCGCGGCAAGGCGGCGAAGCTGCCGCTTGTCGGCCCGCTCGTCGGTCACGTCGCGGATCGTGCCGTGCACGCGATGCGGCGCGGAAGCAACGCACGCGGACACGCCGGTGATCCTCACCCAGCGGGCACGCCCCGTGGCCGTGACGAAGGGCAGCGTAAGGTCCAGCGGCCTGCCGTCGTCGTGCAACGCCTGCACCGCCTCGGCCAGCGCGCCGCGGCCCGGTGCGGGATAGAACGCGAGCGCCGAGGCCATGCACGGCACGACGTCACGGCTCGCCTCGTGGATGGCGCGCGCCCGCGCCGACCATTCCAGCGCGCCGGTTCCGAGGTCCGCGGCCCATGTGCCCATGCCCGAGGCCCGCTCGATCTCGTCCAGCAATTCGCGAGATGCCCCGCCCATCATCATGTTCAGCCCGTATGTCCCAGCGCCATAGTGCGGCGGCATGGGTTAACCATCCGTTAAGAACCGGGCCGCGCGGATCAGCGTTCGAGGTAGTCGACCCGGTCGATCAGGAGGTTGTCCCGGTAGCGCGCCACGACGCCCTCGGCGACGAACTGCGCATGACGCCACAGCGGGGCCGAGGCGAAGCGCAGGCGGATGTCGGCCGGACGCCCCATGACCTCGGCCGGCGGACGCGGCAGCGTGACGTGGAGCGCATAGGACCGGCTGCCCGCCGACTGATCGACGCTCGGGATCGGCACGAGCGCGATGCGCGCGGGATCGACCGTCGAATAGGCGCCCGCCATGCGAAGCTCGGCGTCGCGCAGGCCGTTCTGCATCAGGCGGACGTAACGCTCGGGGAAAGCGCCGGTCAACCGCGCGTCGCCTGCGCGCGGCAGGGCGATGCCGACGGGCTGGCCGGGCTCGAGGAACCGGCCGCGCCCGGCGCCTTCGATCGGCACGAAGACCGCGTCGGCGGTCAGCCGCAGGCTCAGGGCATCGCGCTGCGCGTCGAGGATGGCGGCGCGATCCTCGAGGTTGGCGATCTGTTCCGCCGCCACCCTCGCCTGAGCGGGATCGGCGCTTCGGACCGCCTCGAAGACGCTCCGCGCGCCCTGGAGGTCGGCCTGCATCAGGCTCCGCTCCTCGTCGAGCGTGGGATTGGCCAGCGTCAGAAGCGTGCCGGGCGCGGCGGCCAGCAGGGTCGGCGGCCCCGCGGTCAGCACGCCAGCCGACCGCGCGGTGACAAGGTAATGGTCCGCGACGTTCAGAGACAGGGGGACTGTCACGCGGAATGGCGCGTGGACGAACAGGGCCAGCGCGGCGAGCCCCGCGGCGACGAGCCCCCGGGACAGCCAGCGCCGCGAGGCGAAGCCCTCGTCAGCCGGAGCGCCGGGCGGCCTGTCGCGCAGGAGTGGGGAGACGAACATCACCACCGCCCCCCAGGCCGCCAGCACCGCGCCAAGGCCGAGGTGTCGCGGGATCAGCGCCGCGGCGATGACCACCATGATGTTGATCCGGTAGAGCAGCGCGGCCACGGCATAGGCAAGCATCGCCCATTGCCCGCCGCCTCGCGGCCATTGCCCCGCGCGGCCCAGCGTCGCCACCTTCCGGCGCGTCTCGGTCAGCAGGCCCGAGGCGCGGGCGTAGAGGTTGCGCTGGCCGATGGCGTCGCTGAGGATGAAGTAGCCGTCGAGCTTGATCAGCGGATTGCCGTTGAACAGAAGCGAGTTCAGCGTGGAAAAGACGAAGATGTTGCCCAGAAGCGTCTGCATGTAGGTCCCGGCCGAGAAGTGCCAGGCGACGAAGGCCGCCATCCCGACGGTCACGTCCACCGCGATGCCGGCCGCGGTGATCGCGATGCGACCCCTGCGGCCCACCCGCACGTCGGCCTCGCTCATGTCCACGTAGGGCATGGGGTAGAGCGCGATGAAGAAGAGGCCCGCCTTGCGCACCGGCACGCCGAGCCGCGTGGCCACGAGGACATGGCCGAACTCGTGCACCACCTTCAGGACCGGCGCGATCAGGCCGAACGTCACCAGCGCCTCGAGAGAGAAGACGTTTCGGAATGCCGCGAGGATCTGCCAGTCGCTCTGCAGCCCCAGCAACAGGCAGGCCAGCGCCAGAAGCAGGACCGGCACGAGCGCGGCGGGACGCACGACCGCCCGCGCAAGACCCGCCAGCGCCGGCTGAAGCGGTGCGACCTCCAGAAGGGGCACACCCGCGAAAATCGGGTTGAAGGGCTTGCGCCCCAGCGTCTCCTGCTCGCGCATGTGCTGCATGACGCCGAGAAAGCCGTTCAGCTCGCGGCCGTCCTCCTCGGTGATGAGGTCGCGCGCCTCGGCCCTGCCCTGCCGCAGGGCGAGCAGACGGTGCAGCGCAAGCGCCATCTCGCGACGCGCCGTGAAGATCCGCCCCGAGGACGTGTCCTGCAGCAGGTAGATCATCCGCCGTCCCTCGGCCGCCGCCTTCAGGCGGACCGAGTTCACAAGCGAAGGCCGAGGTAGCTCCATGCTCTCACCTTGACGTACTCGATGGCGTAGCGCGCGAAGTTCAGGCCGCGGGGGGCCGGGTCGGACAGGATGCGGCCATACCCCGAAAGGCCGGTCAGAAGCCGGCTCTGGTCATCGGCCTCGATCGTGGCGCGGGCGGTCAGGCGCTCCTCGCCGGAGGTGGCGTTCCGCTCCACGAGGACGGGCGTGGTGACCAAGAAGGGAAAGCTCTCGCCCGAGATGCCGCGGAAATAGACCTCGCCGCGCTGGCCCGGCGCGACGAGCGGCGCGTCGACGCGCAGGAACTCCAGCGTGAGCGCGAAGCGCGGCGCCTCCTGCAGCAGGGCCACCTCTTCCCCGGCGGCCACGAAGCTGCCGGTCTGCCCGCGGCTCATCGCGGCCACGACCCGCCCGCCGACCGGAGCGCGCAGGGACAGGCCCTCGAGGCGCGCGTCGATGTTGTCGAGCCTGCGCTGCTGGGCCGCGATGCGCTGCTCGGACAGCACGAAGGCGCCGTAGTCGTTCTGCGCGAGCGCCGACTGCGCCGACACCTCCTCGACGAGGATCTGGAGCGCGACCTCCGCCCGGCGCTCTTGCAGAGCGGGGGCGTTGAACTCCGCGATCACGTCGCCCGCCGCCACGGTGTCGCCGACCGAAACCTCCATGGCCTCCAGGAAGGCGTCGAAATGCAGCGCGACCGTCACGGCCTCGGCCGGGCGCGCGAGACCGGTTGCGGTGACGACCCGCGGCGCCGGCCACGCCAGCCAGAGGACAAGCGCCAGCGCCGCCGCCAGCGCGCCCGCGCGCCGCAGGCGCCGCGCGGCGTCCGGCG